>JAXGPT010000035.1:0-11834 GCA_040766775.1 Bacillota bacterium | reverse complement strand
TATGCAGTAATTATCTGTCATTCCGGATATGTAATCGCATACACCCCTTTCAAGGCCCTCCTCCTCTGCTATCCTTTGATAGAATCCGGGCATCTTGTCCGGGTTCTTCGTGTAATAGCCGAAAAGGAACTCGATCACGTGACTTATGCCCTCCCTCTCCAGCTTGCAGGCGGGACCAAAATACACGTTCTGGAACATGAAGTCCCTAAGTCCAACAAGGGCCTCTTGCACCTGCGGGCTGAGCCTTATGGAGTATATCCCCTTTTCTATGAGGGAGGCGCTGTATTCTACCGCATCCTTAACCAGCGTTGAAATTCTTCTTGAATGGGTATCCCCCAGCACATCAATATATTCCCGGGGCAGGTCGGCCGGATTTAATATCCCGGCCCTTATGCTGTCATCAATGTCGTGCTGCACGTAGGCAATCTTGTCGCTAAGCTTTATGACCTGTCCCTCCAGCGTACCGGCTTCTCTTGCTTTTTTGCCAAAACCGCTGTGATAAAGGACCCCGTCCAGCACTTCCCAGGTAAGGTTTAATCCCCGGCCGCTGCTGCCCTCCTCTATTGTCGTCAGCACCCTTACACTGTTTTCGTTGTGCCGGAAACCGCCGGGCATAAGGCGGTCAAGCACCTCTTCCCCGGAATGGGAAAAGGGGGTGTGACCCACATCATGGGCCAGCGCAGTGGCCTCTATAAGGTCGGTGTTGAGCCTCAGGGCATTGCCTATGGTCCTGGCAATCTGGCTTACCTCCAGCGTGTGGGTCAGTCTTGTCCTGTAGTGGTCGTTATCCTGGGAGATAAACACCTGGGTCTTGTGCTTGAGCCGGCGGAAGGCCTTGGAGTGGATAATCCTGTCCCGGTCCCGCTGGAACTCGGTCCTTATGGGGCATTTTTCCTCCCGCCTTTCCCTGCCCCTACTCTTTGCCGACGGGCAGGCGTATGGCGGCAGCATTTCAAGCTCGTGCTGTTCCTGCTTTTTTCTTATGTTCATCAAAACCACCTCAAAATGGTGTTTTCATAGATTATATCACCTTTACGCCCACCGCTTCAATCTCGGTAAGGAACAAAAACTTCCTTAGCCTGAACTTAAGCACTCCATCCACTGTTACTATACCTTTTTGCACGAAAACCTTTATCCCGTCCACTTCGTAGCTGTCATAACCCCCGGTATCCTCCGGCCTTCCCGTTGAAACCAACGGTACAGCTGCGCCCGCTCAGCATTTGGGGGCTACTTTCTTAAGCGTTAAAGCTTTCATACCCTTATTGTTCAAATGCTCCAGCAGCTTTGCATCAAGCTTTATTTCCATGGATAATCCCTCTTTCTTTATTGATAGTATTCTCTTTTTGAAACAACTACGTAAAATTTGCTATATTCATTGTAGCACATTTTCCCACACCTGTATTTGCGCATTTGTTCAAGCCATATCTAGCAATCGCCTGCTATACGCTTTACTATTGCCTTAATCCTGGCCTCCAACATTTCCAGGTCATTACTGTGCCAAAAATCCATATCGAGAAAAAATACGGGGTACCCAAACTTTTTCTCAATCAGTTCCGCTACAGCCCCTTGCCCACTACCCAGCCACCGGTCAAAAGCATACATCCCTGTCAGGTATCCCCGGCATCGGTACTCTTCCAATCGTTTGCCCACTTCCTCCGCCTCTGTTTCACAGTCGCCGCCGACAAGTATTTGTACGCACACCAGGGCGATTCTTTCATGCAGTTTTGGCGAGAACTCCTCGACCTTGCGAAATAAGAAAGCAGTGTTACCTATTAGGCTTACTCCATGCCTTGCGAAAAGGCTGCTGACTTGTGGGGTTGTAAGCGGTACGTAATAACAATAAAGACACGCTTTATTGGCGTATCCCTTACCGGAGTGTTCAATTCGATCTTTTTTATTCTTTAATTCAACGTATAATAGGTCCAGTGATCCTATCAGCGGCGCATAGTCCGAAAATGCGGTAAGCATAATGCTGTGAGCGTTGGGTACAGGTTATTGCCTCCTTACAGTCGGCCCTGGAGCTTATTATTAAGCTTGCAATTGATTCTAATAATAGACCAGCGACATCCATTGGCTCCATGATTGTTTTTCAACATTTTCACTAATATCCAGGAACCAATACTGCCCTAGTTTAAAAATGCCTTTTCAACCTGGCTACATAAGTGTAGAAAAAGCTCTTCCTCCGAATTGCTACTCCTTAACCCTTTATATCTATTTTCTCAATCTCATAGATAATGCCGCTTTAGTATTCTCCCGTTATACAGCCATCGCATAAAAGGTCCCAGTTCCAGAGCACCGCCGGCCGGTCAATACATTCATTTTTAATAAGAAACAACCGCATTTTGATTCATACCATACTGCATAATTCCGAACCCAATACCCCTTTATATCCTCCTTCCATGTGCTTCGAAGCACCAGCATGGCAACAAATCCCGAGTTTTGATTCAACACCATTCTGGCATTGCCAACAAGCAGCATTACATAGAGAGGGTTGCGGGTTGTGTATATAAGGGCACTATCGGTATGTTTTATCAAGTTCATGAACTCTGCAATATACAGTTCAATGATTCTCCTTATGCCCTCCAGGGTAAGGTCGTAGTGTTCCAGCAGTTCTTCAGCGGCCTTAATAACGCGTGTTCTTGTACTTATATTGAAACGCTCAAAGCCTTTGCCAGTTCCGACGGGGACAGCTGTTGCTTTTTAAAGCTTTAAGGACAAATAGCTCGCAGGCAGATGGTCATCTTTCTCCCGGCCATTTATTGCTTTCCTTTCACAGAGGATTCTAATGATAAAATCGGCATCCGCCCATGCTGCAGCTTTTCACGAATTACCTTCTTTCTTCAATTGCTTTTTTTGATGGCAGAAGGGTTTCAGTGAACCGTTTTCCAATAGCTCCACTGTTAATTCAACTTGTGAATTCCTTATTTCATCTATCGCGCGGCGCTCCATCGCCTCTTTTTCTACGCTCTCTTCGCTGCCCATAATACGCCTTGTCTACGGTCTCCAAGTCGATATAAAGCTTCCGGCCTTGACAGACGCTTTGTAATCAACCACTTTTTGTATGCTGTAATGGCTTCCTCCAGCAGGCTGGGTATATATATCTTCCATCGCCAAGGTCATACATGCCTTCAGTACGCCTTACAATGTGCCCCATAAGCTTTAGACTGCTCCCGCAGCTGCCCTTTGACAGGCTGGAAATATCTCCGCTTGTAAAACGGATAATAGGCATCGCTTCCCTTCCGATACTCGTAAAAACCAGTTCCCCCTCCTCCCCTTCGGGCAGCACCTTGCCCGTTTCAGGGTCAACCACCTCTGCAATTACATCCAGTTCATTGTAGTGATAGCCGTCGCAGCTATCGCAGTCCACCGCCAGGCCCCAGCCCATTTCGGTCAAACCATAGTGAGTTGCCACGCGGCAGTTCCAAGCCTTCTCAAGGTATTCCTTCATAGAACGGGATACATTGCTCATGGTAAGGAATAACACTTTTACTCCCAGCTTGGATAAATCCATTTTGCCTGCCATTTCCTTTGTAACCCTGAAAATGGTACCCGCATCCCCGAAGCAGACATCGGGCTTTTCATCAAGGCATGAGCGTATAATTTTATCCGCCGGCCATCCCATATCTGAAATTACGGCCCTCATTCCAAAGCTTTTAAGGCTTTCGGCTAATAGGTACCCGATCCCCCTTCCCGCTGAATTGGGCAAAAGTATCTGAATTATGCCGTTGTCCCTGTCGGTGACAGTATTCATCCCCCGCGGTAGGAACTCCATTATTTTTATGATATCTGCCCTTGAAAAATAGATTCTTTTCCTAATCCCCGTTGTACCGGAACTGAAAAATGTAACGGGTTTTTCCACGTCCCTTTGGGATATGCAGAGAAAGTCATAACTTGAATGCCTAAGGTCTTCCGGAAATGTAAATGGAAATTTTTCAATATCCTTGAGACTTTTAATATCCGACGGTCCTACACTTTTTTCCCGGAACTTTTTCCCGTAAAAGCGGCTGTTCTCGGACACATACTTGATTGTCTTTTTCAGCTGGTATAACCTGAATTCCTGGAACAGGTCACTGTTTACTTTTCCAAAATTCCTGTTCCTTGCCACGGTTTTGAACCCTTCGTCCGCCATGATTCTTTTTGAACACAGTTCAAAAAGCCCTTCTTCCAGGTGAACGCCCATTTCATAATCTCCCCCTATACCCTCTAACTAATTCCCGGGTGGATCTTTTCTCCGCTGCAGCTTGTGAGATATTTACTGCACAGGGGAATCATTTTGCTATTCCGTCCAATAATCTGCACCGAACAGCTCATTATGCGCAGTATATCAATATTCCAGGCATCCTGGAAGGCCATGCCTCCTATTGTGAGCATGAACCCGGCTGGGCATCCATGCATTTTTTCTGGACTGGCGTATTCTTTTATACCCTTCCGGGTCTCTTTTCCCTCTTTGAGAAACTTGTCAGGCTTTTAGCCTGTTGCCCCTGCCAAGCAAAAAGCATCCATTGAACGAGCACTGTGGATGTTCATAGGCCCCCGGTAAGAAATCGCCTGCCTTGATTTCCTCGTCCGCTTGCAGTTCAAAGCTTCTTAAAACTTCCGGGATAGTAATGCGCCTTATATCCCCCTTGGATAAATGCCGAAGTAGCAGGGCTGAAGGTATATCCCTTGACGAGTCGGCATGTTCGCCTTTGCAAAGCGGACTATATCCCCCAGCTCGCTGTCGTTCACCTGGGGAATAACGCAGGTAACCAGCACCACCGCCAGCCCGGCCTTTTGCAGTTTTCCAGCGCGGACCTCTTAATGTCCAGCATATCCCTGCCGTATTTGTTTATATAAGGCTTTTTCGTCACCCCGTCAAAGCCCAGGTATACCGTTATAACCCCGCTTGCTTTAAGCCGCCAATACTCTCGCTTTTTCAGCTTATTCTGTTTGTTTAGCTGTATGTAATCAAAACCGTTTTGGGAGGCGAACTTTGATATTTCAAAAATATCTTCTCTTACCGTTGGTTCTCCGCCGCATAGTTCCAAAGCTTTTCGCATTGTCCCCGGCTTTATTTTTATACTGAATTATTAGATTTTTACATTCATCCAGTGACGGTTCATACAAGGGCTCGCTGCTATCCCTGGTAAAGCATACAGGACAATTGTTGTTGCAGCGGTTGGTTGTCATTAACGCGCTGAACAGGGCTGAATGTATGCTTCACCGGCGAAGGACGCTTCTCCAATCTTCTGTCGGCTTCCTCCGTCGTACGGGAAGCTTTTCAACATCCATTCCGCCAAAGGAAAGCCACTTTAAATAGTTTTTCGCATTGTCCCTCAGACCAGTGCTTTTAAACCTCCGTGTTTTTTGCATTCTTTTCATATATATACCGTCGCATTCCTCTTCAATTGCGGCATAGACGTTCCAGGCACATGGGACAAAACGCTTTTGGTATAATGCAGCAGCCTACCCATTCTTGTACAGCCTCTCGCCGCTTGTGCTTGTCACTGGAATGCACACAGGGTGCCACCCGGTTGTTCGCCGTTACCACGTGTACACAACACCCTTTAAGCCGGCCTATGTCAATATTCCATACATCCTGGAAACCCATGCCTGTAACCGTCAAAGTATAATTCCTCAGCCTGTCGATAAAGCTGCTCATTTCCGGTCCATTTGTTTTATTCTCGCCTTCCTTGGGCATTCTCCAGTGGGCGTTTGTGAACTCGTTGGCCTTTTTTGCAAAATCCGTTTTATTATCCAACAGCATATTTTGGTTTTCCTTCGTGAGCGCCTTCAGTTTCCCCTGCTCTGTCAGGTAAAACAGGCTGCTGAAAGCACAATGCGGGTCATATCTTTTCCTCGGGACAATATGCTCACTGCTTATTTCACCCTTTGTCTGCTTTTGCAGTTCAAAAATAATATCCGAAAGGTTCATTCTGTCCTCGTCCTTAGGCACCTTGCCCGGAAACCTTCCGAAAAAGCTTACCGGCTGGAAATGTACTCCCTTCACAGTCGGCATATGCTCCTTTGCAAACTGGATAATGTCTCCTATATTATGGTCATTTATTTTCCGAATTATGGTCGGAACCAATATGATTCCTATCCCGACTTTTTCGCAGTTTTCTACCGCCTGCTGTTTTATTTCCCACATGCTCCTGCCTCGGATTTCTTTATATATTTCATCTTTGGTGCCGTCAAACTGCAAATAGATCAAGTCAGCCCCTGCATCTTTCAAGCTTTGCAGGTATTCTTTGCTTTGTGCAATCTTAATGCCGTTTGTATTTACCTGGATGTGCGTAAAGCCCAACCCTTTACCCATTTTCAGGATATCTGCCAGGTCCTCTCTCAGGGTGGGTTCTCCGCCGCTTAATTGAATGGAGCAATGCCCGCCGTTTTGATAGGCTGTCCTGTACATGTCCATAACCTTATTAAGGGGCGGTTCATAACTAGCCTTTGTTGTGTCCGCAAAACATACCCTGCATTCCATATTGCACCTATATGTAATCTCCAGGACCGCTGTACATGTTCTTCCCTCGTGGTCCCTACACAGCCCGCAATCAAAGGGGCACCCTCTTTTAACCCCGTATCCGCCTCTTACTTTTTGTGCATGTACCGATTGCTCACTCCAGCTCAGGTACTGGTTCGCATCACTCCAAACCAATACCCTGTAGTCGCCGTGGTCTTTACATGCCTTTTTCAGATATACCTTGTTATTGTCCCTTTCATAAACCGCCGGGATTTTATTAAGGCACTCCGGGCAAAGACTTTCTGTTTCAAGTATTTGTTCGGCCATAATACTCTCCTAAAGTTCCTTGGTTTTTTGCGTTCTTAAGAAAACCGCGACGGCAAAAGCAGCATCAAATATTTAAGGGTTTTCTATCTATGAAAGGCCTTGCCCAGAGCATTCTTGCATGTTTCCATGACTATTTCCGATAAAGTCGGATGCGCGTGGATGCTGTCCGCTATATCCTCCAATGTCAAACCCTTCTGGATGGCGATGGCTATCTCTTCTATCAATACCGATGCATCTTCGCCAAATATATGGCCGCCGATTATTTTATGGTTATCGGCACGGGCGGTCACTTTAATCATGCCCGCTGTTTTTTGCATTGCCATTGCCTTTTCATTACTGGAAAACTGCATTTTGCCCACTACGGTTTCTATTCCTTCCTCCTTTGCATCATCTGCAGTAATACCCACCATCGCTATTTCCGGATGTATAAATATAGCTGATGGAATTACGTCATAGGACATGCGAACGTCATTTCCCGCAATTACTTCCGCTGCGACCAGTCCCTGCTTCTGCGCCTTGTGCGACAGCTGCGGCCCCTTGGTGATATCGCCTACCGCAAAAATGTTGGGTACAGTAGTCCTCAACTGGTCGTCCACCACAACCTGTCCCTTTTTGTCCAGTTCAACCCCCACCTCTTCCAAGCCAATACCTTTTGTATTCAGGCTGCGTCCAATTGCCACCAGCGCCATATCGGCTTCCAGTTTATCCCCGTTTTCCAGTTCGCATAGGACGCGTTCGCCCTCTGTCACGCTTATTTTTGAAATTCCCGAGCCGCATTTAAATTCCATGCCTATCTTCTCCAAGTAACCGGATATTACGCCGGCCAATTCGTCATCTTTCATTGTTGGAACCACATGGGGCATCATTTCCACAATAGTCACCTTTGAACCAAAGGTTAAGAACAGGTATCCAAACTCCAGCCCCAGGGCGCCTGCCCCAACGACAATCATTTCCCCTGGTATTTCCATCACGTTCAACGCATCATCGCTGGTAATTATCCTTTCGTGGTCTATGTTGAATTCCGGAACCAATGCAGGCTCACTGCCCGTTGCAACAATTATATTTTCTGCCGTAATAACCGTCACTTTATCGCCGTCGGTGATTTCCACGCTGTGGTTATCAATAAGCTTTGCCTTGCCCGCAATCCTTGCGATGCCTCTCGGTTTGATTAGCATATTGTCCAAGCCGAATTTCAGGCCGGCAACCGCGGCGGATTTCTTCTGATGGACTGCTTTCAAATCCAGCCGTACCTCCGGCACTACAACACCGTATTTTTTGGCATCCAGCAGCTCTGAGTATACCCTGGCGGACTGCAGTAACACCTTTGTCGGGATGCATCCCCTGGTAACACATGTTCCTCCGGTACCGTTCTTGCGATATTCCACAAGCCCTACCTTTTTCCCAAGGTCTGCGCTTCTCATCGCGGATGCACAGCCGCCCGACCCGGCTCCTATACATAACACATCATAGTCATACATCTTCTTCGCCTCCATTTGAATCATTGCTCTTTTCAAAAATCATCTGGCAGTAGGTCAGTTTTGCCCTTTTGAAGAACACTCCTTCTGAGCTTTTGCCCTTACAGCCTCCAGCATCCGGATTGCCCATGCGAAAATAGTAGCCAAGGTAACTTCCTATCTCCCTTAGGCCCACTCCGTATATTTTGCACAGCCAGCAGGATATCCGTATCAATTCCCCGTAATCTTCCCAGCAGAGAATTGTCTTAAAACCCGCTTTTTCAAACAAACCAATGTAGCTTTCAATGGTCTGTACCCCTGCAAAACACGGAATGTGCATTACTTCATCCCTCAAGTCCTTTCCCGTATCCCGGCCCAGGGCAAAATCGTTTATTAAAACCCGGCCTCCCGGTTTTATTGCCCTGTAATATTCCCTTACTGCCTTCCGCTTGTCGGGAATAGGAGAAAAGGCTGCTTCACTGTAGATGCCGTCATAGCTTGCTTCTTCAAAGGGTAGTGTCGTTGCATCGGCGTGTAAAAACTTTAGCTTGCCGCTCCTCAAAACTGGGCTGTGTTCTTTAAGGGCCTGGTTTATAAACTCCTGCGAAATATCTATTGCCGTAATTTTATAATCATTTTTCCCAACTAAGAATGCTGCAGCATCACCCTTGGAGCATCCAACTTCAAGCAGCGATAATGATTTGCTTTCCCAGCCGGCGCTTTTTATCCCCTTTTTCCAAATACATGCGAGAACTGCCGCGGCGTAACGGCAAAGGCTTTTTGCAAGGGGCATCCTTTCTTCCGGCATAGCTCATTTTCCTTCCAGCATCTCCTCAACCGAGGCAAGGTCATTTACTGCATATTCACCGTCAATATATTCAACGCTGCACTGCGGGCAGCGATAGCCCGAGGCTGGAGGAAGGTCAAGGTCCTTGTATATTATCTTTATATCATCAACCTTATCCACTTCTATTTCGCATTTGCTGCACATCCAATCCGCCACTTTATTACCCTCCTATTCCTGGTCTTCCGTCAGTGTTACGCGATGACTGTATACATCCCGTATTTTGTAACCGTCATCCACTCTGTCGTATTCTACATATGCAGTAAAATTCCCCCATTCTCTTTTTTGGCAAGGAAACGGTTTTCTCCTCAATATACAGCTTCTTTTACACCGTTTTCTGCCCAAGCAAGCACTTCCTTTATGTCGGCTTTTTTTATTCCCCGCTCATCCATTTTTGCCTTGGCCCCGTCGCTTATTATCAGCGGAATTCGATATCCATACTTATCCTCCCTCTTAAGCTGTTATGCAGCTTTATACTTGCGACCAATTAAAAGCAAAACCTCCATCACGAAAAAACAATACGCGCTGTAATTATGATGAAGGTTTTGCGGTACTACTAAATCCCTGCTAATTATGTTTCCGTCCTCATCCAGAATCAAGTCGCATACTAACCGATGGCAGTCTCCACTACGTCCTGGCACTTTTCATTAGCACCGGCCAGTAGAACTCCATCAGTTTATCGAATTCTCTGAACTCATATTCTTTGCCCATAACACCGGTGTATATTCTTGCACAATGTGCTGCCCTTTAAGTTCCAAGCGGGATTTGTCAATCGCCATGGCCATTTTTTCAACAAACTTGTTTTCCTCATAGGACAGCTGGCCGTTGCGTTATCCCTCCCATATAGCACGCCCAGATTATATACCCCCGGATACTGTACCACAGGTTTCACCCCTTTTGTACCCAGCCCCGGCATTGCACTGCAAGACTTTATCAACTCGCTATTACATGGGTTATCCGGCAAGAATTCGTGTAGCAGACCTGCTACGTAATTTGCGCCCGCTAAATGTTTTTGAAATACTTATAACCTCTTTTGACAGCACTTTCAATCTTCTGTTCCCTTTTTGTGCTACAACTGTTCCCTCCCATTTGTTTTGTTCTTTATTAACACAACTGAAGTTGTGTCCTGCATGAAATTATTTTGCACTGCTATTTCGCTTTTTATTCCTTTTGCCTAAATAAGACGCACTGATTGTATTACATTCCTTTATCTGTAATTCCAACTGGCTTGGCAGATTAGTCATGCGTTTAACTTGGCATTGAAATGCAGACAATATGATTATATCGTCAAGAAGCCAGGGTGAGCAATTTGATGAAGACTGAAAAAGAAAAGTGGAAAGGTCCCTTGGAAAAGAATTTTCCAAGCCAATATCCATAGGAACAATGTGTGGATCGGGGGAGGAACTGTAATTTGTCCGGTAAGATTTGAGATAACGTAACCAAATTTGCCTTCAGCTTTTTCTCAATATTTCAAATCTCCTTTTTCCAACCTGCTGTTTTTCCAGTCGTAAAAATTTTTCGTTTCCAACTTTCTGTTTCTTGTTCATGCAGAGGCCGATAATGGTGTCGCAGTGGCAAATCTCATAAAGCACATCCAGCAGCCTGTCTATAACTTTTTCCTTCATCCCCCGCCCAGTCCACCATGTTGCCATATAGGGAACATCGGTAACAATAATATCCGGTTTTTATTTTAAGGTCAATCTTCTTAATGCATCCGATGAAAGACTTCGAACCTTATATTGCTTCTAATCAGGCCCTTGAGTGTTGCCGCACTATCCCTTGCTTCTATATGGGACTTCTTCTTAAAGCTTTCTATCATTTGGTCAATCTCTGCTATTCGCTTCTCCATACCTTCCCTGCTTAGCAGTGATAGGTTCTTTTCCGCGATATCAAGCAGTTTTTCATCTATATCACTACCGATTATTCTACCGATAATGCCTTGGTTTAAAAACCCAAGGACGGTGAGCAGGTATCCCCCGCCGCAGCAGCAGTCGTATAAGCAAATGTCATTCTTTTTGGGCGAGTACTGCAGGCACCTCCCGAATATCTCCTGGGCAAGTCTAACCGGAAAGTTTGTCATACCGCTTGCATGGTACAAAACACGTCCGCTGGAAAAGTCCTCGTAATTATCATTTTTCGCATATTTGTATTCCATATGAAAACCCCGTTCGCCTTTAATAATCCTATCAGACTCCACTTCAAATTCATTAAAACTTCTTAGACACAATGGGACGGCGGTTCTTGTGCGCCGCACCTCTCACTCAACCTGTGTTATGCCGCAATACTATTTTCTATTATAAATTGTTTTTATTTTGCCTACTGAGGCGATTCGTTCTTCAACCATTTTATCGGCTGCCCTGTATGTTGGAATGCCGTGTCTTTTAGCTATCTCAAACACTTTCTTGCAGGCGTCATAAATTTTTGCAGTGTTTTTCATGGCATTTTCCTTGCTGTATTCACGTCCCGATATATCATCGATTATATTAATAACACCGCCGCTGTTTATTACATAATCCGGAACATAGAGTATTCCCTTTTCATGAAGAACATCGCCATGTCTTGGCTGGGCTAACTGGTTGTTAGCCGGGCCGGCAATAATTTTGCATTTTAGCTGCTCAATTGTTTTGTCGTTGATTATGGCGCCTATTGCGCAGGGCGAAAACACGTCACATTCTACCCCGTATATTTCATCCGGCTCTACGGCAGTTGCACCCAGTTCCGCTACAGCTTTGGCAACTTTAGCTTGGTCCCTTGAAGTTACTAT
>JAXGPT010000034.1:0-12567 GCA_040766775.1 Bacillota bacterium | reverse complement strand
CGCAGTGGTCTACGTTATTGTTTCCCACCACTGCCCTCATCAGTTTCTGGAACAGGTAGTTCTCCTCGTTGGTGCACCTTGCCGAGGAAAGGCCCGCGACTGCATCGGCACCGTACTTTTCCTTGCTTTCCTTCAGTTTGCCCGCAACGTAGGCCAGCGCCTCGTCCCAGGTCACCTCTTCGAACTGCCCGTCCTTCTTTATTAGAGGCTTTTTCAGCCTGTCGGGATGATTTATGAACTTGTACCCGAACTTGCCCTTAACACACAAAAGGCCGTCGTTGGCAGGACCGTCCACCGGTTCAACCCCTACCACCTTGTTATCCTTGACCACAAGGTCCAGCTGGCACCCTACGCCGCAGTAGGTGCAGGTGGTGGCAACCTTTTCGACTTCCCACTCCCTGTATTTAACATCCTTTTTAGCCGTAAGCGCTCCGGTGGGACAGTTGGAAACACAGTTGCCGCACGATACGCACAGGGACTTATTCAGCACCTGTTCAAAGGGCGGCGTGATGTGGGTGGCAAATCCCCTGCCCGACTTTCCTATGGCATCAACCACCGATAACTGGCTGCATACCCTTACGCACTTGCCGCAGAGGATGCATTTGCTCGGGTCATAGGTATAAAACTCGTTTGTTTCGTCTACCGGGATCTCTCTTCTTGCTCCCTCAAAGGATTGTATATCCTCGTCGGTTATATCATACCTGTAACTGTAGTCCTGCAGTTTGCAGTTTCCGGCCTTTTCGCAGGTCAGGCAGTTGTATGGGTGGTTTGCCCATAAAAGCCTAAGTATTTCCTTCCGCGCTTCCACCACCCTGGGGCTTTCGGTATATACCACCATACCCTCGGCGGCGGGTGTTGAACACGAGCACACCAAGGTCCTTGCTTTCTCAACCTCAACAACACACATTCTGCATGCTCCATCGGGTCTCAAACGCGGGTCGTAGCAGAGTGTAGGTATATCTATGCCGATACTCTGAGCGGCCTGTAGTATTGTCTTGCCCTGAGGTACCTGAACCTGGATGCCGTCAATAGTAAGATTCACCATCTTCATACCGTTAACTCCTTTCTTTGACAAAATGATACTCGATATGGTCTTGTGCCTTTGCCCGGATAGGTTCTTTCTCTATGCCTCCCGGCAGCCGCACATTATTCTGAAAAACGCGTTTCAAATGCCAACCACTATCTTTTGACGATAGCGCCAAAGGGGCATTTCTCCTGGCAGGTACCGCATTTGATGCACTTGTCCTGGTCAATCACATAGGGTTGCTTTTTCTCACCTGAAATACAATTTGTAGGACAGTTCCTTGCGCAGATACCGCAGCCTTTACATTTATCCGCATCTATCACATACTGCAGCAGGGCTGTACATACACCTGCAGGGCACTTTTTGTCCCTTATATGGGCTTCATATTCATGCCTGAAGTATCTTATCGTGGACAGCACCGGATTGGGCGCAGTCTGTCCCAGGGCACACAGGGAAGAATCCTTGATATGGTTGGCCAGTTTTTCCAGCTTTTCAATGTCTCCCTCTTCTCCTTTACCCTGGGTTATCTTTTCAAGCATCTCAAGCATGCGCTTGGTACCCTCGCGGCAGGGTGTACATTTTCCGCAGGATTCGTCGCAGGTAAACTGGAGGAAGAACTTGGCTATATCCACCATACAGTTATCCTCGTCCAGCACTATCATCCCGCCGGACCCCATCATGGAGCCTATCTGCACCAGGGTGTCGTATTCTATGGGTATATCTATATGCTCTGCCGGTATGCACCCGCCGGAGGGACCACCGGTTTGCACTGCCTTAAAGGCTTTGCCGTTGGGGCATCCGCCGCCTATTTCGTATATAACGTCCCGAAGGGGGGTACCCATGGGTATTTCCACCAACCCGGTATTGTTTATCTTGCCGCCGAGGGCAAATACCTTTGTACCCTTGCTTCTCTCGGTACCTATAGTGTTGAACCAATCGGCACCGTTACGTATTATCATGCAAATATTTGCGAGGGTTTCAACGTTGTTGAGTATGGTGGGCTTACGCCACAGTCCTTCGTTCGCCGGGAAGGGCGGCCTTGGCCTGGGTTCTCCCCTATTGCCCTCAATGGAATTCAAAAGGGCAGTCTCCTCGCCACATACAAAGGCACCTGCACCCATTTTAAGGTCTATATCAAAGGAAAAACCGGTGCCCAGTATATTTTTGCCCAAAAGCCCGTATTCCCTTGCCTGCCTTATGGCTATCTCCAGTCTCTTTATCGCAATAGGGTACTCGGCTCTTACGTATATATAGCCCTGGTCCGAGCCTATCGCATAACCGGCTATGGCCATTGCCTCCAGCACCGAGTGCGGGTCTCCCTCCAGGATGCTTCTGTCCATGAACGCACCCGGGTCCCCCTCGTCGGCATTACATACAACGTATTTCTTGTCCGACTTAGGGATAGCCGCGAATCCCCATTTTACACCGGTGGGGAAGCCTGCTCCGCCCCGACCCCTTAAGCCGGATTTCTTTATTTCCTCTATCACCTGCTCCGGGGTCATTTCGGTCAAAACCTTCGCGATGGCCTTGTAACCATCCATGGCTATATATTCGTCTATATTTTCGGGGTCAATAACGCCGCAGTTTCTAAGCGCTATCCTTAACTGCTTTCTATAGAAGTCAACATTGTCAAGGGACTTTACTACATCCTTTTCAATGGACTCTTCGTATACAAGTCTCTTGACAATCCTTCCTTTAAGCAGGTGCTCGCTTACTATTTCTTCTACATCTTCCTCCTGTACTCTGCTGTAGAAAACACCCTCCGGATAAACTATTATAACCGGACCCAATTCACACAGCCCATGGCATCCTGTCTGTACAACCTTTACCTCTTTTTCTATGCCCTTATCCTTAAGGTGCTTTTCAAAAGCCTTTATTACCTTTTGAGAGCCTGAAGAAGTACATCCGGTACCTCCGCAGACCAGCACGTGTGAACGAAATATGTCCATTATTTTACCTCCCTCTTGACCTCTCCGAATACTTGTATTTCCGCTCCATTCTATTTATTCCGGCTGCCTATGGCGTATTCGGTTACCACATTACCGTTGACAATATGTTCTACTACGATTCTGGCAACCTTTTCCGGAGTCATTTTTATATAGGTTACCTTCTCTTCCCCAGCCTGTATACTTCTACTATGGGCTCATACTCGCATATTCCTATGCCATCCTGTTTGAGATACTATTACTCCCCTGAGCCCCTCTTGTTCACTTCTTCAACCAGGGCTTTTAGTACCGGCCTTGCGCCAGCAATATGCCGCATGTGGCATGCCCACAACCACCCTTGTTCCTTCCCTTTCCTTCCTGATGTTTATCCTTTCAAGGGTCTTTTTTCTTATTTCTTCAAGTTCCTGAATGGTCTTCACCAAATAACACCTCCATTATACTTTGATATGGCCTTACGACTTACCGGCCCTATATTAGAATTGTAACTACCTGTTGCCTCCCGTCTGCTTCTCCGGCAAATCATGGGGCTTTCTATATATCATTTCAAACCCGGTATTGAATGGCTATGTTGTTTGCCGGGTCTGCCATATCTTTAAGAATTAAATGCCATCTTCTTTGCCGCAATTATTGTTGTTGGTATTTTTTCAATATCTCGGGAATCCTGTCCGGCGTCAGCCTGCCGTACACGTCATCGTCAATCATCATAACCGGGGCCAAGCCGCCAGCATCCCAGGCATCGGGTAGCCACCAGCGTAAACTTCCCGTCCTTTGTAGTCTCTCCCATGGATATCCCCAGCTGTTCCTGTTCGTCCAGCACCAGCTGTACCCCCCTGGCATGCCGTACCCATGCACAGTCCGATTGAGTGCTCTCCCTTCAGCTCAAGGGTAAACTGCGCGTAAAATGTTGAAATTCCGCCGTTTGCAGCGGAATATTGAGCCCATCGGCGATATACTGCTGAACCTTCATTGGCAAATAGCCGAAAATATCTATGGGCTTTTTGCATTATCGGTATAAGAGAACCAGGTTTGCCCTTATACTCATCAATGACTTGCTGCAATTTTTTGAAAATTTTCCGGAATGTCCACTGGGTCACGTACCTCTTTTACTGCCATTTAATTCCCTCCCTCTAAAATATGGGGACACACCGAGCTGTGACGTAAGATATGAATTCTCAAATGAATGCCCCCAATAATGGTGTTTGTTATTTATCTATCAATACCTATTTCATTTTAACATAAGAAATTCAAAAAAATATAGGTATTGAAAAAAAATGAGCATAAATTCAGATTTTTTGTAAATACTATAATGTTTATCATAAATGTTGGAACGGCTGGATGAATAATATTATATAAATAGTAAGTTATCTTTGGATTTGTTAAAAAAAATGTTTATATATATTAAAACACAAGTTACTTTTAAAAATTCGATAAACAATGCCAAAATTATCAATCTATCATGAATCCATATAATGATAAATATTGCCAATATCATAATAACGATATTAGTACATATTATTTCTATATATGTTATATTTCTTTATGAGATAATGATTTTCTTTAATGCAAACAATACCACGTCAAGCGTGTTTTTTTGCCCCGATACACTGCTACATATTCTTACCCGTATTCGCTAAAACCTTTAATATTAATGAAGCCAAGCCCTCCTGCTGCAGCAGTTATAAACTGGGGCCAACTGAACATAAGGCTCATGGTCTTTGCCGCTGGTTCCGGGACCATCACAATACCAATTGCAGTCTTTACCAGTAAATATAGTACCATTGCTTTTGCAAGGGACGACAGCCCTATTGCCATCCGTTTGTTCTTTTTATAAAATCCGCCATATAGTATAACCATCACCGCGTTTCCGGCTGCAACTATAGGTATCATCCACACAAAGGTTATGTGCTGCTGCATAAAGGCGATTATCGGCGCCGCAATGCTTATTATTGTACCTCCCCACAGCCCAACAACCACCGAGGATACTGCAAGGGATGTATTAACCAAGCTTCCTATCACCAGCGTTGAACCCAATCCCGGAAGGGTGATAAGCGGCCTAAGCATCTGGCATACCACCGTCACCGCAAGCAGCAGTGCCGTCCTGGCTATAAACCTTATACTATTCATTTATTCAATAACCTCCCCGGACCGATCCCCCCAGCTTTGGACAGTATTTCGATTAAGGCTTTCGTTGTCCAAATATCACAAAACTGCTCCCGGATATACCGGGACTGCCTTTGCCGAAAAAACACACTGCTCCTCTTCTTTCCATGACTATAGGCATATCGGTTTGCAGATATGTCCTGTTGGTTTAGAGGCCTTGGTCTAATCCTTAACCGAAGAGAAACAATGACTTTTCATCTAACACAGTAATGAACAACATGCGAGGTTTTGGCAGTGCGGATTATGACTCGGTGGAGTCGAGATTTGATATGCCTTCTTTCAGGTGCCGAACCAGCCAGCCGGCGACATCGTGTTAAGCGGAAGCCCCTTTATTCCTTCAGTTCCCTGGTATCCATGGTAAAAGACATGTCCGTTGCGGGAGTGACGGTATATGAAATCTATGTAAGGGTTTAGTACAACTAAGCTGAATATGGTCTCCGGCATATCCCCAAGCGGAGGCCTGTCAATGTTGTCGTACCGGAAGCCGGCATAAACTTCCGTGCCTTCTCCCGGTTTAGATTTTATGGAAAAAGTACCGCCACACCTTTCGCAGGACGCCTTAAGAAGTGGAAGACCCAGTCCCACCCTCCTCGTTTTCCTGGAGGTATAAAAAGGGTCAACAGCTTTTCTTGCGGTTTCTTCGTCCATCCCCCGCCCGTTATCCTTTATCTTCACCCGCAGCATATTGCCCGCGATATCCTCTTCCACCAAAATTTCAATCAGGCTTGCGTCCGCTTCCAACGAATTGTTGGCTATATCAAGTACATGCAGCGAAATATCCCTCATGACCCCGCTCCTTCCAGGAAGCAAAGGGACGGTTCTTTTGCTTCCAAGTGATTCTTGGCCTGCAGTTCATAACCCGGACATTACAAACTAAATCTTGTAACCCGAATTAAAGCCGTGCCAGTATTCCCGATATGCTTTTCTCTCCAACTTCCATGAAAAACTCCCTTTCCAGTATATCCTCCAGTCGGTGGGCATCGGAAGAATGTATTATCCTGTATCCTTTCAACTGGCCGTATTGGTGCAAAAGCCCGGTGGTGTTCTCCGGCCTGCTCACTTCAACGCTTTTAATATCAAGGTCCGGTGGAATAAAGCCAAGGTTTGAAATTATGCTGTAAGCTTTTTTATCCACGTGGGCCGGCACCACCCTTCCCCCTTCCCGGACCACCAGGTCTACTATTCTTTCCACCGAGAGGTCGGTAGATCCAATAAGCAGCCTCCGGTTATGCCCAACCACCCTGTCCATTTCGTCCATTATAAGCTGCTCGCCGAAATAGTCCGGGTTGTTTTCTCCTTTCAGGTTATCGTATACCCTTTGCTGGAAACCCAATGCCCGGTCAAGGTCGGGGAAATAGCAGAGCAGGTGCACCTCTTCCCTGGACTGCACCTCCATTCCGGGCACCACGACTATTCCCTTTTCAAGGCCCAGTTTCATAACCGCTTCAACGTTTTCCGCGGAGTTGTGGTCGGTTACAGCTATAGCATCCAGCCCTTTCAGAAGAGCCATGTTTACTATATTGTTGGGCGTCATATCGTTGTCGCCGCAGGGGGACAGTGCTGAATGTATATGCAAATCCAGCGCTATATTCATAGGCTGCTATATACCGAGACTGTGCAGTTTGCAGCAAAGGGTGTACACGTCCAAATCTGCAGCCAGTATCGGTATTCCTTCCTTATCGGCTTTTTCCAGCGTATCGCCGTCCACTTCCACGCCGGCTGCAACTATTATACACGCCATCTCCACCAGGCAGGCAACGGCAACAATGTTGGAATGGGCCTGGATGGTTATCCAGACGTTTCCCTTAGAAGCGTTGGCCATTACAAAGCTTAGCAAGTCCCCTGCATAGGCCCCGTCAACTTTCCTGTCCAAGCCTTTTTCCCCTGCCACCGGGTTTAATCCCAGGCTCCGGCATAGTTCCCTCACATTCATTCATTTTACCCCCTGTCCATTCTACTAATTATTTCCTTAAGCCTGAATATGCAATCCACTTCCCTGGCCCTGCCGTTTACTATGTCCTCCGCCAGGGCTCTGCATGTGGGTGCGCCGCAGGACCCGCAGTCTATACCGGGCAGTTTTTTCAATATCTCCTCGGCCTTTTCCATCTTTTGAATGGCTTTTCCTATATTCGGGTCCAGGCTCACCATTTTCTTGGGTTTTATCTTCTCGGTCCAGTTAAACAGTCCCGTTTCAATATACTTTTCCACCTTTTCTTTTCCTATTATCTTGGGTGAAGGGGTGGTAGCGGCCAGGTGCTTTATTCTAGTTTTTGCAACAAAGGCATTCTCCACGAGAAGCGGCCCCCCAACACACCCGCCGGTGCAGGCATAGGCCTCAAGGAATTCCATATCCCTTATTTTACCCAGTTCCAGTTCCTCAAGGATATTTATAACGTTTTCTATACCGTCAACCGCAAGATAGTTCTTAATACCGATTGAATGGCTCTGTCCACCTATAGTGCCCCATTTAAGCCCCCTGCCTGAAAACTCATAGCCCTCCACTCTCTCCAGGCTCTGTAATTCCCTCAGATTCTTTGACAGGTGTGCGAATACTTTTCTTATGGATATTAGCCCGTCGGTGTAGAGAAGACTTATACCTATCGGTACCCGTATGCTGGTCACCCTTGCAGGGCACGGCGTAAGACAAAATACCCCAATGTCTCCCTGCCGGAAGTTCTTCCTTTCTACTATATCTGTTTTGATAAGCCTTGCAGCAATCTCCATCGGGGAGACCATCGGTATTACGTTTTCCAGCAGGTCGGGGTATCTAAGCTGAATAATGCGGATTATTACCGGACAGTCACTGTAAATCGCCGGCCTTGTTATCTTTTCCCCTTGCAAGTAGTGCTTTTTTATGATTGCAGAGGCAATATCGCAGTAGGGTGAAATATCAAAGACTTCATCAAAGCCCAGCATTTCAACCGCTTTCAATATTTTACCCAGCCCGACATTAGTGTCAAACTGGCCGTGCAGCGCCGGAGGCACAAGGGCTATCCTGTATTTGTATTTCTTTATATCTTCCAAATCGTCGGTAACAGCCTTTTGCGCATGATAGGGACAAACCCTTATGCACTCGCCGCAGTCTATGCACCTCTCACCAATAATGCTCGCGTTTCCGCTCCCTACCCTTATTGCCTCGGTGGGGCATCTTTTTATGCAGTGAGTGCACCCTTTGCAGCTGTCCTCGGATAATACAACCGAATGAAAATAATCTCCCATTTTTGACCACCCTCTTAATCAGGAATGTGTATTATGCTGGTTACCGTAGTACCTTCGCCTTTTTTTGATTCTATCTCAAACTCATCGCTGCACCGTTTCATGTTGGGCAGTCCCATCCCTGCGCCAAAGCCCATCTCCCGCACATGATCGGAAGCGGTGGAGTATCCCTTTTGCATTGCCTTGTCAATATCCGGAATACCCGGGCCATAGTCCCTCGCTATTATTTGAATCTTGGTTGTATCAATGTTTACAATGATTTCTCCTCCGTTGGAATGGATAATGATATTCATTTCCGCCTCGTAGGTAACCACCGCTGCACGCCTTGTTATATCCGAAGGTATCCCCAGCTTTTTTAGAACCTTTTTGGTGTTGCTGGAAGCATCCCCGGCCTTTGCAAAGTCACTCCGCGTTTACCCTGTAGTTCAAGCTTACCATGTCTTTTTGGCTCATTTTATTACTCCCAGTTCATCTATACCCTTAAGACCGGCATTGTACAAAATGCCGCTGGTGGTATACAAGGTATAGGGCGTACACATAATGGTCATGCCGTTCTCCTCCGCCAGTTTCAGGGAAGCAGCATCGGGCCTTTTACCCCTAACATAAATAATGGCAGCAAGGTCCATCATTTCTGCTGTTCTTATCACCTGCGGATTGGTTAACCCGGTGAGCAGCACCGTCCTTTCGTTGACGAAGGCTAAAACATCGCTCATGAGGTCCGCTCAAAGGCAAAGTCCACTTCCCTGTCCATCCTGGACTTCCTGTTATTACCTCTGCATCGAGGATGTCCCTTATCTCATAAAGATACATATTAACCTCCCTCTTTACATATTTTTTGACCATGCCCTATATTACCAGGCTTATTCTTTTCAACACCTCTGCATAACAGTTGATAAGCTCCATGGAAACCTGGCCCGGTACCACAGCCCGGCTGTCATATTCCGAATAGCTTTCCAGCATCGCGGTATACAACGTCAATACTTCGTCTTTGTATCCTGCCATGTCATTAGGCCATTCGGCCTGGGATATTTGGGCCTCGAACAGCCCAATGCGGTTTTTGTGCTCCTTAATCATGCTCTCTATGCTTTTTCCTGCCGCTTCCGCCTCTGAAATTTGCACAAGCATGTCTTTGCACTCCTCAAGCTGGTCCCTCAACATGCCTGCTTCCCGGGAAAGACTGCGAAAAGTTTATCTCCACCGATGGAAAACTTGCCTTGGAAATATGGGCATCACTGTAATGGGCCCTTACCTTCTCGATGGCCGCCTCCGCCATCTCCCTGGAAAAGGAGTAAAGGGCATAAACCTTATGCATGCCGTTCTCATCCACCGCCGCCGCCATTCCTTTGTCGTTCAATTCCTCCGCCAGTTTCATTGCATTTTCAGGGCTGGAAAAGGCACCCACCTGGATACGATAGAGGTCGAACCCCTCCACCCTAAACGCCTGTTGGAACGCATGAGCCGCCTGCTCATCCTCGGTCGGGCTTTGTGGGGCGGCATCACCCTGGCCTCCCGCCTCCCCTGGCTCGGAAGTGCCTGCAGGGGGCTCTTGCCCGTTCGACGTCCCGGCCGCATCCTCCTGGTTTTGGGCGAAATATGGAATTATCAGCACTTTGGCCACCCCATAACCAAGGGCTATTCCCAATAGGGGAATCATGACAAATAATAGCAGAAGGGTTTTGCCCTTACCTATCCCTACTGTCTTTTCACTTCTTTTTCTTCTCATGTTTATCACCGCTTTTTCGTGTTATCCTGTCAATATTATAACATATGCAGCGGCGGTTACCTACAGGCAAAAATTCAAAAGGGCCTGGACCGCAACCAAAGGGCAAGGGCATCCACTTCCAAGCGGATAAGGACGGCCGGGAATAACGCCGCCAAGGGGAAGGATGCTGCAGTACACCGGGCTGTTTACCGCCTGACATGGGTAAGAGCCGAAAAACCTTAATGCTTGCTGGCTGCTCAAAATAAAAAGTAGGTAGGTGAAACCCACTTACCTACTTCTTATTTTTTATTTGCTTTACCTATATAAGACGTTGATTATTTTGCATTTTCCAGCGCATCCAGCAAGGCATCTACATATTCCTGGCCGATATCTTTTCCTATGGCATCGTACACGCTTTGAACTTTATCAAGAACCTCGTCTATAAAGCTGGCTTCAAATTCGATAAGTTCCATTCCGTTGTCTATCAGCTTCTGCCTGTTCTCCTTGTCTATGGTAACAAGCTGTTTTTCAATCTCTACCGCCGCCTCATCTACCGCTTGTTTCAAAGCCTTCTGGTATGCCGGATGCAGACTGTCAAACTTGGATGCATTAATAATGAATTGGTTGCAATACAATATGTGGTGAGTCATTATCAGGTAGTCCTGAACTTCGTGCAGATTCGCACCGACACAGGTATCGGTTGCATTTTCCTGTGCATGTACAAGCCCCTGCTGCAGCGATACATAAACCTCAGGCCACGGAAGCGGTGTCGGCGCTGCTCCAAGTGCTTTCCAGAAGTCCATATGGTATTTATTCTCCATTGTTCTTATCTTTAATCCCTTGAAATCGTCAATACTGCTTATTTTCTTGTTGGAAGTGGTCTCACGGAATGTCGCACCCTGCAGATAGTGCATATTGAGCATGTTCTTTGCCCTGTACGCCTCATTGATTTTTTCAGTAAAAGGACTCCTATTCAAGGCATAGTCAATGGTCTTGGCATCATACTTTGCAAATACCATTGGCAGGTCAAATATAGCTACTTCCGGCACGAAGTTCACTGTTTGGGCTGTCTGGCATATAACAAAGTCAATATCTCCTGCAAGCATCTGAGCCTGAAGCTCCTGGTCATTACCAAGCTGGCTGTTTGGATAATAATCGATTGTGAGTTTTCCATCGGTAATCTCTGCTACCTTCTCGGTAACCAGTTCACCGAAAAGCTGTGCCGCGGCACCGACACCTGCATTATCGGCACCAATAAGTGCTACCGGTTCCAATGAAGCGTATTCACTCGCACCTTCTGCAGGTTGTTCTGCAGGCTGTTCTGAAGGTTGTTCTGGCTGTGTTCCACCGGAGCATGCCACCTGGACCAGAACCATAGCTAACACCAAAAGCAGTATAAGTAACTTTTTCATTTTCTTTCCTCCTTTTTTCTTTTATTTATCACTTGCATTCCTGTTTTATAGGAGCGCAAGGCTAAACCAGGGTATATAAGTTATAATAAACAGTGCTATACCAAAGGCAATTATAAAAGGTATAGCTCTTCTAGCCACGGCCATCGGGGCTGTATCGGATAATGTTCCGGCAACGAATAGGTCCAATCCAAACGGCGGGGTTGCAAGTCCAATGGACAGGCAACAAACCATTATCACGCCGAAATGTATTTGGTCCACTCCCAGTGACTGAACAGCGGGAAGTAGGATGGGTGATAGTATGACTATGGCAGGTCCTATATCCATAACCATTCCCAGTATCAGGAAAATTATTACAATGCCCGTCAATACCGATGTGCCCGATGAGAAGTTATTCAGTATAAAGCTCTCAATCAAGATCGGAGCCTTGGCCAAAGCCAGTACTCTTCCGAAGGCTATTGCAAAAGCAAGCACAAAACAAAGCGGAGCATAGGTTTTTACAGCGTTGGATAAAAAGGAGATGATTTGTTTGACTGTAAATGACTTATAGATTACCAGGGAAACAAATAGGGAATAAAATACTGAAATACATGCCGCCTCCGTGGGTGTTACTATTCCTGAATAAATTCCTCCCAATACTATTACCGGTGACAGCAAAGCCCAGAAACTTTCCTTAAACAGTTTGAGAAAACCTTTAGAGCGCAGTTCTTTCATCCTAGCCCTGATTCTCTCTTTATCTTCTCCTTGTCTTACACAGTAAACTACAGCATAAGCCATCATGCATAGTCCTATCAGGATACCTGGAAATACACCTGCTATAAAGAGCGCTCCAGTAGAAACCCCTGTAGCCAATGAATATAGTACAAAGGGGATTGACGGTGGTATGATAACTCCCAAGCCGCCTGAAGTAGCCACCATACCAGAACCCCAGGTCCTATCATAGCCCATTTCTATCAGAAATGGAATGGTCATAGATCCTACCGCTGCTGTAGTAGCAGGGCCTGACCCTGAAATCGCTCCATAGAATAGGCATGTAAGAATGACGGCGCATGGCAGACCACCGGGCAGATTACCAACAAAATAAGCAAAGAAATTGAACAGCCTTCGGGA
>JAXGPT010000033.1:0-12912 GCA_040766775.1 Bacillota bacterium | reverse complement strand
GTTGACGGGGTTTACGATTGCGACCCGGCATCAAATCCAAACGCACACAAGTTCGACAGGCTGGATTACTTGGATGTCTTAAGGCTTGGCCTTAAAGTGATGGACAGCACTGCAACGTCGCTTTGCATGGATAATGGTATACCCATTATCGTTTTTGGACTTGAAAGCTCCGACAACATTAAAAAAGTAGTATTGGGGGAGAAAATAGGTACATCAATAGGAGATAATTTTTAAGCGGTAAAAGGAGGAATGAAAATGCGTCTAGAAATCCATTCAGAAGCTGAAAAAAAGATGCAAAAAACCCATAGGGTGCTGCAGGAACAACTGGTGACCATCAGGGCCGGAAGGGCAAACCCGGGTCTTTTGGACAAAATATCCATTGACTATTATGGCGTGCCCACGCCACTTAACCAGATAGCAGGCATATCCGCGCCCGAACCCAGGCTTTTGATGGTACAGCCCTATGACAGCAGTACTCTTAAGGATATAGAAAAGGCCATTCTAAAATCCGACCTGGGGATAAACCCAAACAACGACGGAAAGGTAATAAGACTGGTGATTCCACAGCTTACAGAGGAAAGGCGCGTGGAACTGGTCAAGCTTGTAAAGAGGTATGGAGAGGAAGCAAAGATTGCCATAAGAAACGAGAGAAGAAATGCCAACGATGAAATAAAGAAGCTTAAGAAAAAAGGCGAACTGACCGAAGACGATGAGAAGAAGGCCCAGGACGAAGTCCAAAAGCTGACCGATAAATACATAGAATTGATTGATAAGACCATTGAAAAAAAAGAGATGGAAATTATGGAGATATAAAATGGAAGTGCCATTATTGATTTGCTATACTATTAACCATGCCATGAATGTCCTTGGGGAAATGGGAATAAGAAATATAGCAATAACAAGAACCGGTGCCTGTTTTAGGCAGGGGAACAGCGAGCGGGTTGAAAGGGTAATAGGTCAAAGGATAAAGAACGGTTTTATTGAGCTGATTGTCAGTTAATACCCCCTTTATAGGGGGTGTTTTCGGGTGGAGGTATTGCTATGGTTAACAGGAGCAATTATCACAGGCACGTTGCCGTTATCATGGACGGAAACGGAAGATGGGCGCAAAAAAGGGGACTGCACAGGATTCAAGGGCATAGGGCGGGAGTGGCCGCGCTGGAGGGTAATAGTAAAACACTCCCGAAAAATAGGTCTGGAATACCTTACGCTGTATGCCTTTTCTACAGAGAACTGGAAAAGGCCGGAGATGGAAATAAAGAACCTTATGAACCTGCTTATGGAGTACTTGAAAAGCGAACTGGAAGAGCTTAAGACAAACAACATAAAACTGAGAATACTTGGTGACATATCTGCGCTTAGGAAGGATGTGCAGGAGGAACTGGAAAAAGCGGTGGAACAAACCAGGGAAAACGACGGCATGGTACTCAGCGTAGCTATAAATTATGGCGGACGGGACGAAATAATTAGGGCGGTACGGGAGATAGTGAAGGACGTATGCGAAGGAAAGGTCCGGGTACAGGATATTGACCAGGAATTTTTCGAAAGCTACCTTTATACCAGCGGGATGCCCAACCCGGACCTGGTAATAAGGCCCAGCGGCGAGCTGAGGGTCAGCAATTTCCTTTTATGGCAGATTGCCTATTCGGAACTGTGGTTTTCCGACTGCTTCTGGCCGGACTTTACCGCCGATATGTTTGAAAAGGCGTTGGAAGAATATGCGAAAAGGGACAGAAGGTATGGAGGGGTTAACAGTGTGGATTAGAATAATAAGTGCGCTGCTGGGTATACCTTTACTGGTATTCGTACTTACTACCGGAGGAAAGGCGCTTACCGTCGCCCTGACGGTTGTAGCGCTGGTAGCCCTCGCCGAGTTCTACAGTGTTTTCAAAGCGAAAGAAATTTTTCCCTTCCAGGCAATAGGGCTTTTATCCTCCGCCGCCATAAACGTTGTAGCGGGTATATACGGACAAAGGGTGTTCGGGTTAACGGTATCCATAATAATCGCCTGTACCGTTGCCTGCTTTATTACCATGATAATTCAGAACAGGGCGCGCCTTGACGATTTGGGAATAACCCTTGTGGGTATAGTATACATACCGGTAATTATGTCCCTGCTTCAGCTTATATATAATCAGAACCAGGGTCATATACTGGTATGGCTGGTGTTCGTTATAGCATGGCTGGGGGATACCCTTGCCTATTTTATCGGGATTTCGCTGGGTAGGCACAAGCTCTGTCCTTCCATCAGCCCCAAAAAATCGGTGGAGGGGGCAATAGGCGGCCTTTTGGGGAGCGTTGCGGGCTCGATGGCCTTTGGGTATTTTGCATGGAAAATATACGGAATGGATCTGGGAATGGTAAACATGGCGGTCATAGGGCTAATAGGAGGGATAGCAGCACAGCTCGGGGACCTGACCGCCTCTATAATAAAAAGGTATGCAGGGGTTAAGGACTTTGGCAGTATTATGCCGGGTCATGGGGGTATCCTGGACAGGTTTGACAGCGTATTGTTTACTATACCTATTGTCTATATCGGAATGGGGACACACCTCCTGTTCTAAGAAGTGGGATGTGGGATGTGGGAGGTGTGAGGCAGGATTGGGATGTGAGGGGCGGGATGTGTGAGTTCAGGGCTTTTGAAGCGGGCAGGAAGGGAGAAATTGAGTTGAAAAGCATTGCTATTTTGGGCAGTACCGGTTCCATAGGCCGGCAGGCGCTGCAGGTGCTAAGGGAGATGGAGGGGGTATTTCGCGTAGCCGCCCTTGCCGCCAGGGAAAACGATGGTTTAATGCTTGAGCAGATAAGGGAGTTTAACCCAAGGGTAGCGGCGCTGCTTGATGAAGGGCGGGCCCGGCGGCTTAAGGCGAACTTGGGTGAAAGCAGCCGGACGGTGGTGCTGTGTGGGGAAGACGGAATCGGGAGCTGTATAACCGAAAGCGGCTGTGATATTGTATTAAACGGAATGGTTGGTATTGCGGGGCTTGTACCAACCCTAACAGCCCTTGAGGCGGGAAAGAGCGTTGCGCTGGCCAACAAGGAATCCCTTGTCGCCGGCGGGCAGCTGGTTATGGACCTTGCATCAAGAAAGGGCATAAAGATAATACCGGTTGACAGTGAACACTCGGCTATATTCCAGTGTATTGGAAGCACTCCCCCTTCCCAGGTGAAAAGGCTGCTGCTTACAGCCTCCGGGGGTCCCTTCAGAGGCAAAAGCAGAGAGGACCTTAAGGAAGTGACGCCTTCCCAGGCGCTGAAGCATCCCAATTGGAAAATGGGCAAAAAAATAACAATAGATTCGGCAACGCTGATGAACAAGGGGCTGGAAGTGATAGAAGCGCGGTGGCTGTTCGGAATGGATGCCGACAGCATAGAAGTGGTAATTCACCCCCAGAGCATAATCCATTCCATGGTGGAGATGGTGGACGGTGCGGTGCTGGCGCAACTGGGAAACCCAGATATGAGGCTGCCCATACAGTATGCGCTTACATACCCCAATAGAATACCGTCGGGTTTGCCAAGATACGACCCGGTGGAGACGGGAAAGTTGGAGTTTTTCAAGCCTGACCTTGAGACCTTTCCCTCTCTGCGGCTTGCCTACGAGGCTCTCAGGGAAGGGGGAACCATGACAACGGTGCTTAACGGGGCCAACGAAGCGGTGGTTGAATTATTCCTTAAGGGTGCAGTGCCTTTCAATTCAATTCCCGCGGTGGTAGAAAAAGTTTTAGAGAAACATAATAATCATAAGAACCCGTGCCTGGATGATATAATATATTGGGATGGATGGAGTAGGTCTAAAGTTGTCCAACTGGTTGAAAAGGATGGTGAGAAATTTTGGCATCTACGGTAATCACCGCTGCAGCGTCAATAATAATATTTACACTAATGGTATTCTCCCATGAATTCGGGCATTTCTTCGCCGCAAAAAAGTCAGGGGTTACGGTGGAGGAGTTTTCCTTAGGCATGGGTCCAAAGATAATGTCCTGGGGCCGCAAGGGTACACGGTACTCGCTGCGCGTTTTCCCGATAGGCGGGTATGTAAAAATGTTGGGGGAGGAAGAAAAAGCAAAAGGTGAGGGCGCATATTACAGCAAACCCCTAGGAAAAAGAATGGCCATTATACTGGCGGGCCCGGTGATGAATATAATACTGGCGATACTTCTTTTTAGCATAATTTTTTACATCGTGGGTACCCCCACAACGGTTATTGATACAGTGATGGAAGGATACCCGGCCGAAATGTCGGGGATAAGGCCCGGCGACAGAGTGGTGTATATAAACGACCAAAGGGTGGAATCCTGGGAAAAGCTGCAGCTTTTGGTGTCCGCCTCAAAGGGTGAGCGGATGAGAGTTACGGTAAGCCGGGAAGGCCAAACCGTTGCCTTTGATGTATTTCCCGTTACCGATCCGGAAACCGGGCAGAGCATGATAGGTATAACGCCGGTGGCGGCAAAAAGTGTTGCCGGCTCGCTGAGACTGGGGATTAAAAGGAGTTTCGAAGTGATAGGCCTTATGGTATCCTACTTGGGTCAGCTTGTTACCGGCAAGGCCTCCGCCGAGGACGTGGTGGGGGCGGTGGGCGTTATTCAGCTGGTTAACCAGGCTGCAAAAACAGGCATTTTGAACGTAATGTTCCTAGCAGCTTTTCTAAGCCTAAACCTCGGGGTTATAAACTTGCTACCCATACCAGCGCTGGATGGAGGTAAAATGGTTTTCCTGCTGCTGGAAGGCGTAAGGGGAAAACCCATCGACATAGAAAAGGAAGGGCTCATCCACTTTATTGGATTTGTATTTCTAATACTTCTTATCATAATGATAACGTGGAAGGATATAAGCCGGTTTAACCTATTCTAGAACGGAGAGCGTTTTACATGGGAAAAAACACAAGAAAAATATTTATTGGAAATACCCCGGTGGGCGGGGTAGCCCCATCACCATCCAGTCCATGACCAATACAAAAACATCCGATGTAAAGGCTACGGTGGGGCAGATATTGGAATTGGAAAGAGAAGGCTGCGACATAATAAGGGTGGCGGTGCCGGACAAGAGGGCGGCTTCCTGCCTGGCGGATATAAAAAAAGGCATCTCGATACCCCTTGTTGCAGATATACATTTTGATTACAGGCTTGCCATAGCCGCAATAGATGCAGGGGCGGATGCCCTGCGCATAAATCCCGGCAATATCGGTTCCACCGACCGGCTGGCAAGGGTGGTGAGAGCTGCAGCGGCAAGGGGGATACCCATAAGGATAGGCATAAACGGCGGTTCCCTTGAGGAGGATATATTGGAAAAATACAAGGCACCCTGTGCCGAGGCGCTGGTGGAAAGCGCATTAAGGAATATTCGCCTCATTGAAGGGATGAACTATTACAACATGAAGCTGTCCCTTAAGGCCTCGGACGTTTTGACCACCATTGAGGCGTACCGGCTTGTGTCCCGGAAAGTGGACTACCCGCTGCATGTAGGGGTTACCGAAGCGGGCACCTTTTTAAGCGGTACCGTAAAGTCCTCCATCGGGATTGGTTCACTTTTGATTGAGGGTATCGGGGACACCATACGGGTATCCCTTACCGACCGGCCTGTACGGGAAGTGGAAGTGGGCAGGGAAATCCTAAAATCCCTCGGGCTTTACCGTAAGGCAAGTGTAGACATAATATCCTGTCCCACCTGCGGACGGTGCGGTATAAACCTTATAGAACTGGCCGACCGGGTGGCGGATAGGGTGAAGGATGTCAAAAAGCCCTTGAAAATTGCAATAATGGGCTGCGCCGTCAACGGGCCGGGGGAGGCCAAGGAGGCGGATATTGGGATAGCGGGAGGCAGTGGAAAGGGTATTGTGTTTAAAAAAGGGAAAATAATAAGGACAGTCAGGGAGCAGGACCTCCTTGAAGCCCTTATGGAAGAGATAGATAAGTATTGACAAAGCTGTATTCATTATATAGTATTTAGAATAATAACCAAACGGGGCTTAATACAACCTGTCGCCGACAAATGGGAGGCGGGAAAAAGAACAGCAAAATACGGTTTGAAACCGTTATTATCTCCCGAGCGGGCCTTTATCCAAAAAGGGTGGTACCGGAAAGTCCTTCGTCCCTTTGGGAGGGGGGATTATTCATTTTTGAAAGGAGTGTAGTCATGTCAAGACAGGAAGAGGAATTTGTAACCCAGATAACAAAACAAAACGAAGACTTCTCCCAGTGGTATACCGATGTCATAAGAAAGGCGGACCTGGTGGACTACGCACCGGTAAAGGGGTTTATGGTTATAAAGCCATACGGTTACGCCCTGTGGGAAACATGCAAAGGGCCCTGACGATATGCTGCGTGCATCCGGCCACAGCAATGCCTATTTCCCGCTTTTTATACCCGAGAGCCTTCTTCAAAAAGAGGCGGAGCACGTGGAGGGGTTTGCACCGGAGGTGGCCTGGTTACTGCCGGCGGAAACGAACAGCTTACCGAGAGGATAGCGGTAAGGCCAACATCGGAAGCCATAGTGTGCAGCATGTACTCAAAGTGGATTAGGTCCTACCGCGACCTGCCTATACTGTACAATCAATGGTGCAACGTTGTTAGATGGGAAAAAAGTACCAGGCCTTTTTTGCGCACCTCCGAGTTCCTGTGGCAGGAGGGCCATACCGCCCACGCATCGGAGGAGGAGGCGGAAGAAGAGGCCCCAGGATATTGACATTTATAGGACTTTGCGGAAAACACGCTGGCAATTCCGATGCTGACCGGGCTGAAGTCCCAGAAAGAAAAATTTGCAGGGGCCCTTAGGACATACACCATGGAAGCCCTTATGCTGGACGGCAAAGCCCTCCAGGCGGGCACTTCCATAACCTGGGCCAGCATTTTGCCAAGGTGTTCGATATACAGTATCTTGACAGGGACGGCCAGCTTAAATACGTGTGGTCAACCTCTTTGGGGCGTCCCACCAGGCTGATTGGCGGTATCATAATGGTGCACGGCGATGACAGGGGGTTGGTACTGCTGCCGAGGGTAAGCGCCTTTCCAGGTGGTATTAGTCCCGGTCGCCCAGCACAAGGAAGGGTGCTGGAAAAGGCAGCAGAGGTCAAAAAGAAGACTATCGGCAAAGTACAGGGTGAAACTGGACGACAGGGATGGCATACAGTGTGGGCTGAAATTCAATGAGTGGAGCTTAAAGGTGTTCCGGTCCGGCTTGAAATAGGTCCCAGGGACATAAGCAGCGGCCAGGTGGCGGTAAGGGAGGGACACCGGCGAAAAATCCCCATTGCTTTTGAAGAACTGGAAGGACGGCTGTCCGGCCTGCTGGAGGATATACAGCTTGGAATATTTAAAAAGGCGCTGCGGTTTAGGGACAGCAACATCCGCACCGCCCGGGATATGGAAGAGATGGTCTCAATAATGGAAAATCAAATGGGTTTTGTAAAGGCTTTCTGGTGCGAATCCGCCGAGTGTGAAGCCAAGGTAAAGGAAAAGACAGGAGCCACAATCCGATGCATACCCTTTGAACAGGCACATGGAGGCGGAGAGTGTATAGTGTGTGGCAGAGATGCCGAAAGGTTTGTATATTTTGCAAAGGCCTATTAAGGGTGGTATAAAACCGCCCTTATTTATATTATTGAAGGCTGTTGCAAAATTCTTTCGGTTTGAAGAATTGGACAAAAATGTGGTAATATTTATATAAGTACGCATAATAGGTAGTACCAGGAGGAAAGTCAATGAAAACAACAGCAATAATCCCGGCATACAACGAAGAAAAAAGGATTGGAGATGTCTTAGAGGCTGTCAAGAAATCAAGGCTGGTGGACGAAATAATAGTAGTGGATGACGGTTCCGAGGACAAAACCGCAGAGGTTGCAAAACGGATGGGCGTAAAGGTTATTATAAACGACAAAAACCTCGGGAAAGGCGGGGCGCTGTGCCGCGGATTCAAGGACTGCCAGTCGGATATAATTCTATTTCTTGACGCGGACCTTTGCGGCTTTAAACCGGAGGATGCCGATCATCTTCTGCAGCCGGTCCTTTCAGGGGAATGGGACATGACCGTAGGCATTTTTTCCAACGGGCGCCTGGCCACCGACCTGGCCCAGAAAGTCGCTCCCTTTTTATCGGGACAGAGGGCAATAAAAAGGCAAATACTAATGGATATAGACGGGTTGGAAATAAGCCGTTACGGCGTGGAGGTGGCGTTGACCCGTTACATGAAAAAACACAACGTGCGCATAAAAGAAATACAATTGGAGGACGTTTCCCACGTCATGAAGGAGGAAAAGCTGGGTATCATAAAGGGGTTTACCGAAAGGCTAAAAATGTACCGGGATATCGTGAAGGTATTGAGTTTTAAGGAGAGGTAATAATGCTGTCAACCCAGGAAGTTTTGCTAAGAATCCTATTAGCCTTCCTCTTAAGCAGCGCCATAGGGATGGAAAGGGAGTTCGGGAACCAGGCTGCCGGACTTCGCACCCATATTCTTGTATGTACAGGTTCTACGCTGGTTATGCTGGTGTCTTTCTACCTTTTTGAAATATACGGGGGTAGGACGACAATGGACCCCGCCAGGCTTGGGGCCCAGGTAATAAGCGGCATAGGTTTTTTGGGCGTTGGAACCATCATGAAGGAAGGAGCTTCCATACGGGGGCTTACAACAGCTGCGGGCCTGTGGGTGGTTGCATGCATAGGTCTTGCGGTGGGAGCCGGGTTTTACCTGGGAGCGGTTGTGGTAACTATTGTCATTGTCATAACTCTGACCGTTGTAAACCGGCTGGACGCACGCATTAACAAGAGCAGGAACAACTATTCCATTACGCTGAGGGCGGACAACGTCCCGGGACAATTGGGCAGGATAGGCAGCGCCCTAGGCGGGAAGGGTATTTCCATAAGGAACATAAGGATGATAGAACTGAATGAATTTACGGTGGAAATAATACTGCTTTTGAAGCTGCCCTGGCAGATGGGGCTGGACGATGTCATTCAAGCGCTAGACGAGGTGGAAGGGATAAAACAGATTGTAGACAGCAGCTAGGGGGAGGTCGGGCTTAAATGCAGGATATATCGAAACGGGTAAAAAAAGTGATGGTTAATGAAAGGGCCAATGAGGTAATAGTTATAGTCGGTGGCGAAGAATGGCAGGGGCAGGACACGAAAGAGGTCACAGAGGGAATTAGGGAAAAATTTAAAAAGAACGGGGACCCCCGGGTATTGATTGTCCGGTCGGAGGAAGATTCCAGCCTGGAGAAGCTCCTAAAAACCCACTGGACTTTTTTTTGTGACCTGTGGCGCAGGTCCTTTCCGGCCGCAGGTCCGTGGCTGGAATCTTGTACATATAGCATAAGGGGAAAGCGCCTGCTGGTGGAATTTTGCAGCGAGCTGGCCCTTCACGCCCTTTCGGACAGGGGGTTCGAAGTGCTTACACAGAGGTTGGTAAAAGCAATGGCCGGTATTGACGTTAACGTGTCTTTAACAGTTAGCGAAGAAAAAGGTTCCGGGGACGAAATAATGCCGCCAATAGCCGAAGCCCGGGACGAAGAGCTGGAAGAGATTAAAAGGATTGTAAAGCGAAACAGCGGCAGAAAAAATAAGACTTCAAAAAACAGGGTAATAATCGGAAAGTCTTTCAGGGGCTCTCCAAAACCCATTAAAGACGTTATACAGGACGCTGGTACGGTGGTGGTGGAGGGTGATGTTTGCGGTATAGAAAAAAGAACTTAATTCCCAGAAATATTCCCTGCTCATGTCATTATACATAACCGATTACGAGGACACGATAGAATGCCGATTTTTTTTAGACAGGGCATCAAGGTTAAGAGTGGGAAAACGCGGTCCGGGAGGGTGACAGGGTAAGAATAAAGGGAGAAGCACAGTACAATAAATACGTTAAGGAAATAGTGATAGCGGGAAGGGATGCGGTGCTTGTCCCGGCTGAAAAAAGGAAGGACGACTGCCCGCAGAAAAGAATAGAACTGCATGCCCACACCCGGTTCAGCGCTTTGACGGCGTCGCCCCGGTGGAGGCTTTGATAGAAAAGGCCGCCGAATGGGGCCATACGGCTATAGCCATAACCGACCACGGTGTGGTGCAGGCCTTCCCTGGCGGCCTATGAAGCTTCTCAAAGGACCGGTGTTAAGGTGATATACGGCCTTGAAGGGTACATGATAGACGACCTATATATTACCTCGCAGACCGACTTTGAATTGGACAAAAAGGCCGTTACGTGGTTTTTGATATAGAAACCACAGGGCTGGACCCAGCGCGGGACAGTATAACCGAAATAGGAGCGGTAGTGGTAGAGGACGGTAATATTACCGGCCGATTCCACTCCCTTGTTAATCCGGAGGTGCCCATTCCGGAAGAAATAGTGGAGCTGACTGGTATAACCGATGAAATGGTTAAGGACTGCCCTACCGCCAGCCAGGTAATACCGGCCTTTTTGGACTTTGTGAGAGATTCGGTGTTGGTTGCCCACAACGCGCCCTTCGACATGGGTTTTATCCAACACAAGGCTGTGGGTATGGGTATGACAGTGAAGAACAAGGTTTTGGACACCCTCGCTATCACTAGAAGATTGCTTCCCCGGTTAAAAACCCATAAGCTTTCTGCCGTGGCGCAGCACTTTAAGATTGACATGAAAAGGGCTCACCGGGCGGTGGACGATGCACTGGTAACGGCGAAAATATTCATAAAATGCATGGAAACCATTGAAAGAGAAAGGAAAAACACTGCCTGGGGCAGCGGACGAAATGCCCTGCTTAAGGAAACACTAAACAGGCTTAGGTCCTATCATGTTACCGTCCTGGCCAAGGACCAGCAGGGCCTTGAGGACTTGTACAAAATAGTGAGCAGTTCACACCTGGAGTATTTCCATAAAACCCCCAGGATACCCAAAAGCCTTCTTTCGGAAAAAAGAAGGGGCCTTCTGATAGGAAGTGCCTGTGAAGCCGGGGAACTGTACCGGAGTATCCTTTCGGGCAAAAGCGACAGCGAACTTGAAGAGATAGCTTCCTTTTACGATTACCTGGAGATACAGCCGGTGGGGAACAACTTATTTATGGTGGAGAGCGGAAGGCTGTCAGATGTTAGCGATATCCAAAAGGCCAACAAAAAAGTATACGAAATTGGTAAAAAACTTGGCATACCGGTTGTTGCCACAGGGGATGTACATTTTATAAACCCCCGCGACATGGTTTTTAGGAAAATCATTTTAGCGGGCAAGGGCTTTCAAGATGCGGACAGCCAGGCACCCTTATTCCTTCATACCACGTCGGAAATGCTAGAGGAGTTTAAATACCTTGGCGAAGCCGCAGCAAAAGAGGTGGTAATAGAGAATCCAAATGTTATAAATGAAAAAATAGAAAAGCTGTTGCCGGTACCGCTAGAAACGTATCCGCCCACCATAGAGGGGGCAGAGCAGCAGTTGGAGAAGCTGACATGGCAAAGGGCGCAGGCCCTTTACGGCAGTCCACTTCCCAGGATTGTGGAGGATCGGCTAAAGAGGGAGCTTAAGTCAATAATAGGCAACGGGTATGCGGTTTTGTTCATTGCGGCACAAAAGCTGGTTTCAAAGTCAAACGAGGACGGGTACCTGGTAGGGTCCAGGGGTTCGGTGGGGTCTTCGCTGGTTGCAACCATGAGTGGTATAACCGAGGTAAACCCGCTGCCGCCTCACTACCTGTGCGACGAGTGCAAGTACAGCGAATTCACGGAAGACGGAAGCGTCGGCTCGGGGGCGGACCTTCCTGACAAAGCCTGCCCTGAATGTGGTGCACCGCTTGGAAAGCACGGCTTCGACATTCCCTTTGAAGTGTTCATGGGATTTGAGGGGGATAAGGAGCCGGATATCGACCTCAATTTTTCCGGTGAATACCAGGCCAGGGCGCACCGGTTCGCGGAAGAGCTGTTCGGCAAGACCAAGGTCTTTAGGGCCGGCACCATTTCGACGCTGGCGGACAAAACCGCCTACGGCTTCGTAAAGGGTTACCTGGAAGAGAGGAATCTTACGGTCCACAATGCCGAGATAAACCGCCTTGTAAGGGGCTGTGCAGGAATAAAGAAGACCACCGGCCAGCACCCAGGGGGCGTAATGATTGTGCCCCGGGACATGGATATCCATAAATTTACTCCAGTTCAAAGACCGGCGGACGACCTGAACTCGGACGTGATAACCACCCACTTTGATTACCACGCGCTGAGCGGAAGGCTATTGAAGCTTGACATATTAGGCCATGACGACCCAACCATGCTCAAAATGCTGCATAAGCTGACCGGGAAAAATCCTAGGGAAATTTCCCTTGACGATCAAAGGACCATGCAGCTTTTCAGTTCAACTGATTCCCTTGGTATAAAGCCGGAGGATATAGAATGTCCCGTGGGCAGCCTTGGTATTCCTGAATTCGGTACGAGGTTTGTACGGCAGATGCTGCAGGATACAAAACCTACCACAATGGCGGAGCTAATAAGGATAAGTGGCCTGTCGCACGGGACCGATGTGTGGATTAACAATGCCCAGAGAATTATTCAGGAAGGGGTTGCATCGCTTAGGGAAGTAATATCCACGAGGGATGACATATTCCTGTTCCTTGTAAAAAAAGGCATGGAGCCAAAAAACGCGTTCAGGATAATGGAAAGGGTAAGAAAGGGTAAAGGGCTGACCGAGGGGGACGTAGAAGACATGAGGCGGGTTGGTACACCCGATTGGTTCATAGAATCCTGTAAAAAAATAAAGTATATGTTTCCGAAGGCCCATGCGGTGGCCTATGTGACCATGGCGTTCAGGATAGCCTATTACAAGGTTCATTACCCCCTGGCCTTTTATGCCGCATATTTTACCGTCCGTGCCGATGAATTCGATGCCCAGCTTATAGTGGCGGGAAAGGACCGTGTCACTAAAACCATAAGGGAATACGAAACAAGGATGAATAACCTGACCCAGAAAGAC
>JAXGPT010000032.1:0-14021 GCA_040766775.1 Bacillota bacterium | reverse complement strand
TCCTCCACGCCTGGATATATGGTGAACTTGTCATAGTCCACCATTGTAAACACCGTGTCAAGGTGCATAAAGGCCCTTATGTGTGGTATAAGCACCACCAGGATATGGTCAAGGTCCGGCAGCCCCTCGAAAAGGTTCCTGCACAGCAGTTCTATGCCCTGGGCGGTAGTCCTTTCGCTGCACCCAATGGCGAGGACTTCCCTGCTCAGCACAAGGATATCCCCTCCCTCCAGGCTGTATTTATTGTTATAATTATACCAGAGTGGAGTAGGTGCGGCATTAAAAATCGGATGATATTTGTAAAAGTATTTCATGAAAAGACTTTCCCGCTTCCTGGCCTCCACCTTCATGGCGTTTATGGACAGGCCGTTGCCTATAACCGTTGCCGGGTCGCGGGTGAAATACAAGTTTGGCAGTGGATTGATATAGAATGGATAATCCTCGTTAATATAGTCCACCAGGCTCAGATGCTTTTCAATATCGGCCACGTCGGACTTTGGAAGCCCGGTTATCAGTTTGTCCACCAGCTGCTGGGTGGGAAGGTCCATAAGGTATTGGGTTATGGCCTCCCTGCGGTCGGGGTTTTCAATGCCGCTTAAGTCCAGCGTTTCCTTTATCATCCGGGCCTTTACCCCGTCCATCTCCAGCACGTCCTTCAGCATGTCCCTTATATAGTATACTTCTGCGCCCCTGGACCTCAGCGTTTCGGCAAAACCGTCATGTTCTTCGGTCATCTTTTTCAGCCAGGGTATATCGTCAAACAGCATCTCCTCAAGGTAATCCGGGGTGAGCCTCTCAAGCTCTCCGCCTGGCCGATGCAGTATAACGGCTTTCAGTTTTCCTATTTCGGAATTAATCGAAACACCGTTTGTGAAAGGCACAAACAATCACCCTTTCTTTTTGGATATACAGTCACTGATAGTGTTTTCTGTTACTGTCGACAATATTAGTATATTATCTTTAATTTTTTAATACAAGAAGGGTGAAATTCCACGGAATATAAAATTATACATTTAATGTTAATTATGTGAATATTAATACACGCAAGGCTCGCGGGGCCCTGCGCTTCATTTTTCGGCCACGGCTGCCCCATTATGGCACTGGTACTTAATTACAACATATGCATTCTTTCCTGTCAGAGAAAGGCTGTGCCAGCGGCTGTTATAAATTATGCCCTGTTGGTGTATAAAAAATTTTGTTGCAAAAAATAATAAAAGCGGCTTGTTTGCCGCTATTGGACCCATTAGCTGCATTTTATTTTCCTGTTTTCACCGCACACCGTAAGCTCCACCGTTTCGGTAAGTATATCCGAGTAACTGTAGGATACTCTTCTTGTGAAGTCCTGACCGGTATCGAACTTTATCACGAATATGCTGGGATAGGTGGACTCGAGGATGCCCTCCTTTACGAAGGTTTTCTTCCTGCCCTTATTGGCCTTAAGCATTACCTTCTTCCCAATGCACTTTTCAACGTCTTTCTTTATCCTGTCCAGTGAATCATTCCTTCGCACCCGGTATCACCCCTTCTCGTCCTGCCTGCGTTATATATATATTATCATATATTGGAGCATAATGCAAATTTATAAATCTATATTGTACCAATATATACTCGGCCCTGTCAAACAATATATTTTGTAGAAATCGGGGTTTCGCAGCGCTAGACCGGCTTTCTAGCGCCGTTTAATGCCCCTGCCCTATAATAGAGCATAATACCGTTAAGAACAGCCCTGGCCACCTTGGTCCTGAAATGTTCCGATTTAAGCCTTTCTTCCTCGGCAGGATTGGTTATATAGAACAGTTCAAGCTGCAGCGAGTTTACTTTTGCCTCCCTCAGGATATAAAAGTTGGCCGGTTTTACACCTTTATTCACAGCACCGGCCTCCTCGACCAACCGGTCCATTATGCACTCCCCCAGGTTACGGGCTTCGGTGTCGCCGGTATAGTAGTAGATTTCGGTGCCCGAAACCCCCGGGTTGTAAAAACCGTTCTGGTGTATGCTGATAAGGAAGTGGGGTCTTAGGCGGCAAGCCATTTCCACCCTTTCAGAAAGCAGCACCCCGGTGTCTTTACGCCGGGTCATGTGGACCTCCGCGCCCGCTTTTTTCAGCATTCCCTCCAACCTCAGCGCGATATCCAGGTTCACATCCTTCTCCCTAAGTCCCCCGGGCCCCGTATTGTCGCCGTCTTCTCCCCCGTGCCCGGGGTCCAGCACAAAAACCTTTCCGGCAAGCGGTGTATCCCCGCCGCCTCCCTTTACGGTGATTATATCCACCCCGGTAAAATAATAATCAATAATGTCCCTGTAGCTTTTGCCCTCCGCAGCCATGGCGGCTGCGCCGTACTGGCACATCCCCAGGCCGTGGCCGCTGCCGCCGCTTATAAACCTTAGGGTAACCGGTTTCCACCCGAACCGGGTGGACGTTAAGCCCAAAAGGTCTCTCACGTCCGAACCCTTGAAATACTTGCCGCCAATCCTTATGCTTCTTATCCTGCCTTCGCCGTCCCGGTCTATTTCCTCAATTAACCCTTCGATGGGAGAACCCTTAACCGAGTTGAAGCCGTCCGCCCTTATGCCAAGCCTCTGCTCTATCTCTTCAATGGTAAGGTCCCTCTGCTGCTCCCATGCCGGCGAGCCCTTGCAATAGCTGCACAGTACCTTTCTTAGATAAACCACCCTGTTGCCGGTAATGTTTTCGGAGTTTTCGGTAGCCCCTCCGCAGCATAGGTGGAAATGGGCCCTTATGGGCCTTCGGTTTACCACTATTATTTCTCCCCGGGTGTTTTCCACCGCCTCTTTTATTGTTGCCCATTTTTGGCTGTTTTTATCCATGCTTTCCACTGCTTCCCCCGCCAAGGACAGCCGCTCCAGGCAGTGCCCGCCGTCGCATAGGTCTGCACCCGGGTGCAGGCTGCAGCCCCTTCCGTCGTAAACCGGAAGCTGCCGGGCAATATTGGTCCTAATAAGGACAGCCTGGGCTTTCAGCGCCTCGCCGTCCAACCCGTCGGGTATACTGGAGGGCAGCATTTCCGCCACCAGGGTTTCAAGGGGTATTACTTCCATCCTTTTTTCATGCTCCCTGTACACCCTTAGGTAAATATCGCTGTGCTTTTTCACCCTCCTTACCTCCTCCGCGCCTTGGTCCCGCCTGTCCCGGGTAAGCCTTCCCTGTATTTGCCCCTTGTCTGCAGTCCCCCGATCCCCTCGATACCGGTTATGGTTTTGGATATGAGGTCCTCCACCGATACCACGCTGTCAACGCTGGAGCAGGCAATTTTTTGGCATACGAATACAGGGTCAAGGGCGTGTATTAGAACCCTCTTCGGAGAACTGGCATAATTGGCCCCGGCTTCCAACAGGGCTTCGAAGTGGGACTGGCACGCCCCCGCAAAAATCACAAGGTCGTCGTAGGAGGATTCAAACTTCCTTGCCTCCTTCACGGCGGCTACGTAGTATTTTGAATTCCTGTAGTTTTCTATATCGTTTATGTCCCTGTTCTTTTCAACCGCATCGTGGCCGGTAAGCACCAGTATATCCGGAAGATATTCCCTGAGCATTTGGCCCACCTCCTGGGGCTGCCGGCTCTCGGGTACGTGCTTACCCTCAACATTGAGGCCCATTTCGCTGTAGGCCTCCATGCACATATTCAGGTAGTCCTGGTCCCCGTCCAGGTGCAGAATCCGTCCCGGCCTGCCGAAGGTTTTTGAGCCTCTATATAAAAAAGCGTTCCTAATGCCTTTGGAATGTACCCCCGCCTTTCCTTGGCGGGCAATGCCGTCCATGCGCTTTCTCACGACACGGCGGTTGGAAATCTCAAACCTGCGAAGGTCACTGCCGGTCTGAAGTTCCAGGTCCTCGCCGGGGGCGTCCACCAAGATTCGCATGTTTACCCCCTTCAATATATAAACCGTTTCCTTGCCGGATTGGTTGATAATATCCACAACCTTGAAAAGGATATCGCATTTATAGGACTTTCGTGCAACCAGGTCTCCAATCTTTATTTCGCTCACATCCATACCTCCCGGCATAATAATTAATAGATTGATTAGTATATATTATGAAGGGCGGTTATGGTATGTGCCCTTTGACCGACCGATACCGGGCGCCGGATAAAAAATAATGGCAATATGTTAAAGAGTTATATATAATAGAATAGTAAGCCATTATTTCGTTAGGTGAGGCTCCTGTACAGATAGACGCTGCTGCCCGGAAATGTCGAGAGACACCAACGGGTCAACAGGTTTTACCGGAGTAAGGTTTAACCTAATGCAGCTGGATCTGTTCCAAAGCTGTACAGTGTCAAAACTCAACGAGGGGAAGCCCATTATAAAGCTTCTTCCCGTTTGAAGAAGCTTATTTTTTCCCTTGCTGTGGGCGGGACATCGGACGGCTTCTAAAGCTTTCACCGGGAAGGGAGGTATATGGTATGCAGCATTTAAGGGAGCTGTACAGGCAAAAGAATTTCCAGCAGCTTATAGAAGAGCTTAACGGCCTGCATGAGGCGGACCTGGCAGAGTACTTCAAGGAATTGGACGGCGATGAGAGGATTATACTGTTCCGTTTCCTGAAGAAGGACCCGGCTGCGAGGGTGTTTTCGTACATGGAAAAGGAAGAGCAGATGGATCTTATCAACGCAATAACCGACCACAGCCTGCGGGACCTGCTGGCCGGCCTGGCCTTTGACGACAAAATAGACCTGTTGGAGGAAATGCCCGCCAACGTGGCAAAAAAGATACTGCAAAACGTGTCCAAGGACGAGCGCAAAATAATAAACCAGTTTTTAAAATTCCCGGAAAACTCCGCCGGGTCCATTATGACCATAGAATACGTGGACCTGAAGGAGCATTATACCGTGGGCTATGCGCTGGACCATATAAGAAAAACCGGCGTAAACAAGGAAACCATATACACCTGTTACGTGATTGACGGCAACAGGCATCTAAGGCACCGTATCCCTCAAGGACATAATAATGGCGGACACCGATATAACGGTGGGAGAACTGATGGAGGAAAAGACCATCTCGGTACAGACCACCGACGACCAGGAAGAGGTGGCAGCCCTTTTTAAAAAATACGACCTGCTGTCGGTACCGGTTTTGGACCATGAAAACAGGCTTATAGGCATAATAACCATAGATGACATAATAGACGTAATAGAAGAGGAGGGCACCGAAGACTTTTACAGGATGGCCGCCATGGAAGCCACCGAGGACGATTACCTTTCAACCGGGGTATTCACGCTGGCCAAGAAAAGGATTTTGTGGCTTATGGTGCTTATGGTTTCCGCCACCATTACCGGCAACATCATTGGCCACTTCCAGGCGGTGCTGCATTCGGCGCTGAGCCTACCGTTTTCATTCCCATGCTCATGGGTACCGGGGGCAACGCAGGGGCCCAGTCTTCCACGCTTATTATAAGGGGTATGGCTGTGGGAGAATTAAGGCGCAGGGATGCCCTGAGTGGTGCTGTTCAAGGAACTGAGGGTGTCGCTGGTGGTGGGCGCCGCCCTGGGTATTGTCAATTATGCGAGAATAATACTGTTCGCAGGGGAAAGCGCAACGGTAGCGCTGACCGTATCCATCACGGTTTTCCTTACGATAGTTCTTGCAAAGCTTACCGGCTCGATACTTCCCATAGTCGCAAAGTCGATAGGCCTTGACCCGGCGCTTATCGCGGCGCCTTTGCTTACCACCATCATAGACGCCCTGGCCCTTTTGGTATATTTCAATATCGCCCTTATGATACTGGGCCCGTCGCTTATGTCCGGATGAGCCAAACCTTTAGACAGAATGCTCCGCTTTTAACAGGCGGAGCATTTTTGCCGCCTCAATGCATTTTATGTCGTAAAAACTCGTTTAAAGGAATTTTCAGGTTTGTATAGAAGTAAATAAAAAAGGGAGGTAATAAAAGTCATGGGGGTGTACCGATGTTGAAAACCGGTGTTATGGCTGTTTTGAACTTGGCTGCTCTCTCACTGGACGACGGCTGGATACTTGCTGCGGCAATGGTGGTTTTGGCTGCCGTTTTTTATGTGCTGCTTGTCCGTCCACGGGATAAGGCTATAAAAAGATTAAGGGACAGCCTTGAACTTATCGAAAAGGGTGACATGCTTAGGAAACTGCCGGAGAACCTTTGGGGGGACTACAAGGAAGTGGCAGTTTCCATGAACCGGGTCCTGTTCGACAGTAAAAAATTTATGGGAGACATACTAACCTCCTCCGAAAAAACAAAGAACTATGTCGAAAGCCTGCTGGTGAACGTAAACGACACCAATCGCTCGGCGGAGGAAATAGCCATCAGTGTGTCGGAAATAGCAAAGGGCATTGAAGCCATATCAACTGCAGCATCCCAGACCATGGACAGCATCCGGGAGATGACCGGGTCCTCCGAAGGGATTGAGGACTTTGCCGGTAAGACTTTGGAAGAATCAATGAAAATGCAGCAGACGATAAACGCCAGCATCCAAAGGCTTTCAGACCTGGTGGACAGGATTCGCGCCAACGCCGACATCAACGCCAACCTGGCCCGGGAAGTAGCGCTGCTTGAAGAGTACGCAAAGCAGATATCCGGCATTACAATGGAAGTAACGGATATAAGCGAGCAGACAAACCTTTTGGCGCTCAATGCAGCCATAGAAGCGGCCAGGGCCGGGGAACAGGGCCGGGGCTTCGCAGTGGTGGCGGATGAAGTGAGAAAGCTTGCAGAACAGTCAACCGCCTCCGCGGCCAGGATAGACAAGCTGGTGGGTACCATTTCAAAACAGGTGGCCCTTGTTTCGGAAACCATGAAGGACCAGGCCGCCAAGGCCAAGGAGGATGTCAGCCTGGCGGATATGTCAAGGGAAGACTTTAGCAGGGTGGACGAGGTGACAAACGCCACCGTCCTTTCCTTCCGGGAGGTCCAAAACCTTACGCAGCAGTTGAAACAAAGGGCGGATGAAGTGGGATCGCTGATGGAAGACATCGTAGCATCGGTACAGCAGTCGTCGGCGGGAGCCCAGCAGGCGGCCGCCGGGGCCCAGCAGCAGTCCGCCGCAATGGCGCAGGTGCTTGAACTCATTACCAACCTCGATGACATGGCAAAGGAACTAAACGACAGCTTTAAGGAATACAAAAAGGGATTGCGGCTTACGGATGACCAAAAACGGCGGGTGGAGGAAGCAAAGGACGTCGTATCACGGCTTATAGAGGCCGCCCCCTTTGAAAACATGGACATAAACGGTATAGATACCCTGCTGAAACAGTGCAAGGCGGACAGCGAAAATATAGAACTGCTCGCATTCGTGACCACGGATGGCGACCTCCAGGCAACAACGCTGGATTCAATAAAGGGAGACAACATATCCCACAGGAATTATTTCCGGGAGGCCATAAAGGGAATAACCTATATTACCGAGCCCTATATATCCTCCGCCACCAACGACTTTTGCATAACGGCGGCAATCCCGGTGAAAAATTCCTCCGGCGCCGTTACCGGTATACTGGTAACCGACGTGAATATTTCGAAATAGGCAAAACAAGGGAGGGTTATCCTCCCAACTCGGCCGGGTTTGCCAGCGCCCCGGTTTTGGCGTCCACGTAGGCAAGCCAGTACCCGCTGTCCCCGGGGATGCGGCTCTCCCCCTTAAGGGGGCGCCACTTGGAAAAACCGTAAGCCTCCATCTGCATTTGCGCCTGGGTATGGTAAATGCCGGGAATGCCGTAGATATAATACCCGATGCCGCCGTTTCGGCGGTACTTGACCCCGAAAAGGTAATTGTAGCTGTTAATACGCCACCAGCGGCAGTCCTGTTCAGGCTGCTCAAAGGGCTGCACGCGGGGACAAAAACTGAGGGCTTCCTCAATAATCCTTTCAAGGCCGGAATGCTTCGCCGCTTCCGGTCCTATTTGTTGTAAGCCCGGACCCGGCTCACCCTCCCCAGGGGCTTCCGGCGCCTGCTTCGGCTTAAGCGTGCCCGGCTTTGCAGCCATATCCTTCGGCTTTGGTTTATGTACTTCCTCCGCCATTTCCCGATGACCGGCCGGCTGCTTCGAATCCACGGCTTCTTCGGCTTCCGCCGCGCTTATTTTGGGTTCCTTTACCGCTTCCGGGGTTTTTTGCACTTTTTCGGCGGTGTCCCCTGAAAGGCTTTTGCATAATAGTTCCTTCCAGCCCTTCCTTGGTATACCCGTATGCCCGGACAGCGGTAAAAAAATCCCCGGTGACCGGCCATCGGGCCTTAGGGCCATAACCCCGAATAGGTCAAAACGGTCTATATTATACCCGGTTCCGCCCACGTTGTCGGGGTCAAACCGCCAGGCGCTTTCTCCCCTTCCCCTTCCGTCAACCGGTATTGTCCCGGTAACTATAAAGACCGCCCCCTCGCTTGCTCCAATAAATCCCTTGTATACCATGCCTTCGTCCTTTATATCCCTTAAGTTTTGAACAAGCGAACTAAGCAAACCCGCACCGCCCTTTATCTCCAGCTTCAGAAAACCCGCGGGCTTTATGCCCGGCTCCTTGCCGAAACCGGCATCCTCCTGGTACAGCATCAGAAGCTGCCGGCGATAGTTCCTCGCAGCCGCCACTTGGCAAGACCCCCTCCACGAAAATAAAGCTCTGTTACCATTATATTCGTGGGGGAGGGAATTAGTTACCGCATTTCCCGGTATATGTAGTCCGCCAGTCGGCAGAATTCGTCAATGGAGAGGGTCTCTCCCCTCCTTTTGGGGTCTATGCCGGAAGCCTCCAGCGCTTCGCCAAGCCGCTGCTTGTCAAGGGTCGCAAAGGAGCTCCCCAGCGCATTGAGCAGCGTTTTGCGCCTCTGGCCGAAGGCGCCCTTAACAAGCTTGAACAGCAGCGCCTCGTCCTTTACCGAATACCGCGGCTCGGGCTGTACGTCCAGTCTTACAATCGCGGAATCCACCTTTGGAGGCGGCAAAAATACCGTCGGGGGGACCTCGGCCACTATACAGGGCTTGGAGCGGTATTGTACGGCTATGCTTAGGGCCCCATAGTCCTTGCTGCCCGGCCGTGCGCTCATCCGGCGGGCTACTTCCTTCTGGACCATTATTACAATCCTTTGCAGCGGTAGGCGCTGCTCCAGCAGTTTCATTACTATCGGGGACGTCACGTAGTAGGGCAGGTTGGCGGCCACCTTAACCCTTCCGGTAAAATGGCCGTCCCATAGGGCCGCAAGGTCCAGGTCCAGTATATCGCCGTTTATCAGCTCAACGTTGCCAAAGGGTTTCACGGTACACTCCAGCACCGGCACAAGCCGCCGGTCAAGCTCCACCGCCACCACCTTGCCAGCCCTTGACGCCAGTTCGCGGGTAAGGGTGCCTACACCGGGGCCGATTTCCAGTACCTGGTCGTCCTTACTTATCTCTGCCGCCGTCACCATTTTTTGCAGTATATTTTTGTCAACAAGGAAATTCTGCCCCAGGCCCTTGCTGGGCTTTATCCCGAACCTTTTCATGATTTCCCTGGTCTCGTTATAGGTAAATCCGCCCGGCATATCTTCTTCCCTCCCTTTCAAAAAAATTGCGTACCCTCACACCCTATGCCCGCCCGGGAGCCTAATTAATTCTCCTCCTTAGGTTATTTTAGGCCCTTTACACTCCGCCAAGCAGCCGGTAACGGGGTTAATAAAAAAAGGGACAAAGAACCGTCCCCTGTCCCTTTATTCCAGGATATAGACCAGCACGTTCCGCCTGCCGTATTTTCTCACGTCCTCGGGGGATTCGAAATACAGGTCTATCTTGTTCCCCTTTATGGCCCCGCCGGTATCCTCGGCACTGGCAAAGCCATAGTCGGGTCTTCCGTCCAGTGATTTGACGTACAGCTTGGTACCCAGCGGTATAACCTTCGGGTCCACCGCCACCACCCCCGGCCTCACCTTTGTGCCGCTGCGGGTTATCCCGTACTGCGGATGCCCGGGATTTTTGCCGGTGCTTTCAAAGGTGGCGTCATAGGCGGTGGAGGACATAACCATTGCCTTTTTGAACCGCACGGTACCCCTGGAAGTCTCGATGGAATCTATGGTGCCCCTGGACACAACCCTGTTGGAGGGCTCCTTCAAAAGCTCTTCCTTCACCTTTTCGCGGTTTACTTCCTCACCGTCATGATAAGTAACCCTTATCTCCTGGTTTATTTTGCCGTTCTCCCCCTTTTGCAGCACCTTCTCCATGCCCTTGTACATGGTATCGTCGTACTTCACCACCGTCTCAAAGGGGATTTCCTTCTCCTCGGTCAGTATTTCATGGGTTATTCTTACCACCCTTATCCGCATGCCGCTTTCTATGGGGCTGTTTAAACCGGGCTCCACCAGGTCCTGGTCGTCCAATTGGACGCCCGCCCCGCTTAAGGCGCCGGCCACGGTATCGGCAGCCGTTCTAACGGGTTTTACCTCCCCGTCGGCGACTATCGAAACGGGGACCGCCCTTTTAATGCTTATCTCTAGTTCGTCCATTAAGGGGGTTCCGGGTTCCGGAACCACTATGTCCCCATCCTCCAGCACTATATCCCTTTTATCCAAAACTTCAGCCACGGTTCTTTCAAAGCAAAAAATCTTTATCGTATCTTCCCCGTCGACAATGGTAACCCGTTTGCCCAGCAAACCCAGCAGGCCGGCCACAGCCAGCAGCACGCCCAGCGAAACCAGGACAATTTTATTTTTCCTTGTCACGGTTTTTCCTCCATTCTTTGACAGCCTTTATTGTATTATTTACCTTTGTCAGCCTATGTATTCGTTTTAGGATAAATGGTGCCATTACAATGGTAATTATACCAGAAACATATCCCCATTTCTCTGGAATAATTATACAGGGATTTATGGATTAAGTCCACTTAAAAATTACATGAAAAAACCCCGGAATGAAAATATCCGGGGTTTTCGTCGTACATGTTTTGTTTATTCGTTGGCCGGTACCGAAGGCATGCCCAGTCCGGGTACATATCCTGCCGCCGGTCCGTAGTTCGCCATTGGGTCATCATAAGGCATATGTCCCATATGATTGTGCATGCACTGTTGGATGCAGCGCAGTATGGCACAGCAGTCCATACCTTTTTTGGGCGGCATCCAGGGCTCATATCCTTCCCAGGGACAGGGTCCCGGGCCGGGGCCAAATCCGGGGCCAAAACCCATCCACTGGTCATCCCACGGCATATCCCAGTATCCGGGTCCATTCATACCCCCGTTGTTCATTGCCGAATAAGGCCAGCCTGCCATTTGGTTCCACATATTATCCAATTAACAGTTCCCCCCAATCACCTTTACTTCAGTACCATTATATGTTTAACACGAAAGGTAGTGACGGGAATCGATTCCAAAAAGCTTACGGGTATTGTCAAGGACGCACTCCATTAACGCATCCAGGTCCATATTTTTAATCCTGCCAAGCTCTTGGGCTACATACTTTAATACCGATAGTTTCTCTTCCCCTGTGGGGACCGGGGCAAGATACGGGCAGTCGGTCTCGACAAGCAGTCTGTCGGTGGGAAACGTGTTGGCAACCTCCCTTACCTTTCTTGCATTTTCGAAGGTTACCGGCCCTGCAAAGGAAATGAAAAAGTCCATGTCCATGCACTCCTTTGCGGTTTCCCTGCTGCCCGAGAAGCAGTGCATAACGCCCCCCACCTCCCATGCCTTTTCCTCCCTTAGTATCATTAAAACATCCCCATGGGCTTCCCTGTCGTGTACAATTATCGGCAGCTTCAGTTCCCTGGCAAGGGCTATCTGCTCCCTGAATACCTGTTTTTGCTTGTCGCGGGGCGAAAAATCGTAGTGGTAATCCAGCCCTATCTCTCCTATGGCCACCACCTTTTCCCTGCCCGCCAGCGGCCGCAAAAGCTCCGCAGTGTTTTGGTCGGCGGTTTTGGCGTCGTGGGGATGTATTCCCACCGCAGCGTATATTATGGGATGCGCCGCCGCCAGCGATAGGGCCTTTATGCTGGAGGACAGGTTGGACCCGGGGTTTATAATGCACACCAGGCCCTCCTCTACGCACCTTTTTATAACTTCTTCCCGGTCGCCGTCAAACCTCCTGTCATCCAGGTGGGCGTGGGTGTCCACAAGCACTTTCCCCACCCCCTAGGTTATTTTTGAGCCATTGGCGATTTTCTGAAGCAGCGTCACCACCGTCAGTTCCTCGTCCCCCGGGGTGGAAGCGGCAAGAATCATGCCCTGGGATTCTATACCCATCAGCTTGGCGGGTTTAAGGTTCGCCACTATTACCACCTGTTTGCCAACAAGGTCCTCGGGGCTGTAAAAGTCCGCGATTCCGGACACCACCTGCCTTGTCTCTTCCCCCATATCCAGCTTAAGCTTTAAAAGTTTCTTGGATTTTTCCACCTTTTCGCATTCCAGTACCGTCGCAACCCTTAGGTCCACCTTTGCGAAATCATCTATGGAAATGTAATTTTGCTCCACTTTGCTCTCCTCCTTGTCCTTGGATTCTTGCCCCGGCTGCGGTTCGTCTTTTTCTATCCTTGGGAAAATCGCTTCCCCCTTCCTTACCTTTATGCCGGTGGGCAGCTTGCCGAACTGTTTAATATCCTCCCACGCGGTGCCCTGACCGTGGTCCATCCCGAGCTGGGTCCATATTCGGGCCGGGGTATTGGGCATAAAGGGGCTTATCAGCACGGATATTATTCTTATGCAGTCCGCCAGGTTGTATAGGATGGTGGCCAGCCTGTCTTTCTTTTCCTCGTCCTTTGCCAGTATCCAGGGCATGGTCTGGTCGATGTACTTGTTGGCCCTTCCTATGAGTTTCCAGATTTCCACCAGGGCGCTGCTGAACTGCAGGTTGTCCATGTGCTCTTCAACCAGGCCCGGGGTTGAAACCGCAAGGGCCTTAAGCTCGGCATCGGGACCCTCTTCACCGGCGGGCCTCGGAATAATGCCGCTGAAATACTTGTCCACCATGGCCACCGTCCTGCTCACCAGGTTCCCCAGGTCGTTGGCAAGGTCGGCATTTATCCTGCCAATCAGCGCCTCGTTGGAGAACACGCCGTCGGCGCCGAAGGGCATCTCCCGCATCAGGAAATACCGGATGGCGTCCACGCCGTACCGGTCGGCCAGCACCACCGGGTCCACCACGTTGCCCTTGGACTTGGACATTTTCCCGCCCTCCAGGATCAGCCATCCGTGGCCGAATACCTTCTTGGGAAGCGGTTCGCCCAGGGCCATAAGCATCGCCGGCCATATTATGGTGTGGAACCGGACTATTTCCTTGCCCACCAGGTGCACGTCGGCGGGCCAGTATTTTTCGTACAATGACGGGTCATCCGATGCATATCCCAGCGCGGTGATATAGTTGGACAGCGCGTCCACCCAGACGTATACCACATGGCCCTCGTCGAAGTCCACCGGTATGCCCCAGTCAAAGGAGGTACGGGAAACGCACAGGTCTTCCAGGCCGGGTTTTAGGAAATTGTTTATCATCTCGTTTTTCCTCGACTCCGGCTGGATGAAGTCGCTCTCCTCGATATACTTAATAAGCCGGTCCTGGTAGGCGGAAAGTCGGAAAAAGTACGCCTCCTCGCGGGTTAATTCCACTTCCCTGCCGCAGTCGGGGCATTTGCCGTCTTTAAGCTGGTGCTCGGTCCAGAAGGCCTCGCAGGGTGTGCAGTACCAGCCCTCGTAATAGCTTTTGTATATGTCCCCGCTGTCATAGAGTTTTTTGAAAATTTTCTGTACCGCCTTTACATGCCTCGGCTCGGTGGTCCTTATAAAGTCGTCGTTGGAAATGTCCATAAGCTTCCACAGTTTTACTATGCCGTCCACTATTTTATCCACGTACTGCTGCGGGCCCATACCGCTGGCCTCGGCCACCCTCTGGATTTTCTGCCCGTGCTCGTCGGTGCCGGTAAGGAACATTACGTCGTACCCGGTAAGCCTTTTGAACCGGGCCATGGCGTCGGCAGCCACCGTGGTGTAGGTATGCCCTATATGCAGCTTGTCGCTGGGATAATAGATGGGGGTTGTGATGTAAAAGGTTTTTTTGTTCATTGCATCTCCTCCTTGTATACTATGAGCAGCAGCC
>JAXGPT010000031.1:0-15125 GCA_040766775.1 Bacillota bacterium | reverse complement strand
CTCCACCATAGACAGCATGGTGAAATTCATGCAGGTTTTTCTTCCGGCTCTGCTTGCCCTGCTTGCGGTGATGGGGGGCATCACCTCAATGGCACTGCTGCAGCCGGTCCTTGCGGTATCCATAGGTTTTTTCAGCGCCGTGTTCAAGGATATACTGCTGCCGGTTATATTTTTTTCCGCGATTCTTGCGATTGTTAACAACATATCCGAAAAATTCCACCTATCAAGGCTGTCATCTCTTCTTAAACAGGGATGCATTGCTGCAATAGGGCTTGTTCTTACTGTGTTTATTGGCATTATGACAATACAGGGGATGACGGCCGCCACCATAGACGGAGTATCCATAAGGACCGCAAAGTTTGCGGTTGACAGCTTCATTCCGGTGGTGGGCGGTTTCCTTTCGGACGCGGTGGAGACGATAGTTGGTTGTTCCCTGCTCATTAAAAATGCGGTGGGCGCCTTTGGGCTTATATCGCTGTTTTCAATAATAGCATTCCCGGCCCTTAAGGTCATATCGCTGGTCCTTATATACAAAGTATGCGCCGCGGTAATAGAACCGGTGGCGGGGGGACAACTGGTCCGGTGTCTAAACGAGATGGCGGGAAGCCTGATGCTTTTGTTTGCAACGGTGGCTTCGGTGGCGCTCATGTTTTTCGTATCGGTTACGATAATAGTCGGGGCAGGTAATGCCGCCCTTATGATGAGGTGAGGGGATGGAGTTTTTACGGAATTGGGTGGTAACCATAGTAATAACAATGATATTTGTCACCATTGTTGAAATAATGATGCCGAGCGGCAGTACCAGGAAATACATCAGCCTGGTAATAGGGCTGATGGTTATGTTCGTTATAATAAACCCTGTTTTGACCCTGATGGCGGGGGACTTTGATTTCGGGAGCAGAGTTTATGAAACATCCCGATCCATCGCCTTGGGCGATGTGAACTACAGGATGGGCAGATTGGAAAACAGCAGCAGGGAAGGAGTTATTAAGCTTTATAAAAGCAGCCTGGAGCAGCAGATTGAGAAGGATATTGAGAATAAAGGCCTTGGTAAGGTACAGGCGGAGGTAGAAATAGAAGAACGGCAAGACGCAGAGGATTTCGGAAGCATTACCGGTATAAGGGTGGTGATAACGGATACGGCGGATAAGGACAGGGCGGGGGAAATCGAAAAAGTTGACAGGATAACGGTAAAGGTGGGAGACGACACGGGGCAGCTCGGCATCCATGAGGAAAGCATGCAGAAGGAAATAGCAAAGTACCTGGCCGGTACGTACCAACTGCCGGAAGAGAGGGTTGAAGTGGTATTGCCTTAAGTAACACAAATGGGGGGAGCAGGCCAAATGACTCTGAACGCTATTAAAGAAAAACTGTACAACATGGGTAAAAAAAGAATGGTCCAAAACCTTGTCATAGTAACACTGGTTGCTGCCATACTGGTAGTCGCTTCGAGCAGTTTTTTTGGAAGCGGTGACAAGAAGAGAAATAGTATTGAAGATAAAGACATACAATTAAATAGACAGTCGATTTCCGCAGCCACCTACGAAGAGCAGCTGGAGGCGAGGCTAAAAGGTATACTTGAGCAGATATCCGGTGTTGGTCATGTCTCGGTAATGGTTACGTTAAAGTCCAGCAAGGAAATAGTGCCGGCTTTAAACACGGTGGAGTCGGGCAGCAAGACCAATGAAAGGGATGGTGACGGTGGAACAAGAACAATCATTCAACAAAGTACAGACAAAAGGGTTGCACAAGGTGGCGGCAGTATTACGTCGGACCAGCCGCTTATAGTTAAAGAGGTAATGCCGGAGGTGATGGGGGTAATCGTGGTGGCGGAAGGGGCGCAAAGGCCGGAAGTAACCGAAAGGCTCACCGACGCGGTTCAGACGGTGCTGGGGATACCTGCGTTTAGGGTAAAGGTTTACCCAATGTAAGCATAAGGTGGTACCGTCGCTAGATTAAGGCATGCGGATCGGGTGTCTCCACATAAAAAATGGGGGAATGAGATGATGGTATTAAGGAGAAAGACAGTGGTGCTGTCATTGTTGGTGTTACTGTTAATTGTTATCGCAATTGGTGAATCATAATCTGGGCAGGGAGATTGCCGGCGACAACGGTCTTACTGCTGTAAAAGATGAGGTTTTCGGGGAACTGGATGTACCCGAGCCGGAAGGAGACCTTGCATTGGACAGCGAAGACACTGGCAACATAGAAATCGAAGAGGGAGTGGAAACAAGCGCCGCCGGCCTTGCTACATCCAGTTTCTTTATCCAGTCCAGGCTTGACAGGAACAAGAACAGGAGTTTCTATATAGAAACATTAAACGGTATAGTGTCTGACCCAAACATAGACAGCGGCGTCAAGGAAATGGCCCAGACTGAAATGCTTTCACTGATTAAAAAAAGTGAAACCGAAAGTATAATAGAGAACCTGATTAAGGCCAAGGGTTTCAAGGATGCCCTGGTAATTATGGGAGAGGATTCGGTAAATGTAATCGTGGATTCCGAAAAACACCCAGGCCCAAGTGGCACAGATAAAGGATATTGTAACCCGGGAAGCGGACGTTGAAACGGATAAAATAAAGATTATGGAAAAACAATAGAAGTATTTGTAAAGGTAAGGCTCATTTGGTATAATAAAGACTATAATTAACACGCTTGATGGGGGTGAGAACTATGGACGAAGTAAGAAAGGATACCGAAGAATTTGGCACCGTGAAAATATCCGATGACGTGGTTTCCATAATATCCGGAATAGCAGCTACAGAAGTAAAGGGAGTTGCCGGCATGAGCGGGGGCATTGCGGGGGCATCGCAGAGCTGCTGGGCAGGAAGAACCAGTCCAAGGGTGTTAAGGTTACCATAGGGGAAAAGGAAGTTAACATAGACTTGCATGTAATCATGGAGTACGGGGTAAAAATACCCGACGTTGCATGGGAAATTCAAGAGAAGGTCAAAAAGCCGTGGAAACCATGACGGGTTTAAATGTTGTAGAAGTGAACATACACGTACAGGGTGTGACCATGGATAAGGTAAAAGAGGGAGAGGACCAGGAAAAATAAAGATTGCTTTTTCTAATAAAAATAACCTCCTTTCCGGGAGGTTTGTTCTTTAGCAAAAAGGTGGACAAGCATTTTGAAAGCCAGCGAACTGCTCGGGTAGATTAGAGTGCCTTATGGAAATAATATTATTGCTGCACAAAGCCGGAAGTGAGACAGGAGGTTTGACGAATGAGCAGGAAAAAGACCAGGGAGCTGGTAGTACAATTCCTTTTCCTGTTGCAAATGCGTAAGGAGGACTACGCCGGCCTTATGGAGGATTTTTTTGAGCAAAACCCCATGCAGGAAGAGGACAAGGAATTTTTCAGGGAGAATATAGAGGGCACCGTAAAAAACCTTGACAGGATAGACAGGCTTATTTCCGGAAAGCTAAAGAATTGGACCATTGACAGGATACCCGGGGTTGACCTTGCGGTGCTTAGGAACGCCATTTATGAGATAATGTACAGGGATGATATCCCGGTGAAGGTGTCGATAAATGAAGCGGTGGAATTGGCCAAGAAGTACAGTGACGAGGAATCGGGAGTTTTTGTAAACGGCATACTGGGAAACCTGGTTAGAGAACACAATATGCAGTAGGTGAGCCAATGGAAGCGTATATTGGTTTTGATACAAGCTGCTATACCACGTCAATTGCCATAGTGGATGATGCGGGGGAACTTATCCTTGACCACAGGTCGGGCCTTAAGGTCAAAGAGGGCGGCAGGGGCCTGCGGCAGTCCGAGGGGGTATTCCAGCATATAAAAAACCTTGGGGTCTTCGCCGGGTTGGAAAACAGGCTCCCCGAGGAGATGAAAATAGCCGCCGTAGCAGCTTCGGTTAAACCAAGGCCGTTGCCGGAATCTTACATGCCGGTGTTTACGGTGGGAGAGAATGCAGCCAGGGTGGCCGCTGCAGTAGCGGGAGTGCCTTTCTTTGGGACCACCCATCAGGAAAATCACATAATGTCGGGCCTTTGGTCGGCCGGAGGGCCGCAGGAAGAAAGGTTCTTGACGGTGCACCTTTCAGGGGGTACCACCGAGCTGCTGGAGACTGTAAGAAGTGTTTCCGGGTTTGGGGTGAGGATAGTAGGCGGCACAGAAGACATAAGCGCCGGTCAACTGGTGGACAGGGTAGGCGTGGCAATGGGGCTTCCTTTCCCCTGCGGGCCGCATCTTGAGAGGCTGGCCGACGAGGACGAAAAAGATGGCCCGCCCGTTGAAATACGCTGTTCGGCCCGGGGTACCTACACCAGTTTTTCAGGTCCGGAAACCCATGCAAAAAAACTGTTGGAGGCGGGCGAAAACAAGGCAGAGGTTGCCCGGGCGGTGCTTTTTTGCATAGCCCGCAGCCTGGCGGCAGTTATAGCGGAAGCCTGCAGCATGTTGGAAGTAAATGATGTATTAATGGTGGGCGGTGTATCCTCTAACATATACATAAGGGATTACTTGGAAGAATACCTAAACTGCAGGCTGTATTTCCCGAAAACGGAGTACTGCAGCGATAACGCGGTAGGCACCGCCTTAATAGCCATGCAAAGGTATAAAAACATATAACAAATGATCAAAGGGTGGAATAATCCATGGAAATAAGGGCGTTTTCGGTGAGTGAGGTTAACAGTTACATTAAGAAAAGCCTGGCCGGCGATCCGATTTTGTCGGCTATTGCGGTAAAGGGGGAGCTTTCCAACTGCAAACTGTACAGTTCAGGCCACCTGTATTTTTCTATGAAGGACAGCAGCAGCCGAATAGATGTAATGTTCCGGGAGGCGGTCCAAAATCTTTCCTTTGAACCTTCCGACGGGATGAGAGTACTGGCGAGGGGAAGCGTTTCGGTGTGTACGAAAGGGACGGCCAGTACCAGCTGTATGTCAGGGAAATGTCCCAGGACGTGGGGTGGGGAGCTTTATGAAGCCTTTGAAAGGCTTAAGAGGTCCCTGGAACAAAAGGGATATTTCGATCCGGCTAAAAAGAAAAAGCTCCTCTTTCATGCCGTCCACCATAGGAGTGGTTACCTCGGCGAAGGGGGCGGCGGTCAGGGACATAATTACCACCATAAACCGCCGGTGGGGCAAGGCGCAAATATTTGTTTACCATTCGCTGGTACAGGGGGAAAGAGCCCCGGAACAGATTTGCCGAGGTATCCGGTACTTTAATACCGTACAGCCGGTGGACGTGTTGATAATCGGGAGAGGTGGAGGGTCCATTGAAGAACTATGGGCTTTCAACGATGAAAGGGTAGCCGAGGCGGTGTTTAAGTCCAATGTGCCTGTTATATCCGCCGTAGGACACCAGACGGATTACACCATTGCCGACTTTGTAGCCGACCTACGGGCTGCTACACCGACTGCAGCCGGGGAACTGGCGGTTCCGGAACTGGCGCAGGTAATTACAAGTATTAATGATGCCTGAGGCAGGATGAAAGCGGCCATGGAAAAACAAGTACGGTTCGATGTTTTAAGATTGCAGCGCATAAAGGACAGCTATGCCTTCGACAGCCGCTGGATAGGATAATGCAGTACCGTCAACAAGCCGATGACGGCTTCGAAAGGTTACTTAAAGGTTTCCGGCAGCACCACTCCAACAGGGTGCAAATGCGCTGCAGCAGCGGTTCGAAAGGCTTTGCGCCATTAATCCCATGGCGGTACTGGAAAGGGGTTACACGATTGTCGTAGGAGACCCGGCCACCGGTCAGTTTATAAGGTCAGTAGGCCAGGTAAGAGTTGATGATTATCTGGACGTGATACTAAAGGACGGGACTTTGAATGTGAAGGTATCAGATGTCAAAGGTAACGCATGACGCATATGGAGAATGGATTAAGCTTGAAAAGGCCATGGAAAGAATGGAAGAAATAATCGCCTGCTGGAGACGGGGATTTGACCTGGATAAGTCGCTTGAGGTCTTTGAAGGCGGGCATAAGACTTTACCGGCACTTATCCCGAAGGCTAAAGGAGGCAGAGGCAGGATTAAGCTTATCATGGAGGAACAGGAAGGTGAGCCGGTACAATTCGGCACTGACCTGGAAGGGGATAATGACCTTGACTTTTAAAAGAGCCATGGAAGAAAAAAAGAAGCGGGTGGAAATATGCCTCAAAAACTGCATCAAGCGTGACAGGGCGTGCCCGGCATAATATACGAGGCGATGGAGTATAGCCTGTTTGCCGGCGGAAAAAGGCTTAGGCCAATACTGGTAATGGCGGGCTGTGAACTTTGTGGCGGCGATGTCTCAAGGGTGATGCCGTTGGCGTGTGCGGTGGAGCTAATACATACCTATTCACTTATTCACGACGACCTTCCGGCTATGGACAATGATGATTACAGGCGGGGCAAACCGACCAGTCACAGGGTTTTCGGGGATGGCATTGCCGTTCTTGCCGGGGACGGCCTTTTGAACTATGCCTTTGAAGTAATGCTGGATTTATACCCCCTTGACGGGGGAAATTTGAAAGCCGTAAAGGAAATAGCCAGGGCTGCCGGTGTGACGGGGATGATAGGGGGCCAAGTTATGGACCTCCATTACGAAGGAAAGCGGGCGGGCATTGACGAGTTAAAGGAAATGCACCTTGTGAAAACCGGTGCCTCATATGCGCTTCCGCTGGCAGGTGCCTTAAGCGCGCGGGTGCAGCGATGCAGAATGCGAAAATATAGCTGCGGAAAATTTGGGGCTTGCATTTCAGATAAGGGACGATATCCTTGATGGGTTAGAAAGAAGAGACTTGGGGGAAAAATGTTGGCAGCGACGCTTCCAAGAGTAAGTCCACCTACGTATCGGTACTTGGGCTGGATGAATCCATAAGACTTGTAAAAAAACTGATAGATGAAGCAAAGGAAAGCCTGGCGGCCTTTGGCGAAAAGGCGGAGTTTCTGATTAAGCTGGCTGACAGCCTCATTGATAGGGAGTTTTAGAGCAAGGGGGAGAACGCTTGAACTTTTTTTCGCGGGTACTGGAAAACAAGGTTTTGATGATAGCGCTGGTATCCTGGACAGTGGCGCAGGGGAGCAAGGTCCTAATCGAAATTCTTAGTTACAGGAAAGTGGATTTGAAGCGTTTTGTCGGTTCGGGAGGAATGCCCAGCTCCCATTCGGCCTTTGTAATGGCGCTGTCAACCGGCATAGGCAAACTGGAGGGCTGGGAATCGCCGCTTTTTGCCATAGCCTTGTCCTTTGCCTTCGTTGTTATGTACGATGCTGCGGGAGTGCGCAGGGCTGCAGGTAAGCAGGCTGAGATACTCAATATAATTATTAAAGACATGGTTGAGCACAAAGTGCTCAAGGAAGAAAGGCTTAAAGAGCTAATAGGCCATACTCCGATAGAAGTTATTATAGGCGGTATTATTGGAGTTATAACAGCCAATATTATGGTTTAAACGGATTTGAAGGCCGCTTGGTATCATGTTATAATATGCACATATCGAGGTGGCGCAGTATTCTAGTCAGAGGTTTCGCTCTTGAGGGCGGGGCTAAAAATCCGTCAAAGGGCACATCGATGAAGTTCCTTGGATCGGCTTTCGACGCCCAGTCGGGGGCCTTTTCAGGGAGTAAGGAGGCCGGGGCGATCTGCAAAGGCATGCAGGCGTTGACCCTCCCTCCGCGGAGACCCCGATAACCGGACATAGGGTTCGGGGAGTAACCTGCAGCTAAAACTGCAGCGTAGCCTGCCTTGAGTGAAACGGGCGGATGATTGTCAGGCTAGTCCGAAGGGCCCTTCGGAGGATGCTAATGCTTTCGAAACCCTTTTTGCAAAAGAGGCTAGGGAGCGAAACCGATGCCGGGGAAAACCCCTAGACTGTTCCAAAAGAGGCATAATGAGGATTAGAGTGCGGACTAAGTGGCAATCCAGCCCTGTTGCTGGCAACACGACAGAGGCGGATTTAAAGGGAAACCGCCGGCCTGGCGACAGGCCGGTATTCGTCTGGGAAAACCTGCTGGACCTAAGCCGCAAAATTTACTCACTGTGCCGCCACCTGGGAACTTTGCTGATAGTGCATACTATCAGCTTTTTTGTATTCTTTCCCTTTCAATGGGATGATATAATTTTAATATATGTAATTATACTAATTCTATGACAAGAAAAAAGAGCGAGGTAATAAAGATTGAAACCAAGGGCAAAATCCGGAAAGAAAAAAAGGAGCCGCTGGGTAGTACTTATAACACTGTGGACCTTTCTGCTGGCACTTACTTTCAGTTTCCTTTCGGAAATGGTGGTAAGGAATCTGCCGCTTGCTGCCGCCTATGTGATACTTGTTGTTATAGTAATTGTTGGAATCGTTTTTGATATAATAGGTATAGCCGTTACAGCTTCCGACCAAAAACCGCTCAACGGAATGGCCGCTCAAAAAATACCCGGGGCCAGGGAAGCCGTGATGCTTCATAAAAAAGCCGGGGTGGTGTCAAATTTTTGTAATGATGTAATTGGCGACATATGCGGAATACTAAGTGGGGCGGCGGGAGCAGTTATAGTTACCAGGTTTGTGGCTATATATCCAAATATAAGGGGTGCAGTCCTTGGGGTGATGCTAAGCAGCTTTATTGCAGCGGTAACCGTTGGCGGCAAAGCCATTGGCAAGGATATTGCCATTGATAATGCAAGCGAGATTACATTTAGAGCGGGAAGATTCTTAAACCTTTTTAACAGAAAAACAGGTATCAGGGTATTGGATGATGACAAGAATAACGGAAGAAAGCGGTGATATGCGATGCATGAACTATTAAGAAGCATTAAGGGACCGGAAAGCTTGAGAGAGATGAGCGACATGCAGCAGAAACTCCTGGCAAGGGAGATTCGGCAGGTTGTTGTAGATACCGTGTCTAAAACCGGCGGGCACCTGGCATCAAACCTGGGAGTGGTGGAGCTTACCATAGCGCTGCATACCGTGTACTCCAGTCCGAGGGATAAGATAGTATGGGATGTGGGGCACCAGTCCTATGTACATAAGCTTCTTACAGGCCGCTACCAAGATTTTTGCACCCTAAGACAGTTCGGGGGAATATCGGGGTTCCCCAGGATTGATGAAAGCCCCCACGACGTATTCGGTACGGGACACAGCAGTACCTCTATATCCGCTGCGCTGGGTATTGCCGCGGCCAGGGACCTTAAAGGTGAAAAGTTTTCGGTGGTGGCCGTTATAGGCGACGGCGCGATGACTGGAGGTATGGCCTTTGAGGCATTGAACCATGCCGGGCATCTGCAAAAGGACATTACGGTGGTGCTCAATGAAAACGAAATGTCCATAGCCCAGAACGTGGGCAGCCTGTCCAAGTACCTGAGCCGTGTTAGGACCCACCCCGGTACTTCAGGGTAAAGGAAGACATTGAGGGGCTGATAAAACGAATTCCGCGGTGGGCAACAGCATGGTTAAGGTTGCGGAAAAGGCAAAGGATAGCATCAAGTATTTCCTTGTGCCCAGCATGCTGTTCGAGGAACTCGGGTTTACATATTTAGGACCCATAGACGGGCACGACCTGGTTTTGCTTAAGGATGTCCTAAAAAGGGCAAAAATGCTAAGGGGACCGGTTTTGATACATGTTGTAACGAAAAAGGGCAAGGGATACCGGCCGGCTTTAAACAACCCCGACCGGTTCCACGGCGTGGGCTGTTTTGAAGTAAAGACCGGGGAAATAATCAAGGACGGAAACGGGCAGAGCTACTCATCGGCCTTTGGCAAGGCTATGATGGAGATGGCAGCCGAGGACCCGAAAGTGGTAGCAATAACCGCGGCCATGGCGGATGGGACAGGCCTTTCGGAGTTTGCGCGTGTCTTTCCGGACAGGTTTTATGACGTGGCCATAGCCGAGCAGCACGCGGTTACCTATGCGGCGGGCTTGGCAAGGGAGGGTTTTAAGCCGGTATTCGCCGTGTATTCAACGTTTTTGCAGCGGGCGTATGACCAGGTTATTCACGACGTCTGCCTGCAAAATTTGCCTGTGGTGTTCGCCGTGGACAGGGCGGGGATAGTGGGAAATGACGGGCCCACCCACCACGGGGTGTTCGATCTGGCGTATCTTAGCCACATACCCAACATGCAGGTGCTTGCGCCCTGCTGCTGCAGCGAAATGAAGGAAATGTTGAGGTATGCGTTAAACAGTGAAGGGCCGGTCGCGATAAGGTACCCAAGGGGAGAAGGCCAGACGGTGAAGGGCTACGATCCCGGTCCATTGGTAAAGGGCAAATCCGAAGTGGTAAGAAAGGGTAAAGACCTGTGCATTATTGCCGTTGGAAACATGCTGCCGAGGGCATGTAGGGTGGCGGAACAACTTGAAAAGAAGGGCATAAAGGCAGGGGTTGTAAATGCTCGGTTTGTCAAACCCGTCGATAAGGAAATGCTGGCGGAGATACTGAAGGATTATGACAAGATAGCGGTGCTGGAGGACAATGTTATCCGGGGCGGATACGGAAGTTACCTGCTGGAGCAGATGAATTCGATGGGTCTTGATACTATGGATTATAGGGTAAGGCTCTTGGGCTTTCCGGACGAATTTGTTACCTTCGGCGACAACGAGAGCCTGTACAGGGCTTACGGGTTGGATGATACCGGTATATATTACAGTTTGCTTGACCTGGCAGAAGGAGGAAAGGGAAGTGGCATCAGCAAAGAAAAGGTTGGATACGCTTCTGGTGGAAAGGGGGTTGTTTCCAAGCAGGGAGAGGGCTAAGGGAACAATAATGGCGGGGCTTGTAAGGGTGGACGGCAAGGTGATGGACAAGGCGGGGACCAGGGTCAGCGAGGATGCAGTAATTTCGGTGGATGAGGACCCCATTCCCTATGTGGGAAGGGGAGGACTGAAACTGGAAAAGGCCCTGGAACTCTTCCAAATTGACGTCACCGGTTATACAGCCGTTGACATTGGCGCTTCTACCGGGGGTTTTACCGACTGCCTTTTAAAACGGGGTGCTAGGAGAGTATATGCCATAGACGTGGGATACGGACAGCTTGACTGGAGGCTGCGCCAGGACCCGAGGGTTGTGGTTATGGAGCGTACCAACATTAGGTACGTAAGGCCGGAGGACCTGGGAGAGAGCTGTGACATAGCGGTTATTGACGTGGCTTTTATTTCCCTTACACTGGTACTGCCGGTGGCAAGGACGCTGCTTAAACCCGGCGGGAAGGTTATTGCCCTTATTAAGCCACAGTTTGAAGCAGGCCGTGAAAAGGTAGGCCGCAAGGGAATAGTAAGGGACCCCATGGTACATAGGGAAGTGATACAAAAAATATATGACTTAATCTTAGATATGGGCTTAAAGGTGCAGGGGCTTACCTATTCCCCCCATAACCGGAGCCGGGGGAAACATAGAATACTTGGTATATATGCGTGATGAGGGGAGGAGGGCGTAGACGCTGAAAACGTGGAAGGCAATGATAGAAAGGGTTGTGGATCCCATCGCGGATACTGACCAAATTGGAGGAAAAATGGAATATTTGTAGAATGTCTTGATGGAAGGAAGGAGTATTGAGCAAAAATGCAGGAAAAGGCTATTAAATTCGATACAATAGGCATTATTCCCAACCTGCAGAAGTCCGGCAGCCTTGAAGTAGCTCGGGAGCTTATAAAATGGCTGGAGGATAAGGGCTCCTGCGTGCTTTTGAACGAAATAACCGCCAGCGAGCTGGAGATGCCGGGCTTGGCGCAAAAGCCATCGGAAATATATAAAACTTCCGATTTCATAATAGTGCTGGGCGGGGACGGGACACTGCTCTCGGTTGCAAGACAGGTGCTTTGGCAGCAGACGCCAATACTGGGTATCAACCTTGGGCATTTGGGTTTCCTCACCGAATTGGAACAGGACAACATGTACGACGGCCTGGAAAGGATAAGGAACGGGGATTACCGGGTTGAGAAAAGGATGATGCTGGAGGCGGTCCTTATCAAAAACAACATGATAACCGACAACTTTTGGGCGCTTAACGATATTGTGATATCAAAAGGGTCCTTTTCAAGGATTATACAGCTGAAGGCTTTTATAAACCAAAGTTTTGTAGAAACCTATTCGGCGGACGGCATAATAATTTCCAGCCCCACAGGTTCAACCGCCTATTCCCTATCTGCGGGCGGGCCTATCCTAAGCCCCGATGTTGCCGGCATGGTTATAACTCCTATAAGCCCGCATATGATGAGTTCCAGGTCAATTGTGATATCCGACAAGGAAGAGGTTAAAGTGGAGGTTGTCGGTGATAAGAACGATGTCATGCTGACCATAGACGGGCAGCAGGGCTACAGGCTGAACGCAGGGGACTTAATCATTGTGCGGAAGTCGGAATTTTCCGCTAACATGATAAAGCTTAGGGATAAAAACTTTTATGACGTGCTGAGAACAAAGCTCGACGAAAGAAGGTAGAAGAAAAAAGGAGGTTGGCAAATGAAGATTGCCCGGCATGCCAAGATTTTGGAACTCATTGAAAACAAGGAAATAGAGACCCAAGAGGAGCTGGCGGAGGAGCTCAAGGCCTGTGGATTCAACATAACCCAGGCGACGGTGTCGAGGGATATCAAGGAGCTGAGACTTATAAAAACCCTAAGCGACACCGGCAAGTACAAGTATTCTACCATAAAGCCCCACGACAGCGATTTGGCGGACCGGCACGTTAAAGTATTCAAAGAATCGGTGCTTAAGGTGGATTATGCCACAAACATGGTGGTCATAAAGACAATTCCGGGAGCAGCTCAAGGGGCTGCTGCAGTGGTTGACGCGCTAGACTGGCCGGAAGTGGTTGGTACAATAGCCGGGGACGATACCATATTTGTTCTTGCCAGGAATGAAAAAAACGCGGTGAACACAATGGAGAAATTAAAGAAACTCAAAGGATAGAAACGGGGGCCGGTAATACATGTTGCTGGAACTTAATATATCCAATTTTGCACTCATTGATAATGTACGCCTGATACTGGAAAGCGGGCTGAATGTTCTGACTGGAGAGACAGGAGCCGGGAAGTCCATAATAATAGACGCGGTAAACATGGTACTGGGGGAAAGGGCGGATACCGACATTATAAGGACAGGGGCCGACAAGGCTGTGGTTGAAGCCCTTTTTAAATGTGATGATATTGAGGGCGTTGAAGAGGTTCTGCAAGAGCTGGGCATAGACCTGGACCGGGACAAGACGCTGGTGCTTGGGCGGGAAATAAAAAGCGGGAGGAGCATAAGCAGGATAAACGGAAGACCGGTACCGCTGTCCAGTATAAGGGAAATAAGCCGGCATATCATAGACATCCACGGGCAGCATCAGCACCAGTCGCTGTTGGATATACAAAACCACATAGATATACTGGACCATTTCGGCGGATACAGGGTACTGGAACAAAGAAAAAGGGTGGCATCGCTGTACCAAAGGCTTCAAGAGCAAAAGAAAGCCCTGGAAGAGGTAATGCTTAGTGAAATGGAAAGGGAGAGGAATATCGACCTGTATTCGTACCAGGTGCAGGAGATAGAAGCCGCGAGGCTTAAAGAAGGAGAAGAGGAGGAACTGCTGCGGCAGAGGGAGGTATTGGCCAATGCGGAAAGGATATTCCAATCGCTGGCACAGTCCTATGAACTGCTGTATGGGAACGACCACAGTACAGGCTTAAGCATAATAGACGGCTTGGGTCAGGTGGACCAGCTTTTTGTTCCTTTCAAAGAGATGGATGAAAGAATAGGCAGTTTTTATAACATCATAGAATCTTGCCAAGTATCCCTTAAAGAAATTACAAGGGATATTAGAAATATGATTGACGGTTACGAGTTTGACACGGTATGCTAAATGCCATCGAGGAAAGACTTGACCTCATAAACAAGCTAAAGCGTAAATACGGAAAAACAAACGATAGAGGTGCTGGAATACTGGCGGTGTAAGTGTGACGAGCTGGAAAAGCTTAAAAACAGCCAGGTGGAGCAGGAACACTTAGAAAAAAGAATCGCCGATATGGAAAAGGAAATGGAAAAGCAATGCGCTTTGCTGACAGAGATGAGAAAAGAGACGGTGATACTTCTTGCCAATAAAATCACCGGTGAAATTAAAAAACTGGGCATGAAAAGCGGGGCATTTGATATATCCATGGAGAAGGCGGCGGGTTTCACAAGAAAGGGTGACGATATAGTGGAGTTTTTGTTCAGCGCGAACCTCGGAGAGCCGCTGAAACCTTTAAGCAAAATAGCTTCCGGCGGAGAAATGTCAAGAATTATGCTGGCTATAAAAACCTGCCTTGCCGATACCGACAGTATTCCAACGCTGATATTCGACGAGATTGATTCCGGAATAAGCGGAAGAACCGCCCAGGTGGTGGCACAGCAGCTGGCCAGTGTATCAAAGCAGCACCAGGTGGTATGTGTTACGCATCTTCCGCAGATAGCAGCAATGGCGGACAGCCATTACCTTATTAGCAAGGAAGAAAGGGACGGTCATACCTATACAAAGTTGGAACTGTTAAACAGGAATCAAAGGGTCAGGGAACTGGCAAGGCTTCTTGGAGGAGCGAAGGTTACAGACCTTACCATAAAGCATTCGGAAGAAATGCTCAAAATGGCAGAAAATTTTAAAAAAAGCGCGGTTTAGCGCATTTATTTGAAAATTACTGCTCAATACACAATATTTTTATAGCATAATTAGTTTTTTAAAGGGTTAACTTAACTATGTATAGTTAAGTTAAATTTTTTTGGAGGTGGGTCAGGAAGGGTTCTTGGGCTTGGGGAGCGTGATACAGCTTGCGGAGCAGGCAGAAAGCTGCAATTATTGTTGCCGTTGTAGTAATGGCCATAGTATCTGCAGCCCTATTATCGGATATTTACAGGATCGTTTCAATGCCCGGGGAATACCTGGTGGTGGAAGGGGAAGAAAGAACTCTTGACCTAATACTTCCCATCAGCATATTTGCCACAAGCGAAAGCGAAGGGATATTAAAGCTTAACGGCATGGAAGTTACCACCGGGGGCACAAGCATAAGCAGCTGGAATCCACTTATTATACAGACCAGTGCCATAGGCGGCGGTACAATTGAATTTAGACTATTCGGGCTTATACCCATTAAGAAACTGACGGTGTCGGTAGTATCACCGGCGAGGGTTATCCCGGGAGGACATTCAATAGGAGTAAAGCTTTATACCCAGGGGGTACTGGTGG
>JAXGPT010000030.1:0-16646 GCA_040766775.1 Bacillota bacterium | reverse complement strand
CGTACAGCCGCGGGTGTTTTAAGGTTTTTATTACTGCTATGCCCATGGACAGCAATCGTTTTTCCATAAGGTGGGCAGCCCTTCCATCAACAATAACCGCCCTTACTTTTTGTTCTTTTTGTTTTGGCACTTCTTCCCTAACCAACATCCGGTTCTTATCCTCCCCATGCGTAATCTTTTGAAAAAGTACGGATATATATATATTCTTGACCAAAACCAAAAAAGTCAAGGGTGGTATCTGCAACCCATGACTTCCTGAAGCGCCGGGAGCAAAAATGCCCCATTAATCCTACTGGGGCAAAATTATTTTATCGTTTCCAGGCCTTTTATTTTTGTCCGGATGATTTATATGCATCTTTCCCACTGCATTTATCATATCCACAGGTCAAGGACCTAATATATAAATAAAAATGCAATAAGAGCTTTGAAAACCTAGTACTAAGCCTTAAACTTAACGGACGATATGTATTCCACAACAAGTTTATCCAACATGATGCAGAGCTCTAATATTTTTTTTGCCTGCAGCTCCTCCGGCTTTTTCTGAATCTCTTCCAGGATTTCTTCCCTTAGGCTGTTAATTCTGCCTCTTAAATCACTCATGCTCCCGTATCCCCCTTCGTGATATAATGGGCATTTTACCAGCATCTAAGTAGAATTTTGTCGGTTTTTTCTTTTTTCAAACGGTTTTTCGTTAATTACATCTCCTTTCCAAGGCCTTTAAAATCAGCACTTTTGCAGGTTTTCTCTTTCTATATTCTTTCTTATTTTTTGACATCAAACGCATAATCCCTTCAATAAAATTCCACAAAATTAGCCCATAATCCGACAAATAGTGCCATACCAGTTGCCGGTTTGGCACTATTTGTTCAATCATGGGCATTCTTTTTTCAATCTATGCGCTTTTCCTTTCGGCAAAGGCTGCCGCCAGTATACCAGCTTTTTTGAAGGTCCTCATCTTGTTCCTTAAATAGCAATACGCCAGGATATGGTCACGACCAATTTCTACAACCCTTATATCTCTCTTGGTAATACCATCGCCTTTGCTGTATATTATGGTCAGCCTTTTGCCGGTTTCCCCGGCTATCCTTAGTACATGGTCCAGCATTTCATCACCCTCGTACCGCTGTTTATAGCAATATTATATAGCGAACGTTTGTTCGTGTCAAGCAGGGGTTTTAAAAATCATCTATTCCGGCAGAGAAGAATATTATTATTATAATCAGAAGCAGGAACAGAGTTCCGAACCCACCGGATTTGCCGCCACCAAAGAATCCTCCAGACATGCTAACACCTCCCTCCTTTTCACTATATGCTATGGAAAAGGAGGAGTTTTGGTGAAAGGTTTTTAATGATTAAAATAAACAGAGGCTCGAAAGCCTCTGTTTTGCTGGCAGGGGCAGCAGGAATCGAACCCGCAACCAACGGTTTTGGAGACCGCTACTCTACCAATTGAGCTATGCCCCTATAAAGTCATGTTACGTTCATATATTATACAATAGTAAAACCCAAGTTTCAAGTATAATGAGCTTCCCTTTTTTTGTTTTTATTTGCCTCTAAATTGCAATATTAAATGCAACAATTTATAGAGAAACCCGATGATATTTATCATTCCAACCTTAACCATTCTTCAACAGGCGAGCGAAATGGTGTCAAGGGCGGTTTCTCCCTTGATACCATGAGACCGGCTGTTATACTAGCAAAGGGTTGGAATGTATGTACTTAGACTAACAGGCCGCATGTCTGGGACTGTCTCATGTATACGCTGTATTTCGTCGTTAAATAGTTCTGTCGGTGTACGATAGCCCAATATCTTCCTAGGCAGGTTATTACACCAGTTTTCGATCCTTTTAATCTGCGAAAGGGTTAAGTCCTTAATAGCTTTTCCCTTGGGTATGAACCGCCGTATAAGACCATTATGCCGCTCGTTAGTACCCCTTTCCCACGCAGAATATGGATGGGCATAGTATATATTAGTCACGTGCTTATTTAAGCTGGCAAACTCTGTACCATTATCTGAAGTAATACTTTTAAACAAGTGTGTGAATAAAGGCCCAGATTGCTCTTTTATATAGCCGAACACTTTGTCTACCGCTTCAGTATTCTTTGTTTCCAGTAGGAAAACCAGATGCTCTCTTGTTTTACGTTCTGTAAGGGTCATTAAAGCACTATCCCCTGAACGTTTACCAACAACAGTATCTATCTCCCAATGACCAAATTCCTTTCGCTTATCTACGCTTTCAGGGCGTTCACTAATGCTTTTTCCAAGTAGCCTTTGATGTCTTCTGCTGGTGGGTTTTCTTTGCTTTCTACGTGTTTTAAGGGGCAAATCTATGTTACGAACACCCAGAATACCTCCGTCAATGTAACTATACAAAGTCTTAGTACAGACCATTTCAGATTTATTAAATTTACCCTTACGTTTGGCAACACCTACAACTACATCGGGTGACCATTTTTGCTTAAGGATCTTCTTCTCTGCGTACTGCAAAAAGGGTTCTACCTGTAGAGCTTTGAGCTTTTTACCGCATGATAAGCGGTTACTCTCGTACACTGCCTGGCCAGTTTCAGGAAAGTAGGCCTCATATGTAGTCAGGTCCGTCCGTAGCTGGGTGGTAGTCCCACGGTTTATCTCTCTGATAATTGTACTACGATGTCTGCCTAACCTCTTTGCAATCTGTGCTGGAGACAAACCTTCTTCCAGTAATGCTTTAATTTTGCCTCTGTCAAATTCTGATAAGTGTTTAAAAGTACGCTTATGTGTGGTATTCTTTTTAGTAAGAGCCATAGCGATAACCTCCGTATGTGTTTTGTGGACACAAATATCATACTAGGTTTCTCGCTGTGGTTCTACTTTTTTTGCCCTGTTGCATTTAATTCTACAATGAACCGTTTTTATTTGCCCTCAAGTTGTGTATAATATAAATAGAGCGTCTTATTAGTTTTTCTCAAAACGACCCGAAAGCATACATTTTTGCGGGGAGGTTATGTTATGAGTAAGAACGAAGTAGACGGCAATATAATGATCGCGTTTCTTGAGGTTTTCTGCTGACTATCGGCCTGGTCTCTGCACTTGTTCAGTTTTTGTTAAAATTCTAATTTAACTTTGCGCTGTATCAGCAATATTTCAAGAACGGTTGACATTGTACCATATTAACTCGTATAAATATAATAAATCGAGCAGCAAACTAAAGTGTACAGAAGATTTAGCAAAATTTTTACCTATAGTCCAAATAATTCATCAACTATTGCTTTGACTTAATGTTCAGAATATTGTATACTATTATTTGTCGCCGATAATATAAGCGGCAGTCGGGCGCATAGCTCAGGTTGGGAGAGCACCTGCCTTACAAGCAGGGGGTCACTGGTTCGAGGTTGTGCCCACCACATGCAGGCCGGTAGTTCAGCCTGGTTAGAATGCCAGCCTGTCACGCTGGAGGTCGAGGGTTCGAGCCCCTTCCGGGTCGCCATAGGCCCAGGTAGCTCAGATGGTAGAGCAGAGGACTGAAAATCCTCGTGTCGGTGGTTCGATTCCGCCCCTGGGCACCAAAAAAGAATAATGCATGCGGGAGTAGCTCAGTGGAAGAGCGTCGCCTTGCCAAGGCGAAAGTCGCGGGTTCAGAATCCCGTCTTCCGCTCCATTTAACGAGGCGGCATAGCCAAGTGGTAAGGCAGAGGACTGCAAACTTTATCCCCAGTTCGAATCTGGGTGTCGCCTCCATTTTTTATGCCGCGGCGGAACAGGCAGACGCACAGGACTTAAAATCCTGGGTACGCGATACTCGTACCGGTTCGATTCCGGTTCCCGGCACCAGAAAGACATGTCAATGGTTTCAGGGTTTTTAGCTCTGAAGCTTTTTTATATTTTTCTTTTTGTCTTCGGCGGCTTCGCCGGTATTCCAGACCATCACAGCGTGCAGTGGCTTTACCGATGTAAGCCTCTTTTTTCCGGTTTGGGTTATCCTAATATGCCTGAACCATTTATTGAATTTTTTAAAGACTAAACCGATATCGAGTGATATAATATTGTTGTTTATTTTCAGTGCATCTTAATTCGTAATACAACAAAATTACAGTCCAGGGAGGAATACTATGATTGAATCACGCCAGGGGAGTTAGCCGCCCTCGGAACTGCCATATGCTGGACAACTACATCAATATTCTTCGAGTTGGCAGGACGTAAAATTGGGTCCCTGTCTGTAAACTTTATACGGTTGGTTATGGCATTCCTGGTAATCAGCTCGGTTACTTTCTTCACCGGGGAATGTTTTTACCGCTGGATGCATCGCGTAGTATGTGGATGTGGCTTGGCTTATCAGGTCTTATTGGATTTGTAATAGGGGATTTATTTCTGTTCCAGGCTTTAATTGAAATTGGCGCCAGGGTATCAATGCTCATCATGTCCAGTGCTCGCCTATAACAGCCCTGCTTGGATTTATCATAATGGGAGAAGTCCTTACCCTGCGGCAAGTAATTGGAATGCTAATAACGGTCTCCGGTATAGCCGCTGTAATTCTGGTTAGGAAACCCGATAATAAAGATTTGGAATTAGCCCACTCTGCGAAAGGATTAACTTATGCATTCCTAGGGGCCCTAGGTCAAGCTGTAGGATTAATAATTTTAAAAAGGGAATAGGGGATTATAATGTATTCGCTGCCACACAGATTAGAATAATTTCTGCTATAATCGGATCTGCAATAGTAATTAGTATACTAAAAGATGGCCAAATATTAAAACCGCAGTGAAGGATTTTGATGCAATGAAAAAAGTTTCTGTTGGAGCTTTTTGGACCTTTTGGGGGTTTCACTTTCGCTGGTATCTATTCGACTTACAGCAACCGGGATAGCGTCTACTATTATGGGAATTGTTCCTGTGCTAATAATTGCTCCATCAATAATATTTTTCAAGGAAAAAATAAACTTTAAAGAAATATTAGGGGCAGTTATTGCTGTAGTGGGAGTATCCTTATTATTTCTATAGTTAATAAGTGTGATTGCAGGCAGCATCTAAACAACAATATCAGCCCAATACCGGCTCCCGGCACCGGCAAGGCATGCCAGTGGTTTCAGGGTAGAATACCCTGAAGCTTTTTATCATTAAATGCCCATTTTGGCCGTCCAGGTACTTTCCGGAAAGCTGCAGGTAATAACGACATTCCTTAACTTCTGCATTATTTTCCAAGCCTTTTGCTGGAAACGGTTTTCACAGTTGACAATCATTGTATGTAGTGGTATGATGTATACAATCAGGTGTTTCGCCGCAGAGGGCGAAGCGCCTTGTGTTTTATATATAAGATTTCCCATTAATTGTATAATCCTGGAGGGAATCAAAATGGGCAAAGTTTCATTATCGCAGGCTGTTTTTGAAAACCTGGTACAACACCTGGCAGAAGCCGAAGAAGGAAAAAATAAAATATTCGATCAATACTTCCCTGAACCGTCAAAGGACCGAAATGACTTTGCAGACCTCTACGAAACTTACATCCGGCAGATTGACCACCTTGTCAAAAATGCCGATAAGTCCAACGGTATAGGTTATGAGGTTCCCTTCGTAGTTATCGGAAGCAAGGTTGAACTGGAGGACCTGTCCAACAATGAAGTTGTAAGCTACCATATAGTAAGCCCCTTTCAGGTTAATATAGACCGCGGTGATGTCTCCTGCCTGTCGCCAATGGGAAGGTCGCTTCTTTTAAAAAAACCGGGTGATGAAGTGGAGGTAAAAGCCCCCGGCGGGCTGTTTCGATATAAGGTACTGTCCGTCCAATTAAGCAGCAATATTCAATAAACATTCCAATCGGCCCCGGAAATATTGCAGTTACCTTTGTGCCCAAAATTCGGCGGATGTTTTTTTTCGTTTTTTGCATGAATAAATGGAATTTTTTCAATGCCCTGCATATTTATTAGCTGCACGGGGCATTTTTTTTTGCCCGAAATGCCCTAAACAAATTGTGTTACCTGGCGGTGCGGCCCGGTTTGTCCTCCAGTCCCCGCATAAATTTGCAAACCAAAAAGACCTGCCCCCTGAAAACTCTGGCTTGTAGATTGGCGCAATAATTGCAAGTATACATATTAAACTTGCAGGAAAACCGCAAAAAAGGGTGCAATTTGCATATAGCCCTAGGGCGGTAATCTGCATGGAATTTATTATTTCAACAATATAAGGAGGAGATGGAATGGTAAAACCGCAGGAAGTTCTTTCAACGCTAAGAAAATATATATTGGTGGACGGTTTCCCGATAGTCATAGACATGGAAAAATCCTTAGGCAGCCGCATTATTGACGCCCAGGACGGATCCGAGTGGCTTGACTTCTACACCTTTTTCGCTTCCAGCCCGTTGGGAATAAACCATCCCAAGCTCGCCAACGATGAGTTCAAGGAAAGAATCTTCAGGGCAGCAATCAACAAGGTAGCTAACTCGGATATCTACACTGTCGAGATGGCAGACTTTGTTAAGACCTTTATGGAAGTGGCCGCTCCCGAAGGTTTCAATCATTTATTTATGATAGACTACGGCACACTGGCCATAGAAAACGCATTGAAGGTGGCGATGGACTGGAAGGTCAGGAAGAACATAGCCAAGGGCTATACCGCGAGCGCTGAAAAGGGCACAAAGGTGATACACTTCAAAGAGGCCTTCCACGGACGCAGCGGATACACCCTCACCCTTACCAACACCGCCGACCCAAGAAAATTTAAGTACTTTACCAAGTTCCCCGACTGGCCGAGAATCACCAATCCCAAGATTATATGGCCGCTGGAAGAACACCTTGAGGAAGTGGAAAAGGCGGAAAAGGAAGCAATAAGCCAGATTAAGGCGGCAATCAAAGACGGCGCCGATGATATTTGCGCAATCATTATAGAGACAATACAGGGCGAAGGCGGAGACAACCATTTCAGAACCGAGTTCTTCCAGCAGCTTAGGAACATATGCGACGAAAATGATATAATGCTTATATTTGACGAGGTGCAGTGCGGCATGGGCATAACCGGCAAAATGTGGGCATGGCAGCATCACGGGGTTAAGCCGGACATTTTTGCCTTCGGTAAAAAAGCCCAGGTATGCGGCATACTGGCAGGATGCCGTGTAGAAGAAGTGGAAAACAACTGCTTCATGGAAAGCAGCCGAATTAACTCCACTTGGGGTGGAAACATATGCGACATGGTACGCTCCACCAGGATACTGGAGGTAATGCAGGAAGACAGAATACTGGACTACGTAAACGAAATAGCGCCGGTACTCCACAAGCACCTGCACGCGCTGCAGGATGAATTCCCGGACCTTATAAGCAATGTAAGGTATAAAGGGCTGATGGCAGCCTTTACCCTTCCAACCCCTGAACTGAGGGATAAGTTCAATAGTCTATGCTTTGAAGAAAAGCTGCTCTTGCTGACCTCCGGAACCAATAGCATAAGGTTCAGGCCGATACTTAATGTCGCCAAGAAGGACCTTGACGAAGGATACGAAAAAATGAGGGCTGCATTAAAGAAAATGAGGGCATAAGGAGCCTGACCATCTAAACATAAACCCAATCCTATGACCAATACTAGGGCGCCTGCTGCCGAATATCTGGCAGCAGGCGTCTTTGTCCCTTTTTTTCATTATTGAATTATTATACATCCATTGTAAAACGACTTCTTAAGCCTACTTGGAAACCCTGTCGGCTATACTGCTGGCGCAGTACGAGTCCGGTTTTATCCTGCAGTCGAAGCCGCAGGCCCTTACCCATCCCACTATCTCGGAAATGTACCGGGATGTCGGACCTTTGTTGCCCGCATCAACGTGAATTGCGGTAATATTGCAGTCCACGTCGTCGTCCTTGAACCGATCGGTAAGCCTTAAGGCCAGGTCCAGGCTGAGGGAGGTTTCGTGGATGAGTTTTTGCCTGATGTTGGTTATTATACTTGTATACCTCGTATCGGTAAAGTATATCCCGCCCTTTCCCTTCCTCCATACCGCAACGCACAGCACTGTCTTGGTAAGCTCATGGTTCTGGGAATCCGAACCGACGGTTATCTCGTACTCGTATTCAGGATACTCGCATATAAAGTCCTTTACTATTTTATACATCTGGTCAAAGGATACTTTCCCATAGGTAGGACTCCACACAATGCCACCAGCTTTCGTAGGTTTAAAAATTCTTACTTTTAAATTATACTCGCAATCAAAAAAAGATGCAAATGCCCGTTTGCCTATAATCCCGGCAGTTGCGAAGCATCCGGAACGGGCATAATAATGTAATGGCGGAAGCAAATTTTTTAACCGGCTGGAAATAATAAAAATTAATCAAAAACAGTACTCAGTAAAGGAGGAAACAGTATGTTTGACCTGGTGCCCTTCAGAAACGACAGGGGTTTTAGGAGTCTAATACCTGACGGCCTTTGGGAAAATTTCTTTGAAACCGGTTTCCCCTCGTTTATGGGCTTTGGACCCAAAGGCATGCGGGTGGATATCAGGGAGGAGGACGACCGGTACGTAATGGAGGCCGACCTTCCCGGTTTCAGGAAGGAGGATATCGGCATCCAGCTTAAGGACAATATCATTACCATATCCGCCGAGCACAACGAGGACATCGAGGAAAAGGGAGAAAGCTATTTAAGGCGGGAAAGAAGGTCGGGCAGGCTGGTAAGAAGCTTCATGGTGGACAACGTAAAGCACGATGAAGTCTCTGCCCGCTATGAAAACGGCGTATTAAGAGTTATCCTCCCGAAGGAAAACAAAAGACCCGCCAGGGAAAAACGAATTGATATTCAGTAACATTTAAACCCCCGGTTTTACAGGGCCGGGGGCTTAAACATTCAAACAGTTATTCGCACTCCTTCACATCTTCCATTTCCGATTCCAGCGGCACGCATGAACTTTCCGTTTCCGGTTCCAGCGGCACGCATGAACTTTCCGTTTCAAACGCAGCGGCAAAAAAGACTATTATTATGATAAGCAGAAAAAAGTTTTTCCCGTACAGCTTTACAAATGCAGTCAATCGGTCAACAAGCTCCGACATCAAACCCCTCCTCGACATTTCTATTGCTTTGCGAACGCTATCAATAACCCGCTATATATATACGGCTTGAATTCATAAATGGTTACCCGCCGCAAAAATACGTCAAAAGCCCCCGCCTGTTGAGAGGCGGGGGCTTCGATTATACAAGGGGATATATATAGTGTACTATTTTATCTTTGCAAAGGCCTGTTCCAAGTCTTCCAGTATGTCTTCCGGCTCCTCTATGCCCACCGAAAGCCTTACAAGACCGTCGGATATCCCCGCTTCCAGGCGCTCTTCCCTCGTGTAGGGCGAATGGGTCATTGAAGCGGGATGCTGAATGAGGGAATCCACGTTCCCAAGGCTTACCGCAAGGTGTATCAATTCCACGCTGTTCATCAGCGTAATACCGGCTTCCATTCCACCCTTCAGTTCAAAGGCTATCATGGCGCCAAATCCGCTCGCCTGCTTCTTGGCCAGGTCATGCTGGGGATGGGAAGCAAGGCCCGGATAGTACACCCTTTCCACCTTGGGGTTCTGTTCAAGCCATTTGGCTACCGCCATTGCGTTCTTTTCATGCTTTTCCATCCTCACCGCCAGTGTTTTAAGCCCTATACTGATAAGCCATGCATCAAAGGGGCTGATGACCGCTCCTATGTCCTTCAGCGTTGTAACCTTTACCTCATCTATAAATTCCTTTTTGCCTACCGTCACCCCGGCTATCACCAGCCCGTGGCCTCCTATATACTTGGTCGCACTGTGCACCACCACGTCGCAGCCCAGTTCCAGCGGTCTCTGCCAGTAGGGGGTCATGAAGGTGTTGTCTACTTTACTTTAGCCCCGTACCGGTGCGCAATTTCGGCGGTTGCCGCCAGGTCCACAAGGGTCATGTTCGGATTGGCGAGTGATTCACGTACACCACCTTTGTATTGGGCCTCATGGCCGCTTCAATGTTTTAATTATCCGTAGCATCTACAAAGGTTGTCTCCACTCCGAACCTCGCAATGAGATGGGACAAAAAAGCGTGGGTACAGCCGTACAGCGTCTTGGCCGCGACTACATGGTCCCCGGCGCTTACCAGGGCCATAATCGGGGCCGTTATCGCCCCCATACCCGACCCGAAGGCCGCGGCAGCCTCTCCCCTTTCCAACAGGGCCATCTTTTTTTCAAAATCGGTTATGGTGGGGTTACCCAACCGGGTGTATATATAACCCTCTTCTTCACCGGCAAACCTCTTTGCTCCCTGGTCCACATTGTCAAAAATGAAAGTTGAGGTTTGATATACCGGTCTTACATGGGACCCTGTCAGTGGGCAGGGCTTGGAAAAAACAGCCTGGGTGCCTATCCTCAGTTTCTTTACGTCCATTCATATCTCCTCCTTATAACCGTTATACTGTTCAGGATATGCAATTTCCATGCCAGTTTATTTATAGAAATAAAAAATAAGCTTCCAGCACCGGAAGCCTTTTAAAATGCAGTTTTGTCGCCGTGATTTACCCGTCGGCAAATGCGGCGGTATCATTAATGTAAACATAGGTTTCCTAAAGTGGCGTTGCTGGAAACCTATAGCTACACTTGTAAACTAGCATTTCCAATTACGGCTTTATGCCGTATTTTTTCATTTTTTGATGACGGCGGTGTGGGATATTCCCAGGACAGCCCCCACCCTTCGTGAACTACCCAGCCTTTCCACCGCCTCCTTCAAAACCCTCTTTCTGTTTCCTGGAGTATCTGCCTGAGGGCCTGTCGTCCTTTAACAGGCTCTCCGCCGCCTTCTTCCCGGCATACCTTGTATCCAGTATAATATGCCTTTCTTCAATATATCCGCCCTGCACAAGGTTTATTGCCCGCTCTATCACGTTGGACAGTTCCCTTACATTCCCCGGCCAGTTATAGGAACTGGGAGCTTTTCAACGGCTTGACGGGTAATCCCTTTAACCGGTTTTCCCATGTTTTCGCTTACCTTTTTAATAAAACTTTCCACCAGTATGGGGATATCCTCCTTCCTCTGCCGCAGCGGCGGCACGAAAAGGGGCACCACGTTCAGCCTGTAATACAGGTCGTCCCTGAAAAGGCCCTTTTCCAGCATTTCCTCCAGGTTCCGGCTGGTGGCGGCTATTATCCTAACATCCACCTTGATTTCCTCGGTTCCCCCTATTCTCCTTATCTTCCCCTCCTGCAAAACCCTAGCCAGCTTTACCTGCAGGTGGGGCGACAGTTCACCTATCTCGTCCAGGAATAGGGTGCCCCCGTCGGCAAACCGGAAAAGACCCTGTTTACCTCCCCTGCGCGCACCGGTGAAGGCCCCATCTTCATACCCGAACAGTTCGCTCTCCAAAAGGCTGTCCGGCAGGGCACCGCAGTTTACCGGAACAAAATGACCATCCTTACGCCGGCTGGCCCTGTGTATTGACCGGGCAAACAGCTCCTTGCCGGTACCGCTTTCACCCCGTATTAGAACGGTGGAATTGCTGTTTGCCACCATCCTTGCAATTTTCTTTGCGTATTCAATACCGTCGCTTATCCCCAGTATATCGTCGAAGGTTATATCCGGCGATGAAGTCATGCTGTACACCAGTTCCAGCACCCTTTTTATATCCTTTATCAGGGCAACGGCCCCGACTATCTGGTCCTTTTTCGTTCTTAATGGGCCTTCCGCTGGTTATATAGTTGCTTACACCCTGGCCGTTTTCAGCATAATCTCCTCGTTGTCGTAGCCCTGCCCGGTTTTAAGGGAATTAAGCATCGGTATATCATCCGCCAGCACCTCGGACACCGGTTTGCCCAGCACCTCCTCCGCCCGGTAGTTCAATATCTTTTCCGCGGACGGGTTGAATATATTTATCCTGCCCCGGGCGTCCACCGCCACAATCCCCTCGTCCACCGAGTCCATAACAGCCTTTAACTGGCGCTCCTTTCCTCGTAGGGCATAAGTTCTATTAGAAACTGTTCCTTTACTCCCCGAGTGCTGATATATCTTTTTTAAGCTGTTTCAACACCTCGGCGGGACACGACTGTATCTTAAGGAAGATTTTCCCCGGCGATACCTCCATGGCGGCAATATTCAGGTTATACCTGTACACCACCTGCAATACGTCAAGGGTCATGCCTATCCTGTCCCGGGTGTTTACAAGAAGCCTTCTGTATTCCTCCATATTCTAACCCCGCTTTCAAGATGACGTTTCGAGAAGTTTTTTCAGTTCTTCGGCTTCGAATACGTATCTTTCGTTACAAAAGTGGCACACAAGCTCGGCTTTGCCCTCCTTCTTCAGCAAATCCTTTATTTCATCCTTTCCAAGGCTTATCAGCACCTCTTCCAGCCGCTCCTTCGAGCAGTCGCACTTGAACATGAGCGGTTTTTTCTCCAGGAATTTTAGGTCGTTATCCTGCAGGACATGTTTCAAGACCTCCTCCGGGTTTAGGCCTTCGTCAATAAGGGCGGATACCGGTTTTGCTTTATAAAGCCTTTCTTCAATCATGGCTGCCTCTATTTCGGTGGCACCCGGCATAAGCTGTATCAGGTAACCTCCCGCCGCCCGCACCGTAAGGTCGGTATCCACCAGCACTCCAAGGGCAACGGCGGAGGGCGTCTGTTCCGAATAGGTGAAATATGCCGCCATGTCCTCGGCAATCTCTCCCGACACCAGGTCAACCTTTCCTATGTAGGGCTCCTTAAGACCTAAATCCTTTATTATAGTAAGCTGGCCTTTTTTGCCCACCACTCCTCCTACATCAAGCTTTCCGGCGGTATTTAGGGGCAAATCGGCCTGGGGGTTATCCACGTATCCCTTAACCTCGCCCCGGGCATTCGCCACCACCACTATCCTGCCTATGGGCCCGCCCCCTGTTACCTGGAGCGTCAGCCGATCGCTGTCGTTCTTTAACATTAGCCCTGTTATTGTCGCTGCCGTGAGACTCCTGCCAAGGGCTGCAGCAGCGGTCGGCGAGCACCGATGCAGTATCGCCGCCTCCCCACCAAGCCGGTGGTTACCGAGGCAATAGCCCTTACATGTCCCGTTTTGTTCATGGCTCTGACCGCATAGTCCATGTAATTTCCCTCCCGATAATGATAAAACCCCGTCGGTTGACGAGGTTTATTGCCGCTATCAAATGCAAAAGTTAACCATTATGTTAAACTCTCTGAACATTTGCAGCCTGGAGGTCCCTTAGCTCCCTGTACAATCTCAAAACTTACTTCCCTGACCTTCCTCCAGGGTTTTGAAACCCTCCATCTCGATGGCTGAGAAGTGAACAAAGACGTCTTCACCGTTCTCCCTTTCTATGAAACCGTATCCCTTCTCCAGCGTTGAACCATTTTACTTTACCTTTTTCCATTTAATGCATTCCTCCTAAAAACCTGAATGTGACATAGCCTTCCAGCTACTACAAAGAGTTTATCACACTGCGCTCTGCAATGTCAAACAAAATCCCCTGCATCAACAAAATTTATCATAATAAACCAATTTTAACATCCCCGGGTATTCCTAATTGTACGGGGCTATACAGGTATACTTTTTAAATTAGTTTCTCCACAAGCTCCCTTTAATATGCTTTTAAACTTTTCCTTTTGCAAGCCGCCGTATGCAAAGCTGTATGGGTTTTGGAGAATGGCGTAAAAATACAAAAAGAGGAATAGGAAACCCTATTCCCCTACGCGTTTTTTTGCATCTCTTTAGCTCTTTGCGCCCTTTTCCTGGTGGTTATTATCCCTCCGATCCTGCCCGTTTCAGCGGCGGTCAGGCCTCCCCATCCCTCGTTGTCCACCTTTTCTCCCAGGCCCAGTTCCCGGGCGATTTCATATTTGAGCCCGTCCACCGGCTTTTTCTTCTTTGACTTCTTTTCCTTGGTCTTTGCAGCTGATGCCATGGGTATCCCTCCTTCAATGCCTATTATGCTGTCAAGGACGCAAAAATATGTGGAAGAACTGCTTTGGGTTCTATCCCATTATTAGCACCAACTGGCTTGCACAAATGACAACAAACACGGCCACCGTTATCATAACTGGAATAAAATCGGTAATGTAGGTTTTACCAGGCACCACATCCAGGTGCCGGCTCTCCAACCCCCTGAAAAGCCGTAGGGCGGCGGCGCCTCCTGCAAGGGCAAGGATGCCCCAGAATGCAACACCTGAGGCCAATACGCCGGCAGTTAGATTGCTCTCGACACCTTGTACCGCCGTATCCGCCATCATGCCTGCAATAAACATGAAAGTTACCGAAACCGCATTGTTGATAAAATGTCCCACAACGGGGGCAGCCACTGAACCGGTTTTTATCGCCATGACTGCGAAAACAATCCCAAGAAAAGCCGGTCCTATGAAATTCTGGATGTTGAAATGAAAAATGCCAAAAAGTATTGCAGAGGCTATTACTGCTTTCCTCGCGCCCAACCATTCATATCCTTTCAACAAGAATCCCCTGAAAAAAAGCTCCTCGCCCACCCCGGCGGCTAGGGCGATGACAAATATATTTTTAATGTATTCTCTTCCGCTTTCCGCCACCGGTACAGGCAGCGGCAGCGGTTCCCCCAGCATGTCCAGAACAAGATTGCCCAGCAAGTTCAAGAATAGCCCTACCGGGTATACGCACAGAGTTATGAGAACACATTTCCAAAGCGTGGACAGGCTTATCCCGTTAAATCGGAATGCCTCCTTTGCGCTAATTCCCTTCCATCTTATATACATGAAAGCCGGCAGCGGGATAATTACAAGCTCGTTATTAACAGCCCCACGTATATGTTTTGCCTGCAGGTAGTACCCCAGCGTGATAAGCAGCGCCGCCGTCACCAGGAAAACCGTGTTTATACCAAGAAGCGTAACCGGGTTTTCTTTGTGCAATTATACCCTTCTCTTCCCACAAAAACCTTTCTTACATAATATTCTATAAGACGTCCGCATATCCTTTAAAACTATTGTCGTTTCAAAGTGTTGACAACCAGGTTTTGGAAATATAATGGTTCCAGACCGAACTTTCAAGGGAGGCAAAGCCCTATGAGTGATCTGGAAATGTGGGATGAAATTCTAAAGGTCATAAAAAGAATACATATCCGGGCGGATGCGCTGGAAAAATACACGTTTGATCTGCTGGGCCTCTCCTCCAACCAGTCTGCAGTGATATCCGTAATAGACCGGGACTTGTACTATACCCATACCAAAATTGCAAAGGAAACCGGCCTCAGCAAAAGCACCCTTTCGGGAGCTTTACATACCTTGGAGCAAAAGCGTCTAATAGAGAGGGCAAGGTCCAAGGATGACAAAAGAAAGTCCTTTATAAACCTCACGCGGCAAGGCCGGGAGCTGAGGTCCGCCATACTGTCCGGCGGCCCAAAGGGACTGTTGGAAGCCGCCGATATGACAGAACTTGAAAAAAAGCTGCTTTACATCCTGCTGAAAAAGCTCAGCAGCCATCTGGAGGAGATTGACTGAACGCCCCCAGTCTTTCCAATATCCTTACAAACATTTCTATACCAACGGTCAATACGTCCTCGTTGAAATTGAAATAACAGCTGTGGAGGGGGTGCACGTACCCCTTTTTCTCGTTCCTTGTACCCAGCATGAAAAATACGCCCGGTACCTCCCTCTGGTAGTAGGAAAAGTCCTCCGCCAGCATTACCGGGTTTATTATTTCCAAATCCTTATCCCCGGCAGCGTCACATAATAAATCGAACAGCCCTTTGTCATTCACCACCGCCGGAAGCCCGTTGCCAAACCCCACCCTGGTTTCACAGCCAAAGGCCCGGCCTATCCCCTTGGTAATGGTTATAATCCTATCCTTTACTATGTTGTAGTCCTCTTCCCTGAAGGTCCGCATGGTACCCTCCAGCCGTGCGCTTCCTGCCACCACGTTAAGGCGTTCTCCGGCGTCCACCCTGCCGATGGTAAATACCGCAGCCTCCATGGGACTTACCGACCTGCTTACTATGGTCTGGCAGGCGACAATTATGTGACCCGCCGCCACCACTGCATCCCTGCCCTTGTGGGGCTGCGCGCCGTGACAGCCCTGACCGAATACGTCTATGTATACCTCCTCGGTCTGGGCCATCATTGGCCCCGGCCTTGAACCTATCCTGCCCTCCTCCAGCTCCGGGTAAAGGTGAAGCCCGAATATACCGTCCACCTTGGGGTTCTCCAGCACTCCGGCCTTCACAAGGGGCAGGGCTCCTCCCGGGCCTTCCTCCGCCGGCTGAAATATAAGCCGCACGTTTTGCGTAAGACTTTCCCTGTTCTGCAGTAGATACCTGCCAAAGCCGGCCAGCACCGCCATATGACCGTCATGTCCGCAGGCATGCATCATGCCCTTTTTCCCAGAAGAAAAGGGTAGACCGGTTCGCTCCTCCACCGGAAGGGCGTCCATATCCGCCCTGAAGGCGTAGCACCTGTCCCCCTTCTTTCCGGCTATATCCACGATAACCGCCGTGCCAAACAGGCCGGTACTTACCCGTGCTCCCAACCCTTCAAAATATTCCCGGAGGGTGCGGGAGGTTTCATACTCCTCCAAGCCCCTTTCGGGATTTGAATGAAGCTTTCTTCGCAAATGTATTACATCCTCTTTCAGGCCTTCCACAGCTTTTCTGGCTTTAATCAAGGCACAACTCCTCCCGCTGCCGTGTTTTTGTTAAGTAAAATATATCATTACCCGTCCGATAAAACAATACCTGCGGGACGGACAATAA
>JAXGPT010000003.1:0-94135 GCA_040766775.1 Bacillota bacterium | reverse complement strand
GGCCGGAAAACTCCACCGGCATGGCCCAACCGGCATAATCCACCAGCTTGGCTCCATACTTTTTGTAACTGGGAAACAAAGAAGTTTTCTTTAAATTATCCATCTCGTTTCTCCTTTTCTAAAATCATTTTCATGGAAAGGGTGTGCACAATACTGTTAGTTACACATATTATCAAACACACCTTATTTCGTCAATTCCGTAATGGTCCCGGATAGCGTCAAGATACTATGGGTTTTAAAAATAAAAGTAATCTCCTGTTAACCTGCTACTTTAAGCATCCCTCACTGACTTGAGGAACTGGGAAGCCCAAGTCCTTTTTCCAATATTCAAAATGGTTATGTTACCGATGGTTTCGCGCGATGCTGTAAGCTTTCTCTTCCTGATAATCTCACGGTCCACTTTTACCTCCCTTGCTTCATCTATTGCTGCTTTTTTCTTTTGCATAAATATGTCATATACATTTCCGCCGTTCGCTACAAAGACCCTTAACCTGGCCATCTGGTCCACACCTATTCTACTCCAGCCCAGAGGCCGTGAGCTTAACCTGGACGACAAGATATGGCTTACATGACCTTCTGCACTGCAGCCGATATAATCCGCCCCGTACTGCCGCATTATACCTTCCCAGTTGCCTAGTATATATCTTCTTGCTTCCTGCACAGCTCTCTTCTTTGTTTCCGGCTCAGTTGTACTTATGATTGCTTTAAATAGCTCTTTTACACTATCTTTATCGCCGCTGTTTATATAGTCCCACATGATGGGTGTGGTATAGTCCATATGCGCTGTAGCTTGTGTTACATACTTTGATAAGTGATAACGGTCCAGTACAAAGATGCTTCCCTTTATCCAGCCTAGTCCATTCTTTATCCATGCAGCTCCATCCCCTGATAGGTATATCTTTTCAATAGTATCCATATCATAAGTCTTATCTATGTAGTCTAAAACTTCTACCCATAGCTCATCACTGTTTGCATAAATACCGCTGAAATACCTCGCATTTATTAGCTTCCACCGGTCTTTACCAACCTGTTTCCTGCCCTCATGCACATATACAAGCTTTGGTTCTGCGTAGCCTCCAGCCTGAAGTGGTACATGATCTTCATCAGCTTCTATGTACAGTACTTTTACTGCCTTTTTATCTTGCTTTATCTCTACCGCATCATTCTCTATACTGCCAAGCTCACGGATACTGTTCATTACTGTCTGTGATGTTAGATCCACAGCTTCAGCTGCTTCCTTTGCACTTCTACTATAGGGCATAAATACTGCTTCCTCTATGAGCCTTGCCTTTAGTGAAGCATCCATTTTATCATGGGCTTTTATGCCCACAGCCTCATCTGACAGGTAGCTGTATTCGCCTGTCTTTTTATTCTTGTAATATGTCCTTTCATACCTTACTTCGCCAAATATTGTCATAAGGGTCTTTTCAGCCGCTTTCTCCTTTACTGTCCAGTTTCGTTTCCGATCTTTACTGTTTCTATACGCCTCGTCTATTGTTTCCAAGGCTTCGGCCACTAAGGTTACCCCAATCTCGTCCAACGTCTTCTTAGTAGCTAGAATAAATTCGGATATGTCTCTTCTTTCACCTATCAGATTCTCTAGTTCTTTTTCAAAACAACTACTGATTTTTTCTATGATTTCCTGTATAATTAGTTCCATAAGAGTATCTCCTTTTCTGTGTTTATTGTGGTTCTTTCACAAATTACATGATATCACAGGAGAGATACTCTTATCTTTTATTTTTTGGTTTTTTCCCAAAGTAATTTTACACTAACATGGTCCCGTTTCTTCGGAACATACTAAATAATAATATTTCCTGAAATTCAGCGGATATTATGTTATTTGCCTGCCCTTTGAAATATGTTTTCTTTGAACAGCCTCTCCTTGGCCGGTACCATATGGGATGCTGCAAAGGCGCGCCGGACACATCGTTTCTCCTCCCCGGTCCATTTTTTGAGTTTTCCGTGGAACCGAACTCATTACTTCGGCTTCACCCTATATCTTAAAACCGTTTTGAGCTTTGCCTGTTCTGTTTTTCTTGCATCCGACAGGTATATTTCCCTGTGTTTCATGGTAGCAACCTCAAGATTATTATTTTCAATAAAATCCTTCATAACTTCAAAGGTCCTGGGTTCATCATCATAGGGGCCAATATGAAGCATTTGCACCGCCAGCCCGTCCTCCATTGTTCCAAAAGTCACTTCATCCAGCAGCGGATGCGGTTTTTTCTTCTGAACCGTTTCAAGGGCCCTATACGCCACCTCTTCTGTAGTAAAATCCGGCTGTCTAATCATTATGGTATAGAGCAGCTGCTCCTTGTCCAGCACATCCGCCTTCCTCCCCTCCTCTGTCAGGTCCCATACGCCTTCCAGCGGGTATACCGTATATTCGAAATATCCTTCCGGGGTATACCCCTGCTTTGGCATCATCCTGACGGCGTAGGAAAGGGAATACAAAACGCCCACCCTCTGTGCAAATTCTTCGCTGTTCGGATTCCCTTGCCCGCCTATCATAAAAAACTTCTGCTCCGGCACAGTAATAATCTCCGGTTTTTGCCCGGGCATGTACAAGTTTTTTTCATGCTTTTTCCATTCATGTTTCATCCGTCGTCCTCCCTTTTTTCACAATCTTTGGTACGCGCACACCGCACTGCCACACCCCCTTATCCCCCGTGCCGGGTATTCGGTATTTCCGGACCGGCCCGGTCAGGCGTGCGATACCCTCTTCCGTTAAGGTCCCGTTCTGCAGCATCCCGGTTAGTTCCAACCCCTGTTTAGCCTTCGCCTAAAACTGCCTGTGAGAGCCCTGTGAATAATAAAGGGATATTGTCCACAACACCCGCGGGTATCAAACCTTATATCATAAATACCCGCCGATGTCTCCCTTATATCATTCTAGTCCTAAATTTGGCAATTATTCTTATTATTATTTTATTGTCTATGGGTAATGCATTCAAGTAAAAGCATTCTTTGCACCGCTTATAGAAATGGGGCGGCCAAGGGGCTGCCCAATTACCTGTTCTTCAAACTGTTTAATTCATCAATAGATCTTCTGTCCTTATGCAGTATCTCACCTGCAATATCCCTGGATTTATCATCCAGGCTGCCCCTTAGAACCTTCTCTGCCATGTTCACTCCCTGGGTTTCACCCTCCACCGCTTTTTTTATTATTTCATCGGTGTCACCCCTTAAGCCGAGGTCTATGTTGACCTTCATGTCAGCCATTTTACCCTTTATCCCAAGGTTTTCGTGGGGCCGCCCGCCTATGTCCTGAATATAGCCTGCTAATTTCTCGATGTTTCTCCTATGCTGTTTCTGGACCGCCTGGAAAGTTTTCTTCACATTTTCATCTTTAGCCCTGGATATAAAGGTATTAAAACTCTCTACTGCCATGTACTCTCCCTGTAAAAGCCGGTTAAGAGATTTAACCTTTTTTGTATTATCCGGTAACCTTTTTTGCCTCCTTTATGAAAATTTCCTTTTTGCTCGCAATATTATTTTCCCCTCCATGCCGGAACTAATACAATAACCGTCCTTCCGGACGGCCTGCTGCCTGATATCAATGTCATAATATAAAATGGTTTTTTCAAATCTATATACTTAATAACCATGTAGCAGTTGAAAAATATAAAATAAGAGTCAAGGCATCGACAATGGTTGTTATTAGTGGACTTGCCATAATCGCAGGGTCTATCTTAAATATTTTTGCTATAATAGGTAGAGATCCCACCTGCAATTTTTGCCAACATAACTGTAAAAAACAAGGTGATGCATACAGTTACAGATATTAATAAGTCAGTCTTTCCAAAATAATATATCCTTACAAAATTTACAACAGTTAGGGCTATTCCGACAAGGCAGCTTACTTGGAGTTCTTTCCATAGTACCTTAAAAACATCTTTAGGCCTAATTTTTCCTATAGCTAATCCTCTGATTATGAGTGTTGATGATTGGGAACCAGCATTTCCTCCTGTATCCATGAGCATTGGGATGAATGAAGCAAGCACCACAAATGACTGCAATACTTCATCAAATTTTCTTATAATATTTCCTGTAAAGGTTGCAGAAATCATTAAGATTAAAAGCCAGATTATCCTATGCTTTGCTAATACCATTGTATTTGTCTTCAAGTATTCTTTTTCAGAAGGCTGCATAGCAGCCATCTTCTGAAAATCTTCGGTATTTTCCTGGTCTATAATATCTACAATGTCATCTACTGTCACTATACCAACTAACCTACATTCGCTATCAACTACAGGCATTGAAAGGAAGTCATATTTTTTAAATAATGATGTGATTTTTCCCGGTCATCATAAGTGTTAATATACACAACATCTTTTTCCATAATGTCTCTAACTATTGTCGTATCTTCACTTAATATTAGTTTTCTAGTTGATATGACACCTTCAAGTTTTCTATTATTGTCAATAACATAGCAAGTATAAATTGTCTCCTTGTCTACCCCTGTTTCCTTAATGTGCTGTATTGCTTGTTTTACTGTCATTTCCTTTTTTAAGTCAACAAACTCTATAGTCATTATGCTTCCAGCTGAATTCTCAGGATAGTTCAAGAATTGATTGATAAGTATTCTTGTATCTTCATCTGTATTCTTAAGAACCTTCTTTACTATGTTTGACGGCATTTCTTCTAAAAAGTCAATTGTATCATCAAAAAATAGTTTATCGAAAATATTCTTGATTTCCTTATCAGTAATAGATTCAATTATATATTTTTGTAGTTCATTAGGTATATAAGAGAAAACACCTGATGCCATATCCTTAGGCAGTATCCTTAATACCACTAATAGTTTCTGCTTGTCTAACTCTTCAAAAAGTTGTGCGATGTCAACAACATTCATGTCAACGATTTCTTTTCTTACATCAGCATATTTACCCTTCTCAATAAGATTGAGAATCATTTCTTTCATTTTGTAGCTCCCCTTTGACAGAGCCACACTACCCGATTGGTAGTTATGGCCCAAAATTTATTATTCCTTTTTTCATTAAAATTACTGGGTAAAGGGTCAAAATCCATAACTACCACCTCCACCTTCTTTAATCATTTACAAAACAAAATAATAGCTAAGAACGTTCCAAAAAAGCGATGAGAAACTAAAGATTAACAAATAAGCTTTTAACCTATAAAAAACGATTATTTTGTTTAAGTTTCAAATCAAATAGTCCTGTAAACTGCCTTTATCAAAGAAACTGTCATGGGTGGTAATGGAGATTTGTTCTCAAAGAAAAGCATATATGAAAAAACAGAATTTGAATCATAATATTTAACAAACTCTTATTAGAGAAGAATAGAGTTTGACAGTTATAGTTCTATTTTTTCTATAATAATATATGCTTTTTTCTCCATAGACCATACTATCACTGCCAGATTCCATTCTTCTCACCTCCGAATACTAAAAGCCTTCGCCAAACTTGAACATGACGAAGGCATTAATGTAAGACTTCCCCGTTCAAGTTTTGGCTCTACAAGGCAATGAAGTCGCATTAGATTAAGCCTTCTCTGTTCGGCAAAACCTGCTTACCAGTGCAGAGTGTTTCCACTCTTTTACGGCAGCAACCCGTATCCTTGTAGTAGCCTCGCCTACCGAGATTTTATTCAATTTTCTATTTCATTCTATGCTTTTTATCCGTAGATGTCAACCAACTCTGTTGTTTTTTATTGTTCGGTACACCATAGCAAAATGTTTCTGTTTAATTTTTTTCGCACATAATCCTATCAATATGAACCAATACCCAAATCATATGCTATAAAAAATACGCGGCTGGACGCCGCGGCCAAAACCTATTTTGTTATATTTATACCTCTGTCTCCAACCACAACTGTTCCATCTTTTAATGAGATATATGGTGAAAATTCAATGGTTTCATCGTTATAAGCAAAGCGAATTGTTGCATCCGGAAAAATATCGCTCACATTACATTGAATTATAAACGGACGACATTCTTTTTCTTCAAATATTAATGTTGAATCCATCGTTTGGATATCATTTTTATACAATGATAATGACATATTTGAATACCTAGGTATTACAAGATAATATTCTCCTTTTGATATATAATGAATAGGTATATTTTCGCTGTCTAAATATTCTTGTATATAAAATGAAAGTTCACCTATTTCATTATACCCTAAATACGCCACAGCATATAATTGGTCCTTGAGAAATGGTATGGATTCTATCTTTTTTGGTTCAGAATCATCTTTTTCCGTTTGGAGCATATAGCATCCGGGAAACAACACAACAAGGGCAACAATTACAACGGCGTACATGACTGTTTTTTTCATCTTATTCCACTCCATATAATATGAACTTTACTGGCTTAAAAACTTGCTTTTATAATTTTTGCGCCTGCTTTTGCCGGAACAGTCGGACTTGGGCCAGCCGGGGCTTTCCTATCATCGGAATTACTAACTCAAATTAGAGCCCTGTACTATTTAGCCCTGTAATCATTTTACTTTAACTTTAAACTCTGTTCTTAACGTTACTTTTTCCTCCTGGTCCATGTCCAGGCAAAAATCCGTTACCGCCGTAAAGGTGTAGTCCCCGGTGGGCAGCCTCAGCTCTTTCTCCGAGAAGTACTTCTCCCAGAACTCCGCATCCGGGTCTTCCCGGGTGAACCCACCGCTTTTGGAAAAGGGTATCGTATAGACTTCGCCTTTCTTTAAAACCGTTTCCTTTAATATACCCAGGACAATATCGCTATTTATATACTTGTCGCCGTCATGTATCAAATGGTGAAAGTAAGGCTCCCCCGACCAAATCGCGATGCTTTCGTTTTGGCCTATATACTCAATGGTAGAGTGCAGCTTAATCTCCTCACCCTCATCAAATTCCAGCTTATTGATGTAGGTTTTAATAGCGAAGTTTTCATCTCCTGCTTCAAATACCATAGGCTCTGCATCTGCCGCTTCCAGGTTGGCTCCGGCCTGGGAGCAACCCGCCAGCATTATTGCCAAAACCAGGATTAACGTTAATATTTTCTTCCGCTTCATACAGCCCACCCTCTTTTATTTGCTGCCAGTTTAGACGGTATCCCCTCCGTCATGGTTCCACCCATTCGAACTTGTGCAGGCCCGGCCCCGTTAGGGTAAATTGACCTGTCTAACATGCGGAAAATTCCGGCAGCAAATATCCGCCCTAATTGCCGTTGCAGTTATACTCAATACACTTGGCCTTTCTAATTATTTCATCCTTTGATTCTTTGGCAGGCTCTTTACTTGCGCTATATTAATTTTTGGATTTATCTTTTCTATTTCCAACTGTTTTGTCTGTTAATTTAATGAATACATCATCGTCCAGGCATTTATCGTTGTTTTCTATTTCATTAAACTTCTAAATTTTCTTATTGCAGTATTTTTGTCTCAGAAACAATCCAAGTATTAACTCAATTGTCTAGTAATTCGTTTATAACTACCTATTCCTATAATATGCTTTGGCAGCTGCTCCACTTCCAGTCCGAAGGTCGCTTTATGTTTCGCCTTACAGGGTTTTGATGTATGTAGGCGAAATCACGGCAAAGGTATCCATCACTTTCAACATTCTCGCTCCTATATCTGTCCTGGAATAAATGCCCTGTTGTACTATATTTCAAATTATAATACCAAACGTAGCTTACTCCTATTCTCTTCATGGTAATGGCCAAGTCTTCCTTGCCTTCTTGCAATAAAAGGTGTATATGATTATTCATCAGGCACCAACCATATTCATCCCGGTTTGAATTTTATACCTTTCCACTGTATCCAGAAACTAATCGGTCCTTATCATCATGAAATAATTCCTGCTTATTTGCTCCCTCAATTATTATACATATACACCGCTTTTGCTTTTCCTCCTTGGGGTCCGTGGCATTCCTGTCACCTCTATTATTTTTGTAAATATTATACTATGCATGTTTTTGTAATCAACGGAACCGTCCTAATTACTTCCGTAATTAAAAGCCCGTGAAAGACCTCAGGTTGCCCCTGCATACATTTCATGGGCTTAAATCAACATATACTGCTATACGCGAGTATGCAAATAGTAATCAAGAGAACTGTCCCCAGATTACCCTTGATTACTCCACGGTGACGCTTTTGGCTAGGTTCTGGGCTTGCTAACGTCACAGCCCCGGGCCACCGCTATATAGTAGGCAAAAAGCTGCAGCGGTATCACCGTCAGCACCGGGGTCAAAAGGTCCAGCGTATCCGGGATGTATATGACCCGGTCCGCCACCTTTTCAACCTCCCTGTTTCCCTCCTTGGCAACGGCTATTACTTGGGCTCCCCTGGCTTTTACCTCCTTCATGTTGCTGACCGACTTCTCGAACAGCCTGTCCTGGGTGGCCAGGGCAAATACCAGCGTCCCGTCCTCCACAAGGGCTATGGTGCCGTGCTTAAGTTCCCCGGCCGCATAGGCCTCGGAAAATATATAGGATATTTCCTTAAGCTTTAACGACCCTTCCATGGCCACAGCATGGTCCAGCGACCGGCCTATGAAAAACACCTTGTCAACGTCCTTGTATTCCTCCGAAAGGGCCTTTATCTCCTCCGCCTTTTCCAGCAACCTGCTGCGCCTGTTCCGGGAGCCTGTATATGGCCTCCCTCATACTGCTGTAAAGCTCCTCGTCTATTTCACCCTTTATGCTGGCAAGTTTCAGGGCTATAAGCGACATGGCCAAAAGCTGCGTCGTATAGGCCTTCGTGGAGGCTACCGCAATTTCCGGCCCCGCCCAGGTATACAATAGGTCGTCGGCTTCCCTGGACACGGTACTTCCCACCACGTTGGTAACGGCAATAACCCTGGCCCCTTTCCGCTTGGCTTCCCTCATGGCCGCGAGGGTGTCGGCGGTTTCTCCCGACTGGCTTATAACCATTACAAGGCTGTTTTTATCAAGTATCGGGTCCCTGTAGCGGAACTCGGAGGCGATGTCCGTCTCGACGGGAATCCTCGCCAGCCTTTCTATAAGATGTTTTCCCACAACCCCCGCATGGTACGCGGTGCCGCAGGCCACGATGTTTATTTTGTCCACCCTGTCAAGGTCCTCTTTGTTAATCCTTATCATGTCTAGTATTATGTCGTCGTTCTCGGATATAAGCCGGGACTTGAGGGTTTGCCTAAGGGCGGTGGGCTGCTCGAACATTTCCTTCAGCATGAAATGGGGATAGCCCCCCTTTTCGGCAGCGGCCACGTCCCAGGTAACTTCAAACACTTCCTTCTGTACCGGCGCACCATTATGGTCCAGTATTTTCACGCCCTCTTTGCTCAAAACCGCTATTTCCATATCGTTCAGCAGGTAAACCCGCTTGGTATGGTTTAGTATGGCGGGGATGTCCGACGCTATGAAGTTTTCGCCGCTGCCGATGCCTACTATAAGCGGGCTGTCCTTTCTTACCGCCACCAGTTTATCCGGCTCGTCAGAGCTTATTATCCCCAGCGCGAAGGACCCCTTCAACCTTTTCATGCACTCTATAACCGCCTTCACAAGGTCCCCTTCATAGAAATGGTCTATGAGGTGGGCTACCACCTCGGTATCGGTATCCGACCGGAATTCGTACCCTTCATAGCACAACCATTCCCTAAGGGGCATAAAGTTTTCTATTATGCCATTGTGTACAATGGCTATATCCCCGCCGGAACTTGTCTGGGGATGGGAATTCACATCCGACGGTTCGCCGTGGGTGGCCCACCGGGTATGCCCGATCCCTAAGTTTCCCAGGATGGGGTTTTCCCTAATCCGGCCCTCCAGCACATCCAGCCTGCCCTTGTACTTTTTCACCTGGACCCTGCCTTCGTTATAAACGGCTACCCCGGCCGAATCGTATCCCCTGTATTCAAGCCTTCTTAAGCCTTCAATCAGGATGGGTGTTGCGTCTTTGCTGCCTATATATCCAACTATACCGCACATAGTCTTGTATTCTCCTTTAGGGATTTTTCGTTGCTGCCCGGTCTACTTTGTCCCGCCGGTCGCCCGGCGGATTTGTAAGGCCTTTACGGTAGCAGCATACCGCGGGGCCATCCGCCGAAAACTTCGATAAGCCCCGACCCTCGTCAACTCCGCTATCAAATGCCCGCAGCGCGCTGCACGCAATGCGCGGTTGACAGGCGCTTCAGCACGCCCGCATTTTGGCGCACACCCGCAAGCGTTCATTGATTAAGGAGTTCTGGCGCTTGTTTTTTTAATATCTGCTGTCACCTCCTCTCCTTTCCCAATTGCATATTCTTTACCGCACCACCCCTTTTACATAATTGACAAATGGGACAAAGAACGTCCCTTACCCCATCCCTCGTCCCATACAGTGTCCAACTTTGTTATTCAATATTCGGCTTTATAATAAATTCAATGAAATGTAATCAAAAGAACCGTCCCTATGATTATGAATCGGTGACGCTTTTAACCAGGCTTCGCGGCTTGTCAAATATCGTGTCCTCACAAGCCGCCATGAAGAAAACAACCGCAGGGGTATTTACCGCCGGCGCCGAGGTGAATTCATCCGGTACTTCCGGAACATATATTACCCTGTCTGCCGCTTCGCCGACTTCCCGGTCAGCCCTGCTCAGGGCTACCACGCAGGCTTCCCCGTCCTTTATTTCCCGCAAATTTACCAGAGACTTGCCTAGCAGTGCATCCTGGGTGGCAAGGAAAATACAAAAAGCCCTTTCTTCACCAGCGCCATATGCTCGGGTGCCTGAACTCGCCCGCCGGGTAAGTTACCGAATGTATATAACACGTCTCTTTTCAGCTTCAATGACCCCTGGCGTACTAATGCGTAATCAAGGATTTTACCCAGGTATATAATCTTTTCCATATCCTTATGCCGAGTCTTACCAGCTCTTTCATTTCTCCCGAACAGTCCAGTTAATTTTCGCGCTCTTCCGGCAGGCTGCCTGTGCTGCCTCCAGCTTCTGCCGGTATGTTTCGGTCAATCCCGTCCTGCCCTTTAATTGGGCTTCAGTTTCAACGTAAGTAAATAAAGGGTAATTAATCATGACGTGTAAGGCCTTGGTGGAGGCTATCGAAATTCCGGCTCTGCACAGGTATAGAGGGAGTGGTCCGCCTCCTGGGTATGGTGCTTCCCGCCACGTTTGATATGGCAATGATGCGGGCACTTGCTTTGCCTTCTCATTGTATCCAAGGTGTCGGCGGTTTCCTGGACTGGTTTATTGCTATTATCAGGTTGTTTTTATCCACCGCCGGGTCCCGGTACCGAACCTTGAGGCTATTTCCCCCCCCACCGGTATCCCGGCGAACTTTTCAATGAGGTATTTGCCGGCAAGCCCCGCGTGATAGGACGTGCCATGCAATCACAACCATTCTGTGCACCCCGTCAAGGTCGCTTTGGGTTAGTTTTATATCGCTAGATTTATGTCTTCGCTCCCGGTATTGTCCTGTCCTTCAGGGTGTTTTCTATCACTTCCGGCTGTTCGTATATCTCCTTTAGCATATAATGGGGATAACCCTTTTATCCGCTTTATTCATATCGGTGTTTCTCCTTTTAGCAGTATTGTTGACTGCCCGGACTTTGTCCTGCCGGTCGCCCGGTGGATTTGTAGAGCCTTTACGGTAGCAGCAGGATACCGCGGGCCTATCCATGAAGCCTCGATAAGCCCTGACCTTCGTCAACTCCCCCACGCGCCTGCGGCGCGCTGCACGTAAAACGCAATCGATAGGCGCTTTTAGCACACCCGCGTTTTGACGCACAACCCGCGCAAGTGCCTACTGATTAAGGAGTTCTGGCGCTTTATACCCTTGGGACTATCTCCATCCATCGCCTCCTTCGCGAAACGTACAAACGGGACAAAGAAACTGTCCCCTGTCTCTACGATAGGCGGGTTTCAATCAGCTTTGCAAGGTTTTCCGCATACTGCCTGGGCTTTACTCGTATCCTTACCCTCCAGCATAATCCTTACCAGCGGCTCGGTTCCTGAAGGTCTTATAAGCATCTCAAGCTGCTGCCTTTCAATTGGTCTTGTATCCTTTCAATCTCGGCGCAAATAACCGGGTCCTGTCGGTAAGCTTCCTGTCCGTACTTCTACCCTTGCGTTGACCAGACCTGGGGATATTTTTGCATGGTGCTGCAAAGTTCCGGAAAGGCTTTGCCGAAATACTTAATGGTCTCCAGAAGCTGGAGTGCCGTCAGGCTGTCCTCGGTGGTGTTTAGGTCCAGGAATATTACGCCCCGATCGTCGCCGCCGCGCTGTATCCCTTCTCCATCATCCTCTGCAGCACGTACTTGTCCCCGACCTTGGTTTCCTCCACCCCGCAGCCAATTTTCTCCAATGCCCGGTGCAGTCCCAGGTTGGACATCACCGTGGCTGCCACGGTATCCTTTGAAAGTTTCCGGGCTCTTGCCGCTGGGCACAGACTGCCATTATATAGTCACCGTCTATTATCTCGCCCCTGTGGTCCACTGCGATTAGCCGGTCGGCATCGCCGTCGCGGCAAGCCCTGTCCATGATTTCCCCCTTTTCCTTCAAGGCTACAAGGAAGCCAATCCTTCCGGGTGGGTGGACCCGCATTCCACGTTTATGTTTAGCCCGTCGGGGCAGTCGTTAATTACACTCACCTTCGTCTTCAGTTCCTCCAGTACCAAGGGAGCCACTTTAAAAGCCGCCCCGTTGGCACAGTCAACGGCTTCACTCATGCCTTCGAAATTTCCCGATACCGTGCCCTTGAGAGTCCGCGTAGTACTTTACTCCCTTTGTTTCGTTTATTTTCCTGCCCAGTTCACGCCGGTGCACGACAACCCGTCGGCACCCTCCAGCACAATTTTTCCACTGGGCTCTTCCAAATGGTCATCCAGCTTGTAGCCGCGGCGGTCGAAAAATTTTATCCCGTTGTACTGGGCAGGATTATGGAAGCGGATATCACAATACCCCGTCGGCGCCAAGGTGCCTTATCAGGTATACCACCGCCGGTGTTGGAACCACGCCCACCAGCACCGCATCGCTGCCCGCCGAACACAGCCCGGCGACCATCGCGCTTTCCAGCATGTCCGAAGAAAGGCGCGTATCCGTTCCCAGTACAAACTTTACCTTTTACCCGCTGCTCAGTACGGCGGCTCCCGCCCGGGCAAGCTTGAATGCAAGGTCGCTGGTCAGTTCCTCGTTTGCTATTCCCCTTACACCGTCGGTTCCGAATAGTTTACCCATACAATCTCCTGTCCTTAGTATGCCAGCCTAATACGGTTAAATATTATCACACCGAATATAGCTTTTCAATTGGTTGAAATCCCATAGGCATTAAAAACTGCCCTCCTTATTATATTATGTAACTACAATCCTGCCTGCAACCCCTGTGCTTTGGGGGGGGCACTTTTGCAAGGCGCGCCGCCGGCGAATTTTTGCCGCGGCACTGCGGAATCAAAACTCCGCCCCGTTCATATAATGGTATTAGCGCTTATTTTTTAAAGGAGAATGTAACATGTTTTAAAAGGGAAGGGTTTAACCATGCAAGGTTCCGCAGGGATATTGTGGGTAGACAAGAAGGTTCTCTTTGCCGGGGGAGGGATATGCATCTTACGTGAACCTGGACAATGCCGCCAGCACCCCGGTACTGCGCCCGGTACTGGACAAGCGTAATTGGAGTTCATGGACTGGTATTCCAGCGTACACAGGGGCACCGGTTTCAAGTCCCAAGTCTCCACCCATGTATACGACGAAGCCCACGAAGTGGTAGGCAGCTTTGTAAAGGCGGACTTTTCCAGCAACTGCGTAATTTTCGTGAAAAACGCCACCGAAGCGGGTAAACAAGGTCTCCTACTGATTGGGGGCTCGCCAAGGGGATTTGGTGCTCACAACCATGATGGAACATCATTCCAACGACCTTCCCCGGAGGTCCAAGGCGGCAGCGGTGTACGCCGGCGGCGCTGACCGGCGGGGCGCCCTTGACCTGGATGACCTGGAAACCAAACTGCGGTACGGGCGCAGGATAAAAACTTTGTAAGCGTCTCGGGGGCCTCCAACGTAACCGGTTTCAAGAACGATGTGGGAAGTACCGCTGCCATTGCCCACCGCGCAGGGGTACCCATCCTTGGTAGACGGTGCCCAGCTTGTGCCCCATTCACCGGTGGATATAAACCCGGACGACCACCCGGAACATATTGATTACCTCGTTTTTTCCGCCCATAAAATGTACGCTCCTTTGGAACCGGGGGCTTATAGGACCAAAAAGGACCTTTAACGGGCGCTCCCGAGTACACCGGCGGCGGCACCGTTAATACACAAGGTTACCCCGGAAACGGTGGAATGGCCGGGCTTCCGGACAGGAAGAGCTCGGCTCCCCCAACGTTGTGGGGGCAGTGGCACTGGCATCCGCCATTCAATATTTGCAAAGGCAAGGCATGCGTAACATTGAAAACCATGAAAGAACCGTTTACTTCCTATGCCCTTTAAAAGGCTGGGGGAAGTCAAAGGGCTCTGCGGTATACGGCGAAACCGATCCCAACCGGACCGGGGAACAGGGTGGGGGTTATTACCAACCTGACGGCTACCCCACTACTCGGCACGCCGCGCTTACCCCGGGGAGGGGGTATTGCCGTTAGAAACGGGTGCTTTGCGCCCAGCCCTACATGCTGCACCTGTTGGGACTTAATCCACAGCAGCTGTCCCGGCTTATACACAAGAAAAGAGCCGGAGACTTAAGCGTATCCCGGCATGGTAAGGGTAAGCCTTGCTACCTATAATAAAAGGATATAGACCGGCTTATAGAATGCCTTGAAAAGATAAAGACCATGTCCCGGTCGGGGGAACTGGCAAAAGGTATGCCCTTTGCCGGGAAACGGGGCAATGGCTTACCCCCAGGGACGTCAAGGTGGACCCGAAGGGAGGTCTTTAAACTGGAATCGGAGTAGGAGGGGATGATTAACCCCTGTTCTCTCACACCACCGTATGCGCCGTCCGGCATACGGCGGTTCGAAAAGATATTAATGGGATCAATGAATATCTTTCGGATACTGACTTTAGACCCAAACTTTTCAGGTATTCATTGGTGATGGATTTGCCTGCGATAAAGCTATTGGCTGTATGCCAGTAGCTTTTCCTCGTGTTGGCATACTGCCATGCCTTGTAGTTGTCTATACCTAACCTTACAAGGTTCCTGTGCTTGTACTAACTTTCTTCCACTGCTTCCAGTAGCACATTCTTATCCTGCGCCTTATCCACCCGTCAAGTTTAGCAGCTATTGCTTTCATGTCCGCCAGGCTAAAGTAGTTTACCCAGCCGGTAATGCTCTGGTTCAGTTTAAATATCCTGTATTCCATGCTCATAACATTACTCCTGAGGTTATCTCCTTTAGCTTGATTTAAACTTCGCTAGTGACCTTGGGTGCACCCTTATCCCTATACCACTATCTTTACGGTAAAAGGAGAAACCTAAAATTTCAGCCGCTGCTACCTATCAACAGTACTTTTCACGGTTTACCTTAAGTTTTAAATCGTCTTCGATAACCGTGTAACACTACCATTACTTTTTCTGCTGGCTTCCTGCTTCTGACGTATATGTTTACATCATCGGCGTACCGGCAGAATTTAAGCCCCCTTCTTTCTAGTTCCTTATCCAGTTCATTCAGCATGATATTGGATAGCAGCGGGCTTGGCGTACTACCCTGCGGACAGCCCTCTTCCGTTTCCACCACTACTCCATTTATCATTACTCCTGATTGAAGGAATTTGCGGATAAGTGATATTACTCCCCTATCCTTAACGGTTTTATGGATTGTACCACTGACTTGTCGGCTTACGGTATCAGCATTTCGCAAGGTCAATATCCACAGCCCAGTCGTAGCTCGTTTATGTATTCCTTGCATTTCAATACCGCCTGTTTTGCGTCCCTTCCTACTGAACTCATAGCTCAATCGAGAACTGCTTTCAAAGATTGGGCTTAATACTGGGCTATTGCCTGTTGCACTACTCTGTCCACTACTGTTGGTATGCCAAGTAGTCTTTTGCCGCCCGGCTTTGGCATTCTATCCGCCGCATAGGTTTTAGCTTGTAAGTACTCCTCCCGGATACACTGCCTGATTTGCTCACCATTTTCTTCAGAAACTGTAGAAGTTCATCTACTGTCATTCCATCAATTCCATGGCTGCCTTTGTTTGACTTAACCCTCTTGTATGCCTTGTTCATGTTGTTCTCGGTCAAGTATTTTATCAAGCAAGCTCGGCATACTCATTGCCATCGTTTTGGTCTTTGAAGACGTAAACGAAATACTCTGCACTCCCATGCTTCTTTCGGGTTCCACCCTATCCTCACACAGGTAGTCTTCAGTATGAAGTTGGCTGCGCTCATCGCATTTCGTAGTGTGCTTCACAATACCAAAACATCCTTCCGTTCGGTCCTTCCCATTCCGTATATATCCGGTATGGTACTATGACTCTCTGCTGACTTCTGACAGCTCAGCCCATACATCGCTGCATGGGTTATCATGGGAAAATCTCATTCCCTGCCTGACGTACCTGCCAGACCTCCCCGATTAAGAACAGTAACTTTCATCCCATGTCACCGCCGCATTTACACCGGAATTCGGGTAGTGTTGGACTTCGTTTTGTTATGCAAACTCGTCCGTTCCACGTATGCCTTGTATGCAGTTCCTGTCCGTCGGTGCGGGACTTTGCCTGCAGCTTCTCCAGATTTCACCTCACGGTGAACACCTTTGCTGTTTAGCTAATGGCGTTCCCACTACTGAGCCCATAGCGGACTTTCACCGCCTAGTTACTGCTTCATGTCGGGCGAACGTAAAAAAGCAGCCCACCCCTTTTTGGCGGTGGGCTGCTTTTCAGCCCTCCGGTAAAACTGCCGGGTATATTTCCTATCAGCCGCAGCTGCTTGTTTTGACCACTTTGCCAAGCGCTCTGTTCAGGGCATCCTCGTTTATGGGTATCAAATGGGCTTTTCTCTCCTCTGGAAAACCTTTTTTAGGGCTTCAGTACGCTTTTAATGACGAGCATTTTCGAGATACCCCAGCATAACCATGTTGGTTATCCTGCTGTTGCCCAACTCATTGGCTATTTCATTGGCAGGTATCTGGTAAGCCCTTTATGTCGTCCCTTTCTTACTTCTGTCGATGAGCGAGCTGTTTATTAGCAGCAGCCCATCCTTTACTACAGAGCGGGTTCAAATTTGTCCAGCGACGGCTTGTTCATTGCTATTACAGCGGTTGCATCCGTTACAACGTAGAGCCACGGGATTGTCGGATATGATTACATTACAGTTGGCGGTGCCTCCCCGCATCTCCTACCAGGACGGCAGCCAGGACACATTCTTGCCTTCAATCATTCCCGCGTAGGTGAGAAGCTTACCATGGACATCGCCGCCCTTACTCAAATCCATTTCATTATTACACGCTCGTTTATCATATCCTATTTCACCTCCTCGGGCGCTTTGTAAACTCCCAGCGGATAATAGGGTATCATGTTTTCCTCCAGCCACCTAAGCGCTTCAACGGGGGATAGTCCCCAGTTGGTGGGACAGGTGGACAGCACTTCTATCATGGAAAAACCTTTACCCTCTATCTGTGCTTCGAAGGCCTTCCTGATGGCCTTTTTGGCCTTCCTTACATGGGCCGGCGTGGTTACCGTGACCCTTTCTATATAAGCAGGCCCCTCCAGCGTTGCCAGCATCTCGCTCATCCTTATGGGCGAACCGGCATGGTTCTTGTCCCTTCCAAAGGGCGATGTAGTAGCCTTCTGGCCCACCAGCGTAGTGGGTGCCATCTGCCCGCCGGTCATACCGTATATTGCGTTGTTGACAAATATGGTGGTGATTTTTTCTCCTCTCATGGCTGCGTGTACTATCTCGGCGGTACCTATGGAGGCAAGGTCACCATCTCCTGGTAGGTGAACACTACTTTGTCCGGATGTACCTCTTTACGTTCCGGTAGCGACCGCGGGTGCCCTGCCGGGCGGCTTCCTGCATGTCGCAGTTGAAATAGTCATAGGCGAAACCGAGCATCCAACTGGCGCAACTCCGATAGCCTTCGAGGACGCCCAGTTCCTGGCTGACCTCGGCAACCAGCCGGTGGATTATACCATGGGTGCAGCCCGGGCAGTAATGGAAATACTGTCCTGTAACCTCCTTGGTTCTTTGAATACCATCTCGCTTCATTATTTAGCACCCCCTAATATTTTCTTTATCTCTTTACCACAATGTCGTCGGGTACCGGTACCATTCCTCCTCCGGTCCTGCCGTAGAAATAAACCGGCTTTTTGCCATTAACGCCCAGTTTCACGTCCTCCACCATCTTACCACTATTTCCACTGGAAGCGGGTCACTTGGCCTGTCGGCATACTCTCGAATACCTCGTAGGGGAAGGGACAGAGGGATATGTACTTAATGAGACCGACATTTATGCCCTCGTCCTTACACTTGTCTATTGCGGTTTTTACAATCCTGAAGTGGTGCCGTAAGCAGCCACTATAATGTCCGATTGTCGCAGTTGTATATTTCATACTTTTTCTCGTTCTTTTCCATTTCGTCGAATCCTACTTAAGCTTTAAATTGTGCTTCTTTACTCCGGCGGGGTCAAATGAACAATGAATTGATAACGTTGGTGTGTCCTCTCCTCCGGTGCCGGTAGCAGCCCAGTCCTTTGGGAGGCAGATCGTTTTGGGTTCCTCAGCTCCACCGGTTCCATCATCTGACCCAGCATACCGTCCCCTATTATCATTACCGGGTTCCTGTACTGGTCGGCTATGTCAAAACCTTCCATCAGAAGGTCGGTCAGTTCCTGTACCGACGCCGTACCAGCACCACCATCTTATAACAATCACCAGTACTCGCCGCCTCAGAAAGCCTGAAAATAGTCCGATCGCCTTCGGTTGTATTCCACTTAAGGGGCCAAAATTTCCTCTTATAATATTCACTATTACACAGGGCAGCTCTGACCCTGCCAAGTAGGAAATACCTTCTGTTTCAAGCTTATGCCGGGGCTGGAGGATGAGGTCATCACCCTTGCTCCTGCTCCTGCAGCACCATAGACCATGTTTATGGCAGCCACCTCACTCTCGGCCTGCAGGAAAGTAGCACCTGCCTTCGGCATCTCCCTGGCCATGTATTCGGGCAGCTCGCTTTGAGGCGTAATCGGGTAACCGAAGAAAAACTTGCAGCCGGCCTTAATTGCAGCAGCACCGATTGCTTCATTTCCCTTCATTAAAACCTTTGCCATAAAATTTCCCTCCTCTAATTTGAATCGTTCTACCTGGATAAAACTAGTCGTTATCTCTTATCCTTTCAACCTCGATAACAGTGTCAGGACAGATGGTGGCACAGTTCCCGCAGGCTATGCACTTTTCCATCTCGTAAACGGTTGCAGGGTGATACCCTTTCACGTTTATCCTGTCCTTTGCCATCTTTACTATGTTTACCGGACAAACAGTTGTACAAAGCTCGCATCCCTTGCACAGATGCTCCTTGAATGTAACCTTTCCTCTTACCTTTGCCATGAACAACCCTCCTTTTTTCGCTGAAATTACAACCACTCGGGTCGCATATACATTTTGATGGGAAAAACCTCACCTGTCAAACCCGCCGGGATTTGACCGGCTATCCTTTCAATGGCGCATATATATTTCACCGGCAGGTCTTTTTGCCGTGAAACCTCTTCCACCACCCGCTGCCCCCTAAGCACGTCTTCCACGGTGGTCTCCCGCAGCATGTGGGTGTTGTTAACAAGGCCGGTAGCGCGAATCCTGGCCGCCCTTTCTATATCCTCAATGTATTCAATAACCGCTTCGGGACTTGCGGTGTTGGGACGGTTGGCGTTTACCACTATGAACATGTCATAGTCGGCATCCTTAAGGTAGGGATAATACCGTCCCAGGGCCCGGGCCCCCGCCGCGTCTCCCCCGACGTCCAGCACCACCTGGTAGCTTTCATCCTGCAAAAGGGTGTTAATATCGGCAGGCAGTGCCGGTACATCGGCGTTTATAAACTTACCCTCCGGCGCCACCACCCGTATCCCGAGCCTCTCCATACGGCCCTTTTCCTCCCTGGAGCGAAAATAGGGGTTCACAATGTCCAGGTCCGCAATGGCGGCTTTTTCACCGGACTTTGCCAAGTTAATTGCATAGTTTACCGCGAACTCTGTCTTGCCGCTGCCGTAATGGCCGGTTACAATCCTTATTCTTTTGTCTTCCAGCATGAGCTACCAGTCCTTTTATTGGTATTGTTTTGCCTTTTCTTCGCCTCTTAACACCCTGAGGCCTCCCTCGGCAAGGGCTGTCATCTCGTCCTCACCCGGGTAAACAAGTACCGGGGCTATAAATTCCACCCTTTCTATTATCCATCCGGTCAGCATCTTGCTGTGGGCTATACCCCCTGTGAGTACTATGGCATCCACCTTGCCTTCCAATACGGCTGCACAAGCCCCTATCTCCTTGGCAATCTGGTATGCCATTGCGCGGTAGATAAGCTCCGCATGTTTGTCGCCGCCTTCAATCATTCTTTCCACTTCCCTGGCGTCGTTGGTTTTCAGGTGTGCAACCAGGCCTCCTTTGCCGGCAATCTTTTTCTTCATCTCGTCCAGCGTATAACGACCTGAATAGCATAGTTTAATAAGTCCTTCTGTAGGCAGGGTCCCCGCCCTCTCGGGGGAAAAGGGCCCTTCGCCATTCAAAGCGTTGTTGACGTCCACCACCCTACCCTTCTTATGGGCTCCTACTGAAATGCCACCGCCTATATGGTTCACAATCAGGTTCAGCTCTTCATAGGGTTTGCCCAGGTCCCTGGCAGCCCTTCTTGCCACAGCCTTCTGGTTCAGGGCATGGAAAATGGATATCCTTTCTATTTCCGGCACCCCGGAAATCCTTGCCACGTCCTCCAGCTCGTCCACCACCACCGGGTCCACTATATAGGACGGGATATTGAGCTGAGATGCAATCTCCCTTGCCAGTACTCCTCCCAGGCTTGACGCGTGCTGGCCGAAAAGACCCAGCCTTAAATCCTCAATCATCTTGTCGTTTACCTCGTAGGTACCACTGGGAATGGGATGCAAAAGCCCTCCCCTGCCTACCACGGCGCTCAGTTTTGTAAGGTTAATATCCTTCTTGTTTAAAGTTTCCAGTATTATTTCCTTCCTGAACTGATACTGGCTGAATATGGTGGGGTACGGAGCCAGTTCTTCCGAAGTGTGCCTTATTACTTCCTCAAAAACCGGCTTTTCGTTATCAAATATGGCAATTTTGGTTGAAGTGGAACCCGGATTTATTACAAGCAGCCTGAATACCTCGTTCATATTCTCACCTCGCTTTATTTGTTTGCCATAAGTACCGCAAGGGCAATGGAATTGAGCTTCGCTTCCTCGTTATCCGCCCTTGAGGTAAGAACTATGGGCACCTTGGCGCCTACTATCACACCGGCATTTTTTGCCCTGGCAAAATACACAAAGGACTTGTACAGTATATTGCCCGCTTCAATGTCGGGAACGATTAATACGTCGGCTCTTCCCGCAACGGGGTGTTCTATTCCCTTATGCTTTGCAGCCTCCACAGACACAGCATTGTCCAGCGCAAAGGGTCCCCCCACCATGCAGTCCTTTATCCTGCCTTCCTGGTTCATTTTTACCAATTCCTGCGCGTCCAGCGTGGCCGGCATCTTGGGATTTACCTTTTCAACGGCGCACACTATTGCAACCTTTGGATTATCAATATCCAGCGCCCTGGCAGCCTTCACCGCATTCTCCAGTATTTGGGCTTTTTGTCCAAGGTCCGGGGCAATAATCATTGCCGCGTCACTGAATACCAATAGCCTGTCATATCCATTAACCTCCGCCACTCCCACGTGGCTTAGTACATTCTGGCCTCTCAGGGACTCATCGGCCAGTACCGCCTTGAGTATTATGGATGTATCCACCAGGCCCTTCATTACAATGTCCGCCCTGCCTGTGCTCACCAGTTCCACCGCCCTTTGGCAGGCCGTCGCCTTATCCGGTTGGTCCATTATTTCGAACCCCTCAATGTCGATGCCCTGCTGTGCGGCTATGCTTAGTATTTCTTCCTTGTCCCCCACCAGGATTGAGTTGGCTATTCCTTCCCGGTGTGCTCGGCTTACTGCGTTCAGCACATCGGCATCCTGGGCCACTGCAACGGCAATGGTTTTGGGCCCCCTTTCCCTCGCGCTCTTAATAACCTCCGCAAAACTCTTAATCAATCTGTTTCACCTCTTCTTCATATATCTTGGCTTTCTCCTCGCCGTTAAGAACCCTGTAAGCACCTTCGGCAAGGGCACGCATTTCGTCCTCCCCGGCATGGACTTTAACCGGGGCTATAAAACCTATCATTCCTGTAATCATCGAGACCAATCTTTCGGAATGGGCGAGGCCGCCGGTCAGCACTATGTAGTCCACTTTACCCTTCAACACGGTGGCCATGGCTCCTATCTCCTTTGCTATCTGGTATGCCATTGCCCTGAACACAAGGGCCGCCCTTTGATCGCCCTGCTCTATCATTTTTTCTACTTCCCTTGCATCGTTGGTGCCAAGATAGCCCACAAGGCCCGCCTTTCCTATAACTTTTTTCTTAAGTTCCATATGACTATATTTGCCCGAGTATGCGACCTTTACAAGGGCTCCGGTGGGCACGCCTCCCGCCCTTTCGGGCGAAAAGGGCCCTTGGTCGTTCGCACCGTTTACATCAATCATCCTTCCATCCATAACCGGTGCTATGGATATACCTCCGCCCAGATGGACCATAATAAGCCTAAGGTCGGTGAGGGGCTTGCCCTCTTCCTTGGCTACCCTGTGTGCTACCGCCTTTATGTTTAACGCGTGACTGTGGGTTCTTCTTGGCAGTTCCGGAAGACCGGATATCCTTGCTATATCATCAAATTCGTCCACCGACACCGGGTCCACAATATATGCCGGTACCCCCGCACGGTCGGCAATGCCCTTTGCCAGAAGTGCTCCGAGGTTCGAAGCATGCTCTCCCCTAACCGCCTTCTTAAGGTCATCTATCATCGTGGGGGTAACCTTGTAAGTCCCGCCGGGTATCGGAGCCAGTAAGCCTCCCCTTCCTACAACGGCGTCCAGGGAATCAATGTCGGTACCGGTTTCCCTAAGCCATTCTAAGATGATATCCAGCCTGTACTGGTACTGGTCCACCACTTCGTCAAACTTTTCCAGTTCCTCCGTCGAGTGGGAAAGATTCTTTTGTTGCACATTCTGCCTGTCCATAAAGAGTGACACCTTTGTGGACGTGGAACCCGGGTTTATTGTAAGAATGTATTTCTGCGCTTTCATCCTTTCCCTCCTTTATAATTTCTCAGACTTTAAATACGCAAAATCCGTGCCAATTAATCCGGTTTTTTCCCGCTGGAATATTATTCGCATTTATCGACAGGTTTAATCCCCAACCGGCCTGCAAATAAAAAACGGCCTAAAAAAGCAGCATTTAGACCGTAATCCTTCACACCCGTGTTTTTGCAGCGGGCTGTTTGCAGTATCTTGCATGCATTATCTTGCAATGACGCAAGTTTATGCGCAGTTTATTGCATATCCAATTTGTACTTATCAATCTTGTAATAAAGGTTCCTTATGGATATGCCCATTTTTTTTGCCGCCCGGGTTTTGTTGTATTTCGTTTCCCTCAGCACCTTTTTTATATATTCCCGCTCGGTGTCGTCCAATACCCTGTTAAGCGGCATGGATGTATCCACCTCTCCCGGGGTATACATTTCCCCCTCCGCGTCCGGCCTGCCGGTTTTCCTTTCACTTATCCTGGGAAGATGCTCCTCAAGAATTATGGTATCGTTAAACTTCATATTGATTATGGCACGGCCTATGAAGTTTTCCAATTCCCTAATGTTGCCAGGCCAGTCGTATTCCAGAAGCCTTTCCCGGGCCTCGGCCGAAATGTCCTGTATGCTTCTTCCATAGTCCTGGTTGAACTTCCGTACTATGTGTAGCGCCAGGTGATAAATATCTTCCTTCCTTTCCCTTAGGGGAGGAATCTTAAGGGGTATAACGTTAAGGCGGTAATACAGGTCCTCCCTGAATCTTCCCTGCTGCATGGCCTCCTCCAGGTCAATATTGGTGGCGGATATTACACGCACGTCCACTGGTATGGAATTGGTCCCCCCCACCCGGATTATTTCCTTCTCTTGAATCACCCTTAAAAGCTTTGCCTGGATCCCAGAATTTATTTCTCCTATTTCGTCAAGGAATATGGTTCCGCCGCTGGCCACCTCGAACAGGCCCTTTTTGCCGCCCTTCTTTGCCCCGGTGAAGGCCCCCTCCTCGTAACCGAACAGTTCGGATTCCAAAAGGGATTCCGACAGGGCGGCACAGTTAACCCGCACAAACTGGTTGAACTTCCTTCCACTGGCATTGTGTATGGCATGGGCAAACAGTTCCTTACCGGTACCGCTTTCCCCCTGCAGGAGTACCGTGGCAGGAGTTAGGGCAGCTTTTTTTGCCTTGTCTATAATTTCCTTCATCCTGGGGTTAATGCTTACTATATCTTCAAAGGTATACTTGGCCTCCAGCTTCCTAATTATCTGCTTGGCCTGGTTCAGTTCCTCGGTAAGCTTTTTTATCTCGGATATGTCATGGATTACGCCCACACTTCCCCTTAGTTCCCCGTCCACCACTATGGGCGCCGCGTCCACGATGACCTCTTTCCTGGAAGGACCTACTTTAAGCCTTGCACCCTTTACAGGCTTTCCGGTTTCCAGCACCTTAAAATGAATGCTCTCCCCTTCGGCGATGTCCACCGTGGCCGGTTTTCCTATTACATCCTTGCCGGACAGTCCTGTAAGCCGTGTATAGGCCGGGTTTACCATCACCCCCATGCCGTATTGGTCCACCACCGATATGGCGTCCTGGGTGGAATTGAAAATGGCTTCCAACATGCTTTGGATTTCCTTGAGGTTGGTAACCTGTTCCGCGAGCTGCTGGATTTCGCTTATATCCCTGAATACCGCCACGGCACCGATTATATTACCCTGCTCGTCCCTTACCGGCATCCTGTTGGTTATTATCCTGGTGTTTCGCAGCGGCTGCTCCCTGTTTAATTCTGCAACACCGGTTTCCAAAACGTTGGGCAGTCGGGAATTCTCAATAACTTCCAGGACCGGTTTGCCCAGGGCGTCCTCACTTTTAACCCCGGTAAGCTTTTCGGCGGCCCTGTTGAATAAGGTTATAACCCCGTTTTTGTCCACCGCAATCATGGCATCGTGGGTGGAATTCAGGATAACCTCAAGCTCCCTGCCAAGCATTAATTCACCCCCAACTTTACTGCCCTTCCTCCTCATCCGGAGCTGTCAACTCTATGTCCACCCGCACCGGCGTTACCGCAATAAGCTGAACATCCTCCGGCAGCTTAACTTCCAGTGCAACGCTGTGTTTCCCCTGGCCAAGTCCCTCCAGGTTGGCAGTTACCGTTATGTCGTCTTCGGTCAGCCTGCTTACAATATCTTCCCTGCCCCGAACGGTAACACGGATGGAAGGAACGGTTGTTTCATCCGAAAGCCTTAAGCCTTCATCCATGCCGGTGAAGTTGACTCTTTCTATCGTAATATCTCTATTGATTGTTTTTACTCCTCTTACGTATACCGTTACCGAGCTGATATTATCAACCGGCGCAGCTCCTTCCGGCATTATTAACCTTACGCTGATGCTGGTGTTTTTGTCCATGCCGGCCAGTGAAACCGGTTCTGTTTTTATTGATTCTATTGACTGCAGCACCGTTTCTTCGCCGTATATAAGGATGGTATCCCTGCTTAGGGAGGTCTCTGTTATCTCCCAGTCAGCGGCGGGCTGGCCTACCATCACCGGCTCTATTCTTACCGTCTTTGTTTTCCTAATCGGAATGGTTACCTCAACGGTACTGGGGTTAACCGTAACCCCGGCGATGCTATTGTTATCGGCATCCACCGCTTTAACCGCCAGCACTTCCCTAAGGTCGGCAGACGCCCCCGACAATTTCATAACCGCCGTCAGCACCCTTACGCTTCCAAGCACGCTTTCGGGACCGTTTACCAATACCTCTCCCGGTGTAATCACCGGCGGCAGGGCAGTATAACCCTCCATGGGTTTCCCTTCGGTAGCCAGCGTAACCGGTACCTGTACGCTGGATATCTGCTCCATGTTCACCTTGATGGTCTTCGGATTGAAATCCACCAGTTCGATATTGGAGGGCAGTCCCCTTATTTCCACCGGCACGTTATTAACGCCCCTTTGGGTGTATCCCCTAAGGTCGGCCTCGGCTAATATATCGCCTGATTTTATCTCGGCCAGGACACTTCGCTTGCCCTGGATATTAACGTCCACCTTATGCTGCTGGGGGTCTTTTATAACAAGCCCCGATGCAGCCACGGTCTCAGTGTTTATAAGCCTCACCGGAACGTCTTTTATACTCTTGTACTCGGTGGGGTTCTGCTCGCTGGCAACATACAGCCAGAGGGCCACCGCAAACAGGACGGATATTATGCGGGTATTAACCTTTTTGTTTGTCATCCACGACATCCTTAACCCTCCATTTCAGGAAACCACGGTACTTTTGCTCCTGGGGCTTGTACAGGTTTGTCAGCATCTCTTTAAGCGTCTTTGCATCCAGGTACCTTGACAGCCTGCCATCCTTTGCGGTGGATATTACGCCCGTCTCCTCGGATACTATTATGGCTATTGCGTCGGAGTGTTCAGAAATGCCGAGGCCAGCCCTATGCCGGGTACCCAGTTCCTTGCTCAGGCTCTGGTTCTCGGTAAGCGGCAGCACACATCCCGCCGAAGCTATCCTCTTTTCCCGGATAACAACAGCCCCGTCATGCAGCGGTGTATTGGTGGAGAATATGGTCTGAAGCAGTTGGGATGAAACAACAGCGTCCACTGTCGTGCCCGTTTCCATAAACTCTCCTATGCCTGTTTCCCTTTCGAGAACTATAAGGGCGCCGACTTTTTTCTTTGCAAGGGATTGTACCGCCGACGTAATTTCATCTATCAGAATCTTGGTCTCCTTATCAAGGGCTTCGTTCAAGGGCTTCCCAAGAATTATGCCGCCCCGGCCGAGGAACTCCAGCGCCCTCCGCAGCTCGGGCTGGAACACTATAAGCAGCGCAATAACCCCCACCGTCATCGTGTTTCGCAAAAGCCAGTTCACGGTGTACAGCGGGAAAAAGCCGCTGGGCCCGCTAACCCAGGTGGCAAATATAAGAACAAAAATGCCCTTTATTAGCTGTTCCGCCCTGGTTTCCCGGATAAGCATAAAAAGCTTGTAAAAGACATAGGCTATAACCGCCATGTCTATTACATCCCATAGAGTAATGCTCATTATTATTTCCTTCAACTGTGCAGCCATGCCGTACACCCCAAACTGTTTGAAAAACTTTGCATAGTATATTTTCTATCCCTTGGTGTATTTCTCCTTCTTTTAATTATACAACAAATATATTTTTTTAATCCCGGTATGGGACGGTATACGCCGATTGCGCCATTTTTTTGCCAAGGGCCGCCGGATAACGGGTTATTTTTCTGCTTGAGGGAAAAAATATATTAAACGGTGAAAGGTGGTGCGGATTAAATTGAGCAAATCAACCGACAAAACTCTGGGCGAGTGTATAAGAAGGGCCCTGGAGGAGGAAATGCACGAAAGCGCCCTGGACATCAACATATATGTAAAGGACGGCTCGGTTCAGCTTACCGGCTTTGTAGATGTACTGTCCGAAAGAATAACCGCCGAAAGGATAGCCGCCGGAGTGCCGGGGGTGAAACGGGTGGCAAACTCTATCACCATCGGGACCGAAGGCTATATAACCGACAGGCACATAGAAAGGGAGCTGGAAGCCAAGCTTTATTCGGGAAGATACGGAAACCTTGACAGGGTGAGCGTAAACGTGAGGGACGGCAGCGCGGTTCTCATGGGTACCACCGCCAATTACGCCCAGAACAAGCAGGCAGAGGGCTTGGCGGCGGCAACAAGGGGCGTAGTAAACGTGGTAAGCAACCTGCGCGTGGAAAACGAGGGCCTTTACGATGACGCAACGCTCACCGGTTGGGCGGTGCAGGCCTTAAGCACGGCGGATTTAAGCCAACAGGACATAGACGTCAATGTACGAAACGGTGATGTAACCCTGTCAGGGTGGGTAAGAAACAGGGAAGAGGTCGCCCTGGCCGAGGAACTGGTATCAAGGGTGGAAGGAATAAGGAAGGTACATAACCGCCTAAATACGAGGGCTTAATAATGAACTCCCTCTTCCCATAACACATCACATTCACAGCATCGTCCGCCCTTCGGCGGCTGCAGGCGCAGCCTGTTCGCTTACCTTAACTCTATCAGCCGCATTATGCGGACTTTTTTATGGAATGGAATAATTGTCCAAACGTTAATTGCTTGTGGTAAACTATGTTACAATATACTTAACAAAAAACCGCGAGAACCGCACTGTTGGCCCTGGGTCAAGAAACTGCGGAAGGAAGCAAAAGAACCGTCCCCTTGCTTCAAAGGAGGGTTGTACCGTGAAGATTCTGCTCATAGACGATGAAAAATCGCTGGTAAAGGGCTTAAAAAGCAGCCTGGAGTTCCAAGGCTTTGATGTTGATACTGCCTATAGCGGCAGCGAAGCCCTGACAAAATTCAACGCCAATGAATACGATTTTATAATCCTTGACCTTATGCTGCCGCAGATTGACGGGATGTCGCTGTGCCGGATATTCAGGGAAAGGTCGGATGTTCCCATTATTATGCTGACCGCCCGGGACCACCACCTTGACAGGATAGCCGGGCTGGACACCGGGGCGGACGACTATGTGACCAAGCCCTTCAATACCATGGAACTTATAGCCCGCATAAGGGCAATACACCGGCGGGTATACGGAAGCAAAAAGGCCTCCGGCAGCATAGTGCAGGGCCCGCTGGAACTGGATACCGACCTTCAGAAAGTCCGGGTGGGCAGTAGAGAAGTGCCGCTAACCGCCAAAGAGTTCAGCCTGCTGGAGGTTTTGATGAAAAACCCGGGCAGGATTTTCAGCAGGGAAAAACTGTTTGAACTGGTATGGGGGGAAGAAGGACTGGATACGCGGACAATTGACGTCCATATAAGAAACATACGGGAGAAAATTGAAGACGACCCCTCAAACCCGGTATATATTGTTACAAAATGGGGAAGCGGTTACTATTTCAGGAAGGGCGACAAAGACAATGTTTAATAGTCTTAGAACCAGACTTATGGTTGTATACACCCTGATAATATTCATAACTATAGCGGCGGTGGATGTACTCATTTTAAGCGATTATTTCCGTTCAAGGCTCCAGGAAAGAACCATTACCTATTTCACCTATGGAAACATTGCGGCAAACCTGGTGTCCGCAAACCCCTCCGACGTGTTTTATATATCCCGGACACTCGAACAGTATACCGAAACCACGGGGGCCAGGTTTTTGCTTATAGACAACCGGTCTGTGGTGATTTCCGACGGCGGCAACCATTATACCGGGGAACTTCTCACAAACCCGCAGGTAAGGAAGGCTTTGTCCGGCAGCAGCTCATGGGCTGTCTACGGCAACGGGGAAAAAAACTTGCAGCTGGCGGTTCCGGTCACCACGGGCGACCGGGACAGCCTGGAGGTTATAGGCGCTGTCCTGGTTTCGGCCGATATAGGCGACCTGTATACCTCCTACCGCTCGCTACGCTGGAGAGTAATACTAACCTCCCTTCTGGCGGGCTTTCTGGGAATGTTGTTCAGCTTCGCCGCGGCCCACCACCTGTCCCGGCCGCTACACAAACTGATAGCCTTTTCGAAAAAGGCTGTCCCACGGCCGCCTCGGGGAACAAGTAAATATAAGAAGAAATGATGAAATAGGACAGCTGGCGGATACCATAAATACAATGAGCGCGGACCTTCACCGTATTGAACAAAATCGCCGCCGGTTTATAGGGGACGTATCCCATGAACTGAAGACCCCCCTCGCCTCCATCAAGGCCCTGGTGGAAGCGCTGCTCATGGGTAACGCCCCCGAAGAAAAATACAGGGAGTTCCTTGAAGATGTGATAGGCGAGGTGGACAGGCTGTCAATACTGATATCCCGGCTTCTTACTCTTACACGGTTGGAGGAGGAAAGGCTGAACAGGGAGCACTTGACTTTATCCGACATTGTAGCGGACACCGTAAGGGTTATGACTCCCCTTGCCGCTTCCCACAACGTAATACTGGAAAACAAAACCCGCATGGACATAAAGGTCCCGTGTGACAAAAACCTGGTGAGGGAGATGCTGGTGAATGTCATTGACAACTCCATCAAATACCGGGACAGGGCAAAGGCTCTAAACAAAATCGAAATAACCGACTGCCGCACCCTTGACACCTACCGGCTGGAGATATCCGACAACGGTATAGGCATTGCCGAGCAGGACCTGCCCCGGATTTTTGAAGGGTTTTACAGGAGCGAGCCCTCAAGAAGCAGGGAAATAGAGGGCTACGGCATGGGGCTCTCCATTGTAAAACGCATAGCCGACCTGCACGGGTGGGACGTGTCGGCCGACAGCCGGCCGGGAAGAGGAACCACTATTGTTTTATCCGTTCCGCTGCAGTTTAAATAATTTTTTAAAAAGGCTTAACAATATCTTTACAACCGGGCGCTATTATAGACTTAAGAAACACACTCAACAACGGGAGGTATGAAGAATGAAAAAACTCACGGCGCTTGTTTTGGTAGCGATTACTGTACTTCTTGCCGCAGCATGCGGCATACTTTCGGGCGACAAGGATGGCCTCCAACCGGGAGACACCGTTGTCCCGCCGCAGCCGGAGGGAGAAACGGTGGAACTGACGCTGTATTTTGCCAACAACGAGTATGTGATGACCGGCAATGAAAGCCTTGAAAAATTGCTCCCGGAAAAGAGAACAATAACCCTTGCCAACAAACCATTGGCACAGGCCGCGGTGGAGGAACTAATGGAAGGTCCCGAGGGCGAAGGCATGGGAGTGGTTATACCGCCCAGGATAAAGCTTATAGACGTTGAAGTGGCCGAGCAAATAGCCTATGTAAACTTTTCGAGTGACGGCATGAACGGCGGGTCCATGGAAGAAACCTTCCTTATAAGCTCGGTCATTATGACCCTCACCCAACTGGAAAACATCGACGCTGTACAGTTCCTGGTGGACGGTAAAAAAACCGAGACCCTTATGGGTCACATATACACCATGGACCCGATGGGCTCGTATGAATTCTAAGGGAAACATTCCTTGGCTATAGGGGAACTCCCCCGGGGACACTCCTTAATCATAAAGAAATATCACAATTAAAGGTGTGTCCCCGTACCTTTTATTCCATCATTATAATACCCATCGCCCTGTAGGTTTCGTAATAAATCACCCTGCTTTTGGGAAGCCCGTTGTCCCTTTGAAAACTGTACAGGGCGTTTTCCATGACTGGGCCGTACACCCCGTCTATGGAGCCTTTATAATAGCCTAAAAGCTTTAGCCTTCTTTGCACCTCCACCACGTCAATACCCTTATCGCCGGGCTTAAGGTTCCGGGCGCCGTTCCCGAAGGGACCATAGAGCCCCCCGTATATGTACACCGGGGTGCCGTATTTCACGTAGGTGTACAGGTCCTCCACGTCCCTGTTGTACATCCTTACACAGCCGTGGGAAGCATTGTACCCAATGGTGGAGGGTTTGTTGGTACCGTGTATCCCGTAGGTGCCCCAGGGCACGTCGATGCCTATCCAGCGGCTGCCGAAGCCTCCTCCCCACCTTGCCTTGTTTATCACCTTCCAGCGGCCTATCGGGGTTGGGGTAGAAGGCTTTCCGGTGGCCACCGGGTACTTTTTGATGAGATTATTGCCGTCAAGAAGGTATAGCGTTTTTTCATCAATGTCTATGAATATCTGCAGGTTTTCATACTCAGGATTATCCAACATGTACCGCTTTTCCCAAACCTGGTAGTCTTCCAATTCTTTTAACCGGTCCCTGTTTTTGAAGCTGATGTCATAATAGTAAATGGTGGCGCCCAACAAAACAAGGAGCAGGACAAAGCCCAGAACCTTTCTTGCCATAGGATAAAAGCCCCCCTTACTCTATATAATTATATGGGTCAGGGGGGCGATTTAATACAATATCTCTCAAAGAAGCCATCATATTCTGAAGGGTTTATTTATAGGGTTATATCGGCTTTCATGCCGCATTGGTTGCATTTTTCTCCTTCAAACAACACCCTGGCGCGATATATACTCCTTTCAACCAGCTTTTGCCCGCAGCCGGGACAGTAGGTGCTGTTGTCGATGCCGGGCACATTCCCTATGTATACATGGTCTAGGTGTTTTTTTGCGACTTCTCCAGCCGCCTCCAGCACTCTCAGCGGGGTGGCGGACCTTTTCATATGATACGCCGGGTAGTACCTGGAAAGGTGCAGCGGGATTTTCCTGTCAATGCCGGCCAGCCATCTAGCCAAGGCATCTATTTCGCCGGGCTCGCTGTTCAGCCCTTCCACCACGAGGGTTGTAACCTCCACATGGCATTGCCCAGCCATGGCCTCAACGGTCTCAAGGACAGGGGACAGCCTTCCGGAGCAAACGCTGCTGTAAAACCCGTCGCTGAAAGCCTTTACGTCTATGTTGGCGGCATCTATCAGCGGAAGCAGTTCCCGGAGGGCTTCGGCCCCTATATAACCGTTTGTCACCAGTACGTTCTTAAGGCCCCCTTCCTTTACAAAACGGGCGGTATCCAAAACGTATTCGTACCAGATGGAGGGCTCGTTATAGGTATAGGCTATGCCTAGGTTGTCCCCAAAAGACTTGGCCCGGTCGGCCAGGTCCCGGGGGGACATCTCCACCCAATCCGGAGTGCCTTGGGCAATGGAAAAGTTCTGGCAGAAGCTGCACTTTAAGTTACATCCAAAGCTCCCCACCGACAGTATCCGGCTTCCGGGATAAAAATGATACAGAGGTTTTTTCTCTATGGGATCGATATGGAAGGCGGTTATCCGGCCATAGTTCATCGAATAAAGAACGCCGCCTTCATTCCTCCTTACCCTGCACAGCCCGGTCCTGCCCGGTTTAATCAAACAATTATGGGGGCACAAGAAACACCTTACGGCGTCCCCGTCCGCATTATAATACATGGCTTGTTTCATATCACCACATCCTCATCGGTGCCTTATTACTTCGAATCTTTCAAGCTTATAGGGCTCTCCCGGGCTAATACCCGCCTTTTGCAGCGCTATGGCTACTTGCTGCCGGGGGGTGTCCACTCCTTCTATATCCGGCAGCAAAAGCCCCGACCTTCTCCCCGACCGGACAATTACTCCATACCTTTTAACGTCCAGGTCCTCAATGGATTCAATCGCCTCCGGCTGACCCAGCACGTCCACCGAGTATTCCAACCGGCCGAGTTCCCCCGGGCCAACGGGATAAAACCTGGGGTCCCTTACCCCGGCGCTTATGGCGTTGCTTATTATTTCCCTTGCTATGCTGTCGGTGGTGGAAGATATTGTGCCTATGCAGCCCCTCAGCCGGCCGTTCAGCTTCAGCGACACAAAAACGCCGGCCTTTTTGCTCAGCATTTCCTCCGGCAGTCCTTCGGGTGGGTCAATTATTTTACCCTTTGTCACGTAGGTTTCAGTGCAAGGCGGCAGTAACTTCACGTAGCTGTCCCCCTCCGGGTGTACAGCTACGTCCTTCCCTTTCCTTGCCCGATCCGGGTCCGGCTGCAAGATCTCAAAGGAGGCAACGCAGTAGCCCACTCCATAGGGACCCTCGTAGGACAGGATACGAGATTTTACGCTGTACCCATCCAACGCACCCAGCATTATTACCACCGACCGGTAACCGCATTCCCCCGCTTCCTCCAATAGCTGCGGGTCCATGTCCAAAATCCGGTCAACGTCCATTTTGCGCAAACTTTCCACAAGGCTTTGGTCGAATACCGCTCCCCTTTTGCTGTACCCCGCCGGGGCACCCCTTATGAGCCTGTGGGACAGGTCGCCGCTACATACTATCGAGACATGTTTTTTTCGTTTTTCCACAGCCTTTCGTATGCATTTTCCGAAGGAATAAAGCTGCTGAGGCGAAAGCAGCCCATAGGTAATATGCACCAGGCCAAAACCCTGGTACCTCCTGTTTATATAGTACAGCGGCACAAGAGCGCCATGGTCCAGGCCATCGGATATGCCGTACTTCCAGCGGGTATTATCGTCCACGGCAATGACGGGAATGTCCTCCCGGGCAGCTTCCTCCATAATGTCAAAGGCCATATCGTGATTTCCGGTAAACGACAGGATTACCCCGGGATGACCGAAGCCCCCGAAGTCACCTTTGAATTCTCGACTGGCCGAAACCGCCACAGCATTCCTGAACAACGGGCCGTGAGGGGTAATGACTACTATAACTTCCGGCTTCTTTTCTGCAATATCTCTTGCTATTTCCTCCATCGCCTCTATGGTTTTTTCCGCTTTTTTCTCCTCCCCCTGCCCGATTTCAGGCACTATTATGGGCGGGTGCGGCACCAGGTAGCATGTACCTATTCTTCCCATGGTATCCTCTCCTTTAATTTTCCGCTGCAGCCGCCAAAGGTCCTGTCTCCCTGGCACCCTGGCGGCTGCGCCGGTGTATTCACTGTGTTAAATACCTTAAAATACCCGAGTATATGGCGAAGGCCACTTTTTCCTGGTATCTTTCGTCATTGAGAAGCAGTTCTTCCTTCGGGTTGGACATAAAACCGCATTCCACAAGCACTGTAGGCGCCTTATTGTCCTTTAGAAGGTATATTTCATCATCCGCCTTGGGCTGGCGGTAGTTGTCTTTGTCCAGAACTCTTCGCAGTTCTTGCTGTATTATTTCCGCAAGCCTTCTGCTTTCTTCCGACCCCCTGTGATAGAAGGTCTGGGCTCCATAATATTTTGGCTGTGGAAAACTGTTTAAGTGTATTATTATATTGACACAGCTTTCGCTTTCATCCGCGATTGCTTTTCGTCTCTGCAGGTCTTCCCGTTTTTTGTTGGGTGCATCGGGGGAGTACAGGCCGTAGTCCCCGTCCCTTGTGAGAATGGCAATCCCCCCACTCTCTTCCACCAGCCTCTTCAGCCTTAAAGCTATCTCGAGGTTTATCTTGTCCTCGTTGGCGCCCTGCCTGCCCACCGCGCCCGGGTCCCTACCCCCATGTCCCGGGTCGATGAATACGGCCTTGTTGGTCAAGGGGAAAAAAACCGCCCTGCTTGAATTTAAGATACCACTAATACCGGTAAATGTAAATATTGTCACAGCCAGAAGAACTGCCGAAAAGATAAAGTTTTTTCTTCTGATAACAATAACTCGCATACTTATATTCCCCCTACTTCGCCGGGTATATAAAAAATATATGTGTGAAAAAAAATATAATCACAAAAAACCTGATTAGTGGTAAGGGGACACATCCCACCTCCCAAATGATTGTCCCCGATTGATAATCAATCCTTTTGTTGCTGCTATCCCCTTACAACGAGTTTTACATAAAAAAAAGGGACAAAGAACCGTCCCTTGTCCCACTTGTCCCATTATTCTATGTCCGGCAGTACCTTGTTTAGTATTATGCCGGCTATTGCTCCGAGGGCCATGCCGGATATGCTGAACCATCCTATCGATATGGTGGCTCCCCCAAGACCCAGCACCAGTATTACTGCGGCTATTATCAGGTTCCTTGATTTTGAAAAGTCCACGGCATTTTCCACCACCGTCCTGACTCCAATCGCCGCTATCATACCAAACAGAACTATCGAAATGCCGCCCACCACCGGGGTGGGTATGCTGCTTATAAAGGCCCCCAGCTTAGGTACCACCGAAAGGACTATGGCAAAACATGCCGCTATCCTCATAACAAGCGGGTCGTATACCTTGGTGAGTGCCAGCACGCCGGTGTTTTCCGAGTAGGTGGTGTTGGCCGGTCCGCCGAACATGGCGGATATGCTGGTGGCCAGCCCGTCGCCTACCAGGGTCCTAGAGAGGCCCGGGTCCATCACAAGGTCTTTCTCCACCGTGGCCCCTACCGCCAATATGTCCCCTATATGTTCCACCACCGTAACCACTGCCACCGGGGCTACCATCATTATTATATCCATATCAAACCTGGCAACCTGAAAAGGTGGAATGCCGAACCATCCCGCTTCTGCAAAGGGGGTAAAGTCCACGTTACCGGTTATAGCAGATACTATATATCCCACAAAGAGGCCTATCAATACCGGCAGCACCTTCATAAAACCTCTTCCAAAAATGCTAACCAGCGCCACCGTAATAAGGGCAACCATTGCTAAGAACCAGTTGCCGCTTGCCATGTCTATGGCGGTGGGTGCAAGCAGAAGCCCTATGGTCATTATTATGGGGCCGGTGACGACAGGCGGGAAAAAGCTCAATACTCTTTCATATCCAAACAGGTAAACAAGGCCCGCCACAATCAGGTATACCAACCCGGCTATTACTATGCCGCCCTGGGCATAGGCCAGCCCCTCCGCGTACGCATCCCCGGCCTCATAGGCCACCCCGTTTCTTGCCGCAGCCGCCGCAGCCGCCGCCAGGATGGGCGGTATAAAGGCAAAGGAGGACCCCAGGAAAATCGGGGCTTTTCTTTTGGTAACCATATGGAAAAACAGAGTGCCTATTCCTGCCATGAAAAGAGCTACTGATATGTTCATCCCCGTAATAATCGGAACAAGAACAGTAGCTCCAAACATTGTGAAGGTATGCTGCAAACCCAAAACCATTTTCTTACCGGTACTAAGGGCAACCCCTTCAGATATGATGCCGTTGTCCGCCTTTTTGTTTTTGCCGTTGCCAGTCATAATCCACACTCCTTAAATTTTATACTAAAAAAGCTTCCCGTCACCGACAGGAAGCGTCTTTGCACACAAGTGCCAGTTTTAGAAGCACTCTCAACTCTTTTCCTTGCCGGCCTCTCCGGACCATCTTAAAGGAAGGCTTGTATTCATTTTCTAAATTATATCACCGACCGCCGGCAATGTCCAGAAAAAGTAACGATTTTGTCGGAAATTATGCAGTCTAAATATATTAAATGCAACAATTTATAGAACCCGTGATATTTATCATTCAACCTTAACATTCTTCAACAGGCGAGCGAAATGGTGTCAAGGGCGGTTTCTCCTTGATACCATGAACGGCTGTTATACTAGCAAAGGGTTGGAATGTATGTGCTAGACTAACAGGCCATGTCGGGACTGTCTCATGTATACGCTGTATTTCGTCGTTAAATAGTTCTGTCGGTGTACGATAGCCCAATATCTTCCTAGGCAGGTTATTACACAGTTTTCGATCCTTTTAATCTGCGAAAGGTTAAGTCCTTAATAGCTTTCCCTTGGTATGAACCGCCGTATAAGACCATTATGCCGCTCGTTAGTACCCTTTCCCTAAATATGGATGGGCATAGTATATATTAGTCACGTGCTTTTTAAGCTGGCAAACTCTGTACCTTATCTGAAGTAATACTTTTAAACAAGTGTGTGAATAAAGGCCCAGTTGCTCTTTTATATAGCCGAACACTTTGTCTACCGCTTCAGTATTCTTTGTTCAGTAGGAAAACCAGATGCTCTCTTGTTTTACGTTCTGTAAGTCATTAAAAGCACTATCCCCTGAACGTTTACCAACAACAGTATCTATCTCCCAATGACCAAATTCCTTTCCTTATCTACGCTTTCAGGGCGTTCACTAATGCTTTTTCCAAGTAACTTTGATGTCTTCTGCTGGTGGGTTTCTTTGCTTTTACGTGTTTTAAAGGCAAATCTATGTTACGAACACCAGAATACCTCCGTCAATGTAACTATACAAAGTTAGTACAGACCATTTCAGATTTATTAAATTTACCCTTACGTTTGGCAACACCTACAACTACATCGGGTGACCATTTTTGCTTAAGATCTTCTTCTCTGCGTACTGCAAAAGGTTCTACCTGTAGAGCTTTGGCTTTACCGCATGATAAGCGGTTACTCTCGTACACTGCCTGGCCAGTTTCAGGAAAGTAGGCCTCATATGTAGTCAGGTCCGTCGTAGCTGGGTGGTAGTCCCACGGTTATCTCTCTGATAATTGTACTACGATGTCTGCCTAACCTCTTTGCAATCTGTGCTGGAGACAAACCTTCTTCCAGTAATGCTTTAATTTTGCCTCTGTCAAATTCTGATAAGTGTTTAAAAGTACGCTTATGTGTGGTATTCTTTTTAGTAAGAGCCATAGCGATAACCTCCGTATGTTTTGTTCGACACTAATATCATACTAGGTTTCTCCTTTGGTTCTACTTTACGTCTTGTTGCATTTCATTTTACAATGAACCGGAAATTATGCAGTGCCCATAGTTTTTAACCTTCAAGCTAATCTTCCCCGCTTCTTCGTCGGCTTTCCTTTGGCTGATGCCCAGCAGCAGGCTTTGGCTGATTAGCTTTTTAGTTTTTCTATATCCTTTTCAGCTGCTCTATCTCCTTCTTCAGTGTCGACACCTGTGAAATGGCGGATAGAGCAAATACAAAAGCAATAGGAGCCATATACCCCAAAAATTCCACCTTGCAATCACCTCTTCTCTCTGTTACACCTTTTAGGCTGCTTTGGTCCACCGCCGCAGCTTTACCCTTCAAGTCATGAATAATTCCATAATACTCAACGTCATAGTCCAACAAGAACTTATAGTAAAGTGGTTACAAGCTTTACCATCCCTCCAATTACAAAACACTCTGTTTCATGCCTTTATAAAACAGACCGCCTGGAACGCTGTCCTCCGACGGTCTGTAATACTCAAAGTGTATATTCCACTAGCATCTTGTCTGTAAACAAAAATCTTAACGCTTAGAGAATTGGGAAGCCTTCCTGGCCTTCTTTAAACCGTACTTCTTCCTTTCCTTCATCCTCGGGTCCCTGGTCATAAAGCCTGCTTTTTGAGTACCGGCCTGCATTCGGGTCCGCTTGTTCAAGGGCCCTTGATATGCCATGCCTCAAGGCCCCGCCTGTCCGGTGAACCCGCCGCCGTGCACCGAGGCTACCACGTCAAACTTCCCGGCGGTGCCGGTCAGCTCCAAGGGCTGACGTGCCAGCACCTTCAGGGTCTCAAGACCGAAGTATTCTTCAATATCCCTGCCGTTTATAGTTATTTTGCCCGCGCCGGGAACAAGCCTTACCCTGGCAACGGACTTTTTCCTTCTACCGGTGCCGTAATACTGAACCTTTTCCACTGTCTTTCCTCCCTTCCTTACCGATTAGTAGCCCAACTCAAGCTTTTCTGGTTTCTGGGCCGCATGCTTATGCTCGGGGCCTCCGTATACCTTAAGCTTGGTAATCATCTTCCTGCCCAGCCTGTTGTGGGGCAGCATACCCCAAACGGCTTCATAAACAACCCTCCCCGGCTTTTCCCGGATCATTCTTTCAAAGGATACTTCCTTCAACCCGCCCGGATGGCCGGAATGACGGCGGTATACCTTTTGCTGTTTCTTTTTGCCGGTAAGCTCCACCTCGGAAGCGTTGACCACTATTACAAAATCGCCTGTATCCATGTGAGGAGAATATATGGGCTTGTGTTTGCCCTTGAGTATGCCGGCAACCTGGCTTGCAAGCCGCCCTAAGGTTTTGCCCTTGGCATCCACGACAAACCATTTTCTCTCTATGCTGCCCGGTTTAGGCATATATGTCTTCATCCGAATATCCCTCCTTAAGTCGACCTTTCTGGGTTTTATATATGACATATGGCCCGGGGCTGGTGGGCCTAATATCCATAAACATAAATAGTATATTACATGGTGCCGGGTGTGTCAAGAATCCTCCCGGTAGTACACCTCCTCAAGAAACAGGCCCTGGGGAGGCAGTGTCGGGCCGGCAAACCTCCTGTCCCTTTTGTCCAGGATATCCCTTACATGGTGCGGGGGCATGCTCCCCTTCCCCACCTCCACAAGGGTACCGGCTATTATCCTTACCATGTTATAAAGAAAACCATCCGCCCTGATTATTATATCAATAAACTTCCCCTTCTTTTCAATTTCCAGCAGCTCCACGTTTCTAACCCTGGACTTTGCAAGGCTTCCGCTGCCGCAAAAGGAAGAAAAGTCCCTGCTGCCCAAAATATACTTTGAAGCTTCTTTCATCCTTTCAATATCCAGTCTTTCCGGAATAAAACAGCTATAATTCCTGTGTACCGCCGAAGGTATTTCGCTATTGTAAATCCTGTACCTGTATTTTTTCCCGATTGCGTCGTATCTTGCATGAAAGTCGTGCGCCATTTCCACCGCACCGGTAATTCTTATGTCCGGCGGAAGGCAGCTGTTCAATGCAAAGGGTATCCTTTCGGCGGGTATGCGGGCTTCGGTCTTGAAATTGGCCCTCTGCGCCAGTGCATGTACCCCGCTGTCTGTCCTTCCCGAACCTATTAGATTTGCTTTGCTTCCGGTTATCTTCTCTATCGCCTTTTCTATAAGCTGCTGGATGGATACGGCATTTTTCTGCCTCTGCCAGCCGTGGTAATTGGTACCATCATACTCTATGGTCAGAAGAATATTTCTCAAAAAAGACCACCTACCAACCCCTGCTAGCTGCAGCGGCGAGCAGTATCACCGCCCCCAGAAGCAAGGCTAAATAATCCCTTCCTGCCATGTGCAGCACCTTTAACCGGGTCCTTCCCTTGCCTCCCCTGTAGCACCTCGATTCCATCGCCAGGGCCAGCTCGTCGGCCCTCCTGAAGGCGCTTATAAACAGCGGCACCAACAGCGGCACCAGGTTCTTGGCCCGGTTCACCAGGTTCCCGCTTTCAAAGTCCGCACCCCTGGCCATCTGTGCCTTCATTATTTTATCCGTTTCGTCCAGCAGCGTCGGGATAAACCTAAGGGCGATGGTCATCATCATAGCCAGTTCATGGGCAGGCACCCCCACCCTCCTGAAAGGGCTCAGCAGCTTTTCTATGCCGTCGGTCAGGGCAATCGGCGACGTGGTAAGGGTAAGTAAAGACGCCCCCATAACCAGCAGCACAAGCCTGGTGGCCATGCGCGCCGCCTGGACAAGGCCCTCACGGGTAATATCCAGGGGGCCCAGGCTGTAAAACACTTCTCCCTCCACCATGAACATGTTTACGAATATGGTTAAAAGCAGGATTATAATCAGCGGGCGCAGCCCCTTGAATACATATTTTACGGGAACCCGCGACAGTCCAAGCCCCGTCAGGAAAAGCGGCATATACCGTACCCGGCATGCTTCCTGCGGTAAAAAGGCTTATTATAAGTACAAAGGTAAGGACTATCTTAATCCTCGGGTCCAACCTGTGAATTACCGAGTTTCCCGGAAAATACTGGCCGATTGTTATATCCTTAAGCATAGTTCCCACACCTTAGGTTTTTCAAAATTTCCCTGCCGGCGTCCTCCACCGTGAAAGCGCTGCCGTCCACATCCCATCCCTTCTCTTTAAGCCGCAACAGAAGCGATGACATGGCGGGAAGGGCAAGCCCCTGTTCCAGGAGATACTTCCCGTCACTAAACACTTCCCGGGGGGTGCCGCTTCGGCTGATTCTTCCCCTGTCCATTACAACAATCCTGTCAGCCAGCCATGCGACCTCGTCCATGTTGTGGGAAACCAGTATTATGGTAATCCCCTGTTTTTTGTTAAGGTCGCGAAGATGTCCCAGTATTTCCTTTCTTCCCCTAGGGTCAAGGCCTGCCGTGGGCTCGTCCAGCACAAGGTATTTCGGCTTCATGGCTAAGATGCCGGCAATGGCAATCCTTCGCTTCTGGCCGCCGGACAGTCCAAAGGGACTTGCATCCTTCAACGCTTCGAAGTCCAACCCTACCATATTCATTGCAAACCGGACCCTGTTAAAAATTTCTTTCTCACCAAGACCCATGTTGCGGGGCCCGAAGGCCACATCCTTGAACACCGTCTCTTCGAAAAGCTGATACTCGGGATATTGGAATACCAGCCCCACCTTCTGCCGGGCCAGGCTTCTTTTATATCCCTTTTCCCAGATGTCGCTGCCGTCCACCACTATCTTGCCCTCCCGGGGTTTCAAAAGCCCGTTCAAGTGCTGTATCAACGTGGACTTCCCGGAGCCGGTGTGTCCTATTATACCGACAAAGTGCCCCTCTTCAATGCGGAGGTTAACCTGCTTAAGGGCCGTCTTCTCGTACGGGGTCCCGGGCATATAAGTATATGTTAGGTTTGAGACTTCAATCGACATAGCTCTACCACCATTTCATCCTCAGTCAAAATCTCCGGCAGCTCCACCCCTTTTTTTCTAAGCTTAAGAGCAAGCTCTGTCAGCGCCGGGACATCCAGTCCCAGTTCTTTAAGCCGGCCCGCCTTTGAAAAAACCTCCCCCGGGGTACCTTCCAGCACAATCCTTCCCTGGTCCATTACCAAAACCCTGTCCGCTTCTGCTGCTTCCTCCATGTAATGGGTAATATGGATAATGGTCTTTCCTTCTTGTTTGTTGAGCCGCCGCACCACTTCCATGAATTCCTGCCTGCCCCTGGGGTCCAGCATGGCGGTGGCCTCGTCCAGGACTATGCAGTCAGGTCGCATGGCCAGCACCCCAGCGATTGCTATCCTTTGTTTCTGACCGCCGGAAAGGAGATGGGGGCCATGGGTCCTATATTCGTACAGCCCAACCTCCCTTAGGGCCTCATCCACCCTTCTTCTTATCTCGGCAGCAGGAACCCCCTGGTTTTCGGGACCAAAGGCGACGTCCTCCTCAACGATGGCGGCAACCAACTGGTTGTCCGGGTTCTGGAACACCATACCCACCCTCTGCCTTATTTCCCAGGCCTTGGCCGGGTCCCGGGTATCCATGCCCATTACTTCCACCTTCCCCAAAGAGGGAACAAGCAAAGCGTTAATATGCTTTGCCAGAGTTGATTTCCCTGAGCCGTTGCGTCCTATTATAACCACAAATTCGCCCTTTTTCACCTTCAGGTTGATGTCCCTTAAAACCATTTCCTCCTGGTCACTGTAACGGAAACAAAGGCCTTCCATTATTACCTGATATTCCATTTTAACCCCTCTTAAACATGAATTAAGGACACCACTCTGTTTAAAGCGGAGGTATTCCGCCGGCCCGCCAGCCGGGACAGGAGACCTGTCCTGTTTGTCCCTGTCCCTGCGTCCCTCTTTCTCCCACAGGGACCGGCTAGACCAGCTCAAGGATTACCATTTCCGCTGCGTCTCCCCTCCTGGGGCCTATCTTTACTATTCGGGTGTATCCTCCTTCCCTGTCGGCGTATTTGGGGCCTATTTTATCGAACAAGTTCTTTACCACCGTTTCATCGGTAACAAAGGCCAACGCCCTACGCCTGGAGTGAAGGTCTCCCTTTTTAGCCAGCGTAATCATTTCTTCAGCAAGGCTCCTGGCTTCCTTGGCCCGGGTGACTGTGGTAACTATCCTGCCCTTATCCAAGAGGCTGGTTACCAGGTTTCTAAGCATTAACATCCTTTGGTCGGTTGGCCGACCCAGTCTTCTTTTTGACGCCATAAATCTCCCTCCCTGCCTGGCTACTCTTCGCTTTTCTTCAGACTAAGATTCAATTCGGCAAGCTTGGACTGAACTTCTTCCAGAGACTTCTTGCCAAGGTTTCGCACCTTCATCATATCTTCCTCGGTCTTTTGGGTGAGCTCCTCCACCGTGTTTATTCCCGCCCTTTTCAGGCAATTGTAAGACCTAACCGAAAGGTCCAGTTCCTCAATGGTCATTTCAAGTACCTTTTCCTTTTTGTCCTCTTCCTTTTCCACCATTATTTCAACGTCCCTGACCTGATCGGTAAGAGTAATAAAAAGATTCAGGTGCTCGTTCAATATTTTTGCGCCCAGTGACACCGCCTCATCCGGGGCGATGCTGCCGTCGGTCCATACTTCCAGCGTCAGTTTGTCATAGTCGGTGACATCTGCCCTACCCTGGTGTTTTCAACCTTGAAATTGGCCTTCTCCACCGGGGTGAATATGGAATCCACGGGTATTATCCCGATGGGCTGGCCCTGTTCCTTATTTTTCTCGGCAGGCACGTATCCTCTTCCCTTTTCAAGGGTGATTTCCATATAAAGCCTGGCATCGGCGCTGAGGGTTGCTATATGCAAATCGGGATTTAAGATTTCCACGTCCGGCCCGTGTATAATATCACCGGCCTTTATTTCCCCTTCGCCTTCCGCCTCTATCCTGACAAGCCTCGGCTCATCGCCGTCCAGCTTTACACTTAAGGCCTTTAAGTTTAACACTATTTCGGTAACGTCTTCCTTAACACCCGGTATCGTGGAAAACTCATGGAGCACTCCATCTATTTTAACGGATGTCACGGCAGCTCCCGGCAGCGAGGAAAGCAGTACCCTCCTTAAGGAATTGCCCAGGGTTATCCCGTAACCCCTTTCCAGCGGCTCCACCACGAATTTTCCGTAAGCTTTGTCGCTGCTCATTTCAACTATTTCCACTTTGGGCTTTTCAATCTCTATCATTAATTAACCCTCCTTGAACAACTCTATTAAATCTAACCGAGGGCAACCGATTTTAGCTATATTGGTTATCTGGAGTAAAGCTCTACTATAAGGTGTTCTTCAATCGGTATATCTATATGCTCTTTCTTCGGCACGCCGACAACTCTTGCTCTCATCTTTTCCATGTCAACTTCCAGCCAATCGGGGGCAACCCTTTGGTTATTCTCAACCAGTTGCTTGAATTTTTCGCTGTTCCTGCTGCTCTCCTTCACTTCCACAACATCCCCAACCTTCGCCAGGTAGGACGGTAATATCGACCTTTTTGCCGTTAACCAGGAAATGCCCGTGCCTTACAAGCTGCCTGAGCTTCTTTCCCTGATTCTCCGAGGCCAATCCTGTAAACCAAGTTGTCCAGCCTGGATTCCAATATCGAAAGCAGGTTCTCGCCGGTTACACCCTTCATTCTCTCTGCCATATTAAAGTATTTCCTGAACTGGCTTTCCATTACTCCGTAATATCTCTTTGCCTTTTGCTTTTCCCGAAGCTGTATCCCGTAGCCCGAAACCTTTTTCCTGCCCTGCCCATGCTGTCCGGGCACATAGGACCTTCGGTCAATGGCGCATTTATCCGAATAACACCTGTCACCCTTTAGGTAGAGTTTCATGCCTTCCCTGCGGCACAGCCTGCATACCGGCCCTGTATATCTAGCCATAAGTTTCTTACACCTCCCGCTATTTGTTTAAACCCGTCTTCTTTTTGGTGGCCTGCACCCGTTATGGGGCACCGGAGTAAGGTCCTTTATAAGGTTAACTTCCAATCCGGCAGCCTGGAGCGCCCTTATGGCCGCTTCTCGCCCTGAGCCGGGGCCTTTCACATAGACCTCCACGCTCCTTAAGCCGTGCTCCATTGCGTCCTTGGCCGCCGCTTCCGCCGCCATCTGGGCGGCAAAGGGAGTGGACTTCCTCGAACCCTTGAACCCCAGCTTTCCGGCACTCGCCCAGGATAATGCATTTCCGTGCAGGTCAGTCAAAGTTACAATTGTATTGTTAAAAGTTGACTTAATATGAGCCTGGCCGCGCTCGATGTTTTTCTTTTCGCGTCTTTTTGTTCTCCTTCTTGGCCTTGCTGCCATTCATTTTACCTCCTTCACATAGGGTTATGCCTTATTTCTTGCGTCTTACGCCTACGGTTCGTTTGGGACCCTTTCTGGTTCTTGCATTATTCTTGGTGGTTTGTCCCCGCACCGGCAGGCCTCTCCTGTGGCGCAGTCCCCTGTAGGACCCGATGTCTATTAGACGTTTAATGTTCATGCTGACTTCTCTTCTAAGGTCCCCTTCCACCTTGTACTGCTTGTCGATTACTTCCCTCAGCCTGCTTATTTCCGCTTCGGTCAGGTCTTTTACCCTTGTATCGGGGTTTACTCCCGCCTGCTCGAGTATTTTTTGTGACCTGGCCCTGCCGATGCCGTATATATAAGTAAGCCCGATTTCTATTCTCTTGTCCCTGGGTAAGTCAATACCAGCAATCCTCGCCATCTAATAACCACACCTCCCGTATTCCATTATCCCTGTTTTTGTTTGTGCTTGGGATTTTCACAGATTATCATTACTCTGCCTTTTCTTTTAATTATTTTACATTTTTCGCATATCGGCTTGACGGACGGTTTTACCTTCATCATAATACCTCCTTAGCTTTTGCCTCTCCATACAATTCTACCCCGTGTAAGGTCGTAGGGAGACAGTTCTACCGTTACCCGGTCACCGGGTAAAATCCTAATATAGTGCATCCTTTAGTTTTCCGGATACATGGGCTAAAATCCTGTGCCCGTTCTCCAGCTCTACATGAAACATTGCGTTTGGCAGCGCCTCCGTGACCTTACCTTCCACTTCTATAACATCCTTCTTCGCCATAAGGTGTTCATACCTCCATTCACCGAATCCTATCAACTCCCAAGGTTTTCAAGGCTCTTTCTCAGCTCCGCATTGGTGACCTTTTTTCCGCTCTTAAGCTTTTCAGCAACTTCCTGCAGCACTATACCGGTCTTTGCCAGGTGTTTTATCTTCTTTTTCTTGGGCTTGTCAACCTTGCGAAGGTCGCCGTCGGCTATACGCAGGTACTGTTCGCCTTCAAAACCCACCACCACAAAAACTTTATCCCTGTCCCTACCGGCTTTGGACCTAACAACCTGGCCCAGGGCTATTCCCCCTTTTTCCATACCCCATTCACCTCCGTCAACCTTCCTTTAGGTTTGAGCAAGTATCCGGGGGCTGTCACCGGTTTCATGCTTTGCTTGCGTTCAAGCAACATGCCGCTATCAAACGGCCGTGGCCCGGCCTTCCGGCAGCTGCTTGTAAAAACTGTTTGCTTATATCTCAAGAGCCTTTACGATTTGCTCTCCAACCTCTGCTATATCCTGCCCGCCGTCAATACTCAACAGCAGTCCTTTGCCAGCATAGTAGTTGATAAGGGGCTTGGTCTGTTCAAGGTACACCTCTATCCTTTTTGTCACCGTTTCCTCTTTGTCGTCATCCCTCTGGATAAGCTCGCCGCCGCACTCATCGCACAACCCGGGGCGGGACGGGCTGTTATACTTCACATGGTAGGTAGTCCCGCACTTTTTACATACCCTCCTACCCACTGCCCTCTCTATCAGCACTTCCTTTGCCACATCTATGTTGATAACATGGTCAAGTGCCATATTCATCTCTTCCAGTACCTGGTCCAATGCGTCGGCCTGGGCAACGGTCCTGGGAAACCCGTCGAGCAAGAAGCCTTCCCTGCAGTCCTCTTCGCTCAAGCGATCCTTTATTATCTCCACCACCGTTTCGTCCGGCACCAGCAACCCCCTGTTCATATACTCCTTTACCTTCAGCCCCAGCGGAGTACCTTCCTTCAGGTTTTTGCGGAAAATATCTCCGGTGGATACATGCGGTATTGAATATCTGTCTGCTATCATGGCTGCCTGGGTCCCCTTGCCGGCCCCCGGCGGCCCCATAATTACCAAACGCAACACCATCATCTCCTATTTAAGAAATCCCTGGTAGTGCCTCATGAGCATTTGGGCCTCTATCTGCTTCATGGTCTCCAGAGCCACGCCCACCACGATCAGCAGGGCTGTTCCCCCAAAGTATATCTTAAGACCGGTAAACCTCATAAGTATTACCGGTATAACCACTATCACAACCAGGAAGAAGGCTCCCACCAATGTAATCCTGTTTAACACTTTACTGATATAGTCGCTGGTAGGCTTGCCCGGCCTTATCCCCGGAATAAACCCGCCGTACTTTCTCAGGTTGTTTGCCACTTCCATCGGGTTAAAGGTTACAGCCGTATAGAAATAGGTAAAGAACACTATTAAAAGCGCGGTGAACAGGGTGTGGGAAAACCCGCCCCACGCAAAATACCTTTCCATAAACCTGTTGAACCCGCTCTCCGGGAAAAATGCCCCTATGGTTTGAGGGAAAGCCAAAAGCGATGAAGCAAATATTACCGGTATAACCCCAGCCTGGTTAATCTTTATCGGTATATGGGTGCTTTGTCCGCCGTACATTTTCCTTCCCACGACCCTTTTTGCGTACTGGACCGGTATTCTCCTCTGTCCTTCCTGTATGGCCACAACACCGGCAATGATCAACACCGCTCCGATGGCAAACAGCACCAGTTCTACTATGTTCGTTGTGCCCACCCTGTAGTACTGGTAAATGGTCACAATACCATCGGGAAGCCTGGAAATAATTCCTGCAAATATAAGAAGCGAAATACCGTTCCCTATACCCTTGTCGGTAATCTGCTCACCCAGCCACATAAGGAATGCCGTTCCAGCTGTAAGGGTCAAGGCAACTATTGTTACATTTATGGGTGTAGCGCTGTAAAGGGCGCCCCGCATACCAAGGCTTAAGCCTATACTCTGCACAAGGGCCAGCACCACCGTGCCGTATCTCGTGTACTGCGCGATTTTTTTGCGCCCCTCTTCTCCCTCTTTTGCCAGTTCCTCCAGCTTGGGAATGGCAATGGTGAGTAGATTCATAATGATGGATGCCGTTATATAGGGAGTGATGCTGAGAGCAAATATTGTAAAATTGCTGAAAGCCCCTCCCGATACCACATCGAAGAAGCCCAGCAGCCCTCCTTTTTGGACTATATCCTTGATAACCGCAATGTTTATTCCCGGCACCGGAATAAAAGCGCCTACCCTGAAAACTATCAGCATGGCTACGGTAAAGAGAATCCTTCTTCTCAAATCAGGTATCTTCCATGCATTTCTCAGCGTTTGTATCACCCTATATCACCTCAGCCTTTCCCCCCGCAGCCTCTATACGCTCTGCGGCCGCTTTGCTGAATTTGTGCGCCCTCACCGTAAGAGCCCTGTCAATCTCGCCGTCCCCCAGCACTTTTATCCGCCGGCCGGTTCCTTTGATTACGCCTTCCTGTACCAGGAGTTCCGGCGTTATTACCGAGCCTTCTTCGAACATATTGAGCCTATCCAAATTTACCACCGAATATTCCTTTTTGAAAATATTTGTAAACCCTCGCTTTGGTATCCTCCTCTGCAGCGGCATCTGGCCTCCTCAAAACCGGGTCTCACACCGCCGCCTGAACGGGCTTTTGTCCTTTATGTCCCCTGCCGGCGGTCTTGCCGTGCCCGGAACTTATGCCCCTGCCCACCCTTTTGGCTTTCTTTTTTGCGCCCTGTGCAGGTTTAAGCTCGTGCAACTTCATGACGACACCTCCTTTAGTTAACTTCTTCCACTTCCACCAGGTGCCTTACCTTGTTTATCATGCCCCTTATCTCGGGCGTATCGTTTTTCTCCACCACCTGGGATATCTTCCTAAGGCCAAGGGCCTCTACTGTCGATTTTTGGTCCTTCTTGCTGCCGATTACACTTCTTACAAGTTTAATCCTTAACTTAGCCAAAACTTACTCCCTCCTAACCCAGAATCTCTTCCACAGTTTTTCCCCTCAGCCTGGCAACCTGTTCTGCGGTTTTTAACTGCCTGATGCCCTCCATGGTAGCGTTAACCATGTTTCTGGGATTGTTGGAACCGAGGGATTTGGCCCTTATGTCCCTGACGCCGGCACACTCAAGCACCGCCCTGACCGGGCCCCCTGCGATTATTCCGGTACCTTCCTTGGCCGGCATAAGTATCACTTTGCCCGCTCCGAACCGGCCTATCACTTCGTGGGGTATTGTAGTGCCCACCATAGGGACTCTTACCATATACCTTTTAGCTTCTTCTATGGCCTTCCTGATGGCCTCGGGAACTTCCACCGCTTTCCCGGACCCTACGCCTACCTTTCCGTTTTGGTCGCCCACAACCACCAATGCGCTGAACCTGAAGTTTCTTCCGCCCTTAACAACCTTGGCAACCCTTCCTATATAGACAACCTTTTCCACAAGGTCCGGCTTTGACTGTTCGGAATGTTTTTCCTTGTTTTGCATCTATCTCCCTCCTTATCCTAGAAGTTTAGGCCGGTCTCCCTGGCAGCATCCGCCAGGGCTTTAATCTTTCCGTGATATTTGTACCCGCCCCTGTCGAAAACAACATTCTTTATCCCTTTTTCCAGCGCCCTACGGGCTATAACTTTGCCTACCACCTTCGCCGCATCCAGGTTATAGCTCTTTCCCACTTCCGCCTTTACTTCCTTATCCAGCGTGGAAGCCGCCAGCAGCGTAACACCGGCATCATCGTCTATTAGCTGGGCGTAGATATGGTTAAGACTTCTATATACGTTCAGGCGGGGTCTTTCGGCACTGCCGTGGATTTTGTTTCTGACCACCCTGTGCCTCTTCTGCCGAGCCTCGTTTCTTATCATCTTCTTAAACAAGATAGCTCTCTCCCTTCCTACCTATTTGCCGGTCTTGCCAACCTTGCGTCTAATATGCTCGTAATCGTATTTGATACCCTTACCCTTGTATGGCTCGGGCTCTCTTACGCTCCTGATTTTTGCGGCATAATTCCCCACCTTTTGCTTGTCAATGCCCTTTACCAGAACCTTGTTTGTTCCTTCCACCTCAACGGTGATACCCTCCGGGTCTGTCATCTCTACCGGATGGGAGTATCCGACGTTTAAAACAAGCTTTTTGCCCTGTTTTTGCGCCCTATACCCTACCCCGTTAATTTCAAGCACCTTCTGGTAGCCCTTTGTAACGCCATCCACCATGTTGGCGATAAGCGACCTGGTCAGCCCGTGAAGGGACTTATGGAATTTATCGTCAGAAGGCCTTTTAACCAGTCTGCTGTTGCCTTCCTTCGTTATTATCATGTCTTTATGCATTTTTCTCTCCATTTTACCCAGCGGTCCCTTTACCGAAACGAGATTCCCTTCGCCTATGGTCACTTCAACCCCGCCGGGTATCTCTATGGGTAACTTGCCAATCCTGGACATTGTAACACCTCCTGTATACTACCAAATATAACAGATAACCTCTCCTCCGACGTTTTCCTTTCTCGCCTGGGCATCGGTCATAATACCCTTTGAAGTGGATATTATCGCAATACCAAGGCCTCCTAGTACCTTTGGTATTTGGTCCTTATTAACATACACCCTTAGGCCCGGCTTGGAGATTCTTTTTAGGCCGCTTATAACCTTTTCCTGCCCCTGGGTATATTTCAGTTCAATTTTTATTATCCCCTGCTTTCCGTCCTCTTTAACTTCGTACCCTTTAATAAAACCTTCTTCAAGCAGTATCTTGGCAATAGCCTTTTTTACATTGGATGCCGGTATCTCCACCTGGCTGTGTTTAACAGTGGTCGCGTTTCTAATACGGGTAAGCATATCGGCAATGGGGTCAGTCATAACCATATTCTCTACCTCCTTCCGTTATAAAGCCCTACCAGCTGGCCTTTTTAACACCCGGGATTTCTCCCCTGTATGCAAATTCCCTAAAACATACGCGGCATATCCCGAATTTTCTAAGGTATGCATGGGGCCTTCCGCATACTTTGCATCTATTGTAAGCCCTGGTACTGTACTTTGGCCTTCTTCTCTGCTTGGCTATCATTGATTTCTTAGCCACCCATTTCTACCTCCTCATTATTTTCTAAAGGGCACTCCCAGTATCCTTAAGAGTTCCCGCGCCTCCTCGTCGGTTTTGCCGGTTGTCACTATTATTACGTCCATACCCCTTATTTTTTCAATCTTATCGTAATCAATTTCCGGGAAAATAAGCTGCTCTTTAATGCCCAGCGCAAAATTTCCCCTTCCGTCGAAGGCATCCGGCGATATGCCCCTAAAGTCCCTCACCCTCGGGAGAGCTATATTGAAAAGCTTATCAAGAAAATCGTACATTCTTTGTCCCCTAAGGGTCACCTTGCAGCCTATCGGCATTCCGGTACGTATCTTAAAAGCAGCCACGGATTTTTTTGCCCTGGTGATAACCGGTTTCTGCCCGCTTATTACCGACAGGTCGTTTACCGCCGCTTCCAAAGCCTTGGCGTTTTCCTTGGCTTCGCCAACCCTCATATTGATGATTACCTTTTCCACCTTCGGGACTTCCATTATATTCTTGTATCCGAATTTCTCCATAAGAGCAGGTACTGCTTCATTATGGTACTTGTCCAAAAGTCTTGACATCCTGCTACCTCCTTTCCCCTACTCTTTATTTATCAAGAGTTTCACCACAGGCCTTGCAAAATCTCACCTTGGTGCCGTCCTTTAATATCTTTTTACCGGTCCTTCTTCCCCTTTTACACTTGGGGCAGTACAGCAGTACATTTGATACATGTACCGGACCCTCCTGGCGAATTATACCCCCCTGCTGCAATTCTCGGGTGGGCTTTACATGCTTTGTCAGCATATTTACTCCCTCGACTATGACACGATTGGCCTTTGGGAAGGCTGTCAGGACTTTGCCTCTTTTTCCTTTATCTTTTCCGGTAACCAGTTCAACCGTATCCCCTTTTTTTACATGCATTTTTGCTTTGCCTTTCAAAACAGCCACCTCCTTCGTTAAAGAACTTCAGGTGCAAGAGAGATAATTTTCATGAAATCCTTTTCCCTAAGCTCCCTGGCAACGGGGCCAAATATCCTTGTTCCCCTCGGTTGCTTGTCTTCTCTTATAATAACCGCAGCGTTCTCGTCGAATTTTATAACGCTTCCGTCAATCCTCTTAACTCCCCTTGTGGTCCTAACCACCACCGCTTTTACAACGTCCCCCTTCTTCACAACACCGCCGGGCGTTGCATCTTTAACGGTGGCAACTATAATATCGCCCACATTGGCGTACCTTTTCCTTGAACCCCCAAGGACCTTTATGCAAAGCAATTCCTTGGCTCCGGAATTGTCCGCCACCCTAAGACGGGATTCAGATTGTATCATCGGAAATACCTCCTTCCGGCAAACATAGTGAGTTATCTTGCCTTTTCGATTATTTCAACAAGCCTCCAACGTTTTTCCCTGCTTAGGGGTCTTGTCTCCATAATTTTTACCCTGTCCCCTACCGAGCATTCATTGTTCTCGTCGTGGGCTTTAAATTTCTTTGTCCGTTTTATGGATTTGCCGTACAGCGGGTGTCTTACCAGGGTTTCCACCGCCACTACTATGGTTTTGTCCATCTTGTCGCTTACCACTTTGCCAATCCTGACTTTCCTGTTGCCCCGTATCATAGACCCATTTCCTCCTTCCCTGAAAAGCTGTTACGCTTTAACCTTCTTAAGTTCCCTTTCCCTTAAAACGGTTTTTATCCTTGCAATGGATTTTCTCACCTGTTTTATTCTCATGGGATTATCCAACTGTCCCGTAGCAAGTTGAAACCTGAGGTTGAAAAGTTCTCCCTTAAGCTCCTTGGCCTTTTTTTCCAATTCCTGTTCGGTCATTTCCCTAACCTCTTTAGCTTTCATTTGCTTCACCACCCACTTCATCGCGTTTTACAAATTTACATTTGATAGGCAGTTTATGCATGGCAAGGCGCATTGCTTCCCTGGCTACATCTTCGCTTACGCCGGATATTTCAAACATGACTCTTCCGGGCTTAACCACCGCCACCCAGTATTCCGGCGACCCTTTACCCGAGCCCATCCTGGTTTCAGCGGGTTTTTGTGTAACGGGTTTGTCGGGAAATATTTTTATCCAGACCTTTCCACCTCTTTTTATATACCTGGTCATGGCTACCCTTGCAGCCTCAATCTGGTTTGAAGTAATCCATCCCGGTTCGATAGCCTGCAGACCGTATTGACCGTATGATATTGCGTTGCCTCGGGCTGCTTTTCCTTTCATTCTGCCCCTTTGAACCTTTCGGCGCTTGACCCTTTTGGGTATCAACATTTGGCCTTCCTCCTCCCTTACAAGTCCCTAGTTTTCGCTCTTGGTTTTACCCAGGATTTCCCCTTTGTATATCCATACCTTCACCCCGATTTTTCCGTAGGTGGTATCCGCCTCTGCAGGCTCCTCACTATGTCGGCCGCCAGCGTCTGCAGCGGTATGGTGCCTTCGCTGTATCTTTCGCTCCTGGCTATTTCTGCTTTCTCCCAACCTTCCAGCCACCATTGTTTTGATACCCTTGGCTCCGCACGCATTGTTCGCTGGATGGCTGTTTCATGGCCCTTCTGAAGGAAACCGCTTTTTTCAAGCTGGGAAGCGATGTTTTCCGCAACCAGCTGTGCATCCAGTTCGGGGCCTTTATTTCTATTATATTGATGAATACATTTTTTCCCCGTCATGACCTCCAGTTCTTTCTTAAAGGTCATCCACTCCCGCGCCGCCTTTTCCTATCCGCCATTCCCGGCTTGGCGGCCGTACGCAACGCCCAACCCGGTTTGCTGCCCGCTCGATTTCCACTTTGGAAACCCCAGGAGAGTATAGAACTTATTCTTTACGTATTTTCTTATTTTCTTATCTTCTATCAAAAGATTTGAAAAATCCCTTTTACCCGAATACCACTTTGAACTCAGTCTTTTATTATCCCGACCACGGGCCGTGGGGATTGACTTTTTTTATTATGGCTTTCCCTCCTTCTTACTGTTTTTCGCGAAAACTGCGGATATATGGGTACTTCTTTTGCGTATCAGGTTTGCCCTGCCCGGGCCCTGGCCTTGTACCTCTTCATGGTCGGCCCCTGGTTGGCATAAATTTGTGCAACGTACAGGTTATCCCTTACCATATCGTGATTGTTTTCCGCGTTGGCCGCCGCCGATTGTATCAATTTCTCGGTTGTTGCGCCCTTATGGGGGCGCCGCTACCGCCTATAGTATGGCCAAAGCTTCATCTATGCTTTTACCCTCACCTGGTCCAAGACAACCTCGACCTTTCGGGGTGATATTCTAATATATCTTGCGCAGGCTTTTGCTTCCATCGTTAAACCACTCCTTCCCTCTACTTGGTGCCGTTGACCTTTCAGTATGGGAACCGTGCCCCCTAAAGGTTCTGGTCGGCGCAAATTCGCCTAATTTGTGACCCACCATTTCTTCGGTTATATAAACGGGGACATGTTTTCTCCCATCGTGCACCGCTATGGTATGACCCACCATTTGCGGGAAGATGGTAGATGCCCTCGACCAGGTCTTCAGGACCTTTTTCTCGTTCTTTTTGTTCATCTCTTCTATCCTCTTTAAAAGTTTAGAATGGACATAGGGTCCTTTCTTCAGTGACCTTCCCATGAAAAATATTTCCTCCCTTCTCTTGTTACTTCTTACGACGCTTAACGATAAACTTGTCGCTGTCCTTGTTCTTCTTTCTTGTCTTGTATCCGATTGTGGGTTTGCCCCACGGTGTAACCGGTGTCGGCCTGCCCACCGGGGCCTTACCCTCACCGCCGCCGTGCGGGTGGTCAACCGGGTTCATGGCGGAACCCCTGACGGTAGGCCTAATTCCAAGGTTTCTCTTCCTGCCGGCCTTACCTATGGTGATATTCTCGTGGTCAAGGTTACCTACCTGTCCCACCGTCGCCCTACACTCCTGCCTAACCATTCTAACCTCTCCGGAAGGAAGTTTGATCTGCGCATAATCCCCTTCCTTCGCCATAAGCTGAGCCGCGTTGCCGGCTGCCCTTACCAGCTGGGCTCCCTTACCGGGTTTTAATTCAATGTTGTGTATTACGGTACCCACCGGAATGCTGGAAAGGGGCAGGGCATTGCCCGGTTTTATGTCCACACTATCGCCGGATACCACGATGTCGCCCACGTTCAGCCCCAACGGCGCTATTATATATCTTTTTTCGCCGTCAGCGTAGTTTAAAAGCGCAATATTCGCACTCCTGTTGGGGTCATACTCGATGGTGGCAACTCTTGCCGGTACCCCATCCTTGTCCCTCTTAAAGTCTATAATCCTGTATTTTCTTTTATGTCCGCCTCCCCTGTGACGAACAGTTATCCTGCCGTGTACGTTTCTCCCTCCGGACTTTTTCAAATCGGTCACAAGGGATTTTTCCGGTTTGTCGGTAGTAATCCCAGAATAGTCCAATACGGTCATATGTCGTACTCCCGGGGAGGTAGGCCTGAATTTTTTAACCGCCATTACGTTTCCCTCCTTACATTTACATTCCCTCGAAGAACTCTATTTTTTTGCTGCCCTCGGCAAGCTTCACAAAGGCCTTTTTCCAGCTTGCCTTCCTACCGATGTTTCTGCCCATCCTTCTCATTTTGCCCATGTAGTTTACAATATTTACCCTTTCCACCTTCACATCGAACAGCTCTTCCACGGCCTTCTTTATTTCTATTTTGTTAGCCTTTTTGTCTACCACAAAGGTGTACTTGTTCTGTTCCATGTCCCTCATGCTTCTCTCTGTAACAATAGGCCTTATAACTATATCTTGGGGAGCCTTCATTTCCCGTACACCTCCTCGACTTCCTGTACCGCATCCCTGGTTATCAAAAACGTATCATACTTCAATATGTCATATACGTTAAGGCTTCCCGCAAAGGTTGTTTTTACCCCGGGGATGTTTCTTGCCGACCTTGCTACCACCTCGTCTCCGCCCTTGACCACTATCAATGCTTTTTTATCAATGTTAAGATTCTTGAGCATGGCGGAAATAAACGCGGTCTTGGGCCGGTCCATTACAAGGCTGTCCAATACCATAATCTCGTTGTTGGCCGCCTTTGAACTGAGGGCCGAAAGCATGGCCTGCCTGCGCATTTTTTTGGACAGTTTTTGTGAATAATCCCTGGGTTTAGGGGCAAAAACCACTCCCCCTCCCGTCCACTGCGGCGAGCGGATGCTGCCGTGTCTTGCCCTGCCTGTGCCTTTTTGCCTCCAGGGCTTTCTGCCGCCGCCCCTTACTTCCGCCCGGGTCTTTGCAGAATGGGTACCCTGTCTTTGGTTGGCTAGGTATACCTGCACAGCCTGATGCAGCAGGGCTGGTTACCTCGGCACCAAAAATCTCATCCTTAAAGGTCTATTTCCCCTACCTGCTTTCCTTCTGTATTATAAACTGCACTACTTTAGAAGCACCAACCTTTCCTCCTTATACTATGAGCAGCAGCCAATTTGGATGTAAATTCCAATTCGGAGGTTACTCATATTGATATTTATTGACTTAATAATGTTATCTTCAAATCTATCTTTATATTTTTTAAAACAACATTATTAGTCGTAGTCGGGGCTTGTGGATATGTGGTCAACGCTTTGGCGTTGTCAAAGCTCGTGGGGTCTGTGGGTAACTCTGAAGTTATCCATCAGAACCTTCAGCTGCAGCGCATATCTACAGCCCAATGTAATTTCTTCTCTTTTACACTATCTTTCTTTAATTTAGGGTTTGCAGTACTGCGATGTCTTTGGGAAAATATAGCCAAAGGTGTCTACCAAGGGAATGTTCCGTCTCCTCCCGTTGCCCCGATATTCCGGGTGTCTTCCCGCGAAGAGTGTTCCCTGGCCCCATGATATAGACCTACACGCTGGCTGTTTCCCGGCTTCTCTTCCTTCCTGCAAGCAGAGGAAGCATGTGCATCGAAGGGTACTTGGTATGTATTCCTATAGCTCGCAAGGCTGTCGTTCATGGGTTTCCCAGGGACATCCCCAGGACTGTAGACATCTTATCCATTCCGCAAAGGAGGTGATTAAGATGCCCAACCCTTTATTTGTCGAGTACTTAAGCAGCAGGGATAATGTGGTGTTGCCTATCAAACGATGATGAGGAAAAGACCCTTATCCAGGTTTATTGTGCTTAACAATCGACCCGGGATCGCTAGGCTTAAACAGCGTATCAGCCAGCTAGTGCAAAAGCACTGGCTTTGATCAAATACTCTTCAGGCTTGAACATACCGGTTGTTACTCTACCCATGCTGCCATGTACCTACAACATCATCTGGTCTTCGGCTGCGAAGATGTTAACGTATACTTGTTTAACTTTAGCCTCATCAAGGAGTTTAAAAAGGCTCATTTCCTCGATGCTCCTAAAAATGACAGGGTCGATGCCTGGTACATAGCATCCAAGCTTATGGCCGGGCATCTGCCCCACCATTCACATGGAGTGAGCCCATAGCCAACGCTTGCAGAGGCTAACACGGGCCAGATACCATCTTATACGAGCCCTGAGTACGGGAAAGCAACTTCCTTATGACTAACTTATACCTAAAATGCAGTGATTACACCCTCGTTTTTGACAACAAGCTATCTGCTACTTCTTTGGCAGTCATGGAAGAGTTTGAATGCGCAAAGCCTTGGCTGAAGCTTCTTTGGACAAACTTACCTGGTTCCTGATCCAGCATGGTAAAGCTCGATTCGATGACCCACAGGCTGTAGCCAAAGAACTTGAAAGCAGCACGGTCTTCTTATCGCTTGCCAAAGGCCATGGCGCGACTCCGTTAATCTAGCTATGGCATCCAGCATACGGGTCATAAGGACGCTCCGGGAGCAGCTTAAGTCCCTGAAAAAAGCCATAGAGGACCATCTGGATACTATTCACTGCTCAGACCCTGAATTCTGTGCGGGTATTATTGATATTTTCTCTGGTATACTGGCCGAAATAGGCGATATTAACCAGTTTGACAGCCATAAGCAGCTGGCCAAGTTCGCAGAGCCTGGCCTGGACGCAACGCAAAATCTGGTAACTTTACTGCCAACAACACACGGCTTATCCGTTCAGGTAATCGCTTCTTACGGTACTACCTCATTGAGGCGGCTGACAGTGTCAGGATGCACGACCCTATCTTTGCGCAGTACTATGCCCTAAAGAAAGCGGAGCCTAAACAATATGCACACAAACGTGCCCTTGCGCTTACTGCCCGAAAACTGGTCGATTGATCTTTATCTGCTAAAGACCAACCAGCTTTACCAACCAGGAGGAGAAACCGACATGATAGCTGAATAAACTGGCCATTGCCTATTCCGCCCTCCGTATTAGGTCCGTTGTATATTTATCTATTAAGTTAGATTTAAGGTTTAGTTTAGTGATGCCTTCACCGAACATACACCTCATACGCCGAAAAGCGAATTTCTAAAAGTTTTTTCCGGTTTCCGCCAGCATCATACCCGCTGCTCTTTCTACAAGCCTTCTTATGCTTTGACAGAATTCCTTATGACCAGTAAGCCGCCCTTGGGTCCCGGTACCGCGCCCTTTAAAAGCATAAGATTGTGCTCCGGGTCCACCTTTACCACTTCAAGGTTCTGTACTGTAACCCTTTCGCCGCCCATTCTTCCCGGCATCCTTTTGCCCTTAAAGGTTCTTGACGGGGAACTGGTCCCGCCCATTGAGCCTACTCCCCTGTGGTACTTTGAGCCATGGGTCATGGGACCGCGACCTTGGCCCCACCTTTTTATAACGCCCTGGAAACCCTTACCTTTAGAAGTCCCTGCCACGTCAACTTTTTCGCCTTCCTTGAACGTATCAACCTTTATTTCCTGGCCTACTTCGTAGTCCTCGGGATTTTCTATCCTAAACTCCCTTAATACCCTCTTGTACTCAACCCCGCCCTTGTCAAAATGACCCTTTACGGGCTTGTTAACTTTCGCGGGTTTTACATCTTCAAACCCCACCTGTATTGCCGAGTACCCGTCACTTTCAATCGTCTTTTTCTGTACCACCTTTACGGGTCCCGCCTTTATTACGGTAACCGGTATTATATTTCCGTTCTCGTCGAACACCTGTGTCATGCCCAGTTTCCTTCCCAGAATACCTTTCACCATCTGTTGCACCTCCAATATTATTAGCGGATTATCCCCTTTTTAGGAAACAATCATAATATCCTACAGTTTAATCTCTATATCCACACCGGCGGGCAGGTCAAGCCGCATAAGCGCATCCACCGTTTTGGGATTTGGATTGTGAATGTCTATAAGCCTTTTGTGAGTCCTTATCTCGAACTGTTCCCTTGAATCCTTGTACTTATGGGGGGCCCGAAGTATGGTTACAACATCCCTCTCGGTGGGTAGCGGTATGGGTCCCGATACCTTGGCGCCTGTTTTTTTCGCAGTATCCACTATTTTGGCTGCGGACTGGTCAAGGGCCGAATGGTCAAAGGCCTTCAGTCTTATCCTGATTTTTTGTTTCGCCATCAAATTTACCTCCTTAAAATCGCACGTTTTTGTTTACGCGCAACCCGGTCTCATATACACTCATCCAGGCGTTTTGAAGTTTTTTTTAAACATAAGTGCATACAAAACCAAAGTCGCCCCATTCTAGATGTGGACATACTCCTTGGAAATTTCCCGGCAAATTCCGGCAACCTTCCATATCATCGCTTGCTTGCTGCAACTATTTTATTTTATTATAACAAGCAAAAATTATCAATAGCTATTTGAGAGGTGAGATGTGAGACATGCGAAGTGAAAACCCACTTCCCTCGTCTCACTTCCCACTTCCCATTTACAGACACGAGAACCGTCCCCTTGTCTTACTCCAGTACCTTGGAGACTACCCCTGCTCCTACTGTCCTGCCGCCTTCCCTTATAGCAAATCGGATACCCTCTTCTATCGCTATAGGGGTTATCAGCTTTATGGTCATGGTGATGTTGTCACCGGGCATGCACATCTCCACTCCCTCCGGCAAAGCTATCGTGCCGGTTACGTCGGTTGTCCTGAAATAAAACTGCGGACGGTATCCGTTGAAAAACGGGGTGTGCCTGCCGCCCTCTTCCTTCGTCAATACATACACTTCCGCTTCAAAATGCGTGTGCGGCTTTATTGAACCCGGCTTGGCCAGTACCTGGCCCCTCTCTATCTCGTTACGCTGTACACCTCTAAGTAGCGCTCCTATGTTGTCTCCTGCCACCGCCTGGTCAAGCAGCTTCCTGAACATCTCCACTCCCGTTACCACTACCGTCCTGGACTCTTCGGTAAGACCCACTATCTCTACCTGGTCCTGTACCCTCAGGGTTCCCCTTTCTACCCTGCCCGTTGCCACGGTGCCTCGGCCCGTTATGCTGAATACGTCCTCCACAGGCATTAAGAAAGGCTTGTCAACGTCCCGCTCCGGCGTCGGAATGTACTCGTCAACAGCGTCCATAAGCTCAATTATTGCGTCCGCCCATTCGCTGTCCGGGTCCTCCAGTGCCTTAAGCGCAGAACCCCTTATTACCGGCACTTCGTCCCCGGGGAAGTTGTATTCGTTCAAAAGGTCCCTTACTTCCATCTCTACCAGCTCTATTAGCTCCTCGTCGTCCACCATGTCGCACTTGTTCAGGAATACCACTATGTAGGGTACGTTTACCTGACGCGCCAGCAGTATATGCTCCCTGGTCTGCGGCATGGGACCGTCCGCCGCCGATACCACTATTATTGCTCCGTCCATCTGCGCCGCACCCGTTATCATGTTCTTTACATAGTCCGCGTGTCCGGGACAGTCTACGTGCGCATAGTGCCTCTTTTCCGTTTCATATTCAACGTGGGACGTGGATATGGTTATGCCCCTTTCCTTCTCCTCCGGAGCTTTGTCTATCTGGTCGTATGCCGTTGCCATCGCACCGCCCCTCTTCGACAGTACATAGGTTATTGCCGCCGTCAGCGTCGTCTTGCCATGGTCTATGTGCCCAATGGTTCCTACGTTTACATGCGGTTTGGTCCTCTCATATTTAGCCTTTCCCATTCCTTTGTTCTCCTTTCTACAAAAAGTTTTGCAGGGGGGCAACCCGTCGCCGGGCAGCAATTCCCCCTTGTTATATTATTTTAAAATTTGCTCCTTTATACTCTGGGGCACCGTCTCATAATGACTGAAATGCATGGTATAGGTGCCTCTGCCCTGGGTCTTGGACCTTAGGTCGGTGGCATAACCAAACATCTCGGCAAGGGGTACATACCCCTTTATCAGTTGGGTACCCACCCTGGGCTCTATTCCTTCTATCCGGCCTCTTCTGCCGCTTATGTCCGACATAACGTCCCCCATGTAATCCTCCGAAACCACCACTTCGATTTTCATAATGGGCTCCAGCAGCACCGGACCGGCCTTTCTCGCGCCTTCCTTGAACGCGATGGAACCGGCTATCTTGAAGGCCATTTCAGAGGAGTCAACCTCGTGGAACGAACCGTCTACAACGGTGGCTTTGAAATCCAATACCTTGTATCCCCCCAGCACGCCATTCTCCATTGCTTCCCTGATGCCCGCCTCCACCGCCGGTATATACTCCTTAGGCACTGCACCGCCAACCACTCTGTTCTCAAATTCGAATCCGCTGCCCGGCTCCAAGGGCTCCAGTTCTATGACCACATGACCGTATTGACCACGGCCTCCCGTCTGCCGTATGAACTTGCCTTCGGCCTTGACCTTTTTGGTTATGGTCTCCTTAAAGGATACCTGCGGTTTTCCTACATTGGCCTCCACCTTGAATTCCCTAAGAAGCCTTTCCACTATTATCTCAAGATGCAGTTCCCCCATCCCTGAAATTATGGTCTGCCCCGTTTCCGGGTCGGTATAGGTTTTGAATGTGGGGTCCTCCTCCGATAGTTTTTGCAGTGCAATGGACATCTTCTCCTGGCCCACCTTTGTCTTGGGCTCAATGGCAACCGAAATAACCGGTTCCGGGAAAACCATGGATTCCAGGATCAGCGGATGCCCGGCATCGGTCAGCGTATCCCCGGTGGCCGTTTCTCTGAAGCCTACCGCAGCGGCTATGTCGCCGGCATACACTTCGGGTACTTCCTGCCGGTCATTGGCGTGCATCATCAGTATCCTGCCTATTCTTTCCTTTTTATCCCTTGTCGCATTATATACATAGGACCCGGTTTTGAGGGTTCCCGAATAAACCCTGAAAAAGGTAAGCTTGCCCACATAGGGGTCGGTCATAATTTTAAAAGCCAGCGCCGAGAAGGGCTCATCGTCGGAGGGGTGCCTTTCCTCGCACTCGTCACCATCGGGCAGCACTCCCTTGATTGCCTCCACATCCACCGGCGATGGCAGGTAAGCCACTATGGCGTCCAGCAGCAGCTGAACACCCTTGTTCCTGTACGAGGACCCGCACAGCACCGGGATTATCTTAACATCTAAAGTCGCTGCTCGAAGGGCCCTTATTATATCTTCCCTGGGAATATCCTCTCCCTCAAGATATTTTTCCAGGAGGGTGTCATCAAAGTCGGCTACGGATTCAAGCATGCGGTTCCTATGCTCCTCGGCCAATTCCACCATGTCCCCGGGGATGGGCTTTTCCTCACTCTTTGTACCCAGGTCGTCCAGGTAGTACACGGCCTTCATGGCAATCAGGTCCACTATTCCCTTGAAACCTTCCTCCTTGCCTATGGGCAACTGTACCGCCACCGGGTTTGCCCCCAGCCTTTTTCTCATCATCTCCATCACATTGAAGAAATCGGCCCCGGTTATGTCCATTTTGTTTACATAAGCAATCCTAGGAACATTATACTTGTCCGCCTGGCGCCATACTGTCTCGGACTGGGGCTCTACCCCGCCCTTTGCGCAAAAAACCGCTACCGAACCATCAAGGACACGCAGGGACCTTTCCACCTCAACCGTGAAATCCACATGCCCTGGCGTATCGATGATATTTATTCTATGGTCCTTCCAGTATGCAGTGGTTGCAGCGGAAGTAATGGTGATCCCCCGCTCCTGTTCCTGCTCCATCCAGTCCATAGCGGCGGCGCCGTCATGCACTTCTCCCATCCTGTGCAACCGTCCGGTATAGAACAGGATACGCTCGGTAGTCGTGGTTTTCCCTGCATCAATATGTGCCATTATTCCGATGTTTCTTATTTTTTCTATGGGAAATTCTCTTGGCACCTTCGTACTTCCTTTCGGCCGGCCTTAGGCCGGCTGTTTTTCTCCTTGACAGCTCAGCGATTTTACCACCTGTAATGGGCAAAAGCCCTGTTTGCTTCCGCCATCTTATGGGTGTCTTCTTTCTTCTTAACGCTGGCTCCGGTATTGTTCAAGGCATCAAGTATTTCCGCCGCCAGCCTTTCCTTCATAGTCTTTTCCCCGCGGTTCCGGGCATAATTGACCAGCCATCTTAACCCCAAGGCCAGGCGCCGGTCTTGGCGCACTTCCATGGGTACCTGGTAGGTAGCCCCTCCAACCCTTCTTGCCTTGACCTCCAGTACCGGCATGACGTTGTCAAGGGCTTCCCGGAATACTTCCAGGGCATCTCTTCCGGTTTTTCTGTTTATCATCTCAAAGGCATCGTATACGATTTTTTGAGCGACACCTCTTTTCCCGTCCAGCATAACGTAGTTGATTAGCTTTGTAACCACCCTGTCGTTATACAGCGGGTCGGGTAACAATTCCCTCTTGGGAACACTTCCTTTCCTTGGCACACTGCTTCCCTCCTTAATAATTGAAAATCATTCATCGGTACTCGACGGCATAATGGCCCGCCGTTGTGCTCTGTACTCTATATAAAATGCACAGCGACACAATTATTATTCAATTATTTCTTTTTGGGCCTTTTGGCACCGTACTTCGACCTGGCCTGTTTGCGGTTCTCAACACCGGCTGCATCAAGGGTACCCCTTATAATATGATACCTTACACCGGGAAGGTCCTTAACCCTGCCGCCCCTAATAAGCACCACCGAGTGCTCCTGGAGATTGTGTCCAATACCCGGGATGTAACCGGATACCTCGATCCCGTTGGTCAGCCTCACCCTGGCAATTTTTCTCAGGGCGGAATTGGGTTTCTTAGGCGTGGTTGTTTTTACGGCGGTGCACACTCCCCTTTTTTGAGGGTTTTCTTTAAGCGCGGGGGATGCGGACTTGTATTCAACCATAGCCCTTCCTTTTCTCACCAGCTGGTTAATGGTTGGCATTCTTTCACCTCCTCGGTTCCAATTTATCACAAAAACAGCCCTTCGCTGGGAAGGGCTGCTGTTGCTGTTTTATTCCACCGCAGTCCGGATACGCCGGCCCTTGTCCGGTTTCCCCGGGCTACTGCTTTAGTATGACGGCACAAGCGGCTTTTACTTCTATGCCGCATGCCCGACCCAGCTCTTCCATGGTATCCACTTCAACCTTTTCTATGGCGTTTTCGTCGCATAAAGCTTCCAATTGCTGTATGATATGGCGGTCGGCATCCCGTGCAATGTATGCAACCAGGGCCCTTCCCTCTTTGACCGCCCTCAGGGACTGCTTGGTACCAACCACCTTATGGGCAGCCTTTAACCTATCCAGCATACAAAAACCTCCAAGGTTAAGACGTTACATGTCCAGCTCACAGCCGCAACAGCAACAGTATATATTCTACCACTCGCACCCGGCTGTGTCAATTATATTATTTTTAGGCTTTTTGTATTTATTCCACGACAGTCTCCTCAGGCTGCTCCTCTTCCTCCGCCATTACCTGTATATTCCTGTACCGGCTCATCCCGGTACCGGCCGGGATTAGTTTGCCTATAATCACGTTCTCCTTAAGCCCTACCAGCGGATCGGTCTTGCCCTTAATAGCCGCTTCGGTGAGCACCCGGGTGGTCTCCTGGAAGGATGCCGCCGACAGGAAGGATTCGGTTGCAAGGGACGCTTTTGTTATACCTAAAAGCACCCTTTTACCTATGGCCGGCCTTCCGCCCTCCGCCTCTACCGCGCGGTTCTCTTCCTCAAACCTGAAGATATCCACCAGCCCGCCGGGCAGCAGAGAAGTATCCCCGGAATCCTCCACCTTGACCTTCCTCAGCATCTGCCTTATTATTATCTCTATGTGTTTGTCGTTTATATCCACGCCCTGGAGCCGGTAAACCTTTTGTACCTCTTGCAAAAGGTATGTCTGGACACCCTTGACGCCCTTAATCTTCAGAATATCATGGGGGTTTACCGAGCCCTCGGTAATCTCATCCCCGGCCTCAATAGTATCCCCATCCTTAACCTTAACCCATGCACCGTAAGGTATGAGGTAGTTTTTGACCTCTCCCTCGTCGGTTATAACCATGACCTCCCGTTTTTTCCTGCTTTCGTTGATTTTAACGGTACCGGATACTTCGGCTATGACCGCAAGGCCTTTAGGCTTCCTGGCCTCAAACAGCTCTTCCACCCTTGGGAGACCCTGGGTAATGTCATCCCCTGCAACTCCGCCGGTGTGGAATGTACGCATGGTAAGCTGAGTCCCGGGCTCCCCTATCGACTGCGCGGCTATTATTCCTACCGATTCGCCGACGTTTACCAAATCGCCGGTGGCCAGGTTAACCCCGTAACACTTGGAACATACCCCGTACCTTGAGCGGCAGGTCAGCACAGACCGTATTGGTACCTTTTTAAGTCCCGCCTTTTTCAGCTTTTCCACGTAATGGTCGTTTATCAGCGTATCCGCCGGTATTATAACCTCGCCGGTGTTCGGGTCCACCACTTCATGCAGCGTGTACCTGCCCCAAGTCCTGTCGGACAGGTCTTCGATAACGTCCTTGCCGTCCAGGACGCTGCTTACTTCAAGGGTTTGATTGGTACCGCAGTCCTCTTCCCTCACTATTACATCCTGGCTTACGTCCACCAGCCTTCGGGTAAGGTACCCGGAGTCCGCGGTCCTTAAGGCGGTGTCCGCCAGTCCTTTCCTGGCGCCGTGGGTAGATATGAAGAACTCCAGCACCGTGAGACCTTCCCTGAAGTTGGCCCGGATGGGAAGCTCTATAATCCGTCCGGAGGGGTTGGCCATAAGGCCCCTCATTCCCGCCAGCTGTCTTATCTGGTTCTTGCTTCCCCTTGCCCCAGAATGGGCCATCATGAATATCGAGTTCATTGGGTCAAGGCTCTCCATCAGCGCCTCGGTCACATCCTCGGTAACCCTGGTCCAGGTCTCTATCACTTTCTGGTATCTTTCATCGTCGGATATTAGGCCCCTCCTGTACTGCTTTTCAATGGTATCCACCTCTTCGTCCGCCTTGGAAAGAAGATGTGCCTTTTCCTCCGGTATAATCATGTCGGACACAGAAATGGTTATGGCTCCCTTGGTGGAGTATCTAAATCCCAGTTCCTTCATCCTGTCCAGCACAATGGCGGTTTCGGTGTTGCCATACAGCCTGTAGCACCGGTCTATTATCTTGCCCACCATTTTTTTGTCAACCAGTTCGTCAATTTCCAGCTTGAACTTGTTCTCCGGTATGCTTTTATCAACAAACCCCAGCCCCTCCGGCAGCGCATCGTTAAAAATGAACCTGCCCACCGTGCTCTCCACCATGCCGTAGGTGCCGTCGGTTTTATCCTGCATCCTCACCTTTACCTTTGCATGGAGGTCCACCACCCCGGTTTCGTAGGCCATAAGCATTTCGTTGAAGTCGCGAAACACCTTTCCTTCGCCCTTTCTGCCCGGAACATGGGCGGTCAGGTAATAAAGCCCCAGGACAAGGTCCTGGGTGGGACTTACCACCGGTTTCCCGTCGGTCGGCTTGAGTATGTTGTTTGTGGACAGCATCAAAATTCTTGCTTCGGCCTGGGCCTCCGCCGAAAGGGGTACGTGTACCGCCATCTGGTCACCGTCAAAGTCGGCGTTGTACGCGGTACAAACCAGCGGGTGTATCTTAAGGGCCCTGCCTTCAACCAGCACCGGCTCAAAGGCCTGTATACCCAGCCTGTGCAGCGTGGGCGCCCTGTTTAAAAGTACCGGATGTTCCTTTATAACTTCCTCTAAGACGTCCCAAACTTCAGGCTTAACCCTTTCCACCATCCGTTTTGCGCTTTTTATGTTATGGGCATAGTTTTCATTAACCAGTCTTTTCATAACAAAGGGTTTGAACAGTTCAAGGGCCATCTCCTTGGGGAGGCCGCACTGGTACATCTTAAGCTCCGGTCCCACAACTATAACCGAACGGCCCGAATAGTCCACCCTTTTTCCAAGGAGGTTCTGGCGGAATCTGCCCTGTTTGCCCTTGAGCATGTCGGACAGCGACTTAAGGGGCCGGTTGCCCGGGCCGGTAACGGGACGTCCCCGCCGCCCGTTGTCTATAAGCGCATCCACCGCCTCCTGCAGCATTCTTTTTTCGTTCCTTACTATAATATCCGGGGCGCCCAGGTCAAGCAGCCTCTTCAGGCGGTTGTTCCTGTTTATAACTCTCCGGTATAGGTCGTTCAAATCCGAAGTGGCGAACCGGCCTCCATCCAGCTGTACCATCGGCCTTAGTTCCGGCGGTATTACCGGGATTACGTCCAATATCATCCATTCGGGTTTGTTGCCGGATTTCCTGAAGGCTTCCACCACTTCCAGCCTTCTTACCGCGCGGATTTTTTTCTGGCCGGTACTCTCATTAAGCTGGACTTTAAGGTCCTCCGCCAGTTTATCCAGGTCTATCCTGTGCAGAAGTTCTTTTATTGCCTCGGCTCCCATGCCGTACTTGAACTTATTTCCATACTTTTCAATGGCTTCCCTGAATTCCTTTTCCGTAAGCAGCTGCTTTTCGGCCAGGCCGGTGGTCCCCGGGTCTATTACTATATAGGATGCAAAGTACAAGACCTTTTCAAGGGCCCTGGGCGACATGTCCAGCAATAGCCCCATACGGCTGGGTATACCCTTAAAATACCAAATATGGGATACAGGGGCCGCAAGCTCTATATGCCCCATCCTCTCCCTTCGTACCTTGGAACGGGTAACCTCCACACCGCACCGGTCACATACAATACCCTTGTACCTTACCCTTTTATACTTACCGCAGTGACATTCCCAGTCTTTTTGGGGCCCGAAGATTTTTTCGCAGAACAAGCCCTCCTTTTCAGGTTTTAACGTCCTGTAGTTTATGGTCTCGGGTTTTTTTACTTCCCCTGGACCATTCACGTATTTTTTCCGGTGAAGCCAGGCCAATCCTGATGGAATCGAAAAATTCAGTTCGAACAAGGAGTTTCTCTCCCTTCATTAATAATCTAAACCATCCTCTTCGTCTTCATCTTCAAAATCCTCGTCCTCAAAAAGCGAATCATCTATTTCCAGTTCGCCGTCATCCAACGGCTGAAGGTCATCCAGGTTAAGCTCGTCTTCGAATTCCTCGTCATCCTCATCAAGCTTACCGTCATAGGAAATGTCCTCCGGCTCGTCTTCCCTGCCCTCAATATTTACCGACAGTTCTTCCATTTCATCTTCATCGTCGTCAAGTTCTTTTAGTGCAATCTCCTCGTTCTCCTCCGAAAGAACCTTAACGTCCAATGCAAGGCTTTGCAGTTCCTTAATCAAAACCTTAAAGGATTCCGGGACGCCGGGTTCAGGTATATTCTCTCCCTTAACAATGGATTCGTAGGTTTTTACCCTGCCCACCACGTCGTCGGATTTCACCGTTAAAATCTCCTGCAGCGTATGGGACGCTCCATAGGCCTCCAAGGCCCATACCTCCATCTCGCCGAACCTTTGGCCTCCGAACTGGGCCTTCCCGCCCAGAGGCTGCTGGGTAACCAGCGAATAGGGTCCGGTGGACCGGGCATGGATTTTGTCGTCCACCAGGTGCGCAAGTTTCATCATATACATATATCCCACTGTAACCTTGTTATCAAAGGGCAGCCCTGTTCTGCCATCGTATATAACAAGCTTTCCGTCTTCCGGAAGGCCCGCCTGGCGCAGCGTGGCAAATACATCCTCCTCACTGGCACCGTCGAATACCGGGGTTGATATTTCCCAGCCCAGCGCCTTGGCTGCAAGGCCCAAATGCACCTCCAGCACTTGTCCTATATTCATCCTGGAAGGTACCCCCAGTGGGTTTAATACTATTTCCAGCGGGGTTCCATCGGGGAGGAAAGGCATATCCTCCTCCGGCAGTATCCTGGATATAACCCCCTTGTTGCCGTGCCTGCCGGCCATCTTATCTCCCACCGATATCTTTCTTTTTTGGGCAACGTACACCCTTACCAGGTTGTTGACCCCGGGCGGCAGCTCATCCCCGTTTTCCCGGGTAAACACCTTAACATCTACTATAATGCCGGATTCCCCGTGGGGTACCCGACGGGAGGTGTCACTTACCTCCCGGGCCTTTTCACCGAATATGGCCCTAAGGAGCCTTTCCTCCGCGGTAAGCTCTGTTTCGCCCTTGGGCGTTACTTTGCCCACCAGTATGTCGCCGGCCCTTACTTCCGCCCCTATTCGTATTATGCCCCTTTCGTCAAGGTCCTTTAAGGCGTCCTCTCCCACATTGGGTATATCCCTGGTTATCTCCTCCGGCCCGAGTTTGGTGTCCCGGGCTTCCGCCTCGTATTCCTCTATATGAATGGAGGTGTACACATCATCCCTGACCAGCTTTTCGCTTATCAGGATGGCGTCCTCGTAGTTGTATCCTTCCCATGTCATAAAGCCAACCAGCACGTCTTTGCCCAGCGAGATTTCCCCCTCGTTGGTGGAGGGCCCGTCGGCTATGACCTGCCCTTTTTCCACTTCCTCGCCCATGGATACTATGGGCCTTTGGTTTATGCAGGTGCCCTGGTTGGAACGTTTGAACTTAAGCAGTTTGTATATATCCACGCCGCCGCCGTCCCATCGGCTTATTCTTATCTCTTCCGCCGTAACCCGGATAACGGTGCCGGAATTTTTCGCTATCACCACCACTCCCGAATCCCCTGCCGCTTTATATTCCATTCCGGTGCCTACTATGGGAGCCTGGGGCTTCAAAAGGGGCACCGCCTGTCTCTGCATGTTGGCACCCATCAGCGCCCTGTTTGCGTCATCGTTTTCCAGGAAGGGAATCATGGATGTGGCCACCGAAACCACCTGTTTCGGTGATACGTCCATGAAGTCCACCTCCGCGGCCGGGACCACCACGATATCCCTTTTAAACCCGGCCCTTGCGGTAATCCTTTTGTCCAGGAACCTTCCCTCTTCATCCAACGGCTCGTTGGCTTGGGCTATCGTGTATTCCCCCTCCTCGTCGGCGGTCATATATACAATTTCGTCGGTAACAACGCCCCGCTTATTGTCCACCCTGCGGTAAGGGGCCTCTATGAACCCGTATTCGTTTATCCTCGCATAGGTGCTCAGGGAGCCTATCAGCCCTATGTTTGGTCCCTCAGGGGTCTCAATTGGGCATATCCTTCCGTAGTGGGAATTGTGCACGTCCCTTACCTCAAATCCTGCCCTCTCCCGGCTTAGACCCCCAGGCCCGAGGGCGGACAGCCTGCGCTTGTGCGTGAGCTCCGCCAGCGGATTGGTCTGGTCCATAAATTGGGACAGCTGACTGCTGCCGAAGAATTCCTTAATGGCCGCCACCACCGGCCTTATATTTATAAGGGCCTGGGGCGTAACGACGTCTATATCCTGGATGGTCATCCTTTCCTTGACCACCCTTTCCATCCTGGAAAGGCCTATCCTGAACTGGTTCTGCAAAAGCTCTCCGACACACCGGAGCCTCCTGTTGCCCAGGTGGTCTATATCGTCTATGTCCCCTATTTCATAGCTGAGGCCGAAAATATAGTTGACCGATGCAATAATGTCATCTGCTATTATATGCTTGGGGGACAGTTCCGCCGCCCTTTCCCTAAGGGCCTCTTTCAGTTCCTCGGCGGTTTTGCACGAATCCATAATCTCTTTCAACACGGGATAATAAAGCATCCTGTTCAGCTTTAGCTGGTCTATTTCCAAAATATCAAAGGGAAGGTCCACCGATTTTACATCCACAAAGTTGTTTCCAACCACCCTTATTTCGGTATCTTCGTATTTTATATCAACAGAATTTATCCCCAAGTTCTGAATGGTCTTCGCCTGTTCCTTGGTGATTCTCTGCCCCTTTTCCACTATCACTTCGCCGGTGACCGGGTTCACAATGTCACTGGCGCTTGTCTTTCCCCATATCCTTGACCACAGCGCCAGTTTTTTATTGAACTTATACCTTCCCACCTTGGCCAGGTCATACCTTTTGGGATCGAAAAACAGCGTATTGATCAATGACTGGGCACTGTCAATGGTGGGCGGCTCTCCCGGCCGGAGCCTCTTGTAAATATCCAAAAGAGCCTCCTCGGCATTCTTAGAGCTGTCCTTTTCCAGCGTTGTCAGTAGCCTTTCGGACGACCCCAAAAGTTCTATTATCTCTTGGTTTGTGTTATACCCCATAGCCCTGACCAGCACTGTAATGGGTATCTTCCTGGTCCGGTCCACCCTTACATATACTATATCGTTGGAATCCGTTTCGTACTCAAGCCATGCGCCCCGGTTGGGAATTACCGTAGCAGAAAAAAGCCTCTTGCCGGTCTTATCAATCTCTTCAGCATAATAGACTCCCGGAGACCTTACAAGCTGGCTTACTATAACCCTTTCAGCACCGTTAATGATGAATGTACCCTTGTCCGTCATAAGGGGAAAATCCCCCATGAAGACTTCCTGTTCTTTTACTTCTCCCGTTTCCCTGTTTATAAGTCTAACCCTTACTTTAAGGGGTGCTGAATATGTCACGTCCCTTTCCTTGCATTCTTCTACCGAATACTTGGGTTTGTCCTCTAAGTAGTAGTCCAGGAATTCAAGCACCAGGTTCCCGGTGTAGTCCTGGATGGGGGAAATATCTTCGAACACCTCCCGCAAGCCTTCCTCAAGGAACCACAGGTAGGAATTCTTCTGCACCTCGATGAGATTCGGCATGTCCAGCACTTCATCAATCTTGGAAAAGCTCATTCTAACCTTCTTGCCCATCTGAACAGGATGTACCATCATCGTTCACCTCTTGAAATAAAAGTAAAATAGCGACTTAGTCGCTGCAAACGGTGGTCTCCCACAATTATGCTCCATAAACTGCCACCGGAAGGCCTTGAAGATGAAAAGAACAAATAAACCCTTGTATTGCTGGTCAAATCGACTACAGCTTTATAAAATAAATTTTTATCAAATAGGGCAGAATACATCTATTATACTATTTCCATATAATAAATATTTTATACAAAAGTAATAATGAATCCTAAATCTGTTTATATCAATGCAATTTATAATATTAACACAAGGCTCTATTATTGTCAACCATTTGTAAAAGTTTTGATAGCGTCAAGATACTATGGGTTTTAAAAATAAAAGTAATCTCCTGTTTACCTGCTACTTTAAGCGTCCCTCACTGACTTAAGGAACTGGGAAGCCCAAGTCCTTTTACCAATATTCAAAATGGTTATGTTACCGATGGTTTCGCGCGATGCTGTAAGCTTTCTCTTACGGATAATCTCACGGTCCACTTTTACCTCCCTTGCTTCATTTATTGCTGCTTTTTTCTTTCGCATAAATATATCATACACATTTCCGCCGTTTGCTACAAAGACCCTTAACCTGGCCATCTGGTCCACACCCATTCTACTCCAGCCCAGAGGCCGTGAACTTAACCTGGACGACAAGATATGGCTAACATGACCCTCTGCACTGCAGCCGATGTAATCTGCCTCATACTGCCGCATTATCCCTTCCCAGTTGCCTAGTATATATCTTCTTGCTTCCTGCACAGCTCTCTTCTTTGTTTCCGGCTCTGTTGTACTTATGATTGCTTTAAACAGCTCTTTTACACTTCCCTTGTCTCCAGCATTTATATAATCCCACATAATTGGTGTTGTGTAGCTCATATGCGCTGTTGCTTGTGTTACATACTTTGATAAGTGATAACGGTCCAGCACAAAGATGCTTCCCTTTATCCAGCCTAGTCCATTTTTTATCCAGGCAGCACCATCACCTGACAGGTATATATTTTCAATAGAATCCATATCATAAGTCTTATCTATGTAGTCCAAAACTTCCATCCATAGCTCATCACTGTTTGCATAAACGCCGCTTAAATACCTTGGATTTATTAACTTCCACCGGTCTTTACCAACCTGTTTCCTGCCCTCATGCACATATACAAGCTTTGGTTCTGCGTAGCCTCCAACCTGAAGTGGTACATGGTCTTCATCTGCCTCTATGTAGAGTACATTTACGGACCTTTTATCTTGCTTAACCTCCACTGCATCATTACTTACACTGCCAAGTTCACGGATGCTGTTCATTACTGTCTGTGATGTTAGATCCACAGCTTCAGCTGCTTCCTTTGCACTTCTACTATAGGGCATAAATACTGCTTCCTCTATGAGCCTTGCCTTTAGTGAAGCATCCATTTTATCATGGGCTTTTATGCCCACTGCCTCATCTGACAGGTAGCTGTATTCACCTGTTTTTTTATTCTTGTAATATGTCCTTTCATACCTTACTTCGCCAAATATTGTCATAAGGGTCTTTTCAGCCGCTTTCTCTTTTACTGTCCAGTTTCGTTTCCGGTCTTTACTGTTTCTATACGCCTCGTTTATTGTTTCCAAGGCTTCGGCCACTAGGGCTACCCCAATCTCGTCCAACGTCTTCTTAGTAGCTAGAATAAATTCGGATATGTCTCTTCTTTCACGTATCAGATTCTCTAGTTCCTTTTCAAAACAACTACTGATTTTTTCTATGATTTCCTGTATAATTAGTTCCATAAGAGTATCTCCTTCCCGTGGTTTTATGGTGTTGTTCAAACTACATGATATCACAGGAGAGATACTCTTATCTTTTATTTTTTGGTTTTTTCCCAAAGTAATTTTACACTAACAAAAGTTTTCTCAAAAAACAGCAAGGCAGGAATATAAATATCCCGCCTGCTGTTTTCCCTTTGTTTATTCCCGGCTGTTACTTAACTTCTACGCCGGCACCCACTTCTTCAAGTTTAGCCTTTATCGACTGTGCTTCTTCCTTGGTTATGCCCTCTTTAACCGGTTTGGGAGCATTGTCCACAAGGTCCTTGGCTTCCTTGAGCCCAAGGCCGGTGATTTCTCGTACCACTTTGATAACCTTGATTTTTTCCTGGCCTACATTTGCAAGGATTACGTCAAACTCGGTCTTTTCTTCCTCCGCCGCTGCGGGGGCTGCCCCGCCGGCCACCGGCGCTGCCGCCACAGCCATCGGGGCGGCTGCGCTAACACCAAACTCCTCTTCCAGGGCTTTAACCAGTTCTGAAAGTTCCAATACCGTAAGATTCTTTACCTCATCAATCAGTTTTTGAATTTTTTCGCTTGCCATGATTTATCCCTCCATATTTTTTTTGCTAAGCGGTTTTTTTCTCTGCTATAGCATTCAATGCATACACGAGATTCCTGATATTTCCTTGCAGTACATTTACCAAACCGGTAATGGGTGCGTTCAGGCCGCCGAGGACCTGTGCCACAAGCACCTCCTTGGAAGGCAGGCTGGCCAGGGATTTTATGCCCTCTGCCCCTATAACCTTCCCGCTAATCATCCCGGCCTTTATCTCCAGCTTATCATGGTCCTTGGCAAACTCGGAAATAATTTTGGCCGGAACCACCGGGTCATCGTATCCCAGGGCTATTGCGTTGGGCCCGGTAAGGTAGGGATTAAGTCCCTCTATCCCAAGCTCGGTCAGGGCTCTTGTCATCAGCGTGTTTTTATAGACCTTGTAATCGGCCCCGGCTTCCCTGAACCTTTTCCTCAGCTCGGTCACTTCCGCCACGTTAAGGCCCCTGTAGTCAACCAACACCACCGCCTCGGCCCGCTGGAACTTTTCTTTGATTTCGTTAACCACCTGTTCCTTGGCAATTCTTTTGTCCGACACTTATTTTTGCACCTCCTCCACTCAATGGGCATGACCAGTACTTACAACACAAAAGCCTCCACCCGAAGACAGGTAAAGGCTCTGCACTCAAAAGGCTTATAGCCCTTGCTCCTTACCTCGGTAGGAATGTTTAAGCCAAAAGGCTCCTACTGTCTCGGGTAACCAATATTCTTGTTTTTAGGCCGCATTGGCCTTTTTTAGTCAATCGGTTTTGCAGTATTTATTTTAATCCCGGGACCCATTGTACTGGAAACCACAATGCTTTTTAGATACTGGCCCTTTGCCGCTGCCGGTTTTGCCTTTATAATGGCTTCCACAAGAGCTTTATAATTTTCCACAAGTTTTTCGGTCCCAAAGGATATTTTTCCTATCGGGGCGTGTATTATACTGGTCTTGTCCAGTCGGTACTCAATCTTACCGGCCTTTATTTCGCTTATGGCCTTTGCAACATCAAAGGTAACGGTGCCGGATTTCGGGTTGGGCATAAGTCCCTTGGGCCCAAGCACCTTACCCAGCCTTCCCACCACGTTCATAACATCGGGGGTTGCCACAACCACGTCAAAGTCAAACCAGTTTTCTTTTTGAATCTTTTCTACATACTCTTCCAGTCCTACATAGTCTGCGCCCGCTTCCTCGGCTTCTTTGACCTTCTCCCCCTTGGTCATAACCAAAACCCTCTTGGTTTTGCCGGTTCCGTGGGGCAGCACTATTGCTCCCCTTACCTGTTGGTCCGCGTGTCTCGGGTCCACCCCAAGCTTAACTGATACTTCCACCGTTTCATCAAAGTTTGCCGTTGCGGTTTTTTGTACCAGTTCCAGTGCTTCGGTTGAATCGTACAGCTTTTTTGAATCGTAAAGCTCTTTACTGTTTAGATATTTTTTGCCTCTCTTTGGCATACTATTACCTCCTATGTGGTATTTGCGGTATTTTTACCTCCCACAGGTGCCTTATTTTTTATTCCTCCACCACCAGGCCCATACTTCTTGCCGTTCCCTCAATCATTTTCATGGCGGCTTCAAGGTTTGCGGCGTTTAAATCCGCCATCTTCAATTCTGCTATCTCTTTTATTTTCGCCTTTGATACTTTACCCACCTTAGCCCTGTTTGGTTCTCCGGAGCCGCTTTCTATTCCTGCCGCCTTCTTAAGCAGTACCGGAGCAGGAGGCGTCTTGGTAATAAAGCTGAAAGACCTGTCCTGGTATATGGTAATCACCGCCGGGATAACAAGACCTGCCTGTTTTGCGGTCCTTTCGTTGAACTCCTTGCAAAAACCATTATGTTTACTCCATGGGGTCCAAGGGCGGTTCCCACCGGTGGTGCCGGAGTGGCTTTGCCTGCCGGTATTTGCAGTTTGACTAGTCCAACTACCTTTTTTGCCATAAACACACCTCCTTATCTTATTTTCTCTATTTGTACAAAGTCCAGCTCCACAGGCGTTTCCCTGCCGAACATGGATATCAGAACCTTCACCTTGTGTTTATCCAAGTTTATCTCTTCAATGGTTCCTATGAAATTTTCAAAGGGTCCGCTAATAACCTTTACCGGGTCCTTTATTTTAAAGTCCACCACTATGGGTATCTCTTCAACGCCCAAGTTCACTATTTCCTCGTCGGTAAGAGGCACAGGCTTGGACCCCGGTCCTACGAAGCCGGTAACACCGCGGGTGTTTCGAACAACATACCAGGATTCGTCGTTCATGACCATCTTAACAAGCACGTATCCCGGAAAAACCTTTTTCAATGTCCTTTTCAGCTTGTTGTTTTTCCTTTCGTAGTGTTCCTCCATGGGTACCTGCACTTCGGTTATGACATCCTGCAATCCCCGGTTTTCAACAGCCTTTTCAAGGTTGGCTTTCACCTTGTTCTCATAACCGGAGTAAGTATGAATAACATACCATTTTGGTTCCATCTTTTCAGGCATAAACTTAAGGGCCTTGTGGCCCTCCCCTCCTTCTACCCGATTATCAGCCCCAGCATTTTGCCGAAGGCTAAATCAAACACGAATATGAGAAGTGCAGCCAATATCACCGCTACAAAAACCACCGATGTAAATGAGACCAGCTCTTTCCGGCTGGGCCATATCACTTTTTTCAATTCGGACCGTGTCTCTTTCATGAACTTTCCGGCTTTGCCGCCGAAACCTTTCTTCTCACCCGCCATATTACTCACACCCTATCATAGTATTTATACTATTATTTAGTCTCCCTGTGAAGGGTATGCTTGCCGCAAAACTTGCAGTACTTGTTCATTTCTATTCTTTCGGGGTTGTTCTTCTTGTTTTTCATCGAACTATAATTTCTCTGTTTGCACTCGGTACATGCCAGAGTAACTTTTACCCTCATGACTACACCTCCCGGACCGCTCCTGGTCAACTCTCCGGCCGGAGCCTAAGATTACCAGTAGAATTTACCACATATACTTCTGATTGTCAATGACGGTTCGTATTCGGCAGGCGGCAGGAAAGATTAGTCAAGGAATGGGGACACCCCTTTATGTTTAGCATTCCTTTATGCACAAGGAATGTCCCCAGTTATCCCTTATCGCTCCGCCAACCGCTTTTTGCCAACCATTTTCACAAGCAGCCTGAACACTCTCCGTACCTTCGGTTAGACACGAGAACCGTCCCCTTGTCTTACTCCAGTACCTTGGAGACTACCCCTGCTCCTACTGTCCTGCCGCCTTCCCTTATAGCAAATCGGATACCCTCTTCTATCGCTATAGGGTTATCAGCTTTATGGTCATGGTGATGTTGTCACCGGGCATGCACATCTCCACTCCCTCCGGCAAAGCTATCGTGCCGGTTACGTCGGTTGTCCTGAAATAAAACTGCGGACGGTATCCGTTGAAAAACGGGGTGTGCCTGCCGCCCTCTTCCTTCGTCAATACATACACTTCCGCTTCAAAATGCGTGTGCGGCTTTATTGAACCCGGCTTGGCCAGTACCTGGCCCCTCTCTATCTCGTTACGCTGTACACCTCTAGTAGCGCTCCTATGTTGTCTCCTGCCACCGCCTGGTCAAGCAGCTTCCTGAACATCTCCACTCCCGTTACCACTACCGTCCTGGACTCTTCGGTAAGACCCACTATCTCTACCTGGTCCTGTACCCATCGGGGTTCCCCTTTCTACCCTGCCCGTTGCCACGGTGCCTCGGCCCGTTATGCTGAATACGTCCTCCACAGGCATTAAGAAAGGCTTGTCAACGTCCCGCTCCGGCGTCGGAATGTACTCGTCAACAGCGTCCATAAGCTCAATTATTGCGTCCGCCCATTCGCTGTCCGGGTCCTCCAGTGCCTTAAGCGCAGAACCCCTTATTACCGGCACTTCGTCCCCGGGGAAGTTGTATTCGTTCAAAAGGTCCCTTACTTCCATCTCTACCAGCTCTATTAGCTCCTCGTCGTCCACCATGTCGCACTTGTTCAGGAATACCACTATGTAGGGTACGTTTACCTGACGCGCCAGCAGTATATGCTCCCTGGTCTGCGGCATGGGACCGTCCGCCGCCGATACCACTATTATTGCTCCGTCCATCTGCGCCGCACCCGTTATCATGTTCTTTACATAGTCCGCGTGTCCGGGACAGTCTACGTGCGCATAGTGCCTCTTTTCCGTTTCATATTCAACGTGGGACGTGGATATGGTTATGCCCCTTTCCTTCTCCTCCGGAGCTTTGTCTATCTGGTCGTATGCCGTTGCCATCGCACCGCCCCTCTTCGACAGTACATAGGTTATTGCCGCCGTCAGCGTCGTCTTGCCATGGTCTATGTGCCCAATGGTTCCTACGTTTACATGCGGTTTGGTCCTCTCATATTTAGCCTTTCCCATTCCTTTGTTCTCCTCCTTCATGGTTTTGACCAGGAAACCGTTCCTGGCGTTTCGTAATTAAATAATTATGGAGCCCACGGCCGGACTTGAACCGGTGACCTCCGCCTTACCAAGGCGACGCTCTACCTGCTGAGCTACGTGGGCAAAATGCTGCAATCTCAATATATTACGCTATCGGGCCCGCCAATGAGTTATTTTACTATATGATACCCTATGGTGTCAAGAAATATTATTTTGTCACTTTATGGGCTATTCCCTTGTATTTAAGTATCTTTCCAGTTTCCTTTTCACCCTCTGCAGTGCATTGTCAATGGACTTAACATGACGGTCCAGGTCACAGGCGATTTCCTGGTATGACTTACCCTGAAGGTAGGACATCAGTACCTCCCATTCAAGGTCGCTTAGTATCTCGCCTATCTTACTTTCAATGTTTACAAACTCTTCTCTGCTTATTATAAGCTCCTCCGGGTCGGTTACCCGGGTTCCGGAAAGTATGTCCAGAAGCGTTCTGTCGGATTCCTCATCATAAAGCGGCTTATTAAGGGATACGTATGAATTCAGCGGGATATGCTTCTGCCTTGTTGCGGTTTTTATCGCGGTAATAATCTGACGGGTAATGCAAAGTTCCGCAAAAGCCCTGAAAGACGAGAGCTTGTCCTGCCTGAAGTCTCTTATGGCTTTGTAAAGACCAATCATTCCCTCCTGGACTATATCCTCCCGGTCGGCACCTATAAGGAAATAGGACCGGGCCTTCGCCCTTACAAAATTCTTGTACTTGCTTATCAGGTATTCCGCCGCCTTACAGTTGCCTTCCTTTGCCTGCTGTACCACTTCCTCATCAAGCATCATTTCGTAATGCTTATATGCTCTTTCATCGTGGGCCTTCGCTTCCACAGGCATCGCCTCCACTCCAGCAAGGGTATTTGTCCACCTTTAAACCATACAATAATTATATATATGTGTTTTTTAATAGTCAAGCCGGACCTATGGCTCTTTCAGCCATTTTTGGAGTTTCCGCGCCACTTCCGGGCTAAGACTTCCGTCCACCGTATTAATACTGTCCGCGCTCCTTCCGACCATTCTTTGTTTAATATCCCTGTTACAGCCCTCCACAAGGCCCTTTAGCTCCCCGGCCGAAACCCTTATCCCGCCCAGGGCCAGTATTACCTGCTGCTCCGCCCAGTCGGAGGTGGCCACCCTTACCAGTGCATTCTTCGCAAGGCGGGCTACGCTTTTCTCTATGAAACTATCCGCGGTTTCCTGTTCCCTGGTGTATACTACATGGACTCCCTTGACATACGAAGAACTGCCCGGATTGTCCTTGACCCGGTGACCGTCGAATACAACCATCACATTTATACCTTTATAGGCCCTGTACTCGGCCATAATTTCAATCAGTTTATCCCGGGCTGCTTCAACGTTTTCACTAAACAGTGCCTTTAACGAAGGCCAGTCATTAATTATATTATACCCGTCCACAATCAGATATTCCCCCATGGAAAACCTCCACACAGCCCCTGTTAATTGTATTCCCTCTGCCTGAGCGCTTCATAAAGCAGCACCCCGGCGGCCACCGAGACATTAAGCGAAGAAAAGTCGTTTTTCATGGGCACACTTACCAGGAAATCGCATTTTTCCCTGACCAGGCGGCTTAGGCCTTTACCTTCGCTGCCCGCCACCAGCGCAAGGGGACCCTTAAGGTCGGCCCTGTACATAAGCTCCCCGTCCATATCGGCCCCGGCTATCCAAAGACCCATACCCTTAAGCTGATCAATGGCGCGTACCGTATTTGTCACCTGGGCAATCGGAATATACCCGGCCGCACCGGCCGAGGCCTTCACCACCGCCGGCGTCACCCCCGCTGCGTTTCTTTTGGGAATAACAATGCCGTGGGCCCCGCAGCAGTAAGCAGTCCTTATTATGGCTCCCAGGTTACGGGGGTCACAAATTTTATCAAGGACCACCACAAGCGGGTCCTCGCCTTTTCTTCGCGCCGTTTCAACAATTGCCTCCGGCCCTTCGGCATAACGAAACCTTTCCACCAGGGCAATAAAACCCTGGTGTGCCCCCGTCCGTGATATCCTGTCCAGTTCTTTTCTGTCCACGTATTCCACTTTTATGCCCCTTTTCAGGGCATCGTTTATTATTCTTTCACCGGTGCGGTCAACGCCCTTTGCCGCCAACAGCCTGTTCACCCTCCTTTGAGCCTTTATAAGTTCAGCGACGGGATTTCTCCCCTCCACCAGGTCCAGGCCCTCCGGAGAGTCCTTCCCTTCCATTAAATAAGCACCCCCTGTCCATGCCCAACCCGGACAGTAACAGTATGTCCACTATTCCCTTTATAAATTTTTGAACTTCTCCCGTATAGCTGCCGCCTGACCGCAGGACATTTTACCCTCGGGACAGGGGCCGATGAGGCAGGCAGGTCCGGCGTTTTTAAAAAGTATGGGTGCCACCTGCCGCACTTCTTTTAGCATTTCCTCCGCCAGGGTCCGGATTTCCCACTGGGCCCTGCTGCAGCACCGCAGCCGGAAGAAATTATGTAGTGCCCTTGCGTTCATTGTAAATATAATCTTGGTTTCACAGGCGTTGGGAAAAACGTACCTGGCATCCTCTATGGCCATTTTTTCAGCGGCCTGGCGAGCCTGTTTTTCGTCCCCTTCCTCTTTTATCAACCTTTCATAATGGCTGTCATACAGGAGCTTTACCAGACGGTCATAGTACTTTTGGTCCTCCCGCATGGCCCTTTCGAACAATTCCCTGGCTTCGGGTATCCCGGCTATATGGGGAGGTATAATGTATTCAAACCCGTCAAGTTTAACATACCTTTGGGACTGCTGCGAATAGCTGGCAATCCTGTGCCTTACCAGCTGGTGGGTTAGCACCCTGCTTACCCCTTCCACCGCAAAGGTGAAGGAGGCATGTTCAATGGGGGACTGGTGCCCCATCTCCATTAGCAGGTTTAAAAATTTATCCACCTTTTCCGGTGACAGGCCCTCCAGTATGTCCTCGGCCCCCACCCTCGAATAACAAAGCTTGGCGGCGGCGGAAACAAGCCTGTCCGGTTCCGGCGTATGCCCTAAAAGTTTAACCCTTGGTTTCATCATTTTTCCAAAACCCCCTGCAATTATTTATATGACGGCCGCGACCCCCAGGGAAGTTAATGTTCCCCCTTAAGCCGGGAATCCTGTTCATTAGTGCGCATAAAAAAGTCATAGGCCTTATCCAGTATGTATAAAAGCCTTTCCGCTTCGCCCGCCAAAAACAAGTACCCCACCAGTGTTTCGAACCCCGTGGCATACCTGTACTGGACCACATCTGCGTTTTTTGGCGATGTGCCGGACTTTGCGTTCCTACCCTTTTTTACCGCCGTCCTCTCGTTTTCATTAAGGTGCTCCCATATCCCGTGTATAATATCGCTCTGGGATGAAGCGCTTACATAACCCACCGTTAGCCGGTGCAGTTTCTGCGGCGGCAGTTTTGGGTTTTCGGCTACCACCCTGCTTCTAATATAAAGCTCGAAACAGGCATCGCCAATATAGGCCAGGACCAGCGGAGAAAGGTCCCCGGGCTGTACCGGCAAATTAAAGCTCTCAAAACCCTTCAGGTACCTGTCCAACCTTTTCACCAGCCCTTTACTTTATGACCCTTTTCCATTTGACTCCCTGAGGGGTATCTTCTATTATAATGCCCCTTTCTTTAAGGTCGTCCCTTATCTTGTCCGCAAGAGCCCAGTCCTTCCTTTTCCTTGCCCTTTCCCTCTCGGCCACAAGGTCTTCTATCTCCTGGTCCAACTGTCCCTGCTGCTTGGATAAAAGGCCCAAAACATCGGCAAATTCCATAAGAAACCCCAAGGCCCATTTTGCAAAACCGGCAGAGATGCCCTGTTTGATGTAAGCGTTGATGTCCCGCACCAGTTCAAAAATAACCGACAGCGCATCCGCAGTATTTAGGTCGTCCTCCATTGCCTCATTGAACCTTTTCCTGTATTCCTCCAGTTCCTCCGCCTTTGCCCGTTCTTCCCGGTTCATGTCCTTCCTGTCCGCGTTTTCGGCTATGTGCTCCAGGTCCCGTTTTGCGTTATAAAGCCTTGTAAGTCCGTTTTTGGCCTGCTCAAGCATCTCACGGCTGAAATTAACCGGGTTTCTATAATGGGCGGACAGCATGAAGAAGCGGATTATTTCCAGGTCATAGTCCCGGCTAATATCCCTTACGGTGAAGAAGTTGCCCAGTGACTTGGACATTTTTTCATTCTCGATGTTTATAAACCCGTTGTGCAGCCAGTACCTCGCAAAGGGCTTGCCCGAAGCCCCCTCCGACTGCGCTATTTCGTTCTCATGATGGGGAAATATAAGGTCCTGTCCTCCCGCATGGATGTCTATGGTCTGGCCCAGGTACTTGGTGGACATGGCGGAACACTCGATATGCCAGCCCGGCCTTCCTTTGCCCCAGGGGCTGTCCCAGGCCGGCTCCCCGGGCTTTTGTTTTTTCCACAACGCAAAGTCTGCGGGGTTTTTCTTGTTTTGGTCCACTTCCACCCTTGCCCCCGCGTTCAGGTCCTCAAGGCTCTGTTTTGACAGCTTGCCGTATTCGGGGAATCTGGAGGTATCAAAGTACACCCCGTCCTCCGCCGCGTACGCCATGCCCTTTTCTTCCAGCCTGCTTATCAGGTCGATTATTTCGTTAATATGCTCCGTAGCTTTCGGGTGCACGGTGGCCCTTTTAATGCCCAACCTGTCGGCGTCGGCAAAGTATTCCCCGATGAATCTTTCGGAAACTTCCTGCATCGTGGAATTCTCTTCCGCAGCCCTCCTGATAATCTTGTCGTCCACGTCGGTGAAATTTTGAACGTAGGTAACCTCGTAGCCCCTATACTCCAGGTACCGCCGAAGAACGTCAAAGACTATAAAGGGCCGGGCGTTGCCTATATGAAAGAAGTCATACACGGTGGGCCCGCAGACATACATCTTTACCTTGCCCTTTTCAACGGGAACAAACTCCTCTTTTCTCCTAGTCAGAGTATTGTATAGTTTCACAACCCCTTCTCCTCTCAATTAAACATAATTATTCAACACATGCTCCAGGCGGGCAAGCAGCTTTTCCCTGCCCAGCAGCAAAAAGGTTTTGTCAAGTTCAGGGCCGTGGCACTGCCCGGTAACGGCTACCCTTACAGGCATAAAAAGCTTTTTCCCCTTAAGGCCCGTTTCCTTTTGCAGCGCCTTAAAAATTCCGGAGCAGAAATCATGGTCAACTTTTCCTACCTTCTCCACGGCGGATTTTAGTGCCTGAAGCAGTCCGGCCACCCTTTCTTCTTTCAGCACCCTAAGCGCCTCGTCGTTTTCGGGGGTGATTTGGTCGTCAAAGAACATTCTCGCCAAGCCGGTTATATCCGAAACCTTGGTGAGCCTCTCCTGGACGGTGCTTACCATAAGGGTCAGCCATTCCTGCCTCTCTTCTGCCTGATGTGGTGTTAGAAGTCCCTCTTTAATAAGGTACGGTTTTGCCAGCTCCACTATTCTCTCGGGTGGAGATTCTTTTATATAATGGGCGTTTATCCAGTTGAGCTTGTTTATATCAAAAACCGGGTTGGCCCTTGTAACCTTGTCCAACCTGAACTGTTCTATAATTTCTTCCTTGCTCAAAAGCTCCTTCTCGCCTTCCGGCGACCAGCTCAAAAGGGCCAGGTAGTTGAACATGGCTTCGGGAAGGTACCCTTCCTCCCTGTACTGTCCTATATAGGTATTCCCGTGCCTCTTGCTCAGCTTGGTCCTGTCCGGCCCAAGGATCAGCGGTGCATGGGCAAATATGGGTACATTCCAACCCAGCGCTTCGTACAGCAGTATCTGTTTGGGGGTATTGGTCAGGTGGTCCTCGCCCCTTATTACATGGGTTATACCCATCAGGTAGTCGTCTATCACGACAGAATAGTTATAGGTGGGCATTCCGTCGGATTTGCGGATTACCATATCTCCCCCGAGGGTGTCCGAATCAATCTCAATCCTGCCTTTAATAACATCGTTGAATACAACCGTCTTTCCGGGGTTAATTATAAGCCTTATTACGGCGGGTCTTCCCTCTTCAAGGTATTGTTTGACCTGCTCCCCGGTGAGCTCTCGGCACCGTCCCGAATACCTGGGGGAACTGGATTCGCAGGCGGTTTTCTTTTTATCAAGTTCCAGCTCCTCGGGGGTGCAGAAACAGTAATAGGCCTTTCCTTCGGCAATCAGCCTGTTGTAATAATCGTTGTATATGTCCAGCCTTTCGCTCTGTCGGTAGGGACTGTATTGCCCGCCCTTGTCCGGTCCCTCGTCCCATTCTATCCCCAGCCACTTAAGTTCCTCGTATATAAGCTTTTCATACTCGGCGGAAGACCTCTGCAGGTCGGTATCCTCAATCCTTAGAACCATCGCATTGCCTTTTTCGCCGCTTTTTACAAACAGGTAATTAAAAAGGGCGGTCCTTATGTTCCCAATATGTATAGGTCCCGTGGGGCTGGGCGCAAACCTTGCTCTCGCCATTTGTATTTACCTCCTTTAGTGGGATGGGGACACACTTCTCGAACCCCATTTCTCACTTCTCAAAGAAATGTCCCCGGTTGATAGCTTTACAGGAAAAATAGCCCTCGATTATGCCTATTATAACACTTGGCTTTCTACTGCTTCAACCTATTTCGAGCCGGGCCCGCTTTCCACAGGCCGCTCTTTGGCAAGCAGTACGGCGGACTGGACCGCTATGCCCTCGCCCCGTCCCGAAAAGCCCATGCCTTCGGTGGTGGTTGCCTTGATGCTTACCCGGGACATGTCCAGGTTAAGCACCCGGGCTATGTTTTCCCGCATGCGGGGTATATACTCCGCCATCCTGGGTTGCTGGGCGATTATTGTACCATCAATGTTTATAATGGCATACCCCGCATCCCTTAGTTTTTTGACCACCTTTTCCAGCAGCTTGATGCTGTTCGCCCCGGCGTATGCGGGGTCGGTGTCCGGGAAGTGCATCCCTATATCCCCCATTGCAGATGCGCCAAGCAGCGCGTCCATTATGGCATGGGCTAGCACATCGGCATCCGATTGGCCCTACAGACCTTTGTCAAACGAAATGTTTACCCCGCCTATGGTAAGGGGCCTTCCTTCCACCAGCCGGTGAGCGTCGTAACCGATACCTATCCTTAACAACCCTTATCCCTCCCTTCCAGCAGGACCTTCGCCAGCAGAAGGTCTTCGGGGGTGGTGATTTTTATGTTGTCATACCGGCCGGGATATAACGCCACCCGGTACCCGCAACGTTCAAGCAGCATCAGGTCGTCGGTGGCCTGCACCCCTTCCAGCGCCGCCCTGCGGTGGGCTTCCTTGACCGCTGCCGCCCTAAAACACTGCGGTGTCTGAACCGCCCTCAGCCTTTCCCTGTCAAGGGTCCTTTCCACCCGTTCCTCCCCGTCCACAAGTTTCACGGTATCCTTGATCGGAACGGCACAGGCTGTGCCGTCCAGGCCCAGGCCCATCAATCGCTCTATACCCTGTTCTATGAGGCTGCAGCTCACAAGGGGCCGTGCCCCGTCGTGTATCACCACGATGCCTTCATCCGCCGCCTCCAACCCGATCGCGACGGATTGCTGGCGGGTACTGCCCCCGGCAAGTATTTCGCTCACCTTGGTTATGCCAAACCTTTCAACTATGTCTTCGCCGCAGCGGTCTATATACCCCGGTGCCACTACTACCAGTATGCCGTCCACTGCCCCGCACTGCTGAAACGCCGAAAGGGTATGGGCAAGAACCGGCCTGCCGTTAAGGTCAAGAAATTGTTTGCTTATTGGGTTTTTCATCCTGGTGCCCTTGCCCGCAGCTGTGATAATAGCGGTAACCGTTAAGTTTCTATACATTATATTATCACCTCCGGCAGAAACAATTCTCCATACCCAAAGCCAATCCCTTTAAACGGTTAAAAAAACTCCGCCCCTTTAGGGGCGAAGTTTACACCGCTTTATTGTCCAGCGCATTCTTCGGCTTTGCGAATATCATCCTGCCGGCGGCAGTCTGAAGCACACTGGTGACCATAACGCCTATTGATTCCCCTATATGTTTTTTGCCTCCGTCCACAACAATCATGGTTCCATCGTCCAGGTAGGCCACCCCCTGGCCGGATTCCTTGCCGTCCTTTATGACCTGCACCACCATTTCCTCTCCCGGTAGCACCACGGGTTTAACGGCGTTGGCCAGTTCATTGATATTAAGAACAGGTACCCCCTGGAATTCCGCCACCTTGTTCAAATTAAAGTCATTGGTAACAACCTTGCCCTTTAACACCTGTGCAAGCTTTAGCAGCTTACTGTCCACCTCCGCTATGTCGTCAAAGGGTTTATCATATATCTGAACAGGGATATCGAGTTCTTTTTGTATCTTGTTCAATATGTCCAATCCCCTTCTACCCCTGTTACGTTTTAAGGTATCGGAAGAATCGGCAATATGTCTCAGTTCCTCCAGCACAAACCCGGGTATTATAAGAGGCCCTTCAACAAAGCCGGTTTTGCAGATATCGGCGATTCTCCCATCGATTATGACGCTGGTATCCAATATCTTGGGCTTAACCGCCCCGTCGCTTTTATGCGTCCTTTCTTTTATTCCCAGCTTTTTTAGGGAGTGGACTACAGCACCAAAGTCGTCCCTTTTTCTTGTCGCAATCCGGATACCCAGATACCCCAGGATAATATTTGCCAATACCATAACAATGCTCCCCAGCCATGGAATGGGTATAATGGCAAGGGGTCTTATAAACAGGTTGGCTATAATAAGCCCTAGTATAAGCCCCAGTGAACCCAACAGTATATCGCTGGTAGGAACGGTTTGTAAAGTATTCTCGATTATTTCTGTAGCCTTCCAACCCAATTTAATAAGCCAAGGAGAGACCAGGAAAAATATAAAGCCGAATAACAAAGCGCTTATCACGTAGTAGACAATGCTTGCGGTATCACCCGGCAGTATCCCGAAAATCCCGTATACCGCCAGCACATCTCCCAGAACAGAAGCCAGTTGATAGCCAATGACTATCCCTGCCGTAGTCAACAATCCCCTGATTAACTTTTTAACCATTAATTCTTAATCACCTCCTTCTTTGAGTATTGCCACTTATATTTATTTTATAACCTGTTATAGTCCTCCTGCAACACAAAACACAAAATAAATTGCTTTATTTAGCCTGTATCGTTCCGTCGAGATGCCTAAAAAATTAGCGCCTTGTTTAAAGACGCTTAGTTGACAATCCCTTCTATCATGCTCTCAATTTCTTCTTCGTTCATATTGTTCACCAGCACCAGCTCGCTCACCAGTATCTGCTTTGCATTGTTCAGCATCTTTCTTTCCCCGGTGGACAGGCCCTTTTCCTTATCCCGCAGCATAAGGTTGCGCACTACATCGGCAACCTCAAGTATATCCCCGCTCTTTATCTTGTCCATGTTAACCCGGTACCGCCGGTTCCAGTTGCTGGGCATGCTTGTTTTATGCTGGCTTAGGACTGCCACCACCTTTTCCACTTGGTCCTTTTTTATTACTTCCCTAAGACCTATATCATTAACACTTTCCAGCGGTATCATAACCTTCATATTTCCAATGGGCATCCTCATAATATAGTATTTCTGCTTGTTACCCAGGATTTCTTTTTCTTCGATCGATTCGATTATGCCTGCGCCGTGCATTGGGTATACTACCTTGTCGCCTATATTAAACATACAAAAACCTCCATTTAGCAAGCCCATACTTATAATAATTTTACTATACCGGGGGCCCATTGTCAATGAAACGTATATTTTAACATATTAGCCAGCCGTATGTCAATATTATGTTAAAGTAAATGTATGCCGTTTTGCCCGCTTGTCGCTCTTTTTGTTTTACGGCTTTAAATCGCCCTGCCGCCGCTCTTACTCCTTTATGTATAGTATTTCTAATTTGCCAAAAAAATCGGCTTGGTCATGTCTTATGCGGCAAAAACGCCGGGCTTTTTAAGGGAATGGCCGTCGGAAATCCCCTAATTAAGTAAAATCCGTTGCAACCGGCAGTTATTAACATTATAATATAATTAACCTGAATACTGCGAGGGAGTGATGAAATGAAGGATACAATATTCGATGAGTTTCAAAACTCTGTTCCCCAATTGCTTATTAGGCATAAAAGCATACTGGATGTAATGACCAAGTATCAGGAATCAAATGCAAGGGTAAACAGGGCGCTGGCCAAGGCCGTAACCAACTGCGGCTGCCTTAAGATAGATGCAAAAAAACAGCGCACTCCCAGCGATACGTCGCTTAGGGACCTACCGGAGTACATGGATTCCCATATCAGGGGTGTTCTTTGCGAAAACTGCAGGGATGTCATTGAAACCGAACTCGGGGCGAACCTATTCTACATAGCCGCCGTCTGCAGCCTTTTGGATATGGACCTGTACAACGTGATACTCAAGGAATATAAAAAGATTAAAACCCTCGGTATATATAGTATGCTTTAGATAAAACCCCGCCTTTGAAGGCGGGGTTTCAGTTTGCAGGCAAAGTAAACTTGGCTTCATGAATACCCGCTTATTCGAAAATGCTTTGGAGGAAACTGGGGATTGTCAGCTTTCCAGGGCGGCGTCGATAGCCTCCGCAAGGTTTCCCACCCCGGTTATCCGGGATTTGCTTGATTCAACCTGCTTCACGTTGTCCCTCGGTATGATGCAGTGGACGAAACCGAGTTTGGCCGCCTCGGCAACCCTCCTGTCTATGGAGTTTACCGCCCGCACCTCTCCGGTAAGGCCTACTTCGCCTATAACCACCGCGGTCTTGTCAACCGGCATATTCTTGAAACTGGAAGCAACCGCCACCGCAATCCCCAGGTCCACCGCCGGCTCGTCTATTTTCAGGCCTCCCACCACGTTAACGAAAGCATCCTGTCCCTGAACCTGCATCCCCAGCCTTTTTTCCATTACCGCCATAAGCATGGACAGCCTGTTGTAATCTATACCGGTTGCCATCCTCCGGGGCATACCCAGGTTGGATAGACTTACCAGTGCCTGAAGCTCCACCAGCATGGGCCGGGTCCCTTCCATGCTGCATACAACCACGGTGCCCGGGACCCCTGCCGGCCTGCCCTCCAGCATAAATTCCGACGGGTTTGGCACCTCCACCAGCCCTTTGTCCTTCATTTCAAAAACCCCGATTTCATTGGTGGAGCCAAACCGGTTCTTTACCGACCGTATCACCCTGTAGCTGTGATACCTCTCCCCCTCAAAGTACAGTACCGTATCCACCATATGCTCCAGGACCCTGGGTCCTGCGATGGCCCCCTGTTTGGTCACATGTCCTATGATAAAGGTAGGGATAGCCATGGCCTTTGCCGTCTGCAGCAGCCTTGCGGTAACTTCCCTTACCTGGCTGACGCTGCCGGGAGCGGATGAAATCTCCGGCGTATATACCGTTTGTATGGAATCCACGATTATCATATCCGGGGTCATCCGTTTTACATGGTCCAGTATAATGTCAATATCCGTTTCGCCGAGTATAAATATGTTTCCGCTGCTTATACCCAACCTTTCTCCCCTTATTTTAACCTGTTTTACCGATTCCTCCCCGGATACATACAGCACCCTCTGCCGCGGAGAAACGCTTCCCGCCAGCTGAAGGAGAAGGGTGGACTTGCCAATACCCGGGTCGCCGCCCACCAGCACCAGCGACCCCCTTACTATACCTCCCCCAGCACCCTATCCAGTTCCTCCATGCCGGTGGAGTTCCTTGTTTCCTTTGAGAGGTCTATTTGGTCCATCGCAACCGGCCTGCTGCCTTCCTGACCGGCGGTTGTCCCCCGGCGGTCGGTTTTGCTCAAAACCTCCTCCACCATGGTGTTCCATTCGCCGCATCCCGGACATCTTCCCATCCACTTCGGGCTCTCATACCCGCAGTGCTGGCATATAAACACGCTTTTTATCCTGGCCATGTTCCATCCCCTTTACTTTTTCGGGGCTTTTTATTTACGGGTTAAGACTATTTTCCCGTCCTTTGCGTCAACCATTACGGTGTCCCCTTCCTTAACCTTTCCGTTTAGCATCTCCTCCGACAGCCTGTCCTCTATCATGTTCTGTATAGCTCTGCGAAGCGGCCTTGCCCCGTACATGGGATCGAATCCTTCCTTGGCTATAAGCTGCTTGGCTTCACCGGTTACCTCAAGGTTTATCTGTAGGTCTTCTACCCTTTTGGTCAGTTCCGCAAGCATTAGGTCGACTATCCTGAGTATATGGTCTTCTTCAAGCTGGTGGAATACTATTGTTTCATCCACGCGGTTAAGGAACTCCGGCCGGAAAGTCCTTTTCAGTTCTTCCATTATCCCTTCCTTCATTTTCTGGTATTCGTCCTTTTTGGCGTCTTCTCCTGCATCGGTAAAACCGAGCCTCTTTTGTTTCCTGATGGTATGGGCTCCCACGTTGGAGGTCATTATCACCACGGTATTTTTAAAGTCCACTGTCCGGCCCTTTGAATCGGTAAGTCTACCGTCCTCCAGTATCTGAAGCAGTATATTGAACACGTCAGGGTGGGCCTTTTCTATCTCGTCCAGCAGTATTACCGAATAGGGCTTGCGGCGTACCTTTTCGGTGAGCTGGCCCCCTTCTTCGTACCCGACATACCCCGGAGGCGAGCCCACCAGCCTTGATACCGAATGCTTCTCCATGTATTCCGACATATCTATTCTTATTGTCGCATCCTCATCCCCGAACAAAGCCTCGGCCAGGGCCCTGGAAAGCTCGGTTTTGCCTACCCCTGTAGGACCCAAGAATATGAACGACCCAATCGGCCTTTTGGGGTCCTTAAGCCCAACCCTGGCCCTTCTTACCGCCTTGGCCACAGCCTTGACCGCTTCGTCCTGGCCGATTACCCTCTGGTGCAGCACATCTTCAAGTCTTGCCAAGCGCTGGGTTTCTTCCTCCGCCAGCTTGGTAACCGGGATTCCTGTCCAATCGGATACTATCGCGGCAATGTTTTCCTCATCCACCTCGGCGGTGGCTTGCCGGGTATCCTTCTCCCAGTTCCCCTTTATTTCCCCGAGCTGCTGTTTCAATTTTCGTTCTTCATCCCTCAGGGCAGCTGCCTTTTCAAACTCCTGGTGGCTTATGGCCTCTTCCTTTTCCTTCTTTATGTCCTCTATCTTTTCTTCCAGTTCTTGTAGTTCCGGCGGCGCAGTTATGGTTTTTATCCTAACCTTTGACGCCGCTTCATCTATAAGGTCTATCGCCTTGTCCGGGAGGAACCGGTCGGCAATATACCTGTCGGACAATACCGCGGCAGCCCTTATTGCTTCGTCGGTAATCTTTACCCTGTGATGGGATTCGTACTTGTCCCTAAGCCCCTCCAGTATTTGTATGGTCTCGTCCACCGTCGGTTCTCCCACCATTATGGGCTGAAATCTTCTCTCCAGGGCGGGGTCCTTTTCAACATGCTTCCTGTACTCGTCCAGCGTTGTTGCCCCTATGGCCTGGATTTCCCCCCGGGCCAGGGCGGGTTTCAGGATATTGGAAGCGTCTATTGCGCCCTCTGCAGCACCGGCACCTATTATGGTATGCATTTCATCTATAAAGAGTATCACATTGCCGGCGGTTGTTAGCTCCGACATTACCTTTTTCAGCCTTTCTTCAAACTCACCGCGGTACTTGGCCCCGGCGACCATCGAAGCCAGGTCCAGCGTTACCACCCTTTTACCCTTAATTATCTCGGGCACCTGGCCCTCCACTATCTTCTGTGCCAAGCCCTCCGCTATGGCAGTCTTACCGACGCCCGGCTCTCCTATAAGAACCGGGTTGTTCTTTGTGCGCCGGCTCAGTATCTGTATAACCCTCTCTATTTCCTTTGTTCTGCCAATGACAGGGTCCAGTTTCCCGTCCCTAACCATCTGGGTCAAGTCCCTGCCGTACTGGTCCAACGTTGGCGTTTGAACACCGTTTTGGGCGGCTTCGCCTTGGCCCGGAACACCGCTGCTTAGGGTCTTCATTATCTCTTCCCTTGCCTTGCCAAGGTCCACGTTAAGGTCCCTCAACACCTTGGCGGCCACCCCTTCGCCTTCCCTGATAAGCCCAAGCAGCAGGTGCTCGGTGCCCACGTAATTGTGATTCATACGCCTTGCTTCCAGAACGCTCAGCTCCAACACCCTCTTGGTCCTGGGGGTCAGGTAAATCATCTGGGTAACAGCGCCCTGGTCACCCCTGCCGGTAAGCTCCTCAATCTTTTCTATAACCTTATCGGAATCCACTCCCATACCCTTTAGTACCTGAGCCGCAATTCCCTTTCCTTCCTTCACAATACCCAACAGCAGGTGCTCGGTGCCCACGTAGTTATGGCCAAGGGCCGCCGCTTCCTGCTGGGCTATTATCAAGACTTTTTGTGCCCTTTCGGTAAACCTTCCGTTTATATCCATAAATATTCCCTCCTCATTTTAGTTTATTTCTGATAAACTCGGATCTAAATACGTCCCTCTCCGTATCCGACAGCTGTTTCCCGGCAATCTTCTGCAGCGAAGCAGGCTGTGACACCAGCATTATTTCGTTGAGGGCCTTCCTGCTGACCCCGTCCAAGAGTTTTAGGCCTACCCCCAGCCTGACATCAGACAAAAGGTCCATGAGTTCCCTGGATGAAATAACCCTTGCCCCGGTGAGCAGTCCGTAAGCCCTGCCAACCTTGTCCTCCAACGCCACTTTATTGCTTGCCATCAGCGCGTCCCTTGCCCGTTTTTCCTTATTGATTATCTCCCTGGTCATCCCCTTGAGACCTTCGATTATATGCTCCTCCGATTTGCCAAGGGTTAGCTGGTTTGAAATCTGGACCAGGTTTCCAACAATTTCGGTGCCCTCGCCGTAGATCCCCCTAACGGCAAGCCCCAACTGTCCCAAGGCCTGGGAAACCCTGTTGAACTGGCCGGTGAGAACCAGCGCCGGGAGGTGTACCATCACCGAAGCCCTCATGCCGGTCCCGGTATTGGTGGGACAGGCGGTTAGATAACCCATGTTTTCGTCAAAGGCATAGTCTATGGTTTCTTCCAAAACATCGTCTATTTTGTTCGCCAGGTCCCAGCATTCCTCAAGCTGCAGGCCGGGCAGGAGTACCTGCATCCTTATGTGGTCTTCTTCGTTAACCATAATGCTCACCCGGCTGTCCTTCCTTAGAAAAACCGCCGATACTTCCC
>JAXGPT010000029.1:0-17141 GCA_040766775.1 Bacillota bacterium | reverse complement strand
TGCTGTGGAGATGGTCCACATGGCCACGCTGGTACACGATGACGTGATTGATGATGCCGACTACAGGAGGGGAATTGAGACCACCCATAGGAAATGGGACAATCATACCGCCATATTTGCAGGCGATTACATGCTGAGCAAGGCTTTCCAAATGCTTACACAGTATACCGAGTACAGGGATGCATCCATGATGGCCAAAACCTTTAAACTGATATGCGAAGGCGAAATAGAACAGTATTTTACCCGGAACAGCTTAAACATTAGTATCAAAAAATACCTTACCAGGATAAGGTATAAAACTGCCATGCTGTTTGCCATGAGCTGCTATCTTGGGGCAAGCCAGTCAACAATACCCGAACGGCAAAAAAGGGCGCTGGTGATGTACGGGATGAATCTCGGGATGGCCTTCCAGATAATGGACGACCTTTTGGACTTCAAGTCCAGCGGGGAGGAACTGGGCAAACCGGTTATAAACGATGTGCGCCAGGGGGTATATACGCTGCCGGTAATTTCTGCGCTGATGGACAAGGACACCGGGGAGAGGCTAAAAAGTATGCTGTCGGACGAAAATAAGCCTGAACACAGGCTTCAGGAGATAGTCGAGCTGGTTAAAAGAAGCGGGGCGGTGGAACGGGCGGGGCTGCTACAGCAGAGGTACCATGATAAGGCAAAAAAAGCTGTACGTCACCTTGCGCCCAATACCTATACCGATGCTTTGCAAGACCTGCTATTGTTTACTGCAGCAAGAACAAAATAAGCGTTGCTAATCAGGGACGAGTATTATATAATAAATAGGGACAAAAGGGAGCCTTTGTGGCTCTTTGTTCATTTTTAGGCGAATATGACTAAATTTGATGGCTTGCTAAAAAAGTTTAATATAATATTGGCCGGGGGGTGCTGTTCATGGAATATGGAAAGGAATCACTGGAGCTTTATAAAAAACTAAAAAGAAGCGAGATAAAAAGGCTGGTGGATATAACCAGGAAGCTGCAGCAGAAATACGGTCCCCAGGTAGCGGACGAGATAGCGGAGGTTCTTACCGAAGGAGCCCATCGAAAATGGAGCCTCAAGGACAAGGGCGAAGCAGGCCTTGAGGACCTGTACAGCATGGTGTGGAAGAAAAAGGGCGGATTAATAGACAGCGAGGTTGAAGTAAAGGATAAAAGGGAGCTGAGGCTTAGGGTTAAGGATTGCTTTTACGCCAACGAATACAAAAAGCTGGGCGCCCAGGACCTAGGGTACAAATACTGCTGCATGTACGAGTACCCGGTGGTGGACGTGTTTAACCCGCGAATTAGGTTTAAGAGGCATAATACGCTGATGCAAAACTGCGACCACTGCGACCACTGCTACCGGATTATTGAGGATTAAATAAAACTGGGACAAAGAACCGTCCCTTGTCCCGGTAAACAAGACCAAGCGGAAGGGGAAAGGCCCCTTCCGCTTTTTATAGCTCATTTAAAACGGCGCTGTAAAGCATGTCCAGTGCCCGGCCGGCGCTCTCGGCGTCCTCCAGCCCACCCTGGACCAATTTGACGCTTCCTCCGCCCCTGCCGCCTAACTGCGACATGACTTCATTAAAGGGTTTTCTAAGGTCAATACTTATATCCTCCGAACGGCCGGCTATCACCTGGTTCTTGTCGCCGGTGGTGGCAAGGAGAGCTATACAGCCCTTCCCGGAAGTTATGCCGGATACCAAAAGGCGCATTTCTTCTAAGGGGCGATTGTGGTACGAAAGCTTGATAAGTCGCAGCCCCTTTTCCAACGGTGCATTTAGCACCAGCTTTTCCGCTTCGAATTTGCAAAGGTCTTCCCTCATGGCCTCGGCGGCCTTGACCAGGGCTTTGTTCTCCGCCAGTATCCTTTCCACCGCATCCGCCGCTTCAAAGTCCCTGACCGAAAGCATTGCGCAGACCTTGTTTAAGCAGTTGTTCTTTGTACCGTAGTCCTCGAGGGCCCTGCCGCCGCACACGAATTCAATTCGGGTGCCGTCTTTTTGTTTTTCCCACCGCCTAATCTTTATAAGGCCTATGCAGCCGGTATGGGAGGGATGGGTCCCCCCGCAGGGGGTGTAATCAAACCCGTCTATTTCGACAATCCGTATATCCTCATAAACGGTGGGCTGCTTGCGAAGGGGCAAATCTTTTACCTCTTCCGGCTGCAGTATATAGGTTTTTATTGGGAGGTTTCCAAAAACGGTTTTATTGGCCATCTGTTCGGCTTGGGCAACCTGTTCCCTAGTCAAATCGGTGCTGTCTAAATCTATGTATACAAACTGGCTTCCCAGGTGAAAGCCTACTGTTCTTGCCCCGGCAAGCTTGTCAAAGCAGGCGGAAAGCACGTGCTGTCCTGCATGCTGCTGCATGTGGTCAAAACGCCGCCCCCAGTCTATTTTGCCGGTGATGGTGTCGGATTCCAAAGGCGCCCTTAGTAAATGCACGACCGTACCTTCCCGTTCCTCCACATCTGTAACCTGGATACCGTCAAGCCATCCCGTATCGCAGGGCTGACCGCCGCCGGTGGGGTAAAAGGCGGTCCTGTCCAACACCACTTCAAAGCCCTGCCGGGCCTTTTCCTGCCGTATAACCTTTGCAGTAAATTGAGCGGTATAGGCATTTTCCCAGTATAGTCTTTCCGTGTCCATATCAACACCCTTTCGAAGTTGCTTATCTTATATTAAGTAGTTTATCACTACCGGCATATATTACAAGGGAAAGTCCCCGCCGATGACAATAAGTGAAACGGCCACATATTATATAGTGGAGGTGATAAGATGAAAATTTGTATAGACCCGGGCCACGGCGGGGACGACCCGGGGCTGCAGGCCTTTGGAATAGTGGAGAAAAACGTAAACCTTGATATTGCGATAAAACTGAAACAGTTCCTGGAGCATGAGGGCATCGAAGTTGCGATGACAAGAGAAATGGATGAAACCGTGGAGCCTGCTGAAAGGATTTCGAGGATTAATAAATCGGGAGCCGATTATACCATATCAATACACTGCAACGGGGGGCCGGTATCTTCAAAGGGAACCGAGATTCGGTATATGGGCACAAATCCCTTGAGGGAAAAGAGCTGGCGGAGTGTATATTGAAGGAAATCTCAAACCTGGGAATTGCGAGGAGAAGGGCGTATAACAAGCTCAACGCAAAAAGGGAGGACTATTCTTTTGTCATAAGGGAATCCGAAATGCCTACGGTGATTGTAGAAACAGCCTTCTTAACAAATCCATCGGATAACCATCTTCTGTCCCAGAACCCTTTCAGGAAAAAGATTGCCAACGCCATTGCGACAGGTATTTTCAATACCGTACAGATAAAAAGGCAAAAAGGCGGTCACTGGGCTGCGCCATTTTTCGAGGCCATTAGGGAGGAAGGGCTGGTTCAGGACCAGTACCCTCTTGACAAGGGAGTAACCTGGGGAGAATTGTCCATGGTGTTGTCCCGCCTCATTGAAAGGGTTAAAAATCAAACAAATATTTAAAAGTCCCAGGGCGCGTGGTATAATAAAACCCACAGTATAAAACCTTTGGAGGACCTTGATGAATAAAACCCAAAAATTGTTTTGGCGGCGCTCCTAACGGCGCTTGTAACGGTGGCTACCATAGCCTTTCAGGTGCCTGTACCGGCAACGAAGGGATATATAAACCTTGGCGATACGGTAATATTTTTGGCGGCATTGCTGCTTGACCAAGGTACGGAGCAATTTGCGGCGGAGTAGGGTCGGCGCTGGCCGATTTATTGTCACCCTATGCCGCGTGGGCGCCCTTTACCCTTGTGATAAAAGGCCTGGAAGGATTCATAGTGGGATACGTATTATACCGACTGGCTTCGGCCAAGGGCAGCGTCGTTTCAAGGATAGCGGCAATGGCACTGGGCGGCCTGTGGATGGCGGCGGGATATTTCACGGTGGAGATTTTCCTATACGGCCTTCCGGCGGCCCTGGTGGAACTGCCGGGCAATTTGTTCCAGGCGCTGGGCAGCGCGGCCCTGGCATTACCGGTTGCGGAAGTGTTGGTAAGGGTGAAGGTAATAAAAAACCAAAATAACTGATATCGCATTTGGCAGGGGAGGGCGAGAGTATCGTCCTCCTTTATTTTATAATTTTATAATGAAGCATGAGACAATTATAATGTAATTGGTCAAAAGTGCCTGTTAAGCCGGTATTCATTAGTAACGAAAAATCATATCACTTTAGACGTTTTTAGACAGCATAATACCCGGAAAAGATTGGCCTGTTCATCTTGATGAAATAATGCTGTCGGAATTTGAATATTATGGTAATGTTGTTGCAAAGACTATATTTTTGATTTATAATATGCTCCAATGAAAAAATTACCAAAACGGTTTCACAAGTAATGCTGGGGACGAAAGGGCAAACCGGCCGAAAGGCCGGGACGCAAAGCCACAGGCCTAAGCGGCGGCTAGCTGCTACGGCGGCTGGGTTGCCGAAATATATGGTAGGCAGCCTTCTATAATCGGCAGTCCCGATTTGGCAGGTTGTTTTTTATTTTGTTAAACGCAGCTTCCGTGCAGCCCGCCGGTGCCGATGATGGAGTTTAAAGAGATTTATACGTCCGCATCCCTTGGATAAAGGGAAGTAAGTGATACATGAAAAGCGGTAATAGAGGTGTTTAGATGTGATAATTCACGAGGTATTATTAAGAGGTGCCATTAAAAAGGGAACTAAAAATTACCGGTGTAACGCCGGAGAGCTGGAAACCCATGTGGATCCTGCCCGTGTAAAACGAAATGATGCATGTCAAGGCAAGGAAAGGGAAGACTGCAAAGACGGCTACATAGAAATAGTTTCGGGCAAAGCAGTGGTGGCTGACCCGGTGGAAGAGGGGCATTATGCCGCCATAGACCCGGCTGATACCAACGTGGAAGTGTATCTTAACGGCAGCAAAATAAACAGCGTAAGCATTGTTACACAAAGAGACATTGTAGAGTTCAGGCCCGCGGTCAAGGAAGCTTCTACTGAGGTTAAGGCGGAACTGACAGAGGATAAAATGAAGGCCGTCTTAACGGTGACAAAAATGCCGGGCAAACAGTATTACGTGGAAGATGCGCCAAAAACCGGCCTGCTGAAAGTGCTTTCGGGATGCAAAGAGATACCGGCGCCGGATGCCACGATGGAGCGGTGTATCCGGGAGCTGGAGAGGATAAAGGTAGCGCCTAAATTTATTGACAAGGACGCGATAAAAAAGCTGTTGGAGCAGCCGGACGGGGGCTGTGCAGTGGTTGCCGAAGGGATATATCCCGTTGACGGCCGGGCCGGCAGCGTAAAATACCTATTTGAAAGCGATAAAATACGAAACCCCGCCTTTGAAACGAATGAAAGGGTGGACCTTTTGGACCACACGATACTGCCTATGGTGGAGGTGGGGCAGGTGCTGGCCATAAAAGAAATGCATGCCATTCCCGAAAGGGACGGGGAGACGGTAACCGGCGAACCGGTGAAAGCAAAACCACCGGCGGAAACCCCTTTCAAGGCCGGGAAAGGAACAGTGCTGCTGGACAGGGATACAAAAATCGTGGCAGCTTGCAGCGGCAGGCCAATGCTGAAAAACGGAACGGTATCAGTGGTTCCGCTGCTGGTTATTCCCGGGGATGTCTGCCCGGAAACAGGAAACATCTATTTCAACGGGGATGTACACATTAAGGGCAGTGTAATGGACAACATGAAGGTGGCAGCTGACGGTAATATAACCGTATCCGGCAGTGTGCTGCAGGCAACCTTTTGCCGGCGGCAGCGTGGATATCCATGGGAATATAATCAGCAGCGGCATAACGGCCGGGGCTGGAATGGTGCCGGACAGCCTGTGCGTTATACCCAAGATAAAGGAGATTACTGAGCATTGTAGAAAAGGACTTTTGCCCAATTCCAAAGCGGGGTTTAATGGTTACCGGGAAACGGCCGGGCGCGGCGCCGGTTTATATTCAGAAAGAATAAAAAGCGTGGACAAAATCGCTGAACATATAAAGGCCTTGGCCAGGTTTTTGGCAGATGATGATTACGCTGTGATTAAGGATATGCTGGAGAGGGTGCGTGTTATTTATGCCGCTGGCAACTCGGCAAGTGCCGAACAGGTAAACAGGCTTAAGGATAGGATACAGGGCTACTTGGCCAAAAGAGTATGTATCGAAAACCAGGGGCGCGGTCGTTAGGTTTAAATATGCCCAGAACTCGATTGTACAAGCCACCGACGAGGTACTGGCTTTGGGCCGCGGCACATACCAGACCTATATTATTGCAAATATGTATAAAGTTTATAGATCCTTCAAGCGTTGCTGGGCGGAACGCTGGTAGCAGGAAAAGAATAAGCATGGGGATTGTGGGTTCTTCCAACGGTATTGCTACACACTGCAGAGTTCTTGACAAAGACGGCAAAATATACGCGGTGCGCTTATACAGCAATACGGTGATTACAATAAACGGCAGGAAGAAGATTGTATGACGGCCTTGCAGTGAGCTTATTCCAAGAGCTATTTTATCGAGTACATCGAAAAGTATGCCGGCTTTTGCCTTGCATTGGCGGATTTTAATTGGTATTCTATCGGTAGAAAACCAAGCGTATTGGTAAGTAAAAGAAATACCCGGGGTAAAGCGGATGAAACGAAAACTTACTTTTGCCGTTGCGTGTTATATGGCAGGAGGAGCCCTATGCCTTGCCTGGGAGATAGGAATTTGGATGCTCATGCTCCAGGCGGCTGCGGCCTTTGTCCTGCTTTATGCTTTTTGCCCCAAAAGGACATACCTGTTGACGGCGCTGGTGTTTTTCTGCATCGGTGTCTCCTGCTTCGCCCTCCTCAAGAAGCTGACGCCGGGACGGTACAGGGTTACATAGGCCGCTGGGCCAAGCTGGAAGGCAGGGTGGAGCCGGTCATCCGGGAGGACTGTTTCCTGGTGGACGTGGAATCGCTGGCGGTGGACGGAAGGGATATAGGCTACAGGGTAAGCTTATGCTGTATCATTCAGGGACATAGGGGCCATAACGGTTGGCGATGGTGTGGTGGCGGAAGGGCTGCTTAAGTTATCCTCCAATCAAGGGTACAGGAATTACTGCCGGGGCCTGGGGGCGGAGGCATTAATTGTTTCAACCCCTATCACCTGGAGTTTACCGGGTTGAGGCCCTGTTCGGTAAAGTATTACAGCCATCTCGCCGCAAATGGGTTAAGGATAAGCTTGAATCACCCGTGGTACCGCCGCGGCAGGGCGAGATAATGAAGGGCCTTTTGCTGGGCGGACGGGAAGTGGGCGAGGAGACAAGGCAGAGGTTCTCGGCGGTGGGAATATCCCACCTCCTGGCGGTTTCTGGGCTGCACGTTGGCATTATATGCGGTGTACTGGTTTGGCTCTTTAAAAAACTGGGGCTCACCGGCCGGGAGAGGTTTATTGTTGTGTGCGCTCTCCTTGCCTTTTTCTCCTTCATGGTTGGTCTTACCCCGTCGGTGGTCAGGGCGTCGGTGATGATGGGGGTGCTGATGCTGGCCGCGGCTGTAAACAGGAAACAGGATATGCTGACATCCCTTTCGCTGGCCGCTTTTCTCATGACGGCGATGAAGCCTTACGTTATATTCAGCGTTTCATTTCAGCTTTCCTTCCTGGCCTGTCTTGGCATAGCACTGTTTTACCCGGTGTTTAACAGGTTCTTTGGCTTTGCCGGCAAATACCTTTCAGCAGCGGTTTCCATAACGCTGGCCTCCCAGGTGCTGGTGGTGCCTCTTCTTATTCGGTATTTCGGAAGCTTTGCCCCGGTTTCGGTGCTGGCCAACATCCTGGCGGTGCCGCTGGCGGGGACGGTGTTGTGGTTTACGGTGGCCTACCTTGTCCTGTGCCTTATGCACATACCGCTCAGCTATACTGCAGCCTGGGTAAATGGTATAATTATTGAAGCGATGAACTATATAATTGATATGGCCGGGAGGGTGCCCTTTGGCAGTGTTAACGTGGAAAAGGCCGGCGCGGCGTTCTATATAGCGTATTACCTGGCCGCTGCCGCCGTTTGGCTGGCAATTGATATGACTGTACATGGTAAAGGCGGGGTGAAGGACTTATGGACATGACAGAACTCTTCAACAGCTTGAAGCGGGGAGAGGTAGGGAAGCTGTACCTGTTTTATGGACCCGAGGGCCTTTTGATAAGGGAAGCGGTGAACAGGATTAAGGAGATACTTATACCTCCTTCCGCCGAGCAGTTGAACCTGACCGTTATAGACAGCAGCGATATGGCGGCGCAAAAAATTGTCAATGCTGTAGAAACGCTGCCCTTTATGAACGAAAGAAGGCTGGTAATAGTGAATAACGCGGTGTTTACACCCGCCGGGAAAAGGGGTTTTACCCAGGCGGACATGGAAATGTTGGAGACTTGTTTCCGGAGCCTTCCGGATTACTCATGCCTTGTAATAACATCAAAGGCCAGTCCCGATATGAGGACAAGGCTTATGAAGACACTAAAATCGGTTGGCGAGGTGGTGGAGTTTGGTACCCTAAAACCGGCACTGTTTGAAAAGTGGGTTGCAAAGCGGTTCAAAGCCGCCGGCAAAACCATCTCCCCCACGGTACTTAACAGGTTCTTGGTTCTAAGCGGGTACCTGGAAAGGGATTCGGGAAAAACGCTGGACGGTGTTGCAAATGAAATCGGAAAGGTTGTTGAGTACTGCGAAGGCAGGAACGAAGTGCGGCAGGAGGATATCGAAGCCCTAGCCACGGAAAATTTAAGCATGAACATATTTTCACTGGTTGATTCAGTAGGAAGCAGAAACATCCCGAAGGCCATAGAGCTTTTGGAGGAAATGAAACGGGGTGGGGAGCCGCCGGTAAGGGTACTCTTTATGGTGGCAAGGCAGTTCCGCCTGCTGCTGCAGGCATCGATTTACAAAGATATGGGATATTCCGGCGGAGCGGTTGCATCCAAGCTGCAGGTTCCGCCCTTTGTGGCGGGGTCCCTAATGAGGCAGGCGGGCAAATTTACAAGGGAGGAACTTAAGGAAAAATTAAAGGAGTGCGGAGAGGCTGATGCGCGGATCAAAAGCGGCCGGATTGACCCCTGGCTTGCGCTGGAGCTTTTGATAGCCGGTTTGTAGAATCAAAAAAGCGTACTGTATCAGGTACGCTTATTTTTATTAGGATTACATGGCTTTGTTAAGCTTCTTTGCAAGCTTTGATTTCTTCCTGGCTGCGGTGTTCTTATGGATAACGCCCTTGTTTGCCGCCTTATCCAGCTGCTTCTCAACCTTTATGAAAGCTTCCCTGGCCTGTTCGATGTCGCCAGCACTAGCGCTGCTTCAAACTTTTTGGCGGCGGATTTCACAGCGGACTTATAGGCCCTGTTTCTCGCGGTTCGCACCTTTATTGTTCTTGCCCTTTTTTCAGCGGATTTTATATTTGCCATTTCCCTTCACCCCCTTTTACGGGATTAACAAAGGTTATTTTACCATGTTGATTGTTAAAATGCAAGCCATGTTGCATAAAAACTGGGGCCGCAGCCAAACCTATATTCAGTATTAATATCTGAAAATACCATATTTTTATTCTTAAGGATAATGAAAGCATAAGCGTTTCGGGAGGTGCGTAATGTTTAACAAGCGAACCGACCTTGCGGTGGAAGCAAGGGAAATGTACAGGGAGGAGAAAAAGCAGGAAATCCCGGGGGTGGAGGTGGATGTGACCGAAAAAGAGGGCGTTAAGGTCACCAGGGTAAACATCCGGGAGGAAGTGGGGGCCCGGATAATGGGTAAACCGGTGGGCAATTACATCACCATAGAGGCGAACGGCTTAAAGCAGAGGACAAGGATGTATACGAAGAGACCAGCAGGGCGCTGGGCGAGGATGAAAAGGATAGCCCCGTGGACAAGGAAAGCACCACCCTTGTGGTGGGGCTTGGAAACTGGAACGTGACACCGGATTCACTGGGACCCAAAACCGTATCTCATCTAATGGTGACCAGGCATATATTCGAATACCTTCCCGAGCAGGTGGACGAGGGCGTTACTCCGGTTTGTGCCATTTCACCGGGGGTTCTGGGTATTACCGGTATTGAAACAGGAGAGATAATAGAAGGTATAGTATCCAGGATAAAACCGGATAGGGTCATAGCGATAGACGCCCTGGCATCAAGAAAGATGGAAAGGATAAACACCACCATACAGATAGCCGATACCGGCATAAGCCCCGGTTCGGGGGTGGGAAACAAGAGGGAAGGAGTTAAACCGCGAAACCCTGGGGGTGCCGGTTATTGCCATCAGGGGTTCCCACGGTGGTGGACGCGGCAACCATGACCAGTGATACGATAGACATGGTGGTGGATGCAATGGTAAAACAGGCGGACGAGGGCAATGAGTTCTACCGGGTGCTGCAAAAGATGAAGGGGAGGACTTGTATAAGCTCATCCGGGAAGTGCTTGACCCGAACATAGGAGCCTTAGGTAACGCCAAAGGAAATTGATGACATGATAAAGGATATGTCAAAAATACTGGCAAACGGGCTGAATATTTATCTTCACCCGTCAATAGGGCCGGACGATGTGGACAGGTATATAAACTAATACCAAAAGGCGCAGGTTTAAAACCGGCGCCTTTTTACATGGTCAAACATATTGGAGGGGCCGCAGGAATATATTTATATAGTTGAACAAAAGCCGGTAAGGTAGAGAGGGGTACTCAAGTGATAAGGATAAAAGTGGTTAAGCCGGGAAAATGGATTGTGGCCGCAGTAGCTATAATAGGTGTCCTGACCCTTGGGGCTGGTATACGCAGCTTTTACCGTATGTGGCCCGCGCAGGAAGTCTTTTCACAGCAGGATACCGAAATAACGGATGACGGCCGCCGGTTGATGGACAGCCTTTTAAAGGCTGTCCTGGACAAGGCAATGCCCGCCGTTACGGCCGGGCGGCAAAACGACGGTGATGGTTCCTTTTTCAAGGACCTGTTCGGGCTGGTGACCCGTTTGAACTATAAAGACCACTGAGAGTTTAATTGTAGCGCAGCTGCCCATAATGGAAAGCTACAATCTGCCGGTATCCAGCCGGGGCAGTATCGGCGCTCCGGTCAGGGGCAATCCTTACGACCCGGAGGAGGATTTGAGCGATATATTAAACCAATACAACCCCGGTAAAATCGAAATAGATACCGTGTTTGAAGAGGAACCGGAGGAGCCCGACAGGCAGTTCGGGAGCCCCGCAAAGACTTCCCTTGACATGGAACAGCCGGTAGTCCTCATATATCATACCCATACTTCCGAGGCCTACAGGCCGTCCAAGGCATACAACTATACCCCCACCGACGTGGACAGGACAATAGACCCGAGGTACTCGGTGGTCAGGGTGGGAAGGGAACTGCAGGAAATTCTTAAGAACCGGTACGGTATCAAATCGGTGCATATAACAACCTTCCACGATTACCCCGAATACACCCCGGCCTATTCAAGGTCGTTGAAGTCCGCCCGGGAGACGCTGGCAAAATACCCTTCCATAAAGATTGTAATTGACCTGCACCGGGATGCCTTTCCAATGAGAAACCGGGCGGAGGAGCAGAGCGCAAGGGCGCTGTCCACCATGAAGGTGGACGGTAAAGACGTTGCACGGCTTATGCTGGTGTGGGGCCCCAATGCGCCCAACAGCAGTGAAACCAGGAAATTCGCCGAGCTTTTAAAAAATAAGATAAACGCCGACTGCCCGGGGCTGTGCCGGAGAGTTCTTGAAAAGAAAACCGGGCAGTATAACCAGCAGCTTTCCAACTATTCGGTGCTGGTTGAAGTGGGCAGCAACGCCAACACGATGGAGGAGGCGCTGGCTTCGGTACCTTACCTGGCAAAGGCCATTTCCGAGGCTATAAAGGAGATTAAGGAATAAAATAACCGGTTTGGGACACCCTATATTCTAGGGTATATAACCTTTGGCAAGGAGGAACGCCATGGGCAGGCTGGAAAAAGGACGTTTAGTTATAAGGAGAAGGTTCAGGGTCTTCCTGGCCCTGCTGCTTTGTACCGCGCTTTTTTATGCCGGCTTGTCCATCGTGGATGTAAGTTTTAAGGAAATGCTGGGCCTAAGGGATGACCGCCCCATATTCGGCGTTTACGGTCTACAAGAGCGTATAATAAGGCTGGAGTTTGCGGGAAGTGAACTAATGATCGACAAAAGCGAATGGCAGAGGGCCTACGCGACCGTTAAGGAAAGGCTTGCAAGACTTGTCGGAAAGTAAACCAACAGTATGGTCCTTGCGGCTCACGGGGTATAAACGGTATCCGGCAGCTTGCAGTTGAAAGTTATAAGTTTACAAAGAGCTTTCAAGTATTTTTTCGAGTGCATCCCCCGGAGGGGATATTTTTTATGGTTTTTGTAAGCGGCATACGGGTTTAGTTTTTACCCGTTTATTGATATGATTTATTTAGCGGATAGGTAGTTTTTGAACAAGCGATGCCAAGAAACTTTTTCTAACCGGAAAGGTCTAAAGGGTAAAGGGGTGGTTTTGTGAGGAGGATATTACCGGGCGTGTTGTGCGCCGCTTTAATTATTTCGTTAAGCAGTTCGGCCTTTGCCAATTCCGGGCCGACGTACTGGCAGGGGTACCCGTCCGCCGGGATGATGGCGGTGGATGGGAATTGTCCAATCTCGTTGGTGGGTGAGGACCTGGTATTTGACTTTTCCGGTTGGAGCGGCGGTGATTATACCATTACCGGCGGGGTTACCGCAACATACCAAATGGTCAACCCGACCGGGGAGGCGCAGTCGGTTCAGATGGCGTTTCCCTTTGTGGGAAGCGTCGGCAGCCTTTCAGCCGATGATGTCACAATAACTGCCGACGGCGTTGCGCTGCCCTATGAAGTATATATCGGAGACGCGGTGAAATCTTATGCCAACCGCGATCCGCAAACGAAGGAAGCAAGCTTTGAATTCGAGGACATTGTAAGCACCATTACAAACCAAACCTATATGGCTGAAAACTTTGGGAAAAACGAAAAGGGCAAGCTGTATTCCATTTATGTGGAGCCGACTGGCGGCCAAGCGATAAACTTCGCGGTTGACTTCAGTTTTAACCGGGAAAAGACCAGGGTCCTTACAGGCGGTTTCAGCCGGCTTGAATGGGACGAGCAAAAAGTCAGGATAGCCTCCTGGTGCCGCGAAGCCAGATTATTGGAGATATTCGTATTGGGTGAGGACATAAACCTCGGAATTAACGCCTATACCGACGGAGAACTGACCGAAAGGACCGGATTGTTTTCGTATAGGGTGGAGGAAGATGAAAAAGAGGTAAAGACATACCTATTAGAATACGTAAACAAGTATGGCAATGCTGAAAGGCTCGATATGCTTTCGGATGTTCAATTATATAACTTGTATGCCAAAGCCTTTGACGAGCACCTTTCACGTCATATGGGAATCAGCTCGGAGCATGACATTATGGCAGCGGGGGAACAAAAACGAATAATAACCCTTGTCTACACGGTGGATTTTCCCCCGGAGAGCCAAAAAGAGGTGAGCGTTGGTTTTACCGCCGCCGGGACCATGGACAGCAGGAAAACCATAAAGCCCTTGTATTTCTTTGAATACATCCTGAACCCGGCAAGAAACTGGGCCGGTTTCAAGGACCTGAATATAGTAGTCATTCCTCCACCGGCTGCTCCCTATGTTGTGGAAAGCAGCATCGCTCTTGCAAAGGAAGAGGACGGGGTTTACAGGGCGTTCCTTGACGAACTGCCGGAGGAAGACCTGTTCTTCACACTTTATGCTTTTCCCAGAATCACGCTGTTGGACAGGGCGTATGGGAGCGTGCAAAGAAGGTTTGGATACTTTACGCCCATTGTGCTGGGCGCGGTACTGCCCCTTATAGTCGTGGCAGCGGCAATCGGAGCTGTTTTGAAAAGGAAAAGGAGGCTGTCCGGGTAATCGGTAACAGGACGCCCGGTAAACCGGTACCGGCGTTACCGGCGCCGGGCGGGGGCATTCCTTCCCTTATCTTATTTGAATTGTATTAGTATTTTTCCGTATGCTATAATAATGAAATGGGTTATATAGGAATGGGGACACACCGCATGGCGATATGAGACGTGACAGGTCGGACGAGTGTCCCTCGAACTTGGGAGGAATGCTGACCAATGCACAAACTATCAAATATTCGAAATTTCTGCATAATTGCGCACATAGACCACGGCAAGTCCACGCTGGCCGACCGGCTTATTGAAAGCACCGGCATGCTCACCAAAAGGGAGATGCGGGACCAGATATTAGACAACATGGACCTTGAAAGGGAGAGGGGCATCACCATCAAGCTGCAGACGGTGAGACTTGTCTACAGGGCCAGGGACGGCGAAGAGTACATCCTAAACCTCATCGACACGCCGGGCCACGTCGATTTCACCTACGAGGTGTCAAGGAGCCTTGCAGCCTGCGAAGGGGCGCTGCTGGTGGTGGACGCATCCCAGGGAATTGAGGCCCAGACGCTGGCAAACCTGTACCTGGCGCTGGAGAACAACCTGGAGATAGTGCCGGTCATAAACAAGATTGACCTGCCCAGCGCCCGTCCGGAAAAAATAAAACAGGAAATAGAGGATATACTGGGGCTGGACGCTTCGGATGCACCCCTTATTTCCGCAAAGGAAGGCACCAACATTGAAGAGGTGCTGGAAGCGGTGGTTAAAAAAATCCCGCCCCCGTCGGGGGACCAAAGCGCCCCCCTCAAGGCGCTTATTTTCGATTCCTTCTATGACAGCTACAGGGGAGCCATTTCCTATGTACGTATCTTTGAAGGTTCGGTAAGGCCGGGTATGAGGATAAAGATGTTTTCCACCGGCAAAAGCTTTGAAGTGGACCAGGTGGGAACATTTACTCCCGCCCCCACCCCTGTTGAAGAGCTGAGCGCCGGGTCGGTCGGGTTTATAGCCGCCGGCATAAAAAACGTAAGGGATACCAGGGTGGGGGATACCATAACCGACAGCGACAACCCCGCAGACAAGCCGCTGCCCGGCTATAGAAAGATGAACTCGATGGTATTTTGCGGCATTTACCCCGCCGACGGGTCGGACTACGAGGCCCTGAGGGATGCGCTGGACAAGCTGCAGCTTAATGACGCGTCCTTGAGCTTTGAACCCGACACTTCCGCTGCGCTGGGGTTTGGGTTCCGCTGCGGTTTCCTGGGGCTTTTGCACATGGAAGTGGTCCAGGAAAGGCTGGAGAGGGAGCACGGCATTGATATTGTCACCACCGCCCCCAGCGTGATATACAGGGTTAAAAAAACAAGCGGCGAGGAGGTTTCGATAGACAACCCGACAAACCTGCCCCCCGCCAACAATATTGAATATATGAAGGAGCCCATAGTTAATGCTTCCATAATAGCCCCCACCGATTACGTGGGAGCAATCATGGAACTGTGCCAGGAAAGAAGGGGAGTCTTCAAGGACATGAAATACCTGGAGGAAACCAGGGTGGTGCTGGAGTACGAAATGCCCCTTAACGAGATTATATACGATTTCTTTGACGCGCTAAAATCCCGTACCCGGGGTTACGCTTCCTTTGATTACGAGTTCAAGGGCTACCAGGAAGCCGACCTGGTGAAGCTGGACATACTGCTGAACTCGGAACCGGTGGATGCGGCGCAGCTTCATTGTACACAGGGACAAGGCCTATACAAGGGGCAGGGCCATCGCGGAAAAACTTAAAGAGTTAATCCCGAGGCACCTGTTTGAAATACCCATACAGGCGGCCATCGGGAACAAGATAATCGCCCGGGAGACGGTGAAAGCCCTGAGAAAGGACGTCTTGGCCAAGTTCTACGGCGGTGACATCACAAGGAAGAGGAAACTTTTGGAGAAACAAAAGGAAGGCAAGAAGAGGATGAGGCAGGTGGGAAACGTGGAGGTGCCCCAGGAGGCCTTTATGGCTGTCCTGAAGCTGAACTAGGGGGTAAGAGTATGGAGAGTTCGCTGTACGTGCACATTCCATTCTGTATAAAAAAATGCCTCTACTGCGATTTTGTGTCTTTCCCCGGCCGGGAGGACATGCACCGGCGTTACGTGAACACGCTGCTTTCCGAAATGGCACTACGCGGCGGCAAAACGCTGCGTACCGTGTCTCTAGGCGGGGGCACCCCGACCTGCCTGGAACCCGGGCTGCTGCACAGGGTGTTGGAAGGGGTGGACCGTTGTTTTGATACATCAAATTGTATCGAAAAAACAATAGAGGCAAACCCCGGCACGCTGTCCGTCGGAATTCTTGAAACCCTCAAGGAAGGCGGTATAAACCGGCTGAGCATAGGGCTGCAGAGCTGGCACCCGGAAGAGCTTAAAACGCTGGGGAGAACCCATGACCGGCAAACCTTCGTACAAAGCTATAAACAGGCAAGGAAGCTGGGGTTTGACAATATAAACATTGACCTGATATTCGGGATACCGGGCCAGACCCTGCAGAGCTGGCGAAAAACCCTTGAAGCGGCTGCAGACCTGGCACCCGAACATATATCCTGTTATTCGCTGAAAATAGAGGAAGGCACCCCGTTTCACAGCATGGTTGCCGGGGGCGCGATGGAAGAGCCGGATACGGACCTGGACAGGGACATGTATCATTACGCGGTGGAGTACTTGGAAGGGAGAGGTTATGAACGTTACGAGATTTCAAACTTCGCCCGAAAAGGCCGGAAATGCGTTCACAACATGGTGTACTGGGAAAACCGGCCCTATATAGGCATAGGGACAGCCGCCCATTCCCACCAGGAAGGGACGAGGATGTGGAACACTCCGGACCTTTACAGGTATTGTACCCTGCTGGACAGCGGAAAGCTGCCGGTGGAGGGTTCCGAGGTAATTTCGCCGGAGACCGGGATGTTTGAAACCATTTTTTTAAGACTGCGCACCCGGCGGGGAATTAATTTCCGGGAGTTTGAACAAGAGTTTGGTACCGATATACGGAAGCTGTACAGCGAGCAGATTGAAAGGCTGAAAAAGGACGGGCTTATTGAAATGGGGCAGGAAGGTTTTTGGCTTACCCCAAGGGGCATTGACCTTTCCAACTCGGTTTTTGTTCAATTCTTTATTAACTGAAAAAAGGTATTGACAAAAAAATGGGTCAGTGATATTTTTATTGCAGAGCGGTTAGCACTCTATAAAGGAGAGTGCTAACAATGAGAGGTGGTATTTATGCAGATGGAC
>JAXGPT010000028.1:0-17368 GCA_040766775.1 Bacillota bacterium | reverse complement strand
TGCCGCTACCGTTTTATGGACATCTCTGTATTTATATAGTATAATGAAATAAGAATAAAATAAGCTCCGAGCCTGGCCGTCTACGGAATGCCTTGACACCAGGCCGATAGGGTATAATGGGAAACCGTTATGCCTCCCGTGTTGGAAAGGAGTTATAAATGACGAGTTTATAACGGTATCCACCTGGAGGGTACCGTTTTTTAAACGGGGGATACCGGCCCGACGGCCGCCTGTTTACATACCTCCTTTACCAACCGGGACAAAAGATTAATGGGAGGTATGAATAATGAAGAGAATTATTGTGCTTACGGTAGGACTGTTTCTTATCCTGGCGCTTGTTTCCTGCGGTCCTGCGGAAACACCACAGCCCCAGGAGCCGGAAGAACAGGCGCCCCAGGAAGAAACGCTGGACCCCATTACGCTGGCTACCACCACCAGCACCGAAAACTCCGGGCTGCTGGACTATATCCTGCCGCACTTTGAGGAAAAGTACAACACCAAGGTGAACGTGGTGGCGGTGGGTACAGGCCAGGCAATGGAAATGGGGAAAAACGGTGATGCGGACGTTTTGCTTGTTCATGCAGAGGCTACCGAAATCCAGTTTGTAAATGACGGGTACGGCGTGGACCGGCACAGGGTCATGTACAATGACTTTATAATAGTTGGACCCGAAGACGACCCGGCGGGGCTGAAAGAGGCTGCCGCAGCGGACGCCGCAAAGGCCCTTTCAATAATTTCCGAGAAAAAGGCATCCTTTGCATCCAGGGGGGACGATTCGGGGACCCATAAAAAGGAACTGGAATTGTGGAAGGCCGCCGGAGTGGAGCCGGCCGGCGACTGGTACAAGTCGGTGGGCCAGGGGATGGGCGCTACACTGAACTTTGCCAGTGAGCAAAAGGCATATACGATGACTGACAGGGCGACTTACCTTTCCATGATGGACAACCTTGACCTGGTGATACTGGTGGAAGGCGATGAGATAATGTTTAACCAGTACGGGGTAATAAAGGTTAACCCGGAAAAGCACCCGGGGATAAACAAAAAGGGCGCCGACAAGTTCGTGGAATGGATAATTTCGGACGAGATACAAAACATGATATCCGAATTCGGGAAGGATGAATACGGGCAAAGCCTGTTTGTTCCAAATGCAGATTAGGACGGGTTGATATGGAGAGCATCATTCAGGGTTTCCAGGGGGCACTAAGCCTGATATTTTCAGGGGACAGAGAGGTCTATAGCATTATAGGCCTTTCTCTTAGTGTCTCCTTTGTTTCGGTTGTCATTTCGATGGTTATTTCGCTGCCGATGGGTATAGCCATTGGCATGAAAGAGTTTCCGCTGCGCAAAGCGGTTGTTATGGTAATAAACACCCTTATGGGGCTTCCGCCTGTCATAGCAGGCCTTTTTGTGTATCTTCTGCTGTCAAGGAGCGGGCCCCTCGGGTACCTGGGCATACTGCACAGCCCGAAGGCCATGATAATTGCCCAGGTACTGCTTATCATCCCTATTATAACCGGTATTACCATGGCGGCCATAAAGGACAGGGGGAGCTTAGTGAAAAATACCGCCTACACGCTGGGAGCCGGTAAGTTTCAAATGCTGTGGACCCTTATAAGGGAATTTAGGACCTCCATAGGGTCGTCGCTTATTGCAGGCTACGGCAGGGCCATTTCTGAAGTGGGAGCGGTAATGCTGGTAGGGGGCAACATCAAGGGCTATACCAGGGTGATGACCACCGCCATAGTCCTTGAAACCAACATGGGCAATTTTGACCAGGCAATAGCCATAGGCATTGTACTGCTTACGCTGTTTTTTGTTATAAATATATTCTTGCAGAAGTTCCAGGGGGCATGACTTTGAGGATACAGGTCTTGGGTCTTAAAAAAGAACGGTGTAAGGTGCTGGATATTGACCAGCTGTCGCTTCGCCGAGGGCGCACTGCGTTGTAATGGGGCCTAACAGCTCAGGCAAGTCACGCTGCTGGAGATTATTGCGGGCTTACCAGGCCGGACGGGGGCAGTGTTTTATATGGCGACCGGCAAAGGACTTTGAAGCGGTGCGTAGAAATATTACGCTGGTTTATGCAGCGCTCTTATCTTTCAAACCAGCGTGTACAACAACATAGCCATGGGACTGAAATACCGGGGCTATGACCGGGAAGAGCTGAAAGACAGGGTGCTAAAATGCGCCGAGGCTCTTGATATTAAGCGGTTCTTGCATCGAAACGTCCGTACCCTTTCCGGGGGAAAAGCAAAGGGTGGCCCTGGCAAAACGCTTTGGCGGGGACCTCCTTCTGCTGGACAGATCCACGGCAAACCTGGACCCCGAGCATAATAATCATAGAAAGTCTGAGGATTATCAGCAGGATACCGGAGCCTGCGTATATTTTGTTACCCACAACGTATTTCAGGCCAAGCAGGCTGGCGGCCCTGGGGCGCCCTTGTGACCGCAGGCGATGCTGGTGAAGGGGAAAGCAGGTTTGAAATACCTGATTGAGATCTTGCAAAGACCTGGCGAGGTATCCTTGTGGAAGCGGGCGGCAACGCTGCTGAGCAAAGGATGTGGTCGCCGGAGCAGCGGAGTATTATTTTGGCATCTTAAAGGCGCGCGAAAAGCGGGGCGCACGGCGCGGCGGCGGACAGCGCGATGGATATTGGGCGCTTTATCGATATTTGATTTGGCAAAGTCAGGCAGACTGACTATGCGGTAAAAGCAGGGGACACCTTCGGAACCGCTTGTTCCCTGCCGCGCTTGCCGAAACCGGGGAGGTTTTAATAGGTAAAGAGGCCGCGTTTGAGATAAAGGAAGGCGAATGCGCCTATGTACCCACCGGCGGTATGCTGCCCCCGGGAAGCGATGCGGTGGTCATGGTGGAGGACACCGAGGACCTTGGCAGCGGTACTATAGCGGTATACAGGCCTGTAGGGCCGTGGCAGAATACAATAAGGCGCGGCGAGGACATTTCGGCGGGCCAGGTGGTGCTAAAAAGTGGAACGAGGCTTAAACCCCACCATGTTGGGGTGATGGCAGGCATCGGCCTGGAATGGGTGGAGGTCGTAAAAAAGCCGAGGGTCTTTATAATCTCTACCGAGGATGAACTCATAGAGCCGGGTAAGAATTAAAGGCCGACGGCATATGGGATATAAACAGCTATTCGCTGGCGGCAGCGATTTGGAAGACGGAGAGCATACCCTTGCTTGGTGGTATAGCGGGACGACAGGGCGGCGTGGGATATGAAGAGGCTCTTGAAGACAGCGATTTGGTACTGGTTTCGGGGGGCAGCTCCGCCGGGACCCGGGACGCTACTGCGGATATAATAAATGACCTGAGCAGGCCGGGAGTGCTGGTCACGGCATTTTCGATAAAGCCGGGCAAGCACCATTATGAAGGCAGTGTCAGGGAAAACCGGTAATAGGTATGCCGGGCCAGCCGGTATCTTCGCTGGTGGTGTACCGCGTGGTGGTATCCCGCTTGCCAGGCGTATGGCGGGGCTGAACGAAAGACAAAAACCGGTGCAGGCGGTGTGCGACAAAAAACGTATTCAGCGCCGGGAAGAGAAGGAATACCTCATGGTATCAGTTTACCGAAGAGGATGAAGGATGCATGCCGGTGCCCGGCAAATCAGGCATGATAACAGCAATGTCGGGTGCCAGCAGCATGATTGTTATAATGTAAGGAGGCCTCTACAAGGATGAGGAGCCGAAGTCATGCTGCTGTAGGGAGGGTTTTTTATGAAAACGGGCAACATATCTTTCCCGGCAAGGAACTGGAACAGGCGGCGGAGGAGTATACAGACCGCTTGGCGGAAGAAGCTTTCAGAACTATGGGATCGAAGAGTTGAAACGGCCATTTCACTGGGCAGGGTTACCGCCGAGCCTGTTTATGCGTTGGTTTTCTTCGCCGCATTTAACGCATCAGCGCCGGACGGAATAGCGGTGTTCGCGCCGGCAACCTTCCGGGGCCAGCGAACGAAACAGGTTGAGGCTGTACGAAGGCAAGGATTACCTGGTGGTGAACTGGGGCCGATACCTGCACCAATGCCATGCCGGTAATCATGCACGAAAACCTAATTCAAACCGCCGAAAGGGGAAGTGGAGATTTCCGCCCCGGCAACCCTAGCAGCATACTTAAGGCCCATCGGCGAGGATATAGTGCAGGGGGAGCTCATTGCCCCACCTACCACAGGATAAGGCCGGTGGATATAGGGGCAATGCTGGCCGGGGGCGTAGGCAGCGTGGAAGTCATAAAAAAGGCCCCAGGTGTCCATTATACCCACCGGTACCGAGCTGGTGCTGCCGGGGGAGAAGCTGGAGCAGGAAGCCTTATAGAATGCAATTCCTTTCTTTGCGGGGCTCATCGAGGAATGGGGCGGGGAGGCCCGTCGGTACCGGCCAGTTCCCCGTGTGGCCACGGGGTATAAAAACGCTGTTGAAAAGGCGGCTGCGGAAAGCGATATGGTTCTTATTAACGCCGGGTCCTCCGCCGGCCGGAAGGGAACTTCACCGGGGACGTTATCGCCGAGCTGGGGGAGGTAATAACCCACGGGATAGCCGTAAAAGCCCGGCGGCCACGGCGGTGCTGGGCATGGTAAGGAGCAAGCCGGTAATTGGAATCCCGGCTACCCGGTTTCGGCATATTTCATAATGGACAGCATTGTAAGGCCCTGCTGAGCCGGGTACCATCTTCGGACAAGCCAAGGCCGCAGGTGGAGGCGGTATGCTCCAGGAGGGTGGTATCGTCTCTAAAACACCGCGGAGAGTTCGTAGGGGTCGGCTGGGCAAGGTGGGGGAGCAAGCTGATAGCCACACCGCTTACCCGGGGGGCGGGAGTGGTAATGTCGCTGGTGCGGGCAGGGACGGGGTGCTGGTGATACCCCAAAACAGCGAAGGCGTGGATGCCGGCGAGACAATAAGGGTGGACCTTTTGAAGGACCTTGAGGATATTGAAAACACCATAGTATGCATTGGCAGCCATGACCCGATACTGGATGCCTTTGTAACGAGATTCATTATAAAGACCCCAGGCTGCACCTTGCTTCGGCCCACGTTGGCAGCATGGGGGGTATAACAGCCCTTTTAAGGGAGAGACCAGCATGTGGCCGGAGTGCATCTCTTGGACGAGGAGACCGGTGAGTATAACAGGGTTATGAAATACCTGGGCAGCAGGAAAATTGTCCTTGTCAAGCTGGTGGACAGGATACAAGGTTTTCATGGTAAAGAAGAGGAAATCCCAGAATATAAAAGACTTTGAAGACCTTACAAAGGGACAGGGTAAGCTTTGTGAACGAGCAGAAGGTTCCGGCACGAGACTGCTATTAGATTACAAGTTAAAGCAGCGAAGTTAACCCGGCCCGCGTTTACAGCTATATTGCAAAGGGAATACCCATATGGCGGTGGCAGCGGCGGTGGCACAAAATTGATGCAGGTCTTAGGAGTATACTCAGCAGCAACCGCCCTCGGAGAAGCGACTTTATACCGGTATGCAGGCCACGACCTGGCGGTACCGATTGTGTTCCTGGAAGATTCGAATATTGACTTTTGCTGGATATCATTAGGTCGGAAGCCTTCAAGGAAAAGGTAAAGGCAATGGGGGGCTATTCCACCGACAGGGCAGGGGAGATTATCCCGGTCAATTAAGGAGGGGGTATTGTGCAGGATAGCTGCAACAGGCAGATAAATTACATGAGGATATCGGTGACCGATCGGTGCAACCTTAGGTGTTTCTACTGCATGCCGGAGCAGGGCGTTTGTAAAATGGACCACCGGGACGTTTTAAGGTACGAGGAAATTCTAAGGGTGGTCCGGGAAGGAGCAAGGCTTGGCATTTCAAGAATACGCCTTACCGGGGGCGAGCCGCTTATAAGGCCGGGCATAGAAAGCCTGATTAGGGGTATTAAGGCCATAGAGGGAATCCGTGAGGTATCCCTTACCACCAACGGGCAGCTGTTGGGAGACATGGCGGAAAGCCTTAAGGAAGCCGGGCTTGACCGGGTAAACGTAAGCCTGGATTCGCTGTCCCCGGAGAAATACAAGGAGATTACAAGGGTGGGGGACGTTCAACGGGCGCTGGACGGGATTAACAAATGCCTGAAAATTGGCCTAAGTCCCGTTAAGGTCAATGTTGTGCTGATGAGAGATATAAACGATGACGAGATAGAAGACTTTGCAGAGCTTACCATGACACTTCCGGTAAGCGTAAGGTTCATAGAACTTATGCCCATAGGGCATGCTTCGCATTGGTTTAAAAAGCGATACATTTCCACCGATAAAGTATTGGATAAACTGCCCCATCTTATTCGAAATGAAAAAAACACGGGCGGCGGCCCCGCGGTGTATTACAGGCTGCCCGGAGCCATGGGTACCATTGGGCTTATAGGGGCTTTAAGCCATAATTTCTGTGACCGGTGCAACAGGGTTCGGCTTACCGCCGACGGCAGGATAAAACCTTGCCTTCACAGCGACCTGGAGGTGGACCTAAAGCCCGCCCTAAGGGAAGGACGGGGAGACCTTGCCCATGAACTGGCCCGCGCCATTTCTCTTAAGCCCGAAAGCCACAGTATGGGCCAGGCCGGGAGCATGAACGGAAACAGGGACATGTACCAGATAGGAGGGTGATTTTGATGGAAGGACTAACCCATCTGAACCAACAGGGCAGGGCCAGGATGGTGAACGTGTCAGAAAAGGACGTTACCGCCCGAAGGGCGGTGGCTGCGGGTAGAGTGTACATGAAACCCGAAACCCTGGAATTGGTGGAAGAAGGCGGCATGAAAAAGGGGGACGTTTTGGCGGTGGCCCAGGTGGCCGGTATCATGGGAGCAAAGAAGACCCCCGATGTAATACCCATGTGCCATCCGCTTGGTATTGACGGAATTGATATAAATTTTGAAATCAACCGGGACCTTGCGGCGGTGGATATTCGGGCGGAGGTTACGGTGTCGGCCAAAACCGGGGTGGAAATGGAAGCCTTGACGGCAGTGTCGGTTGCAGCCCTTACCATTTACGATATGTGCAAAGCGGTGGACAAGGAAATGATTATTAGCGATATACGGCTTTTGGAGAAATCCGGTGGAAGGTCCGGCGAATTTCTAAGGGGGAATGAAAAATGACAGGCCGGGTAGCAGCCGTTAATATAAGCGAAAAAAAGGGGCAAGTCAAAAAGCCGGTGGATAGGGGCATGCTGGTCAAGGACTTTGGCCTGGAGGGCGATGCCCACGGGGGCAGCTGGCACAGGCAGGTGAGCCTCCTTGCCCAGGAGAGCATAGACAAAATGAAGGCCCTGGGGATTGTGGGGCTGTGCACCGGAAAGTTTGCCGAGAACATTACCACCGAGGGCATTGCGCTGCACAACTTGGGCGTGGGCACAAGGCTTAAGGCAGGCGAGGCGGTGCTGGAAATAAGCCAGATTGGCAAGGAATGCCATAGGGGATGCGAGATACTTAAGCAGGTTGGGAAATGCATAATGCCAACCGAGGGGATATTTGCCAGGGTGATAGAGGGTGGAGAAGTAAAGCCGGGGGATAAAATAGAGGTACTATAGGAATGGGGACACAGCTCTTTAAGCATGCGCTAGCGTTTTATGATGCCTTATAGCACGGCAACGTATCTAAACAGGCATCAATGTCATCTATCACTGCGGGTTTGCGAAGCGTAGATGACGGATGCCTGGTAAATATTGATATCTATGAAGCCGAAGAGTTGAACAAATGTGAAAAGCCGCATTTTAAAAGCGGCTTTTTTAAAGAATTTGATCCAGCCTGGCCTTGTCAAAACCAACGATTGTTTCGTTTCCCACCAGTACTACAGGCACTCCCATGTAGCCCTTGCTTATCAGTTCCCTGCGCGCGTTCATATCGGTTGAAATATTTTTTTCGGTGTAGGGTACCTGTTTTGACTTTAAGTATTCCTTAAGCATATGGCAGTACCCGCAGGTATCGCTGGTGTATACTGTTACGTTTTGCATAAGACACCTCCTAGCAATGTGACGCCCCATGGGCGTAAACTCTAAGACCTTTAAAAATTATCCCGTTTTGATAAACAATGCTGAAACGGGGGAATTGTGATGCCAGCCCTTTGTCTATTACAAATTGGAATCCCTTGACCTTTGTGACAAGGTCTGTTTTCTTAGGCTCATCCAGAGCCATGGCAAAGGTAGGCCCGCCTCAACCCATTCCTGCTATGTGTATTCGCAGGGCGCTTTCCCTGGCATTTCTTGTTTCAAGAATCCTGCCCAGTTCTTCTCCGGCTTTATCCTGTATATCTATCTGTACTTGCTGCATTGCTATCCCTCCTCCGTATTTATATACCATACCCCCGTATAGGGGGGTATTAATAGTGTAACATGAACAAATCCCAAAGTCAACCCTTTATTGAAATTTCCGTCACTGTTTTGGATAATAATTCTCCGTTGGAACATATTATCTGGTTTATTTCCAAAATAAATTGTAGTATAATTAAGTGTGTTATATGAAATAATAAAAATTTTTGTAGTTTCAGTACCGGCAATACCTTGTTTAAAAGTGGGGGAAAAATAGATTGACTTATAAACGACATTTAAAATGTCAAAGGAGTGAAGAAAATGCCTATTAAACCATTAACCTTTAAAGGAGGTGTACATCCTCCCCATAATAAGCACAAAACCGAGCACCTGGCTTTGAAAAAGGCAAAGGTCCCTGAAATGGTAATAATACCTCTCCAGCAGCATATAGGTGCACCCTGTGAACCGCTTGTTAAGGTAGGGGACGAGGTAAAGCTGGGGCAAAAAATTGGCGAACCAAAAGGGTTTGTGGGTGCGCCGGTGCATTCCAGCGTGTCGGGAAAAGTAAAAGCCATCGAGAAAAGGCCACATCCCGGGGGAGGATTTGTACAATCTGTAATTATTGAATCCGATGGCCTTGACACTTTGGATGAAAGTATAAAACCTATTGGGAGGCTTGAGGACCTTAGCGCCGACCAGATTAAAAACATCATGCGGGAAGCGGGGCTTGTGGGAATGGGAGGGGCCGCCTTTCCAACCCAGGTGAAGTTTTCCCCGCCGCCGGACAAAAAAATCGACACGGTTATCCTTAACGGCGCCGAATGCGAGCCTTACCTTACGGCCGACCACAGGCTGATGGTGGAAAGGCCGGGGGACGTGGTAAAGGGTATCAAGGCAATGATGAAAGCGGTAAATGTGGACAAGGGTTATATAGCAATAGAAGAAAACAAGCCGGATGCCATAAAAGCGGTGACCCAGGCCGCCAAGGGCGAACAAAACATCAGAGTGGTTACGCTGAAGGCCAAGTATCCGCAGGGGGCGGAAAAGCAGCTAATCAAAGCCTGCACCGGCCGGGAGGTTCCCTCCGGCGGGCTGCCCATGGACAGCGGCGTCATAGTAAACAATGTGGGCACCGCAGCGGCACTGGCCGGTGCCATTGATACCGGGATGCCGCTGGTTGAGAGGATAGTAACAGTAACCGGCAGCGGCGTTAAGGAGCCGCAGAACCTCGTTGCCAGGATAGGCACGCCCTTTGCCGAAGTAATAGAACAATGCGGCGGCCTGGAAGACAATGTAGGCAAGATAATCCAGGGCGGACCCATGATGGGTATAGCCCAATACACGACAGAAGTGCCGGTTATTAAAGGGACTTCCGGCATATTGGTACTGAGGGAGGAAGACCTGGGGCTCAGACCCGAGCTTCCGTGCATAAAATGCGCCAAGTGCGTTGATGCATGTCCTATAGGCCTTATGCCCACAAAGCTGGAGGGCTTTGCGCAGAAGGATATGCTTAAGGAAGCGGAGGAATATAATGCGGTGGACTGCATCGAATGCGGGAGCTGTTCCTTTGTATGTCCTGCCAAGAGACCGCTGGTTGAAAGAATCAGGCTTATCAAGGCGGATATTTTGGCAGAAAGACGGAAAGCAAAACAAGCCTGATTCGGATAGGAGGGAGAAGCTATGGGCAATGGAAATCTGGTAGTTAGTTCATCACCGCACATCCGGTCGGAAGAAACGGTACAAAGAATAATGCTTGATGTGATAATTGCGCTGCTGCCTGCTGCTGCCGCCTCTGTATATTTCTTTGGAATGGGGGCGCTGACAATTATGCTAACAAGTATACTTGCTGCAGTGGCAGCTGAAGCGGCCATACAGAAGATAAGGAATAAGCCCGTTACAATAAACGATGGGAGCGCTGTAATAACGGGACTCTTGCTGGCGCTCACCCTTCCACCGGCACTGCCGTTGTGGATGGCGGCGGCAGGTGCTGTGGTGGCTATAGGAATTGGCAAACAGGTGTACGGGGGGCTGGGATGCAATCCCTTTAACCCCGCCCTTGTGGGAAGGGCTTTCCTGATTGTTTCTTTTCCCGTTCAAATGACCACATGGACCAGCCCGTTGGATGGTGTGACCTGCGCCACCCTGCTGGGCATTAAGTTATTAGATGGCGTGACCTGTGCCACCCCGCTGGGCTTGTTGAAAATGGAAGGTACAAAAACCGGTTACATGGAGCTGTTTTTAGGGAACGTGGGGGGCTCCCTTGGGGAGACTTCAGCGCTGCTGCTAATACTGGGCGGGGCGTACCTCATATACAGGGGCGTTATTGACTGGAGAATACCGGTTTCTTACCTGGGAACAGTGGCAGCATTAACACTGGTTCTCGGCCACGACCCGCTGTTCCATCTGCTGGCCGGAGGCCTTATGCTGGGCGCTTTCTTCATGGCGACCGACATGGTTACCACGCCTTTAACAAGGCTGGGCAGGATAATATTCGGGATTGGCGCCGGTGTACTGGTGGTTATAATAAGACTTTACGGCGGTTATCCGGAGGGAGTGCTCTTTTCAATACTTCTCATGAATATATTTACTCCGATTATTGACAAATTTATCCAACCCAGAATTTATGGGGAGGTGAGGGCAAAATGAAGAATCTTACAGCGAAACTGATTATAGTGCTGGCACTGATTTCGATAGGGTCAGGGTTCTTCCTTGCACTTACCTATACCTATACCATACCCCATATTGAGGCGAATGCGGCTACCGAGCAGGAAGCGGCCATACTGGAAACACTTCCCGATGCCGTAGGCTTCGAAGAAATATCCGGAACCGACTTTCTCATGTACAAAGGACTGGACGCAAACGGCGGTGAAGCAGGCTTTGCCTATGTGGCGGAAGGGGGAGGTTTCCAGGGTATTATTACCCTGATGGTGGGAGTAGACCCCGAACAGGAAATGGTTACAGGGATAAAAATCTTAAGCCATTCGGAGACGCCGGGACTTGGGGCCAGGATAGGAGAAGCGGCCTTTCAGGACCAGTTTGCGCAAAAACCAATCAATGACAATTTTGAAGTGAATGAGGACGTTGATGGTGTTACCGGTGCAACAGTTTCTTCTAAAGCGGTAGCTGCAGCGCTGAAACAAACACTGCCACAAGCACTGGAACAGTATAGGGTATCGGGAGGTGCAAAATAATGAAAACCGTCTCTGCGTTTTTAAATGGCCTTTGGAAGGAGAATCCAACCTTTAGACTGGTTCTGGGGATGTGCCCCACGCTGGCTGTTACCAATGCAGCCGCAAACGGTGTATCAATGGGTCTTGCCACAACCTTTGTCCTGGTGGGATCCAACGTTATGGTGTCGGCACTTAAAAAGGTTATACCCGATGAGGTAAGGATACCGGCCTATGTAATTATAATTGCTACCTTTGTTACAATAGCAGACCTTGTGCTGGCGGCGTTTTTCCCGGAAATGTACAAGGTGCTGGGACTATTCATCCCCCTTATCGTGGTTAACTGTATAATACTTGCTAGGGCGGAGGCCTTTGCGGCAAAGAACGGCATAGGGAAGTCCGCCCTTGACGGCCTTGGAATGGGGCTTGGATTTACCTGGGCCCTTACATTCCTTGGTATAATAAGGGAAATACTGGGAATGGGTTCGGTGTTTGGGATAAAGCTTTTCGGAGAGGGTTTTGTATCTTGGATAATTTTCATACTGCCCCCGGGAGCATTCCTAACCCTGGGCCTGATATTGGGCTTTTTCAATGCTATGCTAAGCGATAAGAAAAAGGCGAAGTGCAATTAAGGGGGGATTAATTCAATGGAACTTCTGCTGCTTTTCATAAGCACAGTGCTGATAAATAACTTCGTGCTGTCAAGGTTCTTGGGCATTTGCCCCTTCCTGGGGGTGTCCAAGAGAATTGAGGTTGCTTTCAGCATGGGGCTTGCGGCTACCTTTGTTATGACCTTGTCCGCCATAGCTACCTGGCTGGTGCAACACTATATACTGATGCCCTTCGGGATGGAGAGATTCCTGCAGTATGGTGCGTTCATACTTGTAATAGCAGCACTGGTACAGTTTGTGGAGATGTTTCTTAAGAAAACCAGCCCTGCATTGTACCAGAGCCTTGGAATATTTCTGCCGCTTATAACAACCAACTGTGCAATACTTGGTTTTGCGCTGTTGTCCGCCTTAAACGGATACGGCCTTATTACCAGCACGGTTTTCGGTTTTGGGGCGGGGATGGGTTTCACGTTGGCCATATCGCTTATGGCAGGGATTAGGGAGAACATGGAGTTTGGCGATGTGCCGGAACCCTTTTAAGGGTATCCCAATAACCCTTATTACCGCAGCCATAATGTCCATGGCCTTCATGGGCTTTTCCGGCCTTATATCCATGTAGTTGGAGGTGAAACAATGAATACCATATTAATAGCTGTTGTAAGCATGGGAGCCATCGGAGTATTTTTGCAGGGTTTTTGGCCTTTGCATCCAAGAAATTCGCCATTGAGGAGGACCCTAGAATCGCGAAAATACTGGAAGTATTGCCCGGCGCAAACTGTGGTGGTATGCGGCTTTCCCGGATGTTCCAACTGGCGCAGCAGCCGTGGTTGCCGGAGAGGTGGAATGCAACGGCTGCCCGGTAGGCGCCGCCGATGTTGTTGCGAAGGTAGCGGAAATAATGGGAATGGACGTCGCCGACCTTTCGGCTGAAAAACTGGTCGCAAAGGTTATGTGCGGCGGCGACAGCGGAAAATGCGAGAATAAATACAGGTATGTAGGAGTTGAGGACTACGTGCTGTTGCGGGGCCAAAATGGCGGGCGGAGGGCCGAAGGGATGCCAGTACGGCTGCATGGGCTTTGGGTCCTTGCGTAAGAGTATGCCCCGCGGATGCCATAACCATCACCGATGGGGACATTGCAGTTGTGGACAAGGAAAAATGCATCGGCTGCAAAAAATGCGTTGCTGCATGTCCGAAAAATATAATCAAAATGGTGCCATACAGCAAAGAGGTTCATGTGCTTTGTTCAAGCCCCGACCCGGGTAAAGTTGTCAACAAAACCTGTAAAGTTGGATGTATTGCATGCAAAAAATGCGAGAAGGTATGCAATTTTGACGCCATACACGTTGAAAACAACCTTGCGTCAGTGGACTACGACAAATGCACTGAATGCATGGAATGCGTGAAAGCTTGCCCGAAGAAGTGCATAGAAGGAGACCTCGAAAAAGTCGCCGCAGCCGTATAAGAAGGGACAGAGGGACAAGGGACGGTTCTTTGTCCCTTTTTTATTAATCCGGACCGGCGGTAAGCCGCCGGTTTTTGGACATGGTGCCGGGCGGTTTATAGTGCGGCCCGACCGGGTATACTACAGACCGATGCATTGTGATAAGGAGGTAAAGATGGCTACAATAAAAGCTTTTGGGGCGATAAGGCCGGATAAGGACTTGGCGCACAGGATCGCCGCCCTTCCCTATGACGTGATGACCCGGGAAGAGGCGGTGAAAATGGCGGAGGGAAAGGAGTAGTCCTTCCTGAGGGTGGACCGGGCGGAAATAGAATTTGACCGGGCGGTATCCTTTGACAATCCCATGGTTTACAAAAAAGCAGCGGAAAACCTAAAAAAGCTTAAGAATATTAAAGCATTAAAACAGGATTCCGAAGAGTGCCTGTACATATACCGTTTGGAAGCCAATGGCCACAGCCAGGCGGGGCTTGTGGCCTGCCTGCCGGTGGATGAATATTTGGAGGGTAAAATAAAAAAACACGAACACACCAGGCAGGACAAGGAACTTGACAGGACAAGGCATATAATGGAGTTAAACGCCCATACCGGCCCGATACTCCTGTTTTACAGGGAGCGGCGGGAAATCGTGGCGGTTATTGAGGCATGGATGAAGAAAAAGCCGCCGGTTTATGACTTTATTTCGGAAGACGGAGTGGCTCACAGCGTATGGGTTATTGACAGCCGGGAGACAATGGAAAGGCTCATGGACTTATTCAGAGGAATAGACAGCCTTTTTATAGCCGACGGTCACCACCGCTGCGAGGCAGCGGCCAGGGTGTGCCTTGAAAAAAGAAAGGACGGTTACCGGGGAGACGAGGAGTTCAACTTCTTCCTGGGCGTGATATTTCCTCACAGCCGGCTTCAAATCCTTGACTACAACAGGGTGGTGAAGGACCTAAACGGTCTTTCAAAGGAGGAATTTTTACAAAAAATATCATCGGTCGAGGGAAAGGGCCCGGCGTTTGAAATAAAACCGGTGGAAGGGTCAAAGGCCTACAGGCCGCGGCAAAGGCATCATATGGGAATGTACCTGGACGGCCGGTGGTATGAATTAAAGGCGGTACCAGGGACCTGGGACCAAAAGGACCCCGTGGAATGCCTGGACGTGTCCATACTGCAGAACAACCTATTGGAACCGGTACTGGGCATTAAGGACCCCAGGACCGATGCAAGGATTGAATTCGTGGGCGGGATAAGGGGCCTTGGAGAATTGGAAAGGAAAGTAAGCCGGGGCGCGGCAGTGGCTTTTTCACTGTACCCGACTTCCATACAAGAGCTTATGGGCGTAGCGGATGCGGGCAGGGTTATGCCGCCCAAGTCAACATGGTTTGAGCCCAAACTTCGAAGCGGCTTATTCATTCACGACCTGGGATAAAGACAAGGGGCCAATTAATCAGCGTGGCAATAATACCATTTCCTAGTCGGCTCCTGCCAGACGACAGTCCTTTCCCTTTGCTGCTGCCACTGGGGGATGGAGGGCCGCTCGTGGGGATGGTATAATAAGTCAGGGATGTGAGAGAAGTATGAAGGATATTAAGCTATTAGCCGGCTGGATACAGCAGTCAAGATTTACTGTGGTGCTTACCGGGGCCGGTATGTCCACCGAAAGTGGGCTTCCGGACTTCCGGTCCAAAAGCGGCTGGTGGAAAAATTACGACCCGACCACAATTGCATCGGTTGATGCAATGGTGGCAAATTATCCGCTGTTCCATGAGTTTTACACCATGCGGCGTAAAACCCTGGCGGGCTGCAAGCCCCACCGGGGCCACTACATACTGGCGAAATGGGAAACGAAGGGCTTAATCCACAGCATAGCGACGCAAAACGTAGACGGTTTTCATAAAGCCGCCGGAAGCCGCAGGGTGTATGAACTGCACGGCTCGCTTAAAAGCATAAGATGCAGCGGCTGCGGCCAGCCGGGTACAGTAGAGGACTTTCTTGACAGGGCGGACTGCCGATGCTGCGGTGGAAGGCTTAGGCCGGGGGTTGTGCTGTTCGGTGAGGCGCTGCCCCAGGATGCCTGGAACAGCGCACTGCGGGATATTAAACAGGCGAACCTTGTCCTTGTAATCGGCACCAGCCTTCAGGTATACCCGGCAAACCAGCTTCCCTCCATGACGGCGGGAAGGACAGCCTTGATTAACTACGAGGTACAGGGTCCCGGCAGCGGGTTTGACATGGTTGTCCAGGGCAAGGCCGGGGAAGTACTGGCCGAGTTGGACCGGATGATTAAATGAGCCGCTGGAGGAAGCCTTGCCATAGTCTCGAAGCAGTGAACGAATAAATTCGAATATAATTTTCTCTTTTGCAGACACTATATGCGGAGGTGTCTTGCAGTGAACATAAATCTAACCGCAAAGGAAAGAACTCTTCTTGAGGACCAAAAAAGCCACGAGGAGATTTGTATCCAGAAGTATTCGAACTATGCTAGTATGGCATCCGACGCACAGCTTAAGGAGATGTTCAAGAATCACGCAAACATTGAGCAGCAGCACTTGAACACCATAAACCAGCTTTTAAGCGGCCAAATGCCGGGTGTTGGCGGCATGCAGTCCGGGGGCGGCGGTGCGAGCCAGCCAAACCAATCACTGGCCAATTACCAGTCCCAGGGCAGTTTTAATGCCAACAGGGCTTCCGACAAGGACCTGTGCACCGACATGCTTATGACTGAAAAATACGTATCGGGGACCTACGATACCGCCATATTCGAGTTCAAGGACCCGAAGGTGCGGGATGTATTAAGCCACATTCAAAGAGAGGAGCAAAAGCACGGGGAAGCAATATTTAAATACATGGAAAGCAAGGGCATGTATACGCCCCAATAAAAAAGTGGCCAAAGCCACTTTTTTATATTTTGACAAACTCCGGTTCGCCGTGGGGGAAACGAGTTATATAGCCAAAGCCTGCTTTTTTTGCCATATCATAAGCAATGGAGAAGTATTCCGCCAGGTGATGGGGGCTATGGGCATCCGATCCGATGGTAAGGATTTCGCCGCCCAGCTCGCGGTATCTTTTCAGAAGGTCAAGGTCCGGCATGGTGCTTTGCAGGTTGTACCTGAAGCCGGAGGTGTTTACCTCCAGCCCCCTGCCGGTACTTATAAGTTCCTCGAAAACCATGTCCAAGAGGTCTCCAAAGTCCGAGTGTTTCATTTTTTTGTCCCGGTAGCTGCCATACCTCCTTATAAGGTCTATATGGCCCACCACGTTGAAGGTTCTAAAGCTTTTAATGCACGCAAGCAGCTCCTCCAAGTACTCGGTATAAGCGGCCTTTTTTGTTTTTTGGCGGTGGTATTCATCGCCGTAGAGGTCCATTCCGGATACAGCGTGTACCGAGGCTATAACAAACTGGAAGTCCTTGCCTTCCAGGAAAGCGGCGCATTCATCCAGGATATGGGGCTGCAGGCCTATCTCAATCCCCTTCACTATGTTCAGCCTGCCGTGATATTTTTCCCTTGCAAGGTCTATAGCGGCCGTGTAAGCGGCATAGTCCAGGTCGAACTGAAAGTCCCTGTCGGGATAATCAATATCCAGGTGGTCGGTTACGGCAATTTCTACAATATTTCGTTCTACTGCCCCAAGGCACATTTCTTCGATTCCGGCACTGCTGTCCTCGGAAAACTTTGTATGTACATGGTAATCGTAAAACAATTCCATTCCTCCGTTTCTCCCGTACAAATGCAATTTTACTTGTGCCCAGCGAGCTTGTCAAGGGTGCCGGGGAACTGTAAAGGATTGACATTGACAAAATCGGGGTTATGGTATAAAATTAGCACATTAGTTCACTATCGATTTAGCGAGGTAAAGTATAAAAGGAGGGTCATGTATGGGGGACTA
>JAXGPT010000027.1:0-18207 GCA_040766775.1 Bacillota bacterium | reverse complement strand
CGGTCACCTTTACATTAATATCCTCGGGATGCAAATGGGAGCTTCCCTTTATATATATATGCCTTTGAAACTGCCTTTCAAGGTTGGCGAGGTGCTCACCGCCGCTACCTATAACCAGCGCGGCTACCGACGGGTGGACTTCTATTAATGCCGCTTCGGCGGAAGAATCCGAGAACACCCTCTTTAATTCTCTTTCTATCCTGCTTACCATGGTCTCCTCCGAAAGCACCCTTCCGGTGCCTTCGCAGAAAGGGCACTGTTTCTGCAGTATGGAATCAATTCTTCTGCCCACCTTTTTCCTGGTAATCTCCACCAGGCCAAGCTGTGTCATGCCCAGCACATTGCTCCGCGTCCTATCCCGCTTTAAACTTCTTTTAAGCTCTTCCAGCACCATCCTGTCGTCCTGGCTGTTTTCCATATCTATAAAGTCCACTATTATGATTCCGCCTATGTCCCGAAGCCTAAGCTGCCTTGCAATCTCCCGTGCCGCTTCAAGGTTGGTCCTTCGCACCGTGTCCTCGAGGTCAAGGCTGCCTACATATTTTCCGGTGTTAACATCTATTGCCGTTAGGGCTTCGGTCTGGTCTATCACTATGTATCCGCCGCTTTTTAGCCATACCTTCCGGCTCAGGGCACTTGCAATCCTGGGTTCCACGCCGTAATAATCGAAAATGTTTCCGCCCTGGTCAAACAAGACCACCCTGTCTTTAAGCTGCGGTGAAATGATGTCCAAAAGCTCCAGGACCTTTTCGTACTCCGACCGGCTGTTTATAATGAAACTATCAATGTTGCGGGTGAACATATCCCTTACTGTTCTTAAAACCAAATTAAGGTCCCTGTGTATAATCCGTGGTGCGCTGTAGAACCTGCCCTTTCTTTGGATGGACTTCCACAGCTTAAGCAGTACCTTCAGGTCCCGCTTGAAATCCCTTAGGGTTTTCCCCTCCGAGGCGGTTCTTATTATTAGCCCCATGTTATCCGGCTTTATTTTAAGCGCAATCTCCCTTAACCGGCTGCGTTCCTCCTCGCTTTCTATCCTTCTTGATATGCCCACGTAATTGGCATTGGGTAAAAGGACCATGTACCTGCCGGGCAGCGTTATATTGGTGGTCACCCTTGCGCCCTTGCCGTCCAAGGGCTCCTTTACCACCTGCACAATGACCTCCTGGCCCTTTTTCAGTACATCCTTTATGGATACGCTTTCCCCTCCGCCCGCTGCCTCGTAGAAGTCCTCGTATCCCACAAAGGCATCCTTTACATACAAAAAAGCGTTCTTTTCAAGACCTATGTTTACAAAGGCTGCCTGCATACCCGGCAGGACGTTTTCCACCCTGCCCTTGTAAATACTTCCGACGTTCCTCATGCTGCCGGCCCTTTCGATATATATTTCGTTCAGTTCATCATCCTCCAGCAGTGCAACCCTTGTCTGTTCAAAGCTCACGTCCACTATTATTTCATTCATTCCATCAACTCCCCGAAAGCCGATTAAACACCATAAAGCCCATTCCTTTCTTTCAAAAAGGGATGCCTTACTTCGTACCCGCTTCTTTAATTAATCCACAAGCTCCAACGGTGAATGAAACTTACCCCCTCTCTTTATAAAAAGTCCCTTCCTGTGTATGCACACATCCTGGAGATGAGTGCCGGTATCCCTCTCCATCGCTTCAACCAGGTCCGAGGGCTTCAGGTTGCTCCTGCTGCCCGTATCAAGTACAAGGTCAAGCAGCAGTCCCCCGTTGGTCACCAGAACCTCTTGAATCTCCGCTATCATGGGCTTAATGTTAACCTGTTTTTTTCTGCCCTTTTTATCGGTCCTATCAATAAAAATACTTTCCTTTCCGAAAAAGTCCCGAAGTCTTTGTTCCAGCCCTTGGGTCCATACGGCGGTCCGCCCGGTTATCCTGTATGCGGCCGCATCTATAACAGAATTTAGCGATGGTGCACCATCGGGCAGATACTTTGCCGCCGTCACTCTTATTCCGGCAGGCAGGCTGGCATTAAGCCTTTCCACCAGTTCGGTTTCTTCCACCGGGCTTTTAAGGTTCATGTCCAGGTATTCCGTGCTGCTGCTTATACCCACCGCCAGGGCCGGGCCGTAGGCTATTTTTGAATGGGGATTGTATCCCTTGGAGTATTCGACGGGGACATCCGCTCTCCTTACGGCCCTCTGTATGGCCCGTATCATGTCCAGGTGTGAAATATACTTTGCGTTTCCTTCCTTAGTAAACTCTATTCTGATAACCGGCATCACAAATTCCTCCACCAAAAAGTTCCGTTATACCGCAGTTTATGCAGCCCTCCCGGCAGTAAGGGGTGGTCCTGGCCTTTAGTGCCCTTTCATTCTCCCTCTTTAAAAACTCCCGGGATACCCCCACGTTCACGTGGTCCCAGGGCAGTACCTCGTCATAGCTCCTGGGCCGGGTCGCATAAAAGTCCGGGTCCAGGCCGCAGTCCGCAAAGGCTTTTTGCCATTTTGCAAAGTCGAAATATTCTTTCCACCCGTCAAAGCGGCAGCCCAGTTCCCAAGCCCTTATTAATACCCTTGCCAGCCTCCTGTCCCCCCGGGCAAAAACCGCTTCCAGGTAACTGGTTTCGGGCTGGTGCCAGTTATAGGTTATTGCCCTGTGTTTAAGCCTTTTTTTGAGCCTGTCCTGTTTATCCCTGAAAGACTCTATGGTGTCCTGGGGCTGCCATTGAAAAGGGGTAAAGGGCTTGGGCACAAAACAGGAGCTGCTGACTGTTACCTTAAGCCCCCTACCCCTTTTTTCTCTGTCGGTGGCGTAATATCTGTCCACCACCTTGAAGACCAGGTCCGCTATTCCGTCGATATCCTCCGCTGTCTCGGTGGGAAGCCCCACCATGAAATACAGTTTTACGTTGTTATACCCTGCCGAAAAGGCAGCCCCCACCGAGGCCATCAGGTCCTCCTCGGTAACCCCCTTGTTTATTACATCCCTCAGCCTCTGGGTTCCGGCCTCCGGCGCAAAGGTTAGACCGGTTTTCCGCACCTTCTGTATCTCCCTTATGAGGTCCAGCGAAAAACTGTCAATCCTTAGGGACGGCAGCGACAGCCCCACCCCTTTTTCTCCGTGGGCCGCTATAAGCTGCTTTACCAGCGGCTCCAGGTGCGTATAATCGCTGGTGCTTAAGGATGCCAGCGATACCTCCTCGTAGCCGGTATTCTTTATGAGCCTTTCGGCCTGGTCTGCCAGCACCTCCGGGTTTTCTCCCTTACCGGGCGGTATACCATCCCCGCCTGGCAGAACCTGCAGCCCCGGGTGCAGCCCCTGAAAATCTCCAGCATAATCCTGTCATGTACTATCTCTGTAAAGGGTACAATTATCCTGTCCGGGAAAAAAACCTTGTCAAGGTCCTTTATAATAACCTTGTTAATCCGCTCCGGAAACCGGTCGTTTACCGGCAGCACGCTTTTTATAGTACCATCCTCGTTGTACTGAACGTTGTAAAGCGAAGGTACGTATACTCCCTCAACAAGGGCGACCTTTTCCAAGTATTCCCGGCGGGTACCGCCCCTTTTCTTCCACTCAATGTATGTATCAAGGATGGGGGTTAATACCTCCTCCCCCTCCCCCAGCACAAAAAAATCAAATATGTCCGCCAACGGTTCCGCATTATAAGCACAGGGACCGCCACCTATAACAAAGGGTTGGCCCGCTTCCCTTTCATTTGCCAGTAGGGGTATGCCTGCCAGCGACAGCATGTTTATAACGTTTGAATAGCCCATTTCATACTGCAGCGTGAAGCCCAGGAAGTCAAACCCCGATACCGCGTCCCTGCTTTCCAGAGCGAACAGCGGTATCCCATTCTCCCTCATTAGCTTTTCCATGTCGGTCCATGGAGCAAAAACCCTTTCGCACCACGTGTCCTTTCTTTGGTTGAGCAGGTAATACAGTATTCTTAGTCCAAGGTGGGACATGGCGATTTCGTACAGGTCGGGGAATGCAAAGGCAAACCTTATCTCTACTTCCCTTTCATCCTTGTACACGCTGTTGTACTCGCCGCCGGTATACCTGGCAGGTTTCTCCACCCTGCCCAGCAGCCCTTCAATATCCACCGATGTCATTATATGCCCTCCTGTATCCCGTTCTTGTGTTTTTCAAAATTAGTATTCCTAAACCGCTACCTCTTATTACCGGCGGCCAATACCATCCTTTGGACGCCTCTTTTTCCATTTGTTACATTAATTATATAATAAAACGACGGCGGTATCTATTAATTGTGCATTCTAATTATTTGCTCCATCCTCACGTTGTACCCGTAACGAATCATTCCGCTTATTATTTCCTGTTCTGTCACCTTACCCAGCACCTCGCCGTTTTTACCCACCACGAACACTATGTGATAATAACCGGGCACAAAGTGGCTTATCACCCTTTTACCGCTGGCATTATAGGCTGCGACAAAAGTTTTGGACCTCAAAAGCCCCTTTTTTTGAAGCAGGCTTTCCTTTGAGCCCGCTTGGGTTATAGCGAGGGATGCCGCCAATTTCCTTTCCCGGGTCCCCGAAAAAAACAAAAAAACGGCAGCCGCTGCCATGGACAGCCCCAAAGGGCTTCCCGGCCCCAGGCAGAGCGCAAGTAGTGCCAGCAAACCTGCAATAATATTTCCCGAAAGGTACACTGCCTTTGTGGCATCCACTATGCCCAGCCTGAAGGACAATATGCTCCTAAAAAGGCGTCCGCCGTCCAGCGGAAGGGCGGGAAGCAGGTTGAACAGGAATATAATGGTGTTTATAGCCACAAAAAATTCCCCATCGGGAAGCGTCAAAAGACCGTGGTCCTTGAACGTCATGGTGAACATTGACATCAAAATGCTTGCCACGGGCCCCGCAAGGGCAATAAGAGCCTCCGCCGCCGGGTCGTACCCGGACATGCCGCCTATTCTTACGCTCCCCCCCAGCGGGAACACCCTAATCTCTTCCAGCCGGTACCCAAGGAAAAAAGCTGCCGCCCCATGGGCCGTTTCGTGGACAATAATCGCCGCAGCCAACAAAAGCCCCCGGGTCAAGTATCCCAGGCAGGCGGCGGCTGCAAACAGAACAATTACCGGGGGATCTACCAGTATATCAGCCCCTGCTATCCTGGCTACCCTCACTGCCAGCCTCCCCCTTAGGTATCCTTAAGCCCCAAGTTCAATTCGTTGACCGGGTCCACCGGCCTGCCGTTTCTCCATACCTCGAAATGCAGGTGTGGACCGGTACTTATCCCGGTGCTGCCCAGCTGCCCTATGATCTCGCCTTGGGATACCTGCTGGTTCTCCTTAACCCTGATATTTTCCAGGTGGCCGTATAGCGTTTTCATGTCGGTAATGTGTTCAATGATTACGATGTTCCCAAATTGCGGGTGGGACCCGGCCTCAATCACCACCCCCGCCAACGCGGCCCTTACCGGCTCCCCCGGCGGAGCGGAAATATCTATTCCTTCATGCCTTAATTCAATGTTGAACACCGGATGAGTCCTCATTCCGTATCCGGACGTGATAACCCCCTCCACCGGCATTTCCATCGGGCCGGAGGAAATGTCATCATTAAAAACCCTCAGGATGCTTCTTCGAAGCGTTGGAATGGCACCCTTAAGGGATGAAATTTTTTCCCCTATGTCGTATTCCCTGGTTATTATGGACTTAATGCCGGCGGTGGCCCTTTGAGCATAGGAAAAGGTCATATTCTTAAGGAGCAGTATTATTAATACCACCACTATACAAATGGTAAGGTTTCTTATATTATTTTTAAGACGACTTTTCTCCTTGACACTCTTTACTCCGTACCTTCTTCCCGGATTGGTTCTTCCTAAGGTCCTCAAGCTTCTCCCAAAGACTCTCTTCATGGGTTTCCCTCCCGAAAGGTTTTAGTATAATATATTTTCACCCACGGAAGAATATGAGGACTATCAGAAATTGATTCTCTGCCGTCTCATGCCCACATTTATAACAAGGCCAATGGCCAGCATATTTGCCAGCAGCGAGCTGCCGCCGTAGCTCACAAAGGGCAGCGTAAGACCGGTTATGGAGCTATACCTATGGTCATGCCTATGTTTTCAAATATTTGGAACGTAAACATGGAAAGAACCCCTGTGACAATCAGGTATCGAAGCGATCCTTGGCCTGCCGGGCGGCGTCCAGTATCCTGTAAAGCATGAGGAAAAGAAAGAAGATAAGCACCACCGCGCCCACAAAGCCCAGTTCTTCCCCCAGCACCGAAAAATAAAGTCGGTATGCTGCGCCGGCAGGAAATCCAGCTTGTTCTGAGTGCCCTGGTAAAGCCCCTTGCCCAGCAGACGCCCCGAACCAACGCTATCATTGACTGAATAACGTGATAGCCACCACCTAAGGGGTCTATCCCGGGGTTCATGAAAACCAAAAGCCTTGTTTTCTGATGTTCCTCCAGCAGGAACATCCAGGCGGGGGGTATCGCGGCAATGCCTGCGGCTATACCCAAGAGTATAAGTCTATAGCTTATGCCCGCGGCAAAGGCCATGCCCGCGAAAATGGACAGGAATACCATGTGGCGCGCCCGAGTCCGGCTCGGTAAGCACAAGGGCTGTCGGGACGCCCACAAAAACCGCCGGCAGTATTATGTCTTTTACGGTTTGCAGCTTTTTCTCGCGGTTTTCCAGGAATTTGGCAAAGGATATAATAACCCCGATCTTTGCGAACTCCGAAGGCTGTATGCTGGAAAACCCAAGATCTATCCAGCTCCTTGCGCCGCCCCTTACCACTCCTATTCCGGGCACCTTGACAAGCAGGAGGAACAATATGCAGCCTATATATATAATATAAGAAACATTGCCCAGCGTGTTGTAGTCCATCATAATTACCGCAAAGCCCGCTATCAGGCTTATTACCGCCCACGCAACCTGGCGCTTGACAAGTCCGTAGTCCCCGGTAGTTGGTGCATGGAATTCGCGCTGCTTATGACAACTACCCCCCTATGATAACCAGCACAAGTACTGCAAAAATGAGCGTATAATCTATATTACGCACAAGCTTTCTATCAATCAAAGGACCACCCCCGCCGACCTAACTCATATCAATTATTATACCACAGCCCCCGGGGGCTGGCATTTTAAAATAAAACCGGCCGGGCTGGCCGGTCATCGGATAGCGCCCTTCATGCGCTTTATCGGTATGTTTGCCACCAATGCCGGGACCAGGGTATCGTCCCTCGTCCCTCTTGGTTTTCGTCATTCTAACCTCCGGGTTATCCTCGTCTATTTCCATGTAGTCGGATATTACCTTTATCAAATCTCCCTTTATCATTTCCAGAAAGGTAGAGGAAACATTTACCCTGTCATGGACCAAAACCAGTTTCAACCTTTCCTTGGCAACATTCTTGCTGCTGGTACTACGCCTTGCGCTAGACCTGAACAGGTCCATCATAATTCCTCCCCCTCGCTATCTTTTACTTATCAATTTAATCAGCTTAACTAGAAAGCCTTCGTCCACTTCCAGGTCCAGGAACGGAACTTCATGACCCAAAATTCTCAGGGCAATATTGTTAAAGGCTTTGCCCGCCAGTGACCTGTTATCGCCAACAGCCGGTTCTCCCCTGTTGGTGGAAACCACTATACTCTCGTCGTCCGGTACCACGCCCAAAGGTCATATCGCAAGGATGTCAATCATATCCTCGGTATTCATCATATCGCCCTTTTTCACCATGTCTATCCTTACCCTGTTGACCAACAGCTTGGGACTGCCCAGTTCCGATGCTTCCAAAAGGCCTATAATCCTGTCGGCGTCCCTTACTGCGGATATCTCGGGAGTAGTGACCACTATAGCCTTATCCGCCCCCGCAATTGCGTTTTTAAAACCCTGCTCAATACCGGCGGGACAGTCTATCAGCACAAAATCAAACTCCTGCTTCAGCCTCTCACACAGTTCCTGCATCTGGGCAGGGGAAACAGCATTTTTGTCCTTTGTCTGGGCTGCGGGTAGCAAAAAGAGGTCCGGGTACCTTTTGTCCTTGATGAGCGCTTGGCGCAGTCGGCATACTCCCTCCACCACGTCCACCACGTCATATACAATCCTGTTCTCCAGCCCCATCACCACGTCCAAGTTTCTCAAGCCAATATCGGCGTCCACCAACACCACCTTTTTGCCGTTAACGGCAAGGGCCGTCCCAATGTTTGCGGTTGCGGTGGTTTTCCCAACTCCGCCCTTCCCGGAAGTTATGACTATTACCTCACCCATAGGTTTTTTTCCTCCCTTATTTGTGTTGTATGCTGACAGTATTATTTCCTATCGTAAATGGGTCTAACGTACATTCTCCCCTGCTCTATGTACGCTATTTCCGGCTCACTGCTGTATGTTTTCTCATCAGGCCACCGGACTGCTATCTCCCCGATTCGCAGCTGTATCGGTTTTAGCAGTATTGCAGACACCAGGCATCGTGATTGTCCGGCGCTTCCGCCTGGCGCCTCCTGTAGTGCACCCATAACCACAATGCTGCCCCCGCTTCAATCTCCGCCCCCGCATTTACGTCCCCGAGGACAACCGTTTCCCTCGTAGCGAACCCTTTGGCCCGACCTCCAGGGTGGAATACACAAACTTTGTGACCCTGTCCCCGTTTGCACTTCCGGCAGGGACGGTGAATCCTTGCTGGAAAGGGGACGCTTAATGCCCATGCCGTACCTGTTTTGCAGCACGTTTCCGCCAGTATGTCCTCCTCAATATCGTCCAGCTCAATACCGTAAACGCCCGCAAGGTGTGCTCCTTCAAAAACTTCCAGCCCTTTCCAGTTTAGCCTCCAGGGCTCCTAAAAAGTCCTCAAAAGTGGTTGGGCCACTTGTATACCGCGTACAGCCCTTGTTTCAAACCCTTGAACTCAGCTGACCTCCTGCATAGGCTATTCATACCTCCGTTTACTATTCTTCACAAAGCCCGTAATTCCTGCTATGTTTTTATCTATCTTACCATGACGTTACCGGGTTCCATCCGAGCTCCGGAGTTGTTGATTTTAAGGTATTCTTCTATTATAGTCTTTGCCGCAGGGATGAATAGTTACCCGACCCGCCCTGTATTATTACCACCGCCACCGCTATCTGCGGATTCTCATAGGGTGCAAAGCCGCGAACCATGCGTACCCGTCATAGCCCGGGTTCTGGCGCGGTACCGGTCTTGCCGGCTATATTAACCGTGGTATCCCGGAAAGCGGAGCCCGCGGTTCCCCGGGCTTGGTAACCGCCAGCATACCATCGAAAATCGCCTTTAGGTTTTCCGGCGAAATGTCTATCTGTCCAGCGCCTCCGGCTATGTATCCCCTATACTCCCCGGTCCGCTGGTCGTATATCTTTTTTACCAGTGCGGCTTGTACCTGGTACCCCCATTGCAATAGTTGCTATATAATTTGCAATCTGCAGCGGCGTATACATATGTTCACCCTGGCCCACCGCCAGCTTACCCTTAAGGGTCTGTCCAGCGGTCCATTTAGCGTTTTTATATAGCTTATGAGCTTGTTTATATGCTCGGTCTCGCTTATTCCAATGCCTTCCAACGCCCTGCGCATCTGTGTCCAGGTATTAAACTGAACGTTAAGAAGGCCGTATACCCTGTCTATGACTTGCTGGTCCTTGACACCCATAGTATCGGTCATGTATCTTTTGATTACGTTCTTCCAGACTCCCGTCTTGTAGGTTGGTCCCGCCACAATACCCGCCGATTCTCCCATAAGTTCGATGCCGGTTCTCTGCCCCAATCCAAATTTCCGGGCATATTCCTCCAGCTTGTCAATCCCCAGCAGCCTACTCACCTCGTAGAAAAAATAGTTGCACGAATCCTTTATGGCTCCCACAACGTTTTCCGGGCCGTGGGTGGTACGTCTCTGGTTCCATATCCAGCATGCGGGGCTGGCTCCCGGTATTACCCTGTAAACTCCCCTGTCGATAATGGTTGTCTTTGGCGTTATCACGCCTTCCTCAAGGGCGGCAGCGGCCACCGCCATTTTGAAGGTGGACCCCGGCGGTATCGCGGCCTGGATGGCGTTATTATACAGCGGCCGCGGCTCCAGCGGGTCGTTGGACTTAGGGTTTAAAGCTTCCCAGTCCTCACGGGAAATCCCGGTTGCAAAAAGGTTGGGGTCATAGGAAGGATGGCTTGCCATGGCCAGCACTTCGCCGGTGTTAACGTCAATAACCACCGCTGCCCCCGATTTTGCATTGGGGTACTTGGTCCCCATTTCACCGGCTTGTATTTTTTCCATGGTCTCCCATAAGGCCCTCTCCGCTGTCTGCTGCAGCCGCATATCCAGCGTAAGGAACACGTTGTTGCCGGGTATTGAGGGCTTCTCCCCCAATGTGCTTATAAGCCGGCCCACCGAGTTTACCTCCACCTGCTTGGCGCCGTTCAAACCCTTGAGCTCCTCCTCAAGTACCTTCTCAAGCCCGGATTTTCCAATTATGTCATTTTGGGTGTATCCCTTATCGCCCAACACTTCCAGTTCTTCCTGGTTTATACTTCCCAGGTATCCCAGGACGTGGGCAGCCAGGCTGCCTTCCCTGTAATACCTTATGGGTTTTACCTCCACGTTGACTCCAGGCAGGTCCAAGTGCCTTTCCTCTATCTGGGCAACCGTCAGCATGGATACATCCCTTGCAATCTCAAGGGGCTGGTAAGCAAGGTAGCTCTGCTCACCAATTTTGTATAGTATTGCAAGGGCTTGTACCGCCAGCGTATCCGGCAGGTCCGGGGATATTTCAAATTTCTCCCTAAGAAGTGCAAGGGTTTGTGCCGCACTGCTCTCCTGCGGTATCTTATTCTTCTTTTTCCATTCCAATTCCTTTTCCCAGCTGTCAAAAACAAACCGTACCGGGTCCGCCGCAATGACAAATTCTATCCTAATATGCTCCCCGTTGCTGTCCAGTATCCGGACAAGGTCCTGGGCAACATCGCTTATCTTTTCCTCCACTATCTCGGTCTTTATGATTTCCACAACGTATCCCGGCCGGTTGCCGGCGATCTCCCTTCCGTACCGGTCGAGAAATAACCCCCGTGGAGCATCCACCGAGATATTCCTTATTCGCTTGTTTTCCGACAGGTCGCTGTAGTATTCACCGCTTACTATCTGGAGCTGTATCAGCCTAAAAACAAGGACTATGGCAATGGCGGCCAAAAGAAGCGCTATTACGTTGTTCCTGTCCTTTAGCTCTTTCCAGACCACTGCGGCACCACCTTTTAATTACTTTCTCCTTTTAGCCCTAACCCTTGGCAGCGTACTATCCCGGTTGTAGACCAGGTACAGCGCCCCGTACAAAAAGGGCGGAAACTGCACAGTTGTATATAAGCTCAACGGGAATATAATACCGTATGTACACAGGTATGCCGGTTGGAACCCCCAACACGTAATTAAAAAAAATACTAATAAAATATTTCAAAAGTGTCGCCCCGGCAGTAAAAAACACCGGCACCACCAGGCGTTCCTTGAATACCTTTCCGCTGTATTCTCCCACAATGTAACCGGTCAGCATATACGAAAGGGCCGTTATCCCTACGGAGTTTCCATATACAATATCCTGCATTATCCCGGCGGCTGCACCAGCTACTGCTCCCCGCCGGTTTCCTATTAGGATACTCACCGCAACAACTATGACAAGGGCGGAATCCGGCATTATACCCATTATTGCAATATACTGAAATACCGTGGACTGCAGTATGAAATTAACAAGCAGCATTACTGCAATGGCCCATCCGCTCAATCTATCGTCTCTCCTTCAAAGGGAAGTTCCTCCACGTGTTTAGAACAAATACTTCCTCCAGTTTATCAAAATCAACAGCGGGCTCAACCCTTATGGTTTTCAGAAGCTGGCTCCCATCAGTGCTTATACCGGTTATTTTTTGCCTACATAAAGGCCCTTGGGATAAATTCCGCCCATACCTGATGTGACCAGGTCGTCGCCCTCGACAATCGCCGCTTCGGGAGATTGAGCCGGTAAGTTCAAAGCTTATGTCTCCTTTAAGAATTCCGGTATCCCTGGTCCTGTTCACCAGTATGCTCACCGAGCTTCTCTGGTCGTTTAGCGGCAGTACCTTTGCCCAACCGTTTGCCGTTTCAATTACCCGGCCCACCAGCCCCTTGCTGGTAACCACCGGCATATTTTTAAGAACACCGTTTTCAATGCCCTTGTTGATGATGAAAATGCCGGAAGTATTGTCCGGGCTTTTCCCGGCAATGCTGCACCCGATAAGGTCAAACTCGGAGTGGGTATTTTTGAAGTCAAGCATTTCCCTCAGCCTTTGGTTTTCCTGCCTGAGGGCCTCTATTTCCCTGACTTGAGCCCGCAGCGCTATAAGCTGCTGGTTCAGCATCTGATTTGTTTTTTTGAGGCTTCCAATCTCGGCCAGTCCCGCTATGGAGCTGCGTATGGAATCGACCACCCCTGTTAGGGTCTGTGTAGCAGGTTTTATTATAACCCCGACTATGCTCTCCAACCTGGAAACCTGGCCCCTGTCCATGGAGCTTAGGGCAATAATAACAATAATAATGATAGCAGCCACTGCTACCATTATTATCGACCTGTTTTTATAGAACCTGACCATTGCTCCCCCCCTCTTTTTACCTGCTTTTCTTTGTAGAAACCAGCACCCTTCTTAGAAGATTTAGTTCTTCCAATGCTTTACCGGTACCCATAACAACGCAGTCAAGAGGGTTTTCTGCAATGTTTACCGGCATACCGGTTTCTTCCTTCACCCTTTTGTCCATTCCTTTAAGAAGTGCCCCGCCGCCGGTGAGTACCAGTCCCTTGTCCATTATGTCCGCGGCCAGCTCGGGAGGGGTCTTTTCCAGCGTAAACTTAATCGCCTCCATGATACTATTCACCGGTTCCGCAATGGCTTCCCTTATTTCTTCGGATGAAACCCTGACGGTTTTAGGCAGCCCGGTTACCAGGTCCCGGCCCTTTATTTCCATGTTAAGGTCCTCGTTCACCGGGAAGGCGGACCCCACCGTCAATTTAACCTCTTCTGCGGTCCTTTCGCCAATAAGAAGGTTATACTGCCTCTTTACGTACTGTACAATGGCTTCATCAAGCTCGTCGCCGCCTATCCTTATGGACCTGCTTGTCACAATACCCCCCAGCGAGATTATAGCCACTTCGGTGGTTCCCCCGCCTATATCCACTATCATGCTGCCCCTTGGTTCCGCCACCGGAAGTTCCGAGCCTATTGCAGCGGCCATCGGCTCTTCTATAAGGTAGGCCTCCTTGGCGCCCGCCTGTTCGGCGGCTTCTTCCACGGCCCTTTTTTCTACCTCGGTTACCCCCGAAGGCACGCAAACTATTACCCTTGGTTTGAATATGGACGGTTTCGGATAGGCCTTTTTAATAAAATGCTTCAACATGCTCTGGGTTATGTCAAAATCGGCTATTACGCCGTCCTTCATAGGCCTTATTGCTATTATGTTCCCGGGGGTCCTGCCAATCATATTCTTGGCCTCGCTGCCCACCGCCAAAACCTCTTTGGTTTCGCTCTGTATCGCCACCACCGAGGGCTCTCTCACCACAATTCCTTTGCCCTTTAAATACACAAGTGTATTGGCTGTTCCCAAATCTATCCCCATGTCCCTGGAGAAAATGCTGAATATTCCCATGTGCAATACTCCTTCCTCAACTATTGTCGGATTTAATAAACTCAAACAAGTCCACATCCATAGAGCGCAGCATGTCATCCAGTTTTCCAACCGGCAAGCCCACCACATTGAAATAACAACCGTCAATGCTGTCTATAAACACCGATGCCTTACCCTGTACCGCGTAGGCACCTGCCTTATCAAAGGGTTCTCCGGTGGCAATATACTTTTTAATCCTGTCCGGGGGGATCTCCTTCATCCTGACCAGCGTCGACTGGTAGCCGGTCCTCTCTTCCCCGGTGGTGCTGTCCGCCACAGCGACCCCGGTAATAACGGCATGCTGCTTACCAGAAAGGGTGCTTATCATTTCCAAAGCTTGTTGGGCATCAATGGGTTTACCCATAATTCTTCCTTCCATCACCACTATGGTATCAGCTCCTATTATAACGGCCGGATACCCGATACGCAGCATCACATCCCTTGTTTTCTGCAGGGCTAATGCCATCGCAGCCTTTTCCGGCGGGAATCCTTCCGGAAGCGCCTCGTTGGCCCGGCTTATCATCACGTCGAACTCCAAGCCAAGCTGGCTTAATATTTCCTGCCTCCTGGGCGAGCCGGATGCAAGCACCAGCCTCTTCATTCAATCACCTGCCAAAGTCATATTTTTATGAAAACTAGCATCGCAATGATTAATCCAAGAACCGATGCGATATTTATGTTTATCACAAAACCGAAAACAAGGGATAGAAAACCCAAATCAAGGAAAAGCGGTTCTTTGATTCCTATCGGGTAGCTGCTTCGCAAAAACGGGAAAAACTGGCTTAAGTACTGCCCAAAAAAACTGCCTATTACAGCCCCGGTAATTAGCAGCAATACCAGCACCCATGGATTTCTTGTCCTAATTCTCACTGCTACTCCTCCTTGTGGAATTTGTCCTATCAATAGGCTATGTCGTCCAGTTCGGTTTGCTGTCCCATAATTTTGATATACACCCTGTTGGGCATGCAAACAGACATTTCGTTTACCCTGCTTATCCAACCCTCCTTGACACATAACTGGTCGGGGCAGGAAGCGGCCTTGATTCTAATTCTATTGTTGCCTACTTCAACCGTATTATAACCCCGGGAGGTGGTAACGGTGAACTCGTGGGGCTTGGCACTTTTAAGGTCAATACGGCCCTGCTCCTTTCCGTCCACCGTAACGACAGCATAATTGCCCTCGTCCCTGAGCATCACTGTGGTTGTGTAATAGAACCCCAAAACCGCCGCCGCAACCAAAACCAGAATTAGTATTTTATCATACCTGGTCATAGCATCTACTCTTTCCGGCTGTAGTATTTCCTCTACTTTTCCTAGTTTATCATTTTGCCATTTCCAATACAAGCTGCAGGTACAGGAATTTTTACCCTCTCGGGAAAGCAGGGGAATGGTTATTACCCTTTGTCTTCAATTAAAAAAGGTGGGATATACCCACCTATTTGGCGAAATAGTGATTTCCTATTTTCTTTATTATCTGCCTGCTCCAGATCCAGCTGGAGGTAGCGGTATTGGGATTGAAGAAGTATATTGCACCGCCGGATGCATCCCATCCCTTCACCGCGTTATCCACCGCTTTGTACGCAGTAGCGTTTGGCGTTTGGTAAAGCTGCCCGTTTTGCACCGGTGTAAAGGCGCCCGGTTGGTATATAACCCCCGGCACGGTATTGGGGAACCGGCTGTCCTTTACCCTGTTGAGTACAACCGCTGCAACCGCCACTTGTCCCTCAAAGGGCTCTCCCCTTGATTCGGCGTATACCAACTTTGACATAAGGTCTATGTCGCTTGCGGATATCCTTGCAGAATACGTAGCTACGCCCCTTGAGACAGTCGCTGCGGGCCATGTTATAACCAGTCTCTGGCCTGGGTATATGGCATCGCTCCAATGGTTGTTTGCCCTTTTGAGCTCGTACACCGTTGTGCCGTACCACTGGGATATTTTCCACAGCGTGTCCCCCTGCTTTACCGTGTGAACGGTTGCCGCAAGGGCCTCGGGGGCAGCCGCTGCAAATACCACCATCAATATGGCAAGCACGGCAGCCGGCCTCTTAAGCTTCTTAACCATTATCCTTTGCACATTACCCCTCCCCACTTGGATTTTGTTCCTTGATATTATACCTTAGGGAAGGAGTTAAATCACCAGGTATTTGTTTACATAATATCTGTTAATTAATGGGCCTCTGCCGCCCCGTGTGGTCGATGTAATACCTGTCTTTCAATATCAGTTGGGACACCGGCACAATTTCATAGCCTTCCTTAGTGAGTCGGTCAAGTATTATTGGCAAAAAGTCCGCCACGTACTTGGCATTATTGTGAAACAGTATTATTGAGCCCTTGTTTACCTTTTTCAAAACCCTGTCCACCACCGGTTCCACTCCGAATTCCTTCCAGTCCAGCGAATCCACGTCCCACTGGATGCAGTAGTAGCCCAACTCCTGGGCAGTCTCTATAACCCTATTGTTATAATCGCCAAAGGGCGGCCGAAATAGTATCGGGTCCTTTCCGGTAACAGCCTTAATCTTTTCGCCGGTGGTTTCCAGTTCCTTTTTTATCTCATCAACGGTAAGCTTTGACATCTGGGGGTGGGTAGTTGAGTGGTTCCCGATTTCGTGGCCCCTTCTGTGGATCTCCTCCAGCACGTCCCCGTACTTGTCTATCCAGAAGCCTACCAGGAAGAAGGTGGTTTTTACATTGTACTGGTCCAGTATGTCAAGTATCTGGGGAGTGTACTGGTCTCCATAGGCTGCGTCAAAGCTTATTGCAACTTTTTTCTCCTCGGTCTCAACGCTGTATATGGGCAGTCTCCTGTCGTTGTTGAACAGCACAGATATTACTCCGGGAGTATAGCCCTGGGCATAAACCACCGAAACCGCAACCAGCAAAAGAACCAGCAGCAGTTGTTTTATCAAACTCTTCCTTATAAGAAGTACCCTCATCTACCCGGCCCCCAAAAATATTATTTCAATATATATTTATTCGGGGATTTTTAGTATATTACACAATAAATAGAGTCTCCGGTATGCTCCGAGAACTCCTTTGGCTTTGCTATATACCCGGCAAGTTATTGAATTACTCCAAGTCATATACTATAAGCTCTTTGTCCCCCAGTCTGCCCCGGTCAACCCTGTCCTCCATGTCCCTCGGCACGGCCACCCTTCCGGGGTCTCCGTCACTTATATACCTTTCATGGGGATTCTTATCAAAATAATCCATCCAGTCATACATATCGGTACTTATGGAGGGGTCATCGGTGGCCCTTATCCTGGGAGCCCTGCGGGGGTCGAACTTTTTGTCCACCGGTGAAGGGGCCGGGTTCGAACCTACCAGCAGCACCACGTCGTTTTGGTATCTTACCCCTTCGTATTCTCCGCTGTAAACGTATTCCCTGTACTGTTCCTTTGCATTGGCGCCGTAGGGCAGTGCCAGCGTGTTCACATTGTAGTCCGGAAGGTACTTTTTGGTCTCCGCCACCATCCTGCCAACCTGGCTCCTGACTCCTGCGGCATCCTGCTGGCCAAGGTTTGCATGCCCGTAGGTATGGTTGCCTATATCCATACCCTTTTCAACCAGGTACCTCAGCTTGTACTCCACCAGGTCCTTCTGCCTGAAGGGCACCGGGTAATAGACAAAGAAGGTGGCCTCAAGACCGAAGTCCGGATGCTTGCTGTAAAAGTCCTCCATTATACCAAAGGCACACTCGGGGTCCACTTTGAGTTCCCCATTCTCTTCAAGAATATTGAACTGCCCCTGGGTACCGTCGTCAAAGGTTATCACCACCGGCGTGTACCCCGCTTCAATATCAATATTGTTTGATACAAGGTCATTAAGGCTGATCAGGCGGTAGCCCTTTTCATACAGCACCTCCAAGTCCTTTCTGAAGTTATCCCATTTTCGTGACCATTCCCCTTCGGTGTCCCCTATTACATGGTACATCAGTATCATAACTTTACCCGCTTCATTGGGCTTTACCGCTTTATAGTCTATGTCGCCCTTCGATTGGTCCTTCCCGCCCTGGTCCCGGCCCTCGTCCCGGTCCCCCGGGTCCTTGCCGCCGCCCTGTTCGCCCGGCTGCTTAACATCCTCCCCGGCACCGGGGGGCGTCGCATCCGCCGGCTGGAACGGACCGGTGCAGGCGGTTAAAGTAAGTACCAGTAAAACGACTAAGAAAACTGTTTTGCCATGTCCGGTCATCCAATCACTCCAACGTTTGTAATGTATGGTTCAAGTAGATTATATATTAGTGCAGCCCCAATATCCATCAGCAAATAATGGGCACAAAACCCCGGGCTGGAGAACAGGTATCCTAGCTCCCTTCCTTTTTCGTTCCGAAGGGACAAACCCGCATGCACACCCCGCATACCGAACCCCTGCCTATGTGCCTGAAATTATCGTGCATAAACGTACTGCACGCATGAGCGTCCACCAACTGCTCCCTGGGCATTCCGGCCTTCCAGCCGGCACCGTGCAGCGCTCCCGCAGGGCAGCTTGTAACGCACAGCCTGCAACTGCCGCACTTGTCTTCGGTCACCGGCTGTCCATAGGGCAGCTCCATGTCGGTAAGCACCGTACCCATCCGTATCCTGGGACCGTATTCCG
>JAXGPT010000026.1:0-20770 GCA_040766775.1 Bacillota bacterium | reverse complement strand
TCTAAGGTCTATCTCGCCTTTTTCCCCATTTACCTCAACATCCCCGTAGCCTGTAAGCTCCAGGGCATTTTCCAGTTCTTGCTCCCCCGGTACCTGCGGGTTTTCGGTTCCTATACCCCACAGCTTCACCAAAGGCCCCACCGTGATATCAAAAAGGCCTCCGGAAAGCCCGCCGTAGTACAGCCCCTTTTCCACCACCCTCTGAGTATCGGCGCTTACCTTAACCGGCCTCTCCCCGGCGTTTTGGTTTATTAAGTTCACTTCGCTGTCCTTTTGGTTTGCGCTCATCAAGCCTTCTATTTCCCTTATCCGGGCAAGGGCTTTTTCCGCCGCGCTGTCCGCTTTGTTAATATCCCTATCGTATACTTTTAAGTTGACCAAGGTTCCCATGAGAAACTCAGACTTCTCCACCTTCTTGAATCCTCCGGTGATTTTGTCGGCCCGGCACCCGGTCACGGAAAATAAAAGACATATAGAAATAACTAAACCGATAGTTTTGCTTTTCATATTTATCTCCCATTTATAAGCGCTGTCTTATTATATTATAAACAATACCATGCGCCAATACCCTACAACGCCCCGGTTGCGCCGTAACTTTTGAGCATCTTTTTCATGCCGTTCGTTGCCTCCACCCTTCCGTCCTGTAAGACCCAAACCGCTTCCACCCCGGCAAGCCCCTCCACAAATTCCCGCCCCTCTTGATAGGGCATCAGGAATACCGCAGTGGAAAGCAAATCCGCCATCCCCGAGTCTTCGGTTACCACTGTAACCGCTTTGCTGTGCTCTCCCGGCATCAGCGTATCCGGGTCGATAAGATGGTGGTACATTTTTTCTCCTACAAAGTAATACCTCTGGTATACACCACTGCTTACCACCGACGTATCCTTCACAAAAAGGGTATCCAGTATGTTGCTCCCATCGTCGGAAACAATGAATTTGTCGGGGTCATGGATGCCTATGCCCCAAAGTCCGCGGATGCCGTCCAGGGGTTTCCCAATGATACGCATATTGCCCCCGGCGTTTATTATGGCCGACTTAAGGCCCTGCTCCACAGCTTCCCTGGCTGCAATCTCCGCCGCAAAGCCCTTTGCCACCGCACCCACGTCAAGGAACATGGATTTGTCCGCAAGAAATATCGTTCCCTCTTCTTGGTCCACAATCACTTTGTTTATATCGGTATGCCGCGCGGCCTCCTTCAGCTTTTCCATTGGGGGGACCTTTGCTCTTTCCGGGTGGTCCAGGCCCTCCTGGCGGTACTCATGCCAAATCTTGAGTACTGCTCCCATGGCAATGTTTACCTTACCGTCGGTGCGCTCATACCATTCCTTGGCAAAGACCACAAGGTCTATTATCTCCTTGTCCACCTTAACCGGCTTTATGCCGGCGTTATCGTTAATGGTCTTTATATTGTTTATACCCTCGTAATCGTTGTATATATCATAAAGCCTGTGAAGTTCCTCGAACCTCTTTTTTATTCGTTCGTAATGGGATTCAAACTCCTGCTCGCTCTTTGTGTAGGCTGTAACGTTAATAAGCGTGTCAAAACAGTCAAAGAAGCCGTCGGAATATTTGCGGTATTCGCTCCCCTGTCCCCTTTGGCAGCCGGCCAAAAAAAATCCGGCCACGAGTATTATCATGATGAATGCGGACAATTTTCTCATGTAAATCACCCTTATTATAATAAAGGAATACGCCGACTAAAGCAACAAAATCGAGTAGGAGGGGGTGATTAACCCCCGTCCTCTCACACCACCGTACGTGCCGTCCGGCATACGGCGGTTCGAAAAGATATTAATGGACTAATGAATATCTTTCGGATACTGACTTTAGACCCAAACTTTTTAGGTATTCATTGGTGATGGATTTGCTCAGGATAAAGCTATTGGCTGTATGCCAGTAGCTTTCCTCGTGTTGGCATACTGCCAGCCTTGTAGTTGTCTATACCTAACCTTACAAGGTTTCTGTGCTTTGTACTAACTTTCTTCCACTGTTTCCAGTAGCACATTCTTATCCTGCGCCTTATCCACCCGTCAAGTTTAGCAGCTATTGCTTTCATATGCACCAGGCCAAAGTAGTTTACCCAGCCGGTAATGCTCTGGTTCAGTTTAAATATCCTGTATTCCATGCTCATAGCATTACTCCCCTTGAGTTATGTTAGCTTGGACTTGGAGGGAAAAAAAAAAAAAAAAAAAAAAAAAAAAAAAAAAAAAAAAAAAAAAAAAAAAAAAGCTTTGGGTGCACCCTTATACCTATACCACCATCTTTACGGTAAAAGGAGAAACCTAAAAATTTCAGCCGCCATGGCCTGTCAACGTGCTCTTCTCACGGTTTACCTTAAGTTTTAAATCGTCTTCGATAAACCGTGTAACACTAGGCCATTACCCTTTCTTGCTGCCTTCCTGCTTCTGACGTATATGTTTACATCTGGCATCGGCGTACCGGCAAGTGTTAAGCTTCTTTCTAGTTCCTTATCCAGTTCATTCAGCATGATATTGGATAGCAGGCTTGGGGGCCACCCTGCGGACAGCCCTCTTCCGTTTCCACCACTACTCCATTTATCATTACTCCTGATTGAAGGAATTTGCGGATAAGTGATATTACTCCCCTATCCTTAACGGTTTTAGCCCATCAATTTGTCGTAGTTTACGGTATCAGAAGTATTTCACAAGGGGGGGGGTAAAGGTCAATATCCACAGCCCAGTCGTAGCCTGCTTCTATGTATTCCTTGCATTTCAATACCGCCTGTTTGCCGTCCCTTCCCGGCCTGAACCCATAGCTCTCCAATTCCGAGAACTGCTTCTCAAAGATAGGGCTTAATACCTGGGCTATTGCCTGTTGTACCACTCACTGTCCACTACTGTTGGTATGCCAAATAGTCTTTTACCGCCGCGGCGCGGTATCTCTATCCGCCGCACAGGTTTTGGCTTGTAAGTACCCTCCGGATACACTGCCTGATTTGCTCACCATTTTCTTTCAGAAACTGCTTAGAAGTTCATCTACTGTCTCATTCCATCAATCCCATGGCTGCCTTTGTTTGGCTTAACCTCTTGTATGCCTTGTTCATGTTGTCTCGGTCAAATGTCTTATCAAGCAAGCTTCCGGCATACTCATTGCCATCGTTTTGGCCTTTGGAGAGGCAACAAACGAAATGCTCTGCATCCCATGCTTCTTTCAGGTTCCACCTATCCTCACACAGGTAGTCTTCAGTATGAAGTTGGCTGCAACTCATGCGTTACGTAGTGTGCTTCACCAATGCAAAACATCTTCCATTCGGTCAGCCCATCCGTATCGGTATGGTACTATGACCTCTGCTGACCCAAACGGGCTCAGCCATACATCGCTGCATAGGTTATCATGGGGAAAATTCATTCCTGCCTGACACGGCCACCCCTGTAAGACCTCCCCGATTAAGAACAGTAACTGTCCCATGTCACCGCTGCATTTACACCGTGGAATTCGGGTAGTGTTGGACTTCGTTTTGTTAGCGAAACTCGTCCGTTCCACGTATGCCTTGTATGCAGTTCCTGTCCGTCGGTGCGGGACTTTGCCTGCAGCTTCCTCCAGATTTCACCTCACGGTGAACGCCCTTGCTGTTTAGCTAATGGTTCCCTACCAAGCCCATAGCGGACTTTCACCGACTGAATTCACGCTGCCCATGTCGGGCGAACATAAGAAGGGGGCCACAAAGGTGTGCCCCCTTTCCTGTCGCGTTCTCGTATGCCTCCGCAACCGCTTCCAGGTATTCATGCACCGTTACCGTTACAAGGGATGTAAGCTCCGGCACATCCGGCACCGCCGGGTGGGACTCATCCTTTTGCTTGACCTTCATGGCCTTTATCTCGTCAACAGTCTTTCCTACCATCCACTTTTTTCCAGCTCGGCCATCTGCTCATACCAGTTCTTGCTTCTTGATGGACGACGCTTTTATCATCCCGTATTCGTCCCCAAGCTCAACCTTGGTCTTGAATTCGCCGTTTTTGTCGGTGGTCACCTTTCCCTCTTTGCTGAACTCCACCTTGGTCTGCTGTTGTCAATTATAACCCCAACAACCTTACCCTCTTCGTCAAAGGCGGCGGCTGCTATTACCGTATCAACCTGTGCCGCCGGCATTTGCTGCCGTCGGCCGCGCTGTAACCCACCGACTTGCACTATGGATATCTCGTGTCCTAGGCCTACCTTAACCGCTTCGGCCGACAGGTTTCTCGCGTTTTTGTGGGCCTCCTCAACAGCCTCAAGATAGTCTTGCACCGTTACCGTTACAAGGGATGTAAGCTCCGGCACATCCGGCACCGCCGGGTGGGACTCATCCTTTTGCTTGACCTTCATGGCCTTTATCTCGTCAACAGTCTTTCCTACCATCCACTTTTCCAGCTCGGCCATCTGCTCGTACCAGTTCTTCTTGATGGACAACGCTTTTATCATCCCGTATTCGTCCCCAAGCTCAACCTTGGTCTTGAATTCGCCCTTCGGGTCGGTAGCAAGCTGGAGTTTTTCGTCGAAGGCAACACTTGTCTGGGCGGTGTCTATGGTTATGCTTACCACCCCTGTCGTCCTTATCAAAGCCTACCACCGTGATTACCGTATCCACCTGGCCTGTAGGCATTACGTTATTGGCAGCATCAAGTCCTTTGACTTGGCAATGGAAGTTATGTGTCCTATACCCATTTTAACTATGCCTTCCCCGTCCAGGGGCTGCTGATTTGCGGGCGGCTGCTCCGCCGGCTGCTGGTTCTTGGGCTTACCCGGTGAAGAACAACCGGCCAGCGTAACCAGCGACATAATAAAGTACAACTAATAATGACACTGCTCTTTTCATGTTTTCTCCTCCATTTTTCATAGATTATGCAGCTTTATTAAGTCTTGTATTTCGATTTCTTATGATATCATTTTAACATTTTATTTTCAATAGTAATAATTCGCTATAGAGAAAGATTATTATTTAATTTTCGCTTATTTTTAATAATTTTTTCGTTTTTTACGAGGATTTTTAGTTTATGAATGCTTATACCGGGGTATTTAAATACCAAGGACCCCGCAATTTTCCTTGGCTGTACAATTTAACTGTTCAATAAATGACTATATGATTATGACAGTTTAATTTTTGGCATAATATATAGAAAGTATTTGATAAAATTATTTGACAACCCTTGTGAAAAATATGCTATAATGATTATGGTTTTTATTCAATAATCATTATTCGTTCATATACTATACTAATTAGGAGGGAATGTGATGAGCGATGCAAAAAAAGTAGTGGTTCTTGGCGCGGGGTATGGCGGTATAGAAGCAGCACTCCATATTTACCGACACAGCAAAAAGCGAAATGACATCGAGATCACCATTATAGATAAAAACGAGTACCACACCCTGCTGACAGAATTGCATGAAGTTGCCGGTAACCGGGTTACCCCGGACGGACTTATGATAAACCTTGAAAAGATTTTCGAGCATACCAATGTAAATGTGGTAAAGGATAGGATTACCGGCATTGACCTTGACCGACAGCTGTTGAAATCCGAAACCGATACCTATCCCTACGATTACCTTATACTGGCTACAGGGAGCGAGCCCACCTATTTCGGTATACCGGGAATGAAGGAACATTCGCTGACACTGTGGTCCATGGAAGATGCCCTTAGGATAAACAAACATATCAGGTCGGTCTTTGAAAAAGCCAGCCGTGAAAAGGACCCGGAAGAAAGACAGAAGCTTCTTACCATAGTTGTAGGCGGCGGCGGTTTTACCGGTATAGAAACGGTGGGAGAACTGGTACAGTGGGCGGACGAACTGTGTCGTAAATACGGCATAGCTCGAAACGAAGTAAACCTATACGTAATCGAGGCAATGAGCAAGATACTGCCCAACCTGTCCGATTCCCTGATTGAAAAAGCTACCGCGTTCCTGAAGAAAAAGGGTGTAAAAATTCTAACCGACTCCCCCATTACTGAAGTCAAAAAGGGAAGCCTTACGCTTAAGTCCGGGGATGTAATAAAGACCGCTACGCTGATATGGAACGGCGGAGTTCAGTGCAATTCCTTCGCCGCCAACCTTGGACTTAAGACCAACCGAAGGGGCAGAGTGGAAGTAAACAATTACATGCAGACGGTGGACCGTCCCAATATTTATGCCATCGGCGACAACTGCTATTATGAAGAGGAAGAGGGCAAACCCCCGATGCCGGCGCTGGTGGAATCGGCGATTCAGTCGGGCCAGTGCGCAGCACACAACGTATTGGCAGACATAAACGGTAAACCAAAGAAAGAGATGAAGCTGAACCTGCACGGCTTTATGGTATCCATAGGAAGCCGGTTTGCGGTGGCAAAGGTAACCGGCTTGCCGCAGCTTTCGGGATATCTTGCAACTGCGCTCAAACACTTGGTCAATATGCACTACCTGTTCGGGATAGGCGGATTAACCATAATAGCTGAATATATAAACCATCAGCTTCTTAACAACACAAGACAGAAAACTTTCATTGGCCCACACTTTACAGCCAAGTCGGCTAATTTCTGGCTGGTGCCGCTGCGCATCTACCTGGGATACATGTGGGTTATGTCGGGGCTTGAAAAGTACCACAGCGGCTGGTTTGATTACCAGATGCTCGCTGGTACCGCCGACGCCGCCAGCGGCGCGTCCATGATGCAGCTAATAGGCGACCAGACACCGGGCTGGTATGCATGGATTGTGGATACCATACTGGTGCCCAATGCGATGCTGTTCCAGAAGCTTATCGTGTTCACCGAGGTTGGAATAGGGGTGGCGCTTATAGCAGGGCTGTTCACCTTCATAGCGGCAGCGGTGGCGGTGGTCATGAATATAAACTTCATGCTGTCCACCGGGCTTAACGACTACTGGTTCCTGACCGCATCCATTGCATGCCTGGGAGGCGCCGGCAGGGCCTTCGGCCTGGACCACTATGTGATACCGTTCCTTAGGGATATCAGCAAGAAACTCTGGCACAATAGATAAGACGCAAAAGCCCGCCGAATTGGCGGGCTTTTAATATACCACCCCGTAGCCTCCGCCGGGAAACTGCCATGCAATGTTGTCATAGGGACAGCCGAAGGGACAGGCTCCGCATTCTATACACCTTTCGTACATCACCTTAATGCTGCCGTCCTCCCAGTAATATACCCTTGAGGGACAGTAATAGGTGCAGGGCTTGTTCTCGCACTCTCTTGCGCATACACTGTCTTTCTTTATAAAAATATGGGGTTTTTTATCGGGAATTATTGTCACCAGTTCAAGGGGATTTCTTTGAGTCCTGTTGAAATTGCTCAATTACAGCACCCCCCAGTTCTGAAGCCCGAAAAGTACGTCCTTCGCGGACTTACCCAGCGGCTGCATATTTATCAGCTCCTCCACCATCTTTATTAAATTGTTTTTATCAGTATCCAGGTTCTGCTCGAAATACTTGTATGCAAAATCGTTCATGGCCTTTGTTATTAGAAAATCGGCATCCTGGAACTTATTAAAATACACCTCCACGTTCTTGCCCTTCTTCATGTTTTGATAGAAAAAGGACCCCTTGACCCTTTCCTCGTAGGATGAGAGGATATCCCTGCCGTACCGGTCCAGGGCACAGGCTTGCGCCGCCGCCTCGGCGGCGTACTTACCGGTAATCATGGCAAGGTCCATGCCCCTGCGGCCGCTTATCATCTCCGCCGCGTCCCCCACCACAATAATGCCGTCGTCCACCAGTGTGGGTATCTTTTTAAAGCCTCCCTTGGGTATGATATGCCCCATGTATTTTACCGGCTTGGCCCCCTGTATAAGTCTTTTTACCAGCGGGTGCCCCTTGAACCTTTCCAAAAGCTGGAGCGGGTTTAATCCCTTGCCTGCAATTTGGTTCAGATACCCTCCCACTATTATGGAAAGGGAATCCCTGTTGGTCCATATTCCTCCCTTGCCTATGGCCGGCGAAGGGGGATAGCCCACCATCCCGATGCTGGCTCCCTCGTCCTTTTCCAGGTTGAACCTGTCCTCTATCTTTTCCGCCGGGAGCTCCAGCACCTCCTTGACATACAGCGTCATTTCATTGGGCTTTAACCTTTTTCTAAGCCCCGCCTTCTGGGTAAGGGCGGCCTGGGCCCCCTCCGCCAATATAACAACATCTGCATGTATAACATCCCCACCCTCCAGCATCACCCCGTCCACCTTTTTGGAAAGGGGACCGGTCTTATGGTACACAAGGTCAACGGCCAGGCAGCTTGTAAAAAGCTTTGCCCCTGCCTTGACCGCCTGGTCGGCGTACCAGCGGTCGAACTTGTAACGCAGTATGGTGTGCTTGTTATAGGGCGCCATACCGAACTTTTTGCCGGTAAACCCAATCCTCACCGCAGAATCGTTATCAAGCAGCCACAGCTCGTCGGAAACAACCCTGCGCTCCAGCGGTATCCCCTGGATAGCCCAATATTCCGGCAAAACCTGCTGGAAGGGTATGCTGGCGATGGTTCCCCCGGTCATGTTTTTGCTCCCCGGGTACTTCCCCCTTTCAAGCAGGGCGACAGAAAGATTGTTTCTTGCCATTAAAAGAGCGGCGGTGGACCCGGCGGGGCCCGCTCCCACCACGACGACGTTGTACCGGTCGTTGCCCATAAAAAATCCCTCCGTTAACCGTACCGATAGTTTTAGTATGGTTATAACGGGGGATAATATTCCATCATCTTAATCCTTGGTTTCCCATTATTCCTATTCCTGTCCGTATTCGGTGGTATAACTTTTACGCATAGCCTGCACGTCCTCGAAGGATATGGGGACTGGCTGTCCCACAATGCTGCAAAACACCGTGATCATTGCTCCCTTTTCCACAATTTCGCATACCTTGAGGGCTTCCTTCAGGGTTTTTGCCACCCCCACCACCCCATGGTTGGCCAGCAAGGCAGCCTGCCTGTCCCTTAGGGCGGTAAGGACGTTGGACGCCAATAGGTTACTGCCCGGCAGCGCATACCTTGCCACCCGCACGTCCCCTCCCACCACCTGCACCAGTTCCTCCACGATGGGGGCAATATGCTTATGGGCGCAGGCAAGGGCCGTGGCAAAGGTGCTGTGGGTGTGCACCACCGCACCGATATCCTCCCTGCCTTTGTACAGGGCGAGATGCAGCGGCACCTCTATGGAGGGTTTTCTTTGACCCAGCACTACACTTCCCTGCATGTCCAGGACTACAATGTCCTCTTCCGTTATCTTATCGTATTCCATACCGCTGGGGGTTATCGCAATTAGTTCCTCTCCTTCAATCCTGCAGCTTATATTGCCCCAGGTCGCTGTTACAAGGCCCCTTTCCAGCATTTTTCGCCCGGTTTCCAGTATATCCTGCCTTGCCCTTTTTATGCTGTCCATAAGTTCTTCCACCTTTTCCTCTACAGCCTTATTATTCCTTCGCTGCACCTGCATTTATCCAAGGCACCGGTTGTACGGAAAAACTCCATGAAAGCTCTATAACGCTCTCTCCTTTCCTTTCATAATCTCGAATATCTCGCTGTGGGAAATGGGCTCATCCACAATACCGTTACACCAGTTGGTCACAATACCGACGGCTGCATAGCAAAGGCCCAGCTCCCTTGCCAGCACCACCTCCGGAACGCCGGTCATGCCCACCATGTCCCCGCCCATTTCCTTAAAGAACCTTATCTCCGCCTTTGTCTCAAACCGGGGTCCCTCCACGCAGACATAGGTGCCCCTGCCGCTTATGTTTACGCCGGCCTTAGCAGCCTTTTCCTCCAAAGCGCTTATCAGGGCGGGACAGTAGGGGTCGGCCATGTCGGCGTGTACCACCCCGCCCTCGCCGTCGCAAAAGGTGCTTGCCCTCTGTTTCGTGAAGTCTATGAACTGGTCGGGTATTGCCAGGCTTCCGGGAGGAAAGCCGGGGTTTAATGACCCCACCGCCGCGGTGGCCAGCACCCTTTTCACGCCCAGCTGCTGCAGCGCCTTTACGTTGGCCCTGTAGTTAATCCTGTGGGGCGGAACTGTATGACCTTTACCGTGCCTCGGCAAAAAAGCCACCTCGCCGAACTGCGTTTGCTGTATGTAAACCCTTGCCGTACCGTATGGCGTTTCTATGTCCCGCACTACGCTGCCGCCGTCCAGCTGGTATACTCCCGTTCCCCCGATTATTGCATTCTCCGCCAATTTGTTTTCCTCCCTTAGCTGTTGAACAGCCTCTTCAGGCTTTTGTCCACCTCGAAGTACAACCTTTCTTCATCTATACCGGTAAGCTTCCCATTATCCAGCAGAATTTTTCCGTCCACCAGCGTATATGCCACGTCGGCACCGCCGGCGGCATACACTGTATTCGAGATTAAGTCATGCTGCGGGTACAGGTGGGGTTTTTTCATGTCAACCAGCACCAGGTCCGCCTTCATCCCCGCTTTAAGCATGCCCACGCTGTCGTCTATACCAAGGGCTTTTGCGCCGTTTACGGTGGCCATTTCAATCGCCTTTGCCGCCGGCAAGACTTCTGCGTCCATAAGGCCCACCTTCTGCAGCAGTGCGGCACTTTTCATCTCGCTTATCATGTCCAGGTTGTTGTTGCTGCACGAGCTGTCGGTGCCAAGGGCCACGTTTATCCCAAGGTCCAGCATCTTTTGCACCGGAGCTATACCGCTTGCCAATTTCATGTTGCTCTGGGGATTGTGCACCGCGTTGACGCCGTATTCCTTCATTATCCGCATATCGTCGTCGGTAAGGTGCACACGATGGGCGCCTAGCACCTGTACTCAAAAAACCCTGCATCTGGCATATTCAATGGGCGTTTTGCCGTAGTTTTCCTTAATCCGCGCATTTCGTCAACGTTTCGGCAAGGTGGATATGTATCTTTGCCCCCAGCTCCCCCGCCAAGTCCGAAACCAGGGCGAGGAAGTCGGTACGCAAATTGTAGGGCGCATGGGGCCCCCAGCCCCAAAACGTTAATCCTGCCGTCCACTTCGCCGTTCACTGGCTGAAAAAGCTCCTGCAGTTCATCCTTTCTTTCCAGTCACCGACGGTCACTAACCATTCCGATGGAAAGGTCCGCCCTTATACCCGTCTCGCTGACAGCCCGGGCAACCTCCTCCATGAAAAAGTACATGTCCGCAAAGGCGGTGGTGCCGCTCGTAGCATCTCCGCGATGCTCAGCATGGCTCCCCAGTAAACGTCCTCCTCCGTAAGGCCCTCCTCCACCGGCCATATCCTTTCCTTAAGCCATTTCATTAGGGCCGTGTCATCCCCGTAGCCTCGCATAAGCGACATGGAGCTGTGGGTATGGCTGTTTATAAAGGCCGGGCAGTGCAGTCATACCGCTTCAATCCCGTTATCTGTCAAATTCTCACGCCGGTATCCCTCACCGCGCCCTGCATACGCAATCCTGTCGTCCTCTATTTCTATTTGCCCCACGCTGTATACGTCGTCCGGCTTTATCATGGTAATTATGCTGCAGTTTTTGATAGAATCCTCATGGTTTGTTCTCCCCTTTTATCTTTTACTTTAACCTCCGCAAGTTTTCCCCGAAGGGTCTTTCTATGATACATCTCGGTTATGAATGCAGTTTATGTGCCTCTCCGGTGTCACGTCAGCCCGGGTTAAAGACCCTACCCTCGGGGCTATTGCTATATCGTCTACATGGGTTACTTCACGGCGATCCTTTCCTCGATTATTATTTGGTCCCCGTTTTCCAGGTCGAAGTCTATGGTGGTTGTGGGCGCCACCGTAGAAAGGTGCATAGTTCTCACGGGCTATAACCCGCCACGTTGTACGTGCCACCTCTTTATTCGCGGTATCCCCGTTCAGGGCTATGATCCGCCCCACCAGCACCAGGTCCACCTGCTGCCGTCCTTCGCCAGCATCGGAAGCGCTGTCGAGGCCGCTAAAGGGGTGGCAGGGATATTATCCTGCACCAGTTCCCGAGCGGTAAGCCTTGCCCCTGCAGCCGCGGCCTGGTCTCGTCCACGAAAACGTGTACATTCTTACCCTGCCGGTGGCGGCCATATAACCCCCAGGGCGGTCCCGAACTCCACCGTGGCAAGGCTGCCGGTATTGCAGTGGGTGAGGATGTTCGCTCCCCGACGGTACCAGGCGGCTGCCGTGCTCCCCTATTTTGTTGTCTCTGTCATCCCCGGCTATTTTTTCCGCTTCGTATCCAGTACCATCCGGTAGATCTCCCGGATTCCTTGTCGCTGTTTAGTTTTATTACCCGCTCAATCTCCTTCAACGCCCAAAACAGGTTTACCGCCGTAGGCCTGGTGGCGGCAAGGGTATTTGACGCTTCCTCCATCTTCGAAAGAAACTCCCGCCTGCCGAGGCTGCAGTACTCACTTGCCGCCAAAGCCATGCCATAGGCAGCAGTGGCTCAGGCGCCCTTACCAGCATATCCTTTATTGCGGCGGCAACCTGCTGGTAATCGCCGCATCTTCTGCTAAGCGCCTGGGGAAGCTTTCGCTGGTCTATCAACTCGCCCGCCCTTTTCCCAGAAAAACCGTTCTCAATATCAAACCCTCCTTTACCCTATAGTATATACAACAGATTTTGCAGATCCTTTATACACGTTTGTAACCTAGCAAATACATTAAAATGGATATAATCATAAAGTCCTTTAGCTTGGAAAAGAACACGTAAAGCACTTGGCAAAAACGCGGCGTTACCAGATGATGGACATAGCGGAGATAGTATTCGAAATGCAAAACAAATACCTGCCCATAGACATGAACATGTGCCTTCAGGGTAGTTGAAAGCGTACTGGAAAAACACGAAGTGCAAAACGCAATACTTACCGGTATCGCTCTGGATATGGCCGCCGAAAAAAGCCGGAATTGAAGGCGCTGCTGTCAATGCTGCTCGGTGATGAGCCGCTGTACAGTGTGGACGAGATACTATCCTTGAGCATAACCAATATATACGGTTCCATCGCCCTGACAAACTTCGGTTATATTGACAAGTTGAAGTTGGGTGTGCTGTCCAAGCTGAATAAAGGTAGGGAAAAACAGTGCAATACCTTCTGGACGACCTTGTAGCCGCCGTCGCTGCCGCCGCCTGCTCAAAAGCTGGCCCACAGTTTCAGCAGCAAAAGATGCGGTAAAATAACACCTGCATCAGACTTCAACGTATTGTAAAAAGAAATAGAAAAAATTCCGCTTTAAATGTGGCTGTGCCATCGGAAGCGCAACCTGGGTTGCCCTGTGGAAGGACTTGGCGGTTTTACACCAACTTCACCTTGTCCCGGAACTGCGCGGCTGTCTTGGCATTCTCTGGCGCAAACTGCGCCGGGCTGTCAAGCCTTCCGTATGTGCCGCCGGGCACGGTGTACTCGGTGAACGCTTTTCTTTACCCACTGTTCGTATCTCCTATGACCTGGTGAGATGGAGTTGGCGGCATGCTGCGGTACGCACGGGTCCTGAACTATATGGGCCGCAGCCCCCAGATAGAACATGGCTTTGTTGTGCCTTCCCTCTTTCCAGTGCCTTACCGCCCTGTTGAAATACCAGACGGTGCAGGTCCCACAGCGTTGGCGAATTTGAGCTTTCCTTTGCCGGTATGGGTTGGGAAATAGTGGGTAATGTTTTCAGCCAACATCCACCCAGTTCACGCCCCTGTCAAGTTCTTCACCGTAAAACTTAATAATGTTGGCATAGTTTCCAAAGCCGTCATTTCTCAATATGTCTACGGCCTGGCGGTTAAAGAACTGGTGGCATTAATTTATTCTGGTCTGGCCGGCTGTAGGGAACTGGTAATGCCCATCAACCCATCACCCGTGAGTTAAATATGAATGACCAATTATATTTACTTCCATTCCAGTCTCCCTGTTCCAATCGGATTTTGAGCCAAACCATCCGGCTGCGCCCGGCCAAGCGGATTCTTTTATGGTATATCGGCGCAACAGTAAAATTTTAAAAAGATATTTAAAGTATATCACGGCATCCCCTTCATTTAAAGCAAAAATTAATGATTTATCAGTAGGTTCATTGTGGTTCATTGTAAAATGAAATGCAACAAGATGTAAAAAGTAGAACCACAGCGAGAAACCTAGTATGATATTAGTGTCGAACAAATACATACGGAGGTTATCGCTATGGCTCTTACTAAAAAGAATACCACACATAAGCGTACTTTTAAACACTTATCAGAATTTGACAGAGGCAAAATTAAAGCATTACTGGAAGAAGGTTTGTCCCCAGCACAGATTGCACGAAGACTAGGCCGACATCGTAGCACTATTGGTAGAGAAATAAGGCGTGGCACTACCGTCCAACGTCGTTCAGATTTGACCACATATGAAGCTTACTTTCCCGAAACTGGGCAGGCAGTGTACGAGAGTAACCGCTTATCATGCGGAAAGAAGGTTAAAGCTCTACAGGTAGAACCCTTTTTACAGTATGCAGAAAAGATGATTTTGGAGGAAAAGTGGTCACCTGATGTGGTTGTAGGCGTTGCCAGACGTAAGGGTAAATTTGATAAATCCTCGATGGTCTGTACCAAGACCTTATACAATTACATCGATAAACGAATTCTGAACGTACGTAATATTGATTTACCGCTAAAAACACGCAGAAAGCATAAGAAATCTGTTGTAAGACAACATAAAAGGCTACTTGGAAAAAGCATTAGTGAACGTCCTGAAAATGTAGATAATCGAAAGGAATTTGGCCATTGGGAGATAGATACTGTTGTTGGTAAACGTTCAAGGGATAGTGTATTAATGACCCTTACAGAACGTAAAACGAGAGAGCATCTGGTTTTCCTACTGGAAACAAAGAATACTGAAGCGGTAGACAAAGTATTCGGCTATATAAAAGAGCAATCTGGGCCTTTATTCACACACTTGTTTAAAAGTATTACTGCAGATAATGGTACAAGGAGTTTTTGAAAACGCTCGGCTGCTGTATTCATGCCTTCCTGTCACCACCTTTATCACCTTCTGCTTTGCATGAAGAGAGACCTTTAATAGGCGGCATTCAGCCTGACGCCCGCCAGCGCCGTTCGCCACGAGAAAACTTCTGTCAGGACTGTTGCTGTTGATAAACGGATTAAGAAGAAACTGCCAGTGTATTCGCCACCTGGAGAACAACAGGCTGCCGCAGCGAACAGCTAACGACGAAATACAGCGTATGCCATAAGACTGTTCCGGGCATACGGAAATCTGTTAAAGTTTAAGACATACATTCAACCTTTTACTAGCATAACAGGCGTCTCATGGTATCAAGAGGAAAACCGCCCTTGACACCATTTCGCCCGCCTGTTGAAGAACGGTTAAGGTTGGAATGATAATATCATCGGGTTTCTTTAAAAAGTGTTGCATTTAATATTGCAATTTACGTGTTTATCAGTAAGTTTTTATTTACCGTTGAATATTTAATCTTGCCATAATTGGATGGGCACAATTATAATGGTATTCGGAGGTTTTTCATGCCAAGCTGTGGCTCAGCCGAGTAGTGACACTCGTATCCGTGGAGTCGTGGGTTCGAGTCCCATCAAATTTAAAACCAATGGCAACTGCCCTGAAATTGTGTGCAGGGCAGTTGTTTTATGTTTATAAGGATTTATAGTATTTTTCAATTCTCTCCGCTATTAATCTCCTTCTTATATCGAAATTTATCATATTCTTCAATACCCATGTCAAATAGTTCTTCAGGAATACAGTTTTCCGCTAGATTATTTATGAGTCGTCTTCATCAATTATGTTCCCGTATTTTGTAACCTTTGCTCTCACATTGCTTTCTCTGTCTCGTCCATGTAATCTTTCGGCGGCTTGTTGCCAATCTGTATGTTATCTCGGACGCATTATAACATGATTAGCTACTTGATTGTACCTTCCTCTGTTTAATCCGTTTCTTTAGAATATCCCTGGGAAAAACATGATGGACGTCTCCTTTGTGCAGGATTAAATCATGCCGATATATCCTTCGATAAATCCTCATAATTACCTTTAAAGGTAAGGCAGCCAGAAATACATTAAAAATCGGGCTGCTCATAACTGATATTTCAAGCCTTTGAACAAGTTCAAACTGCAGAAAGCGTCAGACAAGTTGGCGTTTTCAATATCCTTTAAATATTCGAATACCTTTGTACTAATATTCTTAATATCATAGTCAAACATTGTTTCAGCCGAACCCGAATACCTGCTCGTTAGAATTGACATCACAAACCATTTTTTGGCATTGTTTATCTCTTCGGGCCTGTATTTCCCTTTCATTTTCAAGTAGCGCATACGCAAAGTTCAAAGCATTCTGTGAGCCTATTAAATCCGAGCTAACGAAACCTGCAGATTTAATTATCATAATAAAACTCTTGAAGTTATTTTCATTCATAAAACGTAATGTACTTTTTGATAGCCTTTCAAATGATTCTTGCAATATCTTCTTCGTAGGTTCTTGTTTCAAAATTCCTGCCCGACAGTAGGCTTACAAGGTCTGCCAGCTTTCCCCTTTCAAATTCACTCGTGAATGACACCCTTAGCAAATCGGTATATGAAGGGTCATACAAGTCATCGTTTTCATTCTTTAACCAGCTCATCTTGCTGAAATACTCTGTACGAGTAAAATCCTCGTCGCCTTCCTTAAGGATGTCATAAAACTGCGGTTCCACCGCCAAGTGACAGAAATAATCAATAGCTTTCCTGAGCACATTTCCATTGTAAGTTTCATTTGCAGCAATTTTGGACATGGCGAAATCCGCCTGGCTGAGCGGTACGCCTTGGGAGTTAATTCGAATAAATATCTCGGTTACCGTTTCAATATCAAGGTCATGGTTTAATTCAATAATCCCTATCTGTTTTTGCTTTATTTCTTTCAGGTTTACCAAAGATTTCTCAATCTCTTCCTCGTCAGCTTCTGTGTTTTTGTCGCAGTAATTTTTTATCATTCTCATCATGCTTGGAGCTTTCATCACTTCAGAAATGTCAGGTATCCACTGGACATCCTTTTCTATTGCAGTGTTGCATACCTCGAAACTTCTACTAATAGGATTGAACGCGATTTTAATCTTGACCTTCTTATAATCTTTATTGACCACCGGCTGGCCTAGTATTGCTGCAGTCAATGCCGTCACTCTTTGCTGCCCGTCAATCAATATCTTTTTGCCCGAAGAAACACTTCCGTCTTTCAATTTAACATCGGGGTTTTTCCAGGCAATCAAATAACCAATCGGGTATCCTTGATACAGAGAATCCATTAGGTCCCTAACCTTCACTGCGTCCCATACAAAGGGTCTTTGAATTTCAGGAATTGCAATCTCACCAGCCTGTATCCACGATAGCAGAATTTCAATACTCTGCTGGTGTACGGCATACTTCTGTGCCATATTAAACTCACCCCCGGTATAATATATCATCACCATTCAATAATAATACCCATAATCCTCCGCCGCCGGTGCATGCTCTTCATGAAGCAAATATTCCGCTTCGCTGCTGCACATAAGCTCAGCCTGCTCCATGACCGTTTTGATTGCCCGTGGCTGCTGGTCCGGCGGGTATCCGTATTTTTTCAGAAGCCTTTTTACCGTTACACGCATTTTGGCCCTTACGTTTTCCCTCAGGTTCCAGTCCACCGTCATGCTGTTTTTCAAAGAATAAGTAAGGTCCCTGGCAATCTTCTTCAATATTTCATCTCCCATTACTTCCCTTGCCGACTTGCTTTCCGCAAGGGCATCGTAAAACGCCATCTCGGCATCCGAAAGGCCTGTGTCCTCCCCTCTCTTGCCGGCTTTGTTCAGTTCCTTTGCCAGGTCTATTAGCTCCTCTATAACCGCAGTTCGTAGCCCTGTTGTTGTATTTTACAAGCGCCTGCTCAAGCATCTCTGAGAATTTCCTGGACTGCACAGATTCGCTTCTTGCTACAGCCTTTATCTTGCCCTTTAGAAGCCTCTTTAAAAGCTCCACCCGCCAGGTTCTTGTGCTTCAAGCCCTTAATCTCTTCAAAGATTCGTCGGACAGTATCGCTATGTCCGGTTTATTTAAACCCACCGCTTCAAGTATATCACAACCTCTTCGGAGATTATGGATTTTGACACTAGCTGGCTTATCTGGGCATCCAGCTGCGCCAGCGTCTTCCTGCCGGTGTGTTCGGGTATCAGCTTGATAATCCCCGACTTCACAGCTTGCAGAAATCCAATTTCCACGTTGAGCTTCCGGGCTTCCTGGGTAGTGGCGCACAGGGCATAGGTAGCGGAAAGCTCTGTTACATACTTCATGTAGTTCTTCTTGGCCTCTTCCCCCAAGCCAACTGCAATCAGCATGGCTATGGTTTTCATCCTGTCGAAGGCTTTCCTTTGAAAAACAGGCTGTAATCGAAACCATGCAGGAGGTCCTTTATTAGCTCGTACTTTTCCAGCATAATCTTTACCGCCACATCGGTGTTAATCCCTGCGGTCTCCCTGTCCTTGCTGGTATAGCATGCAAGCGCGTTTTTAAGGGAATCCGCTATACCTATATAGTCAACGATAAGCCCTCCCGGTTTATCCCTGAATACCCGGTTTACCCTTGCAATGGCCTGCATGAGGGTATGGCCTTTCATGGGCTTGTCAATATACATCGTATGCAGGCTGGGAACGTCAAACCCGGTAAGCCACATGTCCTGCCTGCTTAATCTTCAGCCCGTCATCGGGGTTCTTCATCCTTTTGGCCAAAACTCTCTCTATGGTTGTTGCCTATGTAGGGCCGCCATTCCGGCGGATCGGATGAAGCCCCGGTGATTCGCAACCTTTATTGCACTGTCGTCGTCATCGCTGTACCATTCCGGCACAAGGGCAATTATTTCCTTTATAAAGCTCAATGGCTATCATACGCGGCTTGACATGGTAACTATCATTGCTTTGCCGTACATGCCCTCAAGGCGCTTTTCGTAATGCTCAACCATGTCTTTGGCGATCAGCTTTATCCTTTCCTTTGCCCCTACAAGGGCTTCCAACCGGGACCATTTGGACTTCAGCTTTTCCTTCTGGTCCGGTTCCTGGTATTCGGTGAGGTCGTCATACTCCTGGTCAATGAGGTCCAGTTCCTCCTTTGGTATATCGAGCTGCGCTATCCTGCTTTCGTAATAAATTTTTACGGTTGTACCGTCCTCAACAGCCCTGGTCATGTCATAAATGTCTATGTAATCGCCAAATACGGCGGGGGTGTTCTTATCCTCAAGCTCCACCGGCGTACCGGTAAAACCTATGAAGGAAGCGTTGGGCAGCGCGTCCCTCATGTATTTGGCATAACCGAATTTCACTGATGCCCTGTCCTTTTCCTCTACTACATCGGCAGCAAATCCGTACTGGCTCCTGTGGGCCTCATCGGCAATAACAATCACGTTTCTCCTGCCGGTAAGCTCCGGGACGGTATCCCCCTTCTCCTCGGGGGCAAACTTGTGTATGGTGGTAAATATTATACCCCCGGCTTCCCTTGTGAGCAGTTCCCTAAGGTGGCTCCTGCTCTCGGCCTGTACGGGGGTCTGCCGCAGGAGCGATTTGGACCTGGCGAAGGTGGTATAAAGCTGGTCGTCAAGGTCGTTCCTGTCAGTTATTACGACAATGGTCGGGTTATCCATGGACAGTACAAGCTTGCCGGTATAGAAGACCATCAGAAGGCTCTTGCCCGACCCCTGGGTATGCCATATAACGCCTATCTTCCTGTCGCCGTCTTCGGAGGCTGCCCGCCTGGTGCAATTTACCGCCTTGTTCACCGCATGGTACTGGTAGTACCCTGCCAGTATCTTTACCATCTCCCTGCCGTCGGTCTGGAACAGTATAAAGTGCTTTATTATATCAAGGAGCCTTTGCTTTTCAAACATCCCTTTTATAAGGACTTCAAGCTGCGGAATACTTGTGGGCGCAATGTCCTGCCCGTCTATGGTCCTCCACATCATAAAGCGCTCCTCTTTGGACGTCAGGGTTCCTGCTCTTGCATTAATCCCGTCGCTTATCACCATAAATGAGTTGTATGTAAAGAGATACGGAATGGCTGCTTTATACGTCTGGAGCTGGTTGTACCCTTCGCTCAGTCCCACACTTTCATCGGATGAACTTTTTAGTTCAATCACCACCAGCGGCAGCCCGTTTACAAATATGACGACATCCGGCCTTTTCTCTTTCCGGTTTTCCACAACGGTGAACTGGTTTACCACAAGCCAGTCGTTGTTTTCAGCACACTCAAAATCGAACAGCCAAACCTTGTCGTATTTTATGGTGCCGTCTTTCAATCTATAGTTTACATCCATACCGTCGGTTATCATCCTCTGGAATTCCTTGTTGTTTATAAGAAGGCTGGGACTTTGGGGTACCTTTATTTTTCTAAGCGCTTCACCCAGGGCTTCTGAAGGCACATGCCGGTTTATCCTCTGCAGGGCACTCTTAAGCCTGTCATCCAGTATAACGTCGGAATAGCTCTTCCTTTCAGGGTAATCCCCTTCTGGAGAGATATCCGGCCCGAACCTGTATTCATAACCCAGCTCTTCAAACCACTCAATGCAGGCCCTTTCCAGTTCGGCCTCGGTGAACCTGTACATTGCCACGCCCCCTTCCCGTCCCGGGTTACTTGAAAAGTTTCCTTATCAAACTGAATATATCAAAGGATGTTCTGTTGTATACCTTGTTGTAGACATACTTCTTCGGGTTTCTAATCCACCCGTATCCCCTTGGCATCTTTATTCCCGCCCGGTGTACTAACTGCCTTTTTATACTTGTCCTTGCAGATATACGCCTCTTTAAACTCGGCTTTCTAATACCGAATTTCATGAAATTTCACTCCCGGACTTTATTGGTACTCGTATCTCCCCCGACATAAGCTTGGGGAGCAGGGTGTTGCGGATTTGTGATAATATTA
>JAXGPT010000025.1:0-23834 GCA_040766775.1 Bacillota bacterium | reverse complement strand
GATACCGATTACGGTGCCCACCACAAAGCCCACTATGGTTTCCATCAGGGTATATCCAATATGGATATAGAGGCTGCGGTCCCTGTGTAGATTGATCGTGGTTTGAAGCATCCTTGACGGCTGGCTGGTAATGAAGGGGTCGATAAGACCGGCATTGGCAGCTATCTCCCAAAGCAGGAAGAAGGCTATAAGTATGGCGATCTGTGTGACCCTCACATATATTCTTTTACGGTTTAACCGGTCAAGAAAATCCTTGTGCTCTTTGGACATTTCGTTATCATTTTCGCTGCTGCCCGGGGGCAGCATGTTATTGGCCTGTTTAAACATGCACATCCAGCTCCTTCCATATCCTGTTGAAATACACCCTGAATTCGGGAGCTTCACGGCACTTTATCGGCGTCCGCTCTTCGCAGGTAAAATCCAGCTTGTGGATGGATTTTACCTGTGCCGGCCTTTTGGTTAGCACCACAACCCTATCCGACATGGATATGGCCTCGGCGATGTCGTGAGTGACCATGATTGCAGTCTTGGATTCCTTTTTAATAATCTTCCAAATATCGTCCGCCACTTTTAAACGGGTCTGGTAGTCAAGGGCGGCAAAGGGCTCGTCAAGAAGCAGTATATCAGGGTCAATCGCCAGGGTCCTTATAAGAGCAACCCTCTGCCTCATACCCCCGGATAATTGGTGGGGATAATGGTCTTTAAAGTCGCCCAGTCCGTATTTTCGGAGCAAAGCCTCAGCCTTTTCCTTTGACTGTGCGGTAAGGGTACCCTTTATTTCAAGCCCTAACAATACGTTTCGGAGTATGGTCCTCCATTTGAACAGGTGGTCCTCCTGAAGCATATAGCCTACATGACCGGTAGTGCTGCTCACCGGCTCCCCGTTGAGCAGTATTTCACCGGCGGAGGGCATGAACAGTCCGGATATCAGTGAAAGCAGTGTCGTCTTACCACACCCGCTTGGTCCGACGATTGTAATGAATTCCCCCCTGCGAACCTCCAAGGTCAGGTCCTTTACCGCCTCGGTTTCACCCTCAAGGCTGTGATATTTTTTGGACACGTTTCTTAGACTGACTATAATATCTTCTGTCACCATTATCCCCCCATAGTCTTATTTAATGGTCTTTACCGCCTGTTCAGCGAACTTATTGGTTGTTATCAATTCACAGGGCACTCTTTTATCCAGCTCTCCCGCCTCTTCCATGATATCCTGCAGCCGGTCAAAGGTGGGTATAATAAGCGGGTTGGGACACCAGGTATCCTGCGACTTGTACCGGTCTACCACCGTTGCCAGCAGTTCAAGGTCGGTGTCGGGGAAGAAGGGCTGGATTGATTTTGCTATCTCTTCGGATGAATGCTGATGTACCCACAGCTGTCCCTTGTAAATAGCATTTGTGAAGTTTTGTATAATCTCCGGGTTCTTTTCAATATAGCTTCCCAGGGCACAGTAGGCGGTATAGGCTATTGGGCCTCCCGCAACACACAGGATGTACAATGGCACCTTTCCCCTCGGCCTCCATCATGGAACCGGTAGGCTCAAAACTCGGCTGTATAATCCCCCATGCCTCCAATGAAGGCCCCGGCGGTAGCGGTAAACTGCAGGTTTGTTATCATTTCGACATCCTTGTAGGGGTCTATACCATGCTCCTTAAGGACGTACTCCAGTGTCATCTGGGGTACTCCTCCCGGCCTGCCGCCTATTATGGTTTTACCCTTTAGGTTTTCCCATTTGAAGTCGGGTTCGGGTTTTCTACCCACCAGGAAAGAGCCGTCCCTTTGAGTGACTGGGCGAATATTATGGGATAATCCTCCTTGCCTTGGTTGTAAACGTATATGGTGGCCTCGGGTCCCGCAAAGCCAATATCCACCTGCCCTGATAAAAGTGCCGTCATAGTTTTATCCGCGCCCTGGCCGGTAGACAGTTCTATCTTTATGCCCTCTTCCTCGAAGAAACCTTCACTGATGGCTACATAATGCGGGGCATAAAAAATAGAACGTACCACCTCGTTTAGCCTTATGGTTATGAGGTCCTTGTTGCTGAACTGCATCCGGAGAGGCTCCCAATCACCAGGGCCAGTATAAGTAACGGTATTAAGATTTTCGTAATACGCTTCAAAGTCTTTCCCCCTTTACAACGATATAACACAATACCCATTATATTCAGGGTAGGGTATTGGTGATAAGGAGGAGGCATAAAAAACCACGGTTTCCCCGGCCGGATAAAGGATTGTATGTTATTGCAAGGACGGTTTTTATAGTTGCAAACGCCGGGCGGTTTTTGACCTAATACGCTCTCATTAGAAATCCTTGAGGATGATAAGGAGTTTGCGGATTAGCTCAGAATAGACGCTTAAAAGTTATTCTGGAGCTAATATTTATTATATAATAGGAATAGCCAGTGCAATATCATTACGCATTCGTAGGATAATGGGACTCCAGCAATACTTAAGATTTAAGATTATAGAGAAAAAAGAATAATTAAGAGGGGTATATTATGACACACAATATTTATAAAATGAGTTTTTCAAAATTATATCCACTTTTATATTTCGAAAGCAGAGAGAAAAAGGCGTATAAAACAGAAGTTGATGAAATTATCTGTTGGTTGACAGGATATAGCCAGGATAGTTAGAAACACAGTTAGAAAAACAGATAGACTTTGAGACTTTCTTTAGAGAAGCCCCCCGATTAAACCCTTTACGGGTTTTGATTAAAGGTGTAGTCTGTGGTGTTCGGTAAGAGGATGTTGAAGATCCAACGATGCAGAATATTCGCTATTTGGACAAGTTAATAGATGAGTTAGCAAAGGGAGCCATGGAGAAAATTCTGCGAAAAAATTATTAAGAATAAAGTAAGTCAGGGCAGTATTCCGTGTGAAGTTTGTATTTGAAGGAGAAATAGATAAGCCAAGTCATGGACTTGGTTTTTTTAACTACTGTACTGCAATAAGTTAGCAATGATAATCAATAAATGTTTATTGAAAAACGGTAATTAATGTGATATTATCAATAATAATAATAATTGGGGAGATGCTTTTTATGAAATGAGAGACACTTTTATAAAAGGTGGTTGTTTTTCTTCTTGGGCTTTCGATTCTTGTTTTGTGTGTATTTGGGCTGCCCTGGATAGCTAAAGAACCGGCAGAGGCTTATTGGATGCTAAAATCCATTTTAATTGTTATGTATTTGACCGTGATACCTTTTTTCATTGCCTTGTATAAGGCTTTTAAACTTTTGAATTATATTGACCGAGACATAGCTTTTTCGGAATTATCGATCAAGGCTTTAAAGAATATAAAATACTGTGCAGTCACTATCAGTGTATTGTATGCGGCAATCATGCCATTCATATATCTCCTTGCGGATATAGACGATGCTCCAGGTGCCATATTAATCGGATTGGTCCTTACTTTCGCTCCAATTGTGATTGCAGTCTTTGCTGCTGTCCTTGAAAAGCTTTTGAAACATGCCCTTGATATAAAATCCGAAAATGATTTAACGGTTTGAGGTGAAAAATATGTCAATTATAGTAAATCTTGATGTAATGCTTGCTAAAAGAAAAATGAGCCTCACAGAACTATCGGAGAGAGTTGGAATTACTATGGCAAATCTTTCTATATTAAAAACCGGAAAGGCAAAAGCAATTCGATTTTCAACTTTAGATGCGATCTGTAAGGCTTTAGATTGTCAACCCGGTGATATTCTCGAATACAGAAAGGAATGTATAGATAATATCGCCAGATAAGGGGTGTAAAAAATGGTTAAACCATTACAATACAGAACGCTCATATCAAGGCTATATAAACAACGGTAAACGCCCGATTGGTGCTATCAATTTATACCATGATACTGTTAGACAAGAAGCTTAGCATTACACTTCAAAATCTCTGTGTCATTCCTTCAATCATATGGTCTATAGCTGAAAGACGTTTAACGACCTTTAACTTAATACCGGTCCTTTTACAAAAGTCACCCAATATGGCGACTTTATCCTCGCCCCTTACCTGTATCTCTTTAGGTGTACCGTTCTCTATGAATATATCAATTAACTTGTTAAGCATAACATCGGCATCATCATCAATGCTTTCGTAAATTTCGAAATCCATTACCATACCCGTTTCCTTTTCTGCAAGGATAAAGATTCTTGGATAGTAGGGTCGCTCACCTTTGTTTTCCTGTACAGCCGAAGGCATATAACAAGTCTCCGCCAAAAGAGTAATATTCCCCATGCTTCCTGCTTTTTTCAACTTTTGGATAAGCACATCATCAATGATTTCCACTGGGCTGTACGAAACAAAAGGGTAGGTTAATTGAATTTCCTTACTATACCATTCAAGCCTGCCGTCATTATCCTCACTAAACCTCAGAATGGTTTTCCCTCGTTCCATATCCATACTAAGTCGGCTATCCAGCACATTAGTTGCTACAAATAGGGCTTGCCTAAGCGCAATAGTTAAAAAAATGCACTCCTCCTCGTTTATATACCATGGATGGAATCCCGGTTCATACCGGCGAAACATCGGCCAGGCATTCCTGCCCCGGAACGAAAGCCCCAACGCCTTAATTTGTTTCCTGTCTTCGGTGGATAGCGTATTCCTGTCTTCGAAAGAACACATTATACAATTCTGATGGTGCAAAACCTGATGCCCGGGTATGGAATCTCCGTTTTCCATCATGTTATAGAATCCAAAAATACCTTCATCTCCAAGATATACGCCAAGGGCGTAATGTTCTCCTGCTCTACCCATAACGGAACAAAACCCAATTGTCTTGTCCTTTGGGTTTTCAACACAGATTATGTCAGAATCGTACAACCACTTCCAGGGTTGTGCTTCTTTAAAATCCGCCGCTGCCTGGTATAGCTCTTTTAACTGATCATCGTTTGGCCTATTGTCTTCACGCATGTGTTTTTATCACTCCTTCTAATAAAGAAAACAACTCGGCAACTCGTCATTTTACTGTATATATTTATACGTCTTCTGTAATTCTTGCCTTGGTTTTACCCCTTTATTCACTGCCTCGTCATATTCCAATAACCAGTATCCCTTTAGTCCATTTTGGCCTATCTTTTTTGCGAACAAAATTATTGGGGGCAAAATAATGTCGCTTATAATCATAATCGACAAACAGACTAATCTCCGGTTTTCTGAATCTTGATTAAACCTTTGGTAAAAAATAACCGCCTCCGATTTATCTTACCATAAACCAGAGGCGATTTCAAACACGAAATGACCATTGTGCATCTTTTATCAGTATGGCGTTTTTCGTTATTATTTCCGGATCAATCCATACATATTCTTTGGCGTTTTGAATAAAACTCCCAGACTTGGCCGGTGGTCAGCTCTATTTTCATACCTTCTCCCTCGAAGAACCGCTCACTTATAGTCACGTAGTGGGCGCATGTAGAAAACTTACAATACCCATTATATTCAACGGCGAGGTATTGGTGATAAGGAGGGAGGCATAAAAAACCCCCCTCCTTATGCTGCACTGAGCATCCCGGGGGAAGGGGGTTTACTAAGACATAAGTCTCTTTTCACCCTGGATTTCCTGGATTGGTTTTATGTTCTGGGTTACCTCCATGGTACCCAGGTATTCACCTTTGTCGTTCCGTACGGCGAAGTAGCGTATGTAGACGTAAAGGTCACCCATCTTAATCCAAAAGTCTTCGCTGTCTTTTTTGCCCGACTTGAAGTCTTCCAGCAGTTTGTTTACAACCTGCACGCTGGCGGGGGGATGGCAGTTCTGGACTGTCCTTCCTATTACCGCCTTGGTGCGGGCGAAAATCCTGTCAGCATTGTTGGAGAAAAACTTAACCGTGTCGTTCTTGTCTATAAAAGTTATATCCACCGGAAGGGTGCTGAGCATGTACTCCAATTCCTGCTGTGTTAGTATGCCGGTTTCGAATTTTATGTTGCCCTTCGGCAGCGCCTCCGGGGTTCTCTGCATATCTTTGGCTACGCCTGTTCGCTCAGGCACCCATTCCGGGGGTTGGCTAATAAGAGTGTATCCAATTTCACTGCTTTCCCTGGCGATGTTAAGCCATTCGTCCTCGGTAAGCGTATCCACCGCCATGGGTATCAGTATGTTCTCCTCCTTGAAAATCATTTCAGAGGTTTTATTTATAGTCTCCTTGGCCGTGGATACCAGGTTTTCAACCGGCACGCCGTCTTGGCCAAGCAGTCTTCTCAGTTCCTTTATCCCTTCTCTTATTTCGTCGTCTACGCCCCACATTACCTTGGGCGGGGCTGTTATTCCATATTTCTCAAGGTAGGGGAACAAAAGGTTTTCCTTGCGGCTGTAATGTTTGTCTATCTGCCATAACCTCTCCAGCATTTCCACCAGTGCGGGCAGCCTGGATTTGTCTCCGGAGTTCTCCAGGTCGGCCAGAAGGGGTTTTATTTCCTTTTCTATTAGTTCCTTGATCCGCTTGTTTTCCAGTTTCAGTGTATGCACCGGATGTCCTGGCATATCAATGGCTTCCATCGGTTTATGTATGTCTTCTATTGACCCTTTGAACACTTCGGCATGGACGTCGCACAGCCTTTGGACCTCCTCCACCGGCATGCCCTCCATGATGAGGTTCTGTTCCATCTCCGAGATTTCGGAGGCGGTTACGCCTTCGATTAGTTTTGCAAACCTTTCCTTAACCTCGTCTACGCTTTTCCCTTCATGCAGCTCCATTATGAGTTCCTTAAGGACCTTTTGCCTGTACTCCCGGTTGTTGATAAGCTCGCTCATGGTATCTCCTCCTTCACTCTTTTATGATATATCCTTTTTCCCTAAAGGTATTTTTGACGGTGTCAAGGTCAATACCCTTCATTGCGGCTCCCTTGGGTATTGTCATAAACCGGCCCGCGGTATTCAACATGCCGGGGGAGGTAATATCCTCAAAGCCAAGGTCCTTCATAATCCCGATTATCCCGGGGTCATCCTTGCACAGCTGGTGTACAGTTTTGTTAAGGTCGATTGTTTTGTCCATGTAACTCACCATAATCCAATAGTATTAAGGGGAACCTCCCCTACTAATATTATTTTCCCTGCGGGCGAATAATTAAACAAAAGGGATGAAAAAATGCCTTGGGCCTGTTTTTGTCCTATATCAGCTGCCGCATATTATTAAATCGAACTTCCCGAATTGATCCAGGTGGAAGGTGATTTTCCCGTCCTCTAGGTATTCGTCAAGAATTCTTTTTTCCACGAAAACGGTAATATCATCGGCCTGGAACATGGAATAGTTCCCGGTGTTCTCCGGTCTCCCCATCGAAGCCGATGGGCCTTGGAACACGCTTCATCATCCTTTAAGGATATAGTCGTAGCCTATTGTTACTGCGTCCCACTTTCCGCGGACATAGGCTTTCAGCCACTCGGATGCAATCCTGGCTTTTTTCACTGCTATTACCTCCTTTGGCCGTTGCAGTCTGATTTGCACAGTATAATATCCTCCTTACGGGTACCGGCAAGGCGGCTTAACTCCTCCAGAAAGCCTTTAAGCTGGGCATCATTTACCCTGTAGAAACACCATTTACCCCTTTTCTGGCAGCTTATTAGCCCGCTTTCTACCAGAACTTTTAGGTGATGGGAAATGGTGGGTTGTGTCAGGTCCAGGTTCTCTACCAAGTCGCAGGCGCACAGTTCTCTTCCTGCCAGAATAGCTATTATTTTAAGACGACTTTCATTGCAAAGCGCCTTAAGCTTTATAATAAGGTTTTCCATAGTATCACCCCGCAAATAGTATCACCACGCAAATTTATGGCCGTTTTCATCATAGACGGTATTGGTCCTGTTGTCAACGGGGGAACCAGTGCCTGGTCCTGTTGGCAATACCCACAAGGGCCAGCATTACCGGCACCTCCACCAGCACTCCCACCACGGTAGCCAGAGCAGCGGCAGGATCCAGCCCGAACAGCGATATGGCAACCGCAACAGCCAGCTCAAAGAAATTGCTTGCGCCTATCATCGCCGCAGGAGCCGCGATGTTGTGGCTAAGCTTCCATGCCTTTGCCCAAAAATAGGCAATGAAGAATATGAGGAATGTTTGGATTATTAGGGGTATCGCTATAAGGGCTATATGGATGGGGTTGGATATTATGACATCTCCCTGGAAAGAAAAAATGATAACCAGAGTAAGAAGAAGTCCCGCTATGGTGGTGTTGTCAAATTTCTTAAGGAATACGCTTGCAAAGTACTCGATGCCCATGTGCCGTATAATGTATCTTCTGGACAGGTACCCGCCCGTCAGAGGAATTACGACAAACAGTACCACCGACAAAAGCAGCGTATCGTAGGGTACCCATACGTCGCTTACCCCAGCAGAAAGGCGACTATGGGCGTAAAAGCAACAAGGAGTATAAGGTCGTTGACAGCCACTTGGACAAGTGTATAGGCCGGGTCGCCGTCGGTTAAATGGCTCCATACGAATACCATGGCAGTACAGGGTGCAGCTCCTAAAAGTATCGTCCCCGCCAGGTAGTCGGTGGCAAGGCCGGCTCCGATCCAGGGCCTGAAAACCACTTTCAAAAAGAATGACGCAATAAGATACATGGTGAAGGGCTTAATCAGCCAATTAGTAACGCAGGTTACAGTAAGGCCCTTTGGCTTTTTGGTGGCTTCCACAATGCTGGAGAAGTCTATTTTAAGCATCATGGGATAAATCATCAGCCAAATGAGTACTGCTACAGGTACGGACACGTTAGCGTATTCGAACCTGCTCAGAGTTTCAGGAATTGCAGGGAACAGCTGGCCAATGGCCACGCCCGCTGCAATGCACAATGCAACCCATAAAGTAAGATACCTTTCAAAAAAACCAAGTCCGTTTTTTTTATTCTGTATGGACATATAATGGTTCTCCTTTCCCGACCGCAAATAGTATACGAAGCTACCGGACCTTTTAACCGTTAAAGCTCTGGGGAAACCATATTATACGGCTTCAGGTAATAACATATTGATGACGGTCTATATAAAATACTAATATAGGATTTGTAAAAATTCAATAATGAGTTTTGGATGGAAGACTATTTTTAAATCTTCGGTTGAAAAGCGAACGACACAGTGTTAAATTATAAATAAAACTTATATATGACGATAACATATATATGGAAGAAATATAAAGAATATGAGCCCTATACGGAGGTGAGAGTTATGTGCTGCCAGGGCAAGCAAAAGCACGGCTGCGGATGCCAGGGTCCAAGAATGGAGCGCTTTATTCAGCCCTGCATGCTACTTCTGCTGCATGAAAAACCCGCCCACGGTTATGAACTGATGGAGAGGCTCAAGGAATTCGGCTTCGAGGACGGAGCCGACCCGGGGCTTGTTTATAGGAATCTAAGGAAAATGGAAGAAAGCGGCTGGATAGAATCCGAATGGGAGACGGAGGGAGCAGGGCCGGCCAAGAGGTTGTATAAAATCACGGCAGAAGGAATTGACCTGTTGCATGACTGGTCGCTGCATATTGAAAGAGGTATCGAAAGGCTGCGCAATTTCCAGGAAAGGTATCGTCAAAGCTTCGGAAAAGACAATTGAGATGACATTTAGCAAAGGGAGGAAAGGGAATTGTTCGAAAAAATCCTGTATGTTGTAGCTGTATCGGCCTTGATACTGTCCTTTTATAAAGACAAGGAAAAGACAAAAAAGGGACTTGCGAAGGCATGGAAGTCCTTTATAAACATCCTGCCGGCCTTCGCAGGGGTATTGGCCCTTACCGGCCTTGCGCTCACGGTAATATCCCCGGAAATAATATCCAGGTATATAGGCAGCAGTACCGGCTTTTTGGGTATGCTGATAACGGCAGTAATAGGCGCTATCACCCTCATACCCGGTTTTATCGCCTTCCCGCTGGCCGCATCCCTGCTGGAGCGGGGCGCCGGCATATCGCAGATAGCCGTATTTATTTCCACCCTGATGATGGTGGGCATAGTAACCGCACCGTTGGAGATTGAGTATTTCGGCAAAAAAGAGACGCTGATCAGGAACGCTCTCAGTTTCCTTTTCTCCTTCATTGCGGCGGCGGTAATAGGGGTGGTGGCGGCATGAAGAAAATAAAACCCTTTCTGCTGCTTATAATGGTGGCCGTAATTGACCTACTGGTATTTTTGAAAAGCCCCGACCTCGGGGTAAAGGTATTAAAAAGCACCGGCATGAACTTTGCGCAGATGCTGGGCGTGATACCCCCCATATTTCTGCTCATTGGCCTTATGGACGTCTGGGTTCCCAGGGAGAAGGTCATAAAATACATGGGTGAAGGCTCCGGTGTGACCGGGGTACTGCTCGGCATCCTGCTTGGCGCGGCGGCGGCGGGGCCCCTTTACGCGGCCTTTCCGGTGGCGGCCATAATGATTAAAAAGGGAGCGAAGTTTACAAACATCCTGATCTTCCTCGGCGCATGGTCCACCATGAAGATACCCATGTTCCTTTTTGAAATGGCATCGCTGGGATACGCCTTTGCCATAACGAGATTGATTTTAAGCTTTACCGGCATACTTTTCATGTCATGGCTTATAAACAGGCTGATGTCCAAAGATGAGATACAGGCCATATACACGAAACATGGCGGCAGTGCGTAAATGTGGCTGTACTAAAGAGAGGTTTTCCCGGTGAGAAGAGCCACAGGACGGATAACACGGCTTTCGGTATAGGCGCTGCCGGTATGGGAAACAAAAAATACGAAGGGGAAAGGCTATTTGCAGGCTATAGGGGCACCTTCCAGTCCCGGATATGGTGAAACAGCCTTCCCGCTTCGCCCAGTATTACACACAGGTGGAATATAAGAAAACCCAGTATGGAAATGGTTATAATGAGCCCCACGAGGGGCAGCGCCTTGCCGGCGTCCCTCCTGTAAAGGCCTATAACTGCAAGCACAATATTTGCAAGGCAGAGGATGGGCAGCAGAACAGCCGGCACCAGCCCGGTATCAAGGTCATTGTATATTAGCGCCCCGATGATGACGCATGTTACGGCAATTATGATGCATACCACCCCGATAACCGGGTAGCCTTTTTCACCGTTTACATCTTTCTTGATACCCTGGTTCACGGTTCTCATCTCCTTTTAGTACCATTCTATTCTTTATTAAGCCCTTCTATCCTTCACAAAATACCAATAATTTTACATTGACCCGATGTTTTCCCAAATATCCTGGATAAGCAGTATGAGCGCAAGGGAATGGGATTTCTCACCGCATTCCAGGTACCCCTTAAGAAGCACAAATCCGGCCTCGATGTCGTTTATGTAGTCATGGTCTATATCAAGCTGAAGGTAGGGTTTTATTCGCTTCCATGTTGCCAGGGAATCATCCAGGCTTGACAGGGCCCTGTCCCAGTCCTCGTTCCTTATATTGGTTTCGGTGACTTTCAAACCGGCCGAGAAACCAAACCTGGAATCTATAGGCCTTCTAAGGGGCGCGCAGCCGCAAAGCTGTATTACAAGCACAATAATCAAAAGGGTTGTCAAATTGGTTCTTTTCATATCAAGGGCCTCCCCGGTTTCGGTCGTTGACCGGTATTACCATGTAGGGCTTGTCTCCCTTTAGGTCCACATACAGGTTGCCGCTGGTATCAAGCTGGGCCAGTGACACTTCGGAAATATCGGTTATGTTCAGCCTGCCCAGCTGGTGATGCAGCCATGCCTTTGAAAGCCCCAGCGACTTAAGCGCATCAACAAGCAGCACCCCGTCCGAGACAAGGTCTGTGGGCAGCCCCATATAATTGGTTTTAAGCCCCAAGTCCTTTGGCGTAACTGGCTGCAGCGGGGCCTTTTTCAGCACGCTCAGCCTGCCGTTTGCCTCAAACAATGCGAATTCTACCTCTTCTATATTGAAAACGTCCTTAAGCCGGAGCTCCGAAATCAGGTCGTCTATGGTAAGCCGTATCTTTCTAAGGTTTTCCTCCAGGATTTTCCCGTTTTCGATGACCACGGTGGCTTCACCCTCAACCACCTTCCTTATCCAGACATTATGAAGGCTGAGCCAGGCCAACATAATGGGGAGCAGCGTCCAAACCGCCATCCCGACGAGCGTGGCGAAGGTGTTCTGGTTTACCTGCACCGAAAGGGTGGAGGCAATGGAGCCTATGGTTATGCCTACTACGTAATCAAAAAAGGTAAGCTCCGACACCTGCTGCTTGCCCATCAGCCTTACCAGGACAAGCAGCACAAAGAATGATACAAAGGAACGTATTATAACAACCAGTATTATGGACAAACCAAGCACTCCCTCCGCACGGCCATCGGCCGCCATATAAGGCCTGTGTCATTGATTTCCTTTCACACTTAAGTTTATGGAAATATTGTATGGTTATACATGCCGTACAGGTTTTTAGGGGGCGCGGCGGCATTGTACAAGGAAAATTTTGCATGGCCTTTTGAAAGGGTGGTATGAATTAAACCGGAGAATGTAAGCAAAAATATAGACAGGGGAGGGCGGGAAATGACAGTTGCATCAAAAGTAAAACAAACCCTGGCGCAGCTTAGGGGAGCCCAAAGCACCCTTAAGCTTTACTCGGCTGCTTCCCGGGACGAGGAAGCAAAGACTGCATTTATTGATGCGGCATCCGTAACCGGGGAAGTCATAGCGGACTTGGAGGACCGGCTGCGTACAATAGAATCACAGGAGCCACAATATAAAGGCAAGTAGAGGTGAAGCAGTATGCAGGATTGGATGGAGATTTTAATTAGGTCCGCGGCTCTATTTTTTATTGTATTCGTACTTATTAGGCTAATCGGCAAGCGGCATTCGTCCAAGGTCACACCTTTTTATTATGTTGTTTACACGGTAATGTCACTTATAGCCGCGCTTATATCGGTAAACATAATCCAAAATGTTGTTTTCGGCCTTCTTGCCCTCGGGACATGGGCCGTCTTTGCGTTACTCCTTGACTACCTGGCCTTAAAGAGTAAAGCAGTACATGACCTTGTAAATGGAAAGGAGACAGTATTAATAAAGCAGGGAAAAATAATGGAGGAAAACTTAAAAAGAGCAAGGATGACAGGGGAGGAGCTTTTGAGGGAGCTCAGAAGAAAAAATATTTTCAACCTGTCCGACGTGGAATTTGCCCTCTTGGAGACCACCGGCGAGATAAACGCAATGCTTAAATCGGACAAGGTGCCGGTAACCCCCCGTCACCTCGAGCGGAAAGTGGCACCTCAAAGCGAGCCCCAGACTGTTATAGCGGATGGAAATATCCTGGACCAGCCGCTGGCAAACATCGGCCTAAACAGGCGGTGGGTGCTTACCGAGCTGGAAAAAGCCGGGGTTGCCCTGGAAAACGTGTTCCTGGGCCAGGTGGATTCTTACGGGGACCTTTACCTGGACCTATTTGACGATGCGGTGCAGCTTCCCCAGGCAAGGGTAAAGGACCTTTTGTACGCCGCCCTGGAAAAAAGCCAGGCGGATTTAACAGCCTTTTCCCTTGAAACGGAGAACGAGCAGGCGAAGGCCATGTATCAAAGAAATGCCGATAGGCTGAAGGCTGTTCCTGGAAAATGTTAGGCCATACTTATTACGATAGAGGGTGATGAAAATTTCAAACAAGCAGAAGAAAAAACTCACTCCGGCGCAGCAGCAGTACCAGGAGTTTGCCAAGCAAAGGGAGCCAAAGAGGCCGGTACTTAAGAACTGTTTAAAGGCATTTTTTGTGGGAGGGCTGATTTGTACCCTGGGCCAGGCCCTGCAGACGATTTTTATAACCTACTTTGGCTTTAACAAGGTGACTGCGGGCAACCCCACTTCTGCGGTGTTGATAATGCTGTCGGTGCTGCTTACCGGACTGGGGGTGTATGACCATATAGCCCAGTGGGCGGGGGCGGGCACCGCAATCCCAGTTACCGGCTTTGCAAATACAATGGCCTCGGCGGCCATAGAACACCGCAGCGAAGGCTACGTCCTGGGAGTGGGGGGCAACATGTTCAAACTATCCGGCCCGGTCATAACCTACGGGGTATTTTCCGCCTTCGTGGTAAGCCTTGTGAAGATTATAATAATGAAGTTGGGTGGTATGTAGATGCTAAAGGGACACCAATCCTGGTTTTTTCAAAACAGGCCGGTAATACTGGCCAGTTCCGCCGTAGGCGGACCCTTTGAGGCAAAGGGTGGGCTGGCGGAGGACTTTGACATACTGCATGACGACATGTGGCTGGGACAGGACAGCTTTGAAAAGGCCGAGAAAAAAATGCTGGAGGAGGCCTGTGAAACAGCAATACAAAAAGCCGGGATAAAGAAGGAAGATATAGATTTTTTCTTAAGCGGTGACCTGCTGAACCAGATAATATCCAGCAGCTTTGCCGCCCGCACCCTTGCGATACCTTACCTGGGGCTTTTCGGCGCCTGTTCCAGTTCAATGGAGGGGCTGTCCATAGCCGCGCAGCTGGTGGACAGCAAAGCGGCGGATTACGTGCTGGCAGCCACGTCCAGCCATAACGCCTCGGCGGAAAAGCAGTTCAGGTACCCCACCGAGTACGGGGCGCAAAAACCGCCCACGGCCCAGTGGACGGTGACCGGTGCCGGCGCTGCCCTGGTGGGCAGAGACGGCGAGGGCCCGCGAATTACATGCGCCACCATAGGCCGGGTGGTGGACATGGGCATTTCCGACCCCTTCAACATGGGCGCGGCCATGGCACCCGCAGCGGTGGATACCATACAGGCCCACTTCAGGGACCTGGAAAGGGACCCCACCTATTACGATGTAATAGCCACCGGTGACTTGGGAAGGGTAGGCTATGAAATCGCGGGAGAACTGCTTAATAAACACGGAATGGATATCCCGGAGGATAGATTTACCGACTGTGGGATAATGATATACAAAGAGGACCAGCCGGTAATGGCCGGTGCAAGCGGGTGCGGCTGTTCGGCGACAGTTACCTATGGGCACTTTTTGCGGAGGATGCGGGAGGGTGAGCTAAAAAGGATTCTTATAGTCGCTACCGGGGCCTTGATGTCTCCAATGTCTTACCAGCAGAAGGAGAGCATACCCTGCATTGCCCACGCGGTGTCCATAGAAATGTAGGGAGGAAGGTAAGGCTATGGAAAAGTTTGTATGGGCCTTTATAGTCGGAGGGGCCATATGTGTTGTAGGACAGATAATGATGGACGTGTTCAGGCTTACCCCGGCCCATACCACCAGTACCTTGGTGGTGGTGGGTACCATACTGGGAGGGCTTGGCTGGTATGAGCCGCTGGTGGAGTTTGCCGGGGCGGGGGCCTCGGTACCCATAAGCAGTTTCGGCAATGCCCTGGTAAAGGGAGCCTTGGCGGAATATGAAATGAGCGGCATAGTGGGGGTGCTGACCGGTATATTTGAGGTCACCAGCGCCGGTATCTCCGCTGCCATAATATTTGCATTCTTGGCTTCGCTTATATTCAAACCCAAAGGCTGAAGCTGCTCGTACGAGGGGAGGTGTTAAGATTGACGGTAGCGACACAATTGGAGCAGGCCATAGCCAATATACAGAGCGCGGCGGCCAGCATGAAGACCTTTGCCGTGGAGACCGAGGACCAGCAGGCGAAACAGACCTTCCAGCACCTGGCCCAGACCCTGGACAGTGCAGTCCAGACGCTGAAGGACAGGCAAAGATACGTGGAAAGCCAGGAGCCTCAATACAGGAAATGACGGAGTAGGGACGGGATGCCGTCCCTTTTGGGTTATTAAAGTAAATGTGGACTTATATGGCACAATCCGGTATTATGTTAGGTAGGGACGAGACAAAGAGCTTATACGGGAGGGATTGCAATGCGGCTGGATGAAAGGATAGAGGGCTATAAAGAGGATATAATAAAGTCCACCCAGGAGATTGTGGGGTTTAAGAGCCTAAAGGCGGAGCCGGAGGAGGGGATGCCCTTCGGAAAGGCCTTGAACGATACCCTGCTGTACTTCCTTGGACTGGCCGAAAGCATGGGGTTCAAAACCAAAAACGTGGACGGCTATGCCGGGCATGTCGAATACGGCGAAGGCGATGAGATAATAGCGGTGCTGGTGCACCTGGACGTTGTCCCGGAGGGGGACGGCTGGACCTATCCGCCCTATTCGGGGCATATTGCCGATAACAGGATATACGGCAGGGGCACAATAGACGATAAGGGTCCTGCCATTTCGGCGCTGTACGCCCTTAAAGCAATAAAGGATTCGGGGGTTAAGCTTAGCAAAAGGATAAGGATTATTGCCGGCCTGGACGAGGAAAGCGGCTGGGCCTGCATGGAGCATTATTTTAAGCACGAGGAAAAACCCATTGCCGGGTTTTCGCCGGACGCCGATTTCCCGATAATAAACAGCGAAAAAGGCATCCTTATTTTCAGCATGGAGAAGGACTTTGCACCGGTCGGCGGTGACGGGGTTACGGTTGAAAGCATCAAGGGAGGTCGCAGGCCGAACATGGTGCCGGATTACTGCGAGGCGGTGCTAAAAAGCGGCGATGCGAAGGCGTTGGAGGCGGCAGCCCAAAGGCTTACTGCCTATGCCGCCCAGAACGGGTACAATATGAAGGCGGAAACAGGTGCGGGGCGGGTTGTGATAAAATCCTACGGCGTATCTGCCCACGGCAGCACGCCGGAGAAGGGTCAAAACGCCATTGCGCAGGTGCTCGGTTTCCTTAACAGCATCAGCCTTTCGGGTGAAGGGGTAAGGGAATACATAAGGGACCTTGCCCAGAAGATAGGAACAGAGACGGACGGGAAGTCCTTGGGCCTGGACCTTGAGGACGAGATATCCGGCAAGCTTGTGTTCAACCTGGGGCAGATGGAAAAACTGACCAAAACCACGGGAAGGTTGTTATAAGCATCAGGTATCCCATAAAGTACAAGGGAGAATATGTCCTTTCCAAGCTGAAAGCCCTGGAAAGGGACCGGGATAACTTTCATTCCGATGATGTATATGACCAGCCTCCGCTGTATGTTCCGAGGATAATGAATTTCTTGATACAAAAGCTGAAAAAGGTGTACGAAGAAGTAACCGGCGAAAAGGCAGAGCTCATCTCGATAGGCGGAGGGACCTATGCCAGGGCCATAGACAACGCGGTGGCCTTCGGGCCGCTGCTGCCGGGAAGGCCCGTGCTTGCCCATGAGAGGGATGAATACATAGACATTGACGATTTGATTACAATAACCAAAATATACGCAAGGGCCATGTATTCGCTTGCCGAATGATTCAAAAACCCATCCTATGGATGGGTTTTTTGAAAAGAAAAAGCCCGGGGTATACCCGGCCAAATCAATAGGGCTGACAGTATGTCAAGTGCTGTGACCTATTATATATCGAAGGCGAAGAAAATGATGATTATTATCAAAAGCAGAAACAGGGTACCTGATTGCCTTTGAAGAAGCTTTCCATGTCTACCATAAAGAATTCACCCCCAATAGTAGTCTGCAATATATGTTATTACTTGAACTATTATTTGGTGCATGTAATTGCGAATTTTCAAGGAAGGGATAGGGACGACGGTTCTGTGTCCCATTTTGGAAAGACATAAAGATAGGGGGACAGTTCTTATGTCTTACAGGTAAGGCACGGGGCGGTACATATTTTAAGTAAAGGAGGAAGAGGAGATGATGAGTTTTAAGCATTACATAACCTGCATCGATGCCCACACGGCGGGGAGCCCCTCAGGATAGTCACTTCCGGTTTTCCGCCGATCTATGGCAATACAATCCTGGAAAAAGGGATTACGTGTTAAAACATTACGACCACCTGCGTAAGATGATTATGCTGGAGCCCAGGGGCCACAGCGGCATGTACGGCTGCATTATAGTTAACCCTGTAACCGATGACGGCGACTTCGGGGTTTTGTTTACCCATAACGAAGGTTTGAGTTCAATGTGCAGGCACGGGATTATTGGCGTTACAAAGGTAGTGCTGGAAACCGGCATGATTATTCCAAGGGAAGGGAAAACATCGTAAGAATAGACACCCCCCGCCGGGAGGATTTACCGCCTATGCCGATGTCAAAGGCGGAAAAGGTCCAGGTGTAAGGTTCCAAAACGTGCCCTGCTTTGTATACAAGGAAAACATACCCGTTGACGTGGACGGCATCGGAAGTATACCGGTGGACGTGGCTTACTGCAGCGCCTTTTATGTATACCTCGATGTAAGAAAGGTGGGCCTTGAGGTGACCGAGAACACCGAAAGGCTGGTGAAGGTGGGGATGGAGATTAAGAACAAGGTGATGGCCAAAATGAATTCAACCACCCACATCCAGGGTCAACTGGCTGTACGGCACCATACTGTTCGAGGCGCCGGTCAGGGAGGGTAACAGGCTTTATACCAAAAATGTGTGCATTTTTGCCGAGGGGCAGGTGGACAGGTCTCCCACCGGCACCGGTACCGGCGGAAGGGTGGCGCTGCACTACAAGTCGGTGAGGATGAAAAAGAAGACATCCTGGTTAATTACAGTATAATAGACACGCCCCTTCGAGGGACGGGTGGTGGAGGAGGCGAAAGTGGGGGACTTTGACGCGGTTGTAACCGAAGTCTCGGGTACTGCGCACATTACGGGCTTCAACCAGCTGGTGCTGGACCCGGAGGACCCGCTGCCGGAGGGTTCAGGATAATAGGGGAGTTAACAAGACCGCAGGTTACAGGTATTGGTTGCTAGGCGCCAAAGCGGGGTTTGCTGCCGGCGGCAGCGGGTCTGGTTTACGGGTTATTAGTCTAATATTAAAAGGGGTGGTTATGGTGCTTGTCCTGACAAGGGAGGATATTAAGAGAAATTATTTTCGATGAAGGATGCGATAGACGCGGCCAAAGAAGCGCTGGTGATATACTCGGAGGGTAAAAGTGAAGTTCCCCTGGGGTCAACCTGGATATTCCAAAACATGGCGGCCAGAGCCTATTCATGCCGGCCTACATAGAGGACCTGGAAGCTGTCGGCGTAAAAATCATATCAATTTTTCCGGGAAACCCTCAACTGGGTAAGCCCTCGGCGCCGGCCCAGATGGTACTTTTGGACGGGAGAACCGGGGAAGTTACCGCAATAATCAATGGGACATACCTAACCCAATTAAGGACCGGCGCGGTCCAGGGCGCCACCACTGAAGCCCTGGCAAGAAAGGATGCAAAGGTAGCGGCCCTGATTGGGACCGGCGGCCAGGCGGCTACGCAGCTTGAGGCCATGCTGTGTGTAAGGGACCTTAAGGAGGTACGGGTGGTAGGAAGGGATTTCGAGAAGACAAAAGCCTTTGCAAGGGAGATGCAGGGGCAGCTGGCCGCTTATAATGCAGACATTGTGCCGGTGGAAAGGTCGGAGCAGGCCGTTGACGGGGCGGACATAATTACTACGGTAACAACCTCCAGGGTACCCACCTTTGACGGTGAACTGGTAAAAGAGGGTGCCCATGTGAATGGAATCGGCACCTATACGCCGGATGCGAGGGAGCTGGATGAAGCAATAATAACAAGGGCTGACGGAATATTCTTTGACACGAAGGAAGGCGTGTTGGAAGAGGCAGGGGATATTATTATCCCGCTTAAAAGAGGCATTATTTCAGAGAAGGATTTTAACGGGGAGCTTGGCCGGGTAATAACGGGCAAAATACCAGGAAAGGCTTAAGGACAGCGACATAACGCTGTTTAAATGTCGGCATGGCAGCCCTGGATTTGGTTGCCGCCCCACAGGGGTTTACAATAAAGCGATGGAAAAGGGCATAGGTAAGCAGCTGGAAATTTAGCTCCTTAAAAATTGTAGGCCACCCAATAGGGATGGCCTACATATCTCCTTAGAATTTGTATATTACTCCATCACAGAACACCTTGTTAATTTTGTTGCCCTCAATGTACAGTTGAATACTCATCCCCTTCCTTGCCTGTACATACACGGGTAGGTCCAGTTCTTTTTCGCAGTTCCCGGATAAAAGCTTTAGGGTGGTTGTATGGGCGTGGTTCCTTCCACCAAAATCGGTCAGGTTGGCGCCAAATATAAGTCCATCGGCAGTTCCCATTATATCGGTATGCAATACCGGGTAGTCAACAATCTTGGCGAACACCGGAGGGGAGGAACCTACTGTTTCATCATCGATATAGTCGAGGTCAAAGTCCAAGTATATCTTGCCATCCCGCAGTTTAATTTTTCTTATATCGAGCAGCAGGTAACCTTTGATTTTGGAAACGTCAATGCTATCCCTCATTGCCTTTTCCAAGGGCAGGTATCCCTTGGTGAAAGTATCTTTAAGATACAGGTAAACCAGGAAATCTCTCCTGTCGGTTATTCCCGTTTGCTCACGGCACTCCCGCATCTTGGAATCCAGGATGTCGTTAAGTTTGTCCCTGTTTACCTTTCCCAGCAGGTTTTTACAGTTATAGGCATTGGCAACATGGGTCTCGACTTTTGTAATATCTACTATGGTATCATCCGCCTCAAGTTCTGTAAGGGCGACCAGAAAAATATTATTGTCTCCCGGGTATTGGCGGTGTATAAACCCGATATGGTTTCCACCAGCATCGCATATATTGAAAGGCATGATGCTCCTCCTTATTTACTTGATTATTTGCTGTCTTTTTTCATTTCTTCAATATTCAGTGCCCAAAAGCCGCTGTCTGCGGTACCTATATAAAGGGTTTTACCGTCCTGGTCAAAGCATAGGTCCAGTATTCTCGTATCTTTCATTTTTTCCCCTACCTCCAGCCAATGACCCCCGCCGTTGAACGTATAATAAAGCCCTCCGACACCGGACGGGTAATCCCATATTCCTAGAGCCCATTCGTTAAGGCTGGCCGGGTTAAATTCAAGGCGGGTCATACCGCCAGGCAGGTAAAACTGCTGCTGGGAGGTTATTGTGCCGTCATGACGTGCCGATACCACACCCTGGGCGTAGGCCAGGTAGGCCGTTTCCGGGTAAAGGGGATGTATCAATACACCGTAGTTTGCTGCGGTATCCACCTTTGCCCAGTTTTTGCCTCCATCGGTGGACAGGTAGGTAACTTTATCAACCATGTATATTATTTCCGGGTCCTTCGGGTGTACCGCTATTCCCCTGACGGTAATATCGGTAAGCTTTTCCCATTTGGCACCACCGCCGGTACCCCTCCAAAGACCGCCGCCGTGTTTCGATGACTGGCCTACATAGATATCACCGGTAGAAGGGCTGGCCGCTATTATGTCAATAGGCTCGGGACTTGCCCCGATATCAACTTCGTTCCAACTGTCGTTTTCAGTACTGTACAAATACAGTTTACCGTCAAATCCGCCGGCCACAATTAGCTCCTTGCCATCTTTTTCCGATAAATAGAAGGTGGAGATATCGGCCGGGATGGCTGCATTCCAGCTGCCCTCTTCCAATAGATGAAGTTTTCCATCGGACAGAGCAAATACCCGCCGTCGCTTGCAACCTGTACCTTTTCCACACTGCTCTTTACAAACCCGAGCTGCTTCCATTTCCAAGGGTATCATCCTGGGGATTGCGGGCGGGTTATCCGCCGGGGTGTATCCGCCTGGCATGCTGCCAGGGAGGCTATGAGCATAAGTCCTACAAATACGAATATCATTTTGTTCATCATATTATTCACCTCCCATTAATTCTACCATCTCGGATATTGTAACAAACCGGTATCCCCTGTCCCTTAGGTTCTCAATAATCCCCGGAAGGGCCTTTATGGTTGCATCCCTTCCGGTATGCATGGTCACTATGGCCCCGGGGTGCACCCACTGGGTTACCACCCTCTTAATGTGCTTCGCATTGTTTTGCGGGTCGGCATCGGTGGAGTTCAGTGACCACAACACCGTTTGCATCCCTGTGTTCTGCGCTATCCTGACCATGTTGTCGTTATAGTATCCGCCCGGGGGCCTAAAAAAGGGCGCGCTTTGGCCGCCGTATTTTTCGGTGAAAAGCCGGTGATATAAGCTGTGCCCTAATCTCGTCAATGGTAAGGGTGTGGTTGTTATAATGGTCCCAGGTGTGGTTTGCGGCTTCGGTGGCCCTGATTAACAAGCTCTTTAAGAACATCGGCGTTATGTTCTATGCTGTTGCCAATTATAAAAAAAGTGGCTTTGACATTGCATTGGTCCAGCACGTCCAGTAGGGGATATACCTTGTCCCCAAGGTAATCGTCAAAGGTAAGGGCAACCACCTTTTCTTCCGGCCCTTTTTCGATAACCGGCAGCAGCGGACCGGTGTCGGGTGTAAATTCCCTGAACTCAAAATCTGTTCCACCGGTATCCACGAACTCTTTAAGGTGTTCAAGGGTGGCGTAGGCACTGCCGTCAACAAGCACCGTGTTTATTCTGCTGCCGTCTATATAGGAGTGTCCTTCCATTGCGTCATACCTGAATACCCTTCCGAAGGATAAGGCGAAAATACGACTGGGTATAAGTTTTTCCCCCTGGTACTGTACTGCATTATCGGTCATTTTCATGCCGTCTATATAAAAAGAGAACCTGGGCAGCTTCCTTGAGTCCATCGATTGGTGAGTATTGCCGCCCTTGTCAATCTCTATGTTTCCCCCGTGGATTTTTACTTTGTCAAGGCTCAACAGGTTTTCCAGCCTGTCCAGCGGGACATAACCCTTTCCAAAAAAATTGACAATATCCACAAAGGCTTCCTGGTCGTCCTTAACCAGTTGAATCATGCCCAAATCGGGTACCCAGTTGACAATCCAGTTGAGGCTGTCGCTGATGCTCCTTATGGGGACATATATAATTCCATCCCAGTCATACCCGATATCTACGAATATACCGTTTACGAATATATGGTATTTTTTACTCAGTCTTTCCTGGGCAAACTTATTCCCTTTTTCTATTTCACTCTGGGTCTTTGATTCGTACCAGTTGAAACGGGTGCCGCTGAGGACCTCTCCCGCTTCGTTAAATAGCCTCCGCGCGGTTATAAATCCGGCGCAGGCAGTGATGGCTATAAGAAGGATGATTATGGTCTTTTTCATGTCTAATCCCCCGGTATGTCAATGGTTTTATCCATACTAGCCCAATTCTATCTTTTTACAACAATGAGTGTCAATGGGATTATAAACCTCGTATCATTCCGCCAGGTCCAGGATGAACTTTTCCCGGGGGAGAAGCCGGCCAATGCTGTCCAGGGTTATAATAAAATTCTTTGCCTCCTCGTCAAACAGTGGGAAGGTCACTAGCTGCGGGTCTTCCCAGTCATAACGCATGGGCCCCTGTTTATTGTCTCCGGCGTCAACAAGAACAAAATGGGGCATTACCGTATCCGGCCTCTCGGGGCCCTCAATTGAAAATTTCAGGTAAAGCCTGCCTTCTTCCAACCAGGCCTTATCTATAGCGACGTGGCCGCCGGGGAACCGGATTTCATCACCGGGGATTAGTTCATTCCCCTCTTCGAAGTCCAGGTAAACCTCTGGCGAGTCCTCAATTCGTTCATAGAGGAATAGCGGAGGCAGCATAAGCTCCAGGTTTTCCGCCTCCTGTTTTACCGGCGCAAACTTCAAAGCAGCTTCCACCTGGCAGGGGAACTGCGTGGTGGAATACTCTCCTTTCTGCGCCTCCACTTCCTGCCTCGAAGTCATGTCATAAAGGGCGGGACGGCTTGCGGGCGGGTTCCCGGCACGGTAGTTTATGCCGTGACTTGCCGCATACCCGGACATCAGGCCCCCGGGTGGGGGTGCCGCCATGCCTGGAGGCGGTGGGGTGTCCGGCACCTCCACAATCGATGTGGGGAAGTAGGCTCCGCCCCGTCCTATGCCAAGGCCGGCTACCGAGCCGTCCACCGGCCAGTTGAAGTATATTTTGAACTCTGTTTCGCTGACGCCCAGAACGGCTTTTTCCAGCGTTATATCAAGGGCGGGAAGTTTTTTCTTCTGGTTTGGGTACACAATTTTTGTGTGCTGTACCGTTCTTACAACATCCACCGGGAAGGTGAACTCTGCCTGCTGTTCCTTTGCTTTACCC
>JAXGPT010000024.1:0-25946 GCA_040766775.1 Bacillota bacterium | reverse complement strand
GGCGTGAAAGTGGTAATCAGCACATAGGACACAAAGGCTGGAAAATTAGGCATCGGTGTTTACCTCCGGATTTCGGTATGATATAATGCAAAATTGAGACGTATTGTAATATCGTACGATACTATAATAATACCATTGCATTGCCATGTCAACGCAGATGCAGGGAAGCAAAAGGACGGGTTCTTTAGCTTCCCTGATTTATAATAACCAAGTTGGCAGCAAAATGGATAAAAGGGGAACCCGGAAAATGTACCATGTATACATACTTGAATGCAGTGACGGTTCGTTGTATACCGGCTGGACAACCGACCCCCAAAGGAGGCTTAAGCAGCATAACAGCGGCAAGGGGGCAAAATGCACCAGGGCAAGACTGCCGGTGGTCCTAAGGTACGTGGAGTCCTTTGACACCAGGAAGGATGCCATGCGGAGAGAGTACCGCATTAAAAGGCTTTCAAGGGAAGAAAAAATGAAGCTGTTACAAAAATAGCTTTCCCCGGAAATGATGAAATGTCTCATATTCAGGAAAAAAATGTAGTATAATAGTACCAGTTGTTGGAGACAAAGGAGGGTTTATTATGGTAAAACACATTGTTGCATGGAAACTTAAGAGTTCTGCCGGAGGCAGGGACAGCCAGGAAAATGCAAGGATTATGAAGGAACGCCTTGAGGGTTTGAAAGGCAAAATAAAGGAGATACTGCAAATAGAGGTTGGAATAAACGTAAACAGCAGCAGTGCTGCCTATGATGTGGTTTTATACTCGGAATTCCGGGACATGGAATCCCTTGATGTGTACCAGAAGCACCCTGATCATTTGGAAGTGGGGGCCTTTGTAAAAGAGGTTACTCAAGACCGTATAGTAGTTGATTATCTAGTATAGCCACAGGGGACGGAAAAGCAGCCGTGCAACAGCAGCCGATGTGAAAAGGGGTGGCCTGTTGAGAAGAGTAATCATAGCATTCGTTGTAATAATGATGACCTCATGTGCCGGGCTTTCGGACCGACACAGTGGCGTGGAAATCGACCAGGTAAAAAGAATGGGCCCGGATGACATTTTAATAAAAGAACACAGTCTTGTTAACCCTGTGGGCAGGACGGTAGAGGACAGGATCTTGGTACCGGAGGGCTTTGAGAGGATAAGAGTCCAGCAGGGCTCCTTTGCCGAATACCTTAGAAATTTACCGCTGAAACCCCACGGGTCAAGAGTATTGTACTATGACGGCCGGGTAAAGGAAAGGGATGTTCACCTGGCGGTTGTAGACATGGATATAGGGGACAGGGACCTCCAGCAGTGCGCCGTTGCGGTGATAAGGCTCCGGGCGGAATATTTGTACGGGACCGGGCAGTACGAAAAAATACACTTCAATTTTACAAACGGGTTTAACGCCAGGTATATAAAATGGATGCAGGGCAGCAGGATTTCGGTAAACGGTAACAATGTTAGCTGGGTTGACAGTACCGGTTATTCGGACGATTATGAAAGCTTCAGGAAATACCTGGACATGGTTTTTGCCTATGCGGGTACCCTTTCATTGTCGAAGGAGCTTCAGAGGTCGGATGTCTGCGATATGGGGATAGGAGACGTGTTTATTCGGGGAGGCAGTCCCGGCCACTGTGCAATAATAGTTGATATGGCCCGGTGTGTTAACACCGGTAAAAAGATATTCCTGTTGGCTCAAAGCTACATGCCGGCCCAGGATATACATATCCTGAAAAACACGACGGATCCCGAAATAAGCCCATGGTTCCGGGCTGACTTTGGGGATGAACTGGTCACACCCGAATGGACCTTTAAAAGGGACCAACTAATGAAATTCGCGGAATAAAGTATATAAAGCAAAATAAACGTACAGGGAGGAAATGTGAATAATGGCGGAATACAATCCCGTGGACAAAGCCTTTAAAGATAGTGAAGAAAGAGAGAAAAACTGTAACGCAGCGGTTCAGTCGGTAAACTTCATTCAAAACATAATAAACCAGGACAATGAAACCAACGTTTATAACGGCCGTGTGCATACGCGTTTCCCTCCCGAGCCCAACGGATACCTTCATATAGGGCATGCAAAATCTATATGCCTAAATTTCGGAATAGCACAGCAATATGGCGGCCTCTGCAATTTGAGGTTTGACGATACAAATCCGACCAAAGAAGACGTGGAATACGTGGAATCCATTAAGGAAGATGTTCGATGGCTTGGTTTTGACTGGGAGGACCGAGAGTATTACGCCTCGGACTACTTCGAACAGTTGTATCAGTATGCAGTAAAACTAATCAAGATGGGAAAGGCTTATGTTTGCGATTTAAGTTCCGATGAAATAAGGGAATACAGGGGTACCCTTACGCAGCCGGGTAAAAACAGTCCATACCGGGACCGCTCGGTGGAAGAAAACCTTGACCTGTTTCAAAGGATGCGGGCTGGGGAGTTTCCCGACGGGAGCAGGGTTCTAAGGGCCAAGATAGACATGGCCTCGCCAAATTTGAACATGAGGGACCCGGTGCTGTACAGGATACTGCGGGCCACCCATCACAGGACCGGGGATGAATGGTGCATATATCCAATGTATGACTATGCCCATCCGCTTTCGGATGCCATAGAGGGAATCACCCATTCCATATGCACGCTTGAGTTTGAGGACCATCGGCCGCTGTACGACTGGGTTATAGAAAACGCGGACCCGGAGGTTCACCCAAAACAGATAGAATTTGCGAGGCTTAACCTGACAAATACCGTTATGAGTAAAAGGAAGCTGAGGAAACTGGTGGAAGAAGGATACGTTGACGGCTGGGACGACCCCCGGATGCCTACCATATCCGGCTTGAGGAGGCGAGGTTATACCCCGGAATCCATTCGGGACTTCTGCGACAGGATCGGTGTGGCCAAAAGCAACAGCACCGTGGATATAGCGCTTCTTGAACACTGCATAAGAGAAGACCTAAAGTCAAAAGCGCCAAGGGTAATGGCAGTTCTAAATCCTGTAAAACTTGTGATTGACAATTACCCGGAGGGCAAGGTGGAGTACCTTGAGGCAGAGAACAATCCCGAGAGGCCGGAGTTGGGGACAAGGAAAATGCCCTTTTCCAGGGTGCTTTATATTGAACGGGAAGACTTTTGCGAAGTGCCGCCGCCCAAATTCTTCAGACTGTCCCCCGGCAAGGAAGTCCGGCTGAAGAATGCGTACATTATAAAGTGCAGCAATGTTGTAAAGGATGAAGCCACCGGGGAAATAGTAGAGATACACTGCACCTACGACCCGGATACTAAGAGCGGGGGTCCTGCCAGCGGGAAAAAGGTTAAAGGTACGCTGCACTGGGTATCTGCCGGCCATGCCATTGAGGCTGAGGTGCGGCTTTATGGGTATTTGTTTGACGATGAGGACCCGGAAAGCGAAGAAACGGTGGACTTCATGGAAAAGCTGAATATGGATTCGCTGCAAAGGCTGTTTTGCTGCAAGCTTGAGCCGGAGCTTGCAAATGCAGAACCGGGCAGCAGGTACCAGTTCCTAAGGCATGGGTATTTCTGCGTGGATACGGTTTGTTCAAAGCCTGGGAATTTGGTGTTCAACCGGATAGTGTCTTTAAAGGATACCTGGGCAAAGCTTATGAAAACCCGAGAAGGTAAAAGCAAGTAATAAAAAGAGAATTAAGTATAACATAATAATATTATGTCAACTTATATTCCTTGCATAGTACTGAACGAAAGAATTTTTACAACTTGTGACGGGCGGGAAAACGGGCGTGGACTAGCTTATTGAAGGGGGCGGTTCTATGGACGAAGCCGGGAATTAAGCGGGACCGGGTTTTTCCCGCAATGCCTCCGACGGGTTGGTACGGCGGGTATGCGTAAGGTGTTTATCCTGTGGATAAGCTTTATCGGTATATTCGTCGGAGTAGCTGCAGTTGGAGGACCCTTCGCGGTGATTTTTCCCCTTTCCCTGGGACTGTTTCTTACCGACTTGGTATTGGTTGTGCGAACCAGGATAAAAAATAAAGAACTGTGGCTGTACAGGGAGGCAAGAACCTGCTACCTGGGTGCACGATATGGCATGGCTCTTGAAAGGATTGAAGAGATAATAAGGCTGCGGCCTGATATGGAAAATTTCCTTAAAAATGAAAAAACAAGGTGTAGGATTTTAGCCGGGAACATGAGGGATACAGAAGGTCCCTAGGAAAGTCCTTCCTTTCCCCGCACGGAATGAAAGCGGCAGGAAGCACAAAATCTACAATAAAAATAAAAATTGCCCCAACCGGGGCAATTTTTATTTTTAAAAAACAAATAATAAGTAAAGTGAGGGATAAGAGAAAGTTGGTGCAATTTTGTACATTAAATCCAAAGCGGTGGTGGACAAGAAAACAAAGAACCTGGTGCGACGCATAAGGCCCGGAGAAATAGGAATAATATGCCACCGGGACCTTGATGAGCTGGGAGCGCTTTCCCTAATAGAAGCAAGGGTCAAGGCGGTAATCAATGTGGAACGGTCCATAAGCGGCAGGTATCCAAACCTGGGCCCGGCACTTCTTTATAGGGAGGGCATACCGCTTATTGATAATGTGGGGACAAAAATCCTTGAAATTGTAAAGGACGGGGACACAGTGGAGGTCAAGGACGGCAGAATATATCTTCACGGGACCTTGGTGGGAAGGGGCTGCGTTATGAACGAAAAAACAATAAAAAAAGAAATGGACCTGGCAAAAAGAAACCTGGAAGCCGAACTGGACGGGTTTATTGATAATACGCTGGAATATGCCAAGAAGGAAAAGGACTTTATACTGGGCAAACTGGTGCTGCCAAAGCTTAACAACGACATTTCCGGAAGGCATGCACTGGTGGTGATAAGGGGAAAGGATTACAGGAACGACCTTAGCATAATAAGGTCTTACATAGAAGAAGTTAAGCCGGTACTCATCGGGGTGGACGGGGGCGGGGATGCGCTGCTTGAGTTTGGCCTAGTACCCGATATCATAATAGGTGATATGGATAGTGTCAGTGACAGGGCACTCAGGAAATGCAGGGAAATAGTAGTCCATGCCTACATGGACGGCAGGGCCCCCGGTATGGAAAGGATAAACCGGCTGGGGCTTAAGGCGGAAGTGTTGTGCTGTCCCGGGACCAGCGAGGATATTGCAATGCTTGCGGCCTATGAAAACGGGGCGGAGCTGATAGTGGCAGTGGGCGCCCATTCTAGCATAATTGACTTTCTGGAAAAGGGAAGGAGGGGCATGGGCAGCACTTTTCTGACGCGTCTAAAGGTAGGTGACAGGCTGGTGGATGCCAAGGGGGTAAACAAGCTTTACAGGGAAAAGGTAAAGCCGAAACACATAGTAGGGTTGGTTTTGGCTGCCATGATACCTGTTGTTATCGCCGGGGCAATGTCTCCGCCCCTTCAGCAGCTATGCAAGCTTTTGTCCATCCGTCTGAGGCTGGTACTGGGTTACTAAGGGGTGTTGAGAAATGGTAATAAACATAAAGTATTATGTTATTATGTCGGCTTCCATATTTCTGGCCCTTGGTGTGGGCATATTCATAGGTTTTTCCCTCGGACGGCCAGGAGATATTCGTGGAACAGCAGCAGGGACTAATAACCGAGCTGGAGCAGAGGTTCCTGGACCTTAAGCAGCAAAACACAATGATAGAAACCATGATGGAAGCACAGCAAAAGAAGGAAATGAAATGTACAGGGAACTATTGGAGCGCCTTATCGCAGCTACTACGATGTTCTCGAAGGTCTTAACGTTGCCATAATCCAAAACGGCTGAAGAAACAGACCACGGCGGCATGTTAAGCATGTTAAACCATGCCGGGGCACAGGTTATTTCCACAATTAGTATAAACAAGGACTTTTTCTATGATGGCCGGCAGGGGTTGATACTGCTTAAGGAGAACTTGGACGAGTTCGTGGAGGAGGACCAATTGCAACTTACATATATCGAAGACTAGTTAACGCGATAATAACCGGCGGGGACCAAGACTTTGTCCGGCGCATGAGGGAACTGAACGTAATAAAAGTATCCGGGGGCTACAGCGGTGAGGTTGATTACTTTATACTTGCCGGGGAAGGATTTGCAGCCGGCACGGGCATGGCTGCGGAGCCCGGGGTTTTCATTATTGAAGCGATAAAAAGGAGCAATATACCGGCGGTGGGGCTGAAAATCCGACTGCGAAAAAGTCCAGTATTCCCCGCTACAGGGATGCCAGGATATCCTCGGTGGACAACGTGTACAGCGTTATAGGCCAGTATTCGCTAATAAGGGTGCTGCAGGGTTGTACCGGTCACCAGGTTGAAAGATACGGCCCAGGCCCTTATTCCTCCATGGCCGGACGAGATGTAGGAGGTTTATGTTATGAAGCCGGAAGTTACGGTGCTGATACCGCATATAATGAGGAGGATTATATAAGCGGCACGATATTCGGCGTCAGGGCGTCGGGCAGTGCCGACAGGATTATTGTGGTGGATGATGGTTCGACAGATGATACGGCTGTGGTTGCCGCCCGTTCAGGGGCAGAAGTGCTGCGCATTGAAGGCAACCGTAAAGGATGCGCTAAATTACGGGCTGCAGCGGATAAAAAGCGGCATAGTGGTATTTATAGATGCCGATGTCGGCCAAATTGAACTTCAAAAATTGGTTGCACCAATTTTTTCAGGGAAAGCGGATATGACAATGAGGGGTCTTGCCCCCGGCATCGGCAAGGGAGGATTTGGCCTGGTGAGAAAGCTTGCCGATGTCGTTTTGAAAAGAAACAACACCGGAAGAGAGCTTTCCGCCGGCCTGTCCGGTCAAGAGAGCGGTGAGAATGGAAATGCTGTCCGGCCATCGGACCGGTACGGGCGGTTTTGCCGCCGAAATTGGCCTTAACATAAAAGAGCTCAAGGGGTACAGGGTGTTGGAGGTGCCGGTTAACATGTTTCACCGTGAAAGCGGTAGAAACCTGAAGGGCTTCATGCACAGGGGCAAGCAGTTTATGGATATTCTTTTGTTCTGCTTCGGGAAGGTAGGGATATAAAATAATGGTGGTTGTGCTTTTATTTTCTGCAGCGCTTACTTTGCTTTTTATGCCCCTCATAAAGCAAATGTTGGAGGTTTTCGGGGGCTTTAAAGGGAAAACTTTCTGGGCGAGGCTATACCTACCGGCTTGGGGGTGGGGTTTTTGCCCCGGCGTTTTATTCGGAAGCTTTGTACTGTTGCTCATGGAAAGTACCGATACCCGCCTGGTACTCATTAATGCCCTTGGATTTGCCGTTATGTCCCTTGCCGGTATTGTGGACGACATGCTGGGGAACAGTAGTGTGAAGGGGCTTAAGGGGCATATAAAAAAGCTTTTCTCCAACTAGCGTTTACAACCGGCGGCTTGAAAGCCATTTTTGGAGGGATGACCGCCGTACTTATATCGGCGGTGGTTTCAGGAAAGCCTTATAGAGGGATTGTAAATTGCCTTTTGGTCATGCTGTTTGCAAACTTTGTGAACCTGTTGGACGCTAGGCCGGGCAGGGCTGTCAAGTCCTTTTTCCTGTTGTGGTGGTGTTCGTTCTTTTTTATGCCGGCAAGAGCCCCGCTTATATACTATACCCGCTGGCCGGGTGTCTTGTCGCTTACCTGCCCTATGACGCGAAACGAAAAGGGATGATGGGGGATGCGGGGTCCAATGCCATTGGCCTGTCCCTAGGGCTTAATTACTGTGTTGGAGCTGCACTGCATCATAGGGTGGCGGTATTAGTATTGCTTATTCTGCTGCATTTTGCGGCGGAAAAATATTCCTTTACCGGTTTTATCGCCCGAAACAGGATGCTGAGGCTGATAGATGAGTTGGGTAATAAAAGGAGTGGTTAGGCATGATGATTAGAACTAGGGAAGGTACGGTTGCGGAAATTTGCGCCGACAGGGAGGACCTTCAGGAGATACGGGTTGAAATAGGGGGCAGCCGGAGGCCGGCCCTTGTATATACCGATATGATGGGGCGGGTAGCCAAGGGGGACAGGGTTCTTGTAAATACGACAGCTCATTTTTTAGGGCTTGGAACCGGCGGGTATGATTTTGTGATAGCAAACCTTAATAACACCAAAGCCGACATTGCCGGGGCCGGGCACATTATGAAACTTAGGTACACTCCGCTGCAGCTTAAATGCCTTGCCGCCGAAGAACAGCAAAGCAAGCTGCATAATGTAATCAAAAGCTTTGAAAGTCTTGGGGGAAGACCTGTGGTTACGATACCGCTCCACAGCATGCTGGGGCCCATATGCGCCCTGGCAAAGCGGTTAAAACCGGGCATAAAAACAGGATACGTAATGACCGATGGTGCGGCGCTTCCCGCCGCATTCAGCAAAACAATCACGGACCTTAAGAGAAAGGGGCTGTTGGATGTTGTTGTAACCTGTGGAAACGCCTTTGGCGGAGACCTGGAAGCGGTTAATTTTTACACCGGGATAATAACGGCGGTGGAGGCTGCAAAGTGTGACCTGGTGATTGTAGGCATGGGACCGGGTATTACCGGTACGGGAACCAGGTACGGGTTTACCGGGGTGGAGCAGGGGTACATTATAGATGGAATAAGCACGCTGGGGGGCCTGCCGGTGGCGGTGCCCAGGATAAGCTTTTCGGATGACAGGCAGCGGCACCGGGGTATAAGTCACCATTCGTTGACGGTGTTGGGAAGAATTGCAAAGACCACATCCCTTTTACCGCTGCCGGAGCTTGAAGGCCCGAAGCTTGAATACATAACAGGCCAGCTAAGGGAGCACGGTATTGAAAAAAAGCACATAATCGTGTTTAATAGGGGGGAGGAAGTCCTGCAAGCCATGGAGGATTATGGCCTCAAAACCACCACCATGGGTAGGAACGCCGAGGAGGACAGGGATTTTTTTTTGGGCGCAGGCGCATCGGTAATGGCGCTGCGTGGCCTGCTGCTATAGGTGCATCTGTTCATCCAGGTACTGTTTCAGCGTAACGCCCGGGACGCTTATTGATGCAAGAAAGTCCAGTACGTCCCTGATGTTGCCTATAAGATAAAGCCTGCCGGCGGTGGTTATCTTGTACATAGGTCAAGCCTCCCATAGATTTTTTAGTATTATATTCAAAAGGTTACGATATTATTACAGAACAAAGGGGGAAGGAACTTGGAAAAAACCTTGGAAAGCAAAACTCTGTACAAGGGTCGTATTATAAACTTAAGGCTGGACAGCGTTGTGCTGGAAAACGGCAATACCGCGCTGAGGGAAGTGGTAGAACACCCCGGGGCGGTTGGGGTTATTGCCTTAAAGGACAACGGGGACATAGTAATGGTTAAGCAGTATCGAAAGGCGGCGGAACAGGTGCTGTTGGAACTGCCTGCGGGAAAGCTGGAGCAGGGTGAAGACCCGGCGGAATGCGCCGCAAGGGAGCTAACCGAGGAAACGGGATACACTGCGGGGGACTTGCGCTACCTGGTGTCCTTTTATACCTCACCGGGTTTTTCAAATGAAGTAATGTACATGTTTTTGGCAACCGGTCTAAGAGAGGGGGAAAATGACCCGGACGACGACGAGATGGTGGAGACAGTGGAAATAAGCCGTGACAGGGCGATGGAAATGATTCTTAAGGGTGAAATAAAGGATGGAAAGACCATAGCCGGTATACTGCTGCTGGGCATTGTGAAATGAAATGACATAAAGAAGGACAAACGGGCATAACATTTACTAAAGCAAAAAGCCAGGAATGCTGTCTATGCCCGGAGGTGCTTCTTGGAAAATGGTCTTAAAAAAAGCGGTACAAAAGCAGGTTAAGAATAACCTGGTGCTCTACTTTCTGGTGCTGGTGTTTTTTGCGGCGGGAATAGCCGCCGGTGCTTTTACGGTGGACGCGCTGTCGTCGGTACAAAAGGAGGAGCTAGTTAACTATTTCCAGAGTTTTTTTACTGTATTGGACCAGGAGCCGGTGCAGTCGGCGGTCATTTTTAAACAGTCCCTTATAAATAATTCTCAGTTTGTAATTCTCATATGGCTGTTGGGGATAACCGTGATCGGGGTACCGTTAATACTGCTGATTGTAGGCATCAAGGGGTTCATTGTGGGATTTTCGGTAAGCTTTTTGGTGGAAGGGATGGGGTTTAAAGGGCTCTTATTTGCCGTAGCTGCAATTCTTCCACAAAACCTTCTTATAGTGCCCGGCATAATAGCGGCGGCTGTGCTGGGAATCTCCTTTTCCATCTCAATGCTGCGCAGAAAAAAATCAAAGCCGAAAAAAAGCTTTACAAGCGAACTGGCCATTTATTCAATAAATATTCTTTTTACGCTTTTTATACTTCTATTGGGCTCCGTGATAGAGGGATACATTACCCCTGTGTTTGTGAAGTTTTTCTAGAATTTCCGGGTTGTTCAAGGTACCATCCTGCCGGTTGTTTAAACGGCCACGGGAATAATGGGTATTTTTATTTACGCTGTATAATTATTACTGCCGGATAGAGGAATTTAAAAAAAACATCGAATTAAACAAATGGTTGTTATATAATTAGGGAGTGCTAGATATATAACATCCGATGATAACCATAAATAAACATGGGGGAGTGTGTTTTATGATTATTGGAGTACCAAAGGAGATTAAGGCAAACGAAAACAGGGTAGCTATTACGCCTGCCGGTGTCGAAGCCTTTGTCAAGGCAGGACACAAGGTATTCATTGAAAAAACGGCAGGACTGGGCAGCAGCATTACCGATGAGGAGTATATGGCGGCCGGGGCTGTTATGCTGGACACACCAAAAGAGGTATACGAAAAGGCTGACATGATTATAAAGGTAAAAGAACCCCTGCCGTCCGAATATGACCTTATGAAAGAAAACCAAATAATATTTACTTACCTGCACCTGGCACCCGAGCCGGAGCTTACCAAAGCTATGCTTGACAAAAAAGTTATCGGTATAGCCTATGAAACGGTACAACCTGAAGACGGTTCACTGCCGCTTTTGGCGCCCATGAGTGAGATTGCCGGAAGGATGTCAATTCAAATTGGCGCAAGGCTTTTGGAAAAAATGTCAGGAGGAAGGGGAATGCTCCTGGGCGGAGTATCCGGTGTTGCTCCCGCCAGGGTGGTAATAGTAGGCGGCGGTAACGTTGGGATGAACGCAGCCAAGATGGCGGTCGGACTGGGTGCGGACGTAACGGTACTTGATGTCAGCATAAAAAGACTTGCATACCTGGACGATATATTCGGCAACAGGATAAAGAATCTAATGTCCAACAGCTACAATATCGCCCAGGCGCTGAAAGGGGCGGACCTTTTGATAGGCGCGGTATTAATACCCGGTGCCAGGACACCCAAGCTTGTAACCGAGGAGATGGTAAAAAGCATGAACCCCGGCGGAGCCATCGTGGACGTTGCGATAGACCAGGGCGGTACCGTTATGACCATGGACAGGATTACAAGCCATGCCGACCCCACCTTCATTAAACACGGCATAGTTCACTATTCAGTGCCCAATATCCCCGGAGCAGTTCCGAGGACTGCTACCTTTGCGCTGACCAATGCTACAATGCCCTACGCGCTTAGGATTGCCAACATGGGTGCAGAGGCTGCAATGAAGGCGGATATAGCACTTAAGAGAGGACTTAACACCTACAAGGGCAAACTGACATACAAGGCGGTTGCGGACGATCAGGGATTGGAATACACCAGCGCAGACGAGGTATTATAGAAAAAAGCTTCCCTCCGGGGAAGCTTTTTCCGTATAATGCCCTTGGCTGCCGGTCGAGGAGGTTATGAATTTTTTGGAATGGGAGGGGGATAATACATAAAGAATAATTTATGTCAAGAATATATAGAGGACTTTCCAAGTTTTTGTTGAAATATACATAAAACATAATATGTGGGTAAAGGAGTCCAGGTTAAATGAACCTATTGCTGGATAAGTTCACGGATTACATAGGCAGTGTAGAAACTGTCGGACAATACGGTGGAATCCTATTGTACAGGGACATAAAACAGTACATAGAATACATTGAAAGTAAAAACATTCACAGTTTCAAGAATACCAACAAGACCACGGTAATAACCTATCTTTTATTCCTGCAAAAGAATGGCAGGGCTACCTCCACCATATCAAGAAGCCTGGCGTCAATACGGGCATTCTACCAGTATATGACAACTGAAAAGATTATAGACAGGGACCCGACGGTTGACTTGGAATCTCCAAAGGTGGAAAAAAGCTGCCCACTATATTGAGTGGGAAAGAAGTGGAGCTTTTACTGGACCAGCCCGATCTAAGCAGTGCAAAGGGAGTAAGGGACAAGTCAATGCTGGAGCTTTTGTACGCAACCGGCATAAGGGTTTCCGAACTGGTTGCCCTTAACCTGGTTGATATTAACCTGGAACTGGGCTATTTAAAATGCTGCAAAAACAACGACAGGAGAGAATTATACCGGTGGGCACCATAGCCCTCGAGATACTTGGAAGGTACATCAGTGATGTAAGACCTGTTCTTCTAAAGGGGCAAGACCGAAACAGCCCTTTACGTCAACTATAAAGGTGAAAGGCTTACCCGCCAGGGCTTTTGGAAAATAATAAAAGGGTATAAGAATAAGGCAAAGATAAATAAGGATATCACACCGCATACACTGAGGCATTCCTTTGCCGCCCACCTAATAGAAAACGGTGCCGACCTGAAATCGGTACAGGAAATGTTGGGCCATTCTGACATTTCCACAACCCAGGTTTATGCCCAGATTACGAAAAACAGGATAAAAGAAGTGTACAACAAGGCACATCCAAGGGCGTAAAGCCCTTTTTTACATAGACATGAAAAAACCATTCGTTGATTTTTTAATATTGTTATGCAGGGAAGCTATGGAAGGGAGGAAGCAGGTTTGTTCGACAGGGTTATAATTATTGTGATGGACAGCGTAGGCATCGGAGAGCTGCCGGACGCGCACCTGTACGGAGATGACGGGGCCAATACCCTTGGGCATATATACAGGGATATTGAGGATTTTTCATTGCCTACCTTGGAAAAACTCGGCATTGGTAATATCCAGGGCACCAAGTACATTAGGAAAAGTTCCGCACCGATTGGGTGTTACGGCAGGGCGGCGGAGAGGTCAAAGGGCAAGGATACCATAACCGGCCACTGGGAAATAACGGGAATAATACTGGATAAGCCTTTCCCGACATACCCTAACGGATTTCCCGAAGAACTCATCAGGCGCTTTGAAGAGCTGGTAGGGCGGAAGATACTGGGTAACAAGGCGGCGTCGGGAACAGAGATAATAGAGGAATTGGGTGCTGTTCACATGGAAACGGGCTATCCCATAGTATACACCTCCGCCGACAGCGTGTTCCAGATAGCGGCCCATGAGGAAATTGTGCCGGTTGAGGTTTTGTACGAGATGTGCGAAGCGGCAAGGGAAATGCTGACCGGAGAGCACAGGGTGGCAAGGGTTATCGCGCGACCTTTTGTAGGTAAGCCGGGGGAGTTTACCCGGACGGCAAAACGCAGAGATTACTCGGTTGAGCCACCAACAGCGACGCTGCTTGACCATGCCGTGGAGCAGGGCTGTAGCGTCACTGCGGTGGGTAAAATATATGACATATTTGCCGGCAGGGGGATATCCAGGTACGTTCATACAGGTAGCAACAGGGACGGTATGGAAAAAACCATGGACTATATTAAAGAAAACGATAAGGGTATCATATCCACAAACCTTGTGGACTTTGACATGGGCATGGGCATAGGAACAACGCCGAAGGGTACGGGGCCGCCCTGAGGGATTTTGACAGTGGGGCTTTGCGTTCTTTGGACTGCTTGAAGAAAGGGACCTGTTAATACTTACCGCGGACCACGGTTGCGACCCGACCACCGAGAGTACCGACCATTCGAGGGAACAGCGTTCCCCATACTGGCCTACGGCAAAATGCTGCGAAGGGGCGTAGATATAGGTACCAGTAATCCTTTGCGGATATAGGGGCAACCGCAGCCCGGGCCCTTGGCATAAAAGGGATAAGTGCGGGCAATAGTTTTCTTTGATAGTATTGTTTAATGGGGTGATGCGCTGTGAGGATGTATGATTTAATAAGGAAAAAGAGACGGTAAAGCACTGGATTATGCTGAACTTAAGTTTTTCATTGACGGCTACGTGGCGGGAACCATACCCGGATACCAGGCCGCGGCTTTTTAATGGCGGTTTTTCATACGGGGCATGACACTGCAGGAGACGGTCACACTTTACCAAATGCATGATGGAATCCGGCGAGCAGCTGACCTGTCGGAAATACCCGGAATAAAAGTGGATAAGCACAGCACCGGCGGTGTCGGAGACAAGACCTCCATAGCTCTGGCGCCCATTGTGGCGGCGGCGGGCATACCGGTGGCTAAAATGTCCGGCCGGGGACTGGGGCAATACCGGGGCACCATAGACAAACTGAATCCATACCCGGCTTCAGGGCCGAACTTACCACCGAGGAATTCATAAAGTCGGTTAGAGAAATCGGTATTGCAATGACGGGCCAGACCGGCAATATTGCGCCGGGGACAAAAACTGTATGCCCTACGGGGATGTTACCGCCACTGTTGACAGCATACCCCTGATTGCCAGCAGTATAATGAGTAAAACCGGCCGCAGGGGCGGACAGGATTTGCTGGATGTAAAAGTGGGAAAGGGGGCCTTTATGAAAAAGAAGGGCAGGCCTTACCCTTGCAAGGGCTATGGTGGATATAGGTAATTCATCGGGAAGGACCATGGCGTTGTTAAGCGACATGGACCAGCCCCTTGGTAACGCCGTGGGTAACGCCCTGGAGGTCAGGGAGGCGGTGGCCACGCTGAAGGGAGAAGGCTCTGAGGACTTTTACTGCCTTTGCAGGGAACTGGGCGCAGCCATGCTGATGCTGGGCGAAAAAGTCAAGGACCTCGAGCAGGGCAGGGAAATGGTGGACCACCTTGTTTCAACCGGAAAGGCGGTATCAAAATTCGAAGAATTCGTAAAAAACCAGGGCGGGGACCCGGGTGTGCTGGAAAGGCCGGACAGGGTGCTGCCCAAAGCGAAGCAGCAGGTAACGGTCTGCGCGGAGCAAAGCGGCTACATTACATCGCTTGATGCGGAGAGTATCGGTATAGTCGCGATGTTGCTTGGGGCCGGAAGAGCCAAAAAGGATGACGTAATAGACCCGGCAGTAGGGGTGGTAATGCTTAAGAAATGCGGGATGCAGGTAACAAAAGGAGAACCGGTTGCCACATTGTATGTAAATAACAGGGATAACCCTTGGCAAGGCCGAGCAGCTTATTAGGAGTGCCATATTGGTAGCCGAGCAGCCGACGCAAAAAAATGAAATGATTTTGGGAGTGGTAGAATAACCCGATTTACATAAAAATTATTGTTCCTTCGTTCAAAAAAGCCGCCCGGCGGCTTTTTTTTTTCAGCAAACTACGCAGCGGATTGCAAATCTGGTTTTTGGTATAACTCCATTTTGGGGATACAACTCAATAGTGAACCAATTGAAATGGAGGTATAAAAATGAGAACCAGGTTACTGTGCGCAGTTATGCTGTTGTTGATATTATTAATTGCATCTCCTTATGAGGTAAGTGCAGAAGAGATAAAGGTGGATGCGAAAGGAGCAGTTTTGATGGACGCGGGGAGCGGCACAATACTTTTAGAGCAAAACGCCCATGAAAAAATGTATCCTGCCAGCGTCACAAAGATTATGACAATCCTTATCGCGATGGAAAGCCTGGAAAACGGCAAGATTGCACTGGATGACAGGGTGGTTATTAGCAGGACCGCGTCGGGCATGGGAGGAAGCCAGATATACATGGAGCCCGAAGAGGTAAAAACAGTGGAGCAGCTATTAAAAGCCGTTGTAGTGGCTTCGGGAAATGATGCCAGTGTAGCCCTTGCGGAACATATAGCCGGAACCGAAGAGGCCTTTGTGCAAATGATGAACCAAAGGGCAAAGGAATTGGGCATGCAAAACACCAGCTTTGTAAACTCCCACGGACTACATCACGAAGACCATTATACCACGGCCTACGACGTGGCCCTGATGTCCAGGGAGCTTGTAAAGCACAGCAAGATATTCGACTGGACCACCATATGGATGGAAGATATTGAAGTGGGCAGAGAGGGACGGTTCAAAACCTTTACAATGGTAAATACCAACAAGCTGCTTAGAAGGTACGAAGGAGCAGACGGCCTTAAAACCGGGTCCACTTCTCAGGCCAAATACTGCATGTCCGCGACTGCCGTCAAGGGCAATATGAGGCTTATTGCAGTGGTCATGGGCAGTCCTACTTCCGAGGTACGGTTTCGGGAAGCGGAAAAAATGTTTAATTACGGCTTTGCCAGGTATAATTCGGTACCAATAGCCGAAAAGGTGGACGTAATAGAAAGGCTTAAAGTAAACAAAGGCAAGGAGCGATGGGTGAATGTAAGGCCCGCTGAAGATATGAAAGTGTTGGTACTAAAGGGAGAGGAAGGAAACATTGAGAAGGAGATGGTGCTTCCCGGCGATATCACCGCGCCGGTTGTCGGCGGGGAAAAGGTCGGTGAGCTTATAGTAAAACAAAACGGGGAAATACTGGGCATTGTGGACTTGGTAGCCGAAGAAACCGTAGACAAGGCGGGCATACTGTTGATGTTGAAAAGGGTGTTGCTGGACTGGATAACCCCGGCGGAACAACTTTAACCCGACAGAACGGCTCTAACAAAATGGATAAACGCATACAGCTGCACCCGGGCCATTGGTCATGTTAAGAGTGGACAGCGATGCTGTGCCGGATTTGAAATATGACCCTTTGGCCCGGTTTTTTGTTATTTTTATGCATAATGTGAATGTAAAGGGTTTTTAAAGGTTTTTCTTTTGTCAGAGGCTGGGGTTGTGGTAAGATTATATTGCACTTAATTTTAAGAGAAGGATGCAATGGGTGGAGATGGCATGATGGAACAATTGAAAGCCATGAACAGTTTGCCCGGAGCAGTGCGTGATATTGTTTACCGGATAAATGAGAGATGTAACTCCCTTGGATATAAGGCCTACATTGTAGGGGGAGCTGTAAGGGACATGCTGTTGGGAGCCGGGCTTTCGGACATTGATGTCACGGTGGTAGGGGATGCCCTAAGGCTTGCCGCAGACCTGGAGGGCTGCTACGGGTATAGGTTTATAGCCCATCCATCCTTTAAAACGGTGACTTTGGACGCAAGTCTACCATGCCGAATAGACATAGCGACTGCAAGACGGGAACTATACCCGAACCCTGCGGCGCTGCCGGAAATTTTCCCCTCGGACCTTTACGATGACCTTTTCAGAAGAGACTTTACAATCAACGCGATGGCTGTATCGCTGGAGGAATGCTGCCTAATCGACCCCTTTGGGGGAAAGAATGACCTACAAAACGGAACAATAAGGGTGCTGCATAATAAAAGCTTCGTGGATGACCCCACCCGAATTCTTCGGGGTATTAGGTTTGAAGCCCGTTATGCTTTCAGAATGGATAAAAAGACTGAGGAATTGGCAAGGGCTTCGGTAGAGGGGGGATACCCGTACCGGCTAAGCAGCGAAAGGACTTGCACAGAGATGGAGAATGTTTTCAGGGAGCTGGTATACACGGCCATACTGCGCCGCATGGAAGATTTGGGCCTTTGGAGGGCCCTGTTCGGGACCGGTAAAATCCCCCGTCCGGTCTACCGTAGACTTAAGAGGATACAAAAAGGATGCCCCGGGAACGTAGAGTTTCCCATACTTGCTCTTCTTGAGGGAGTACCGGGCGGAAGAGTTGGCGAGGTTTTTAATGCTTACAAAACACTTTATCGGAAGCTCCGAGAATACCGTACAAGGGAAAAGGCCCTCAGACTTCCGGTGCGCAATAAAATGCTGAAAAGGAGTATGCTTTACAAGCTGTTTGACGGGCTGGAAAAAGAAATGCTGGAGTATCTTTATTGGACAGTCTATACCCGGCAGTATAAAAATAATATAATAAAATATATGCAGGAGATTATGGGCTTTAACTTTCATATTGGCGGTGACGACCTTATATCCCTCGGCGTGAGACCGGGCCCGAGGTACAAGAGTATTCTGGAGCGGGCTAGACAGGAGATAGTGGAAAGGGGAGCCACCGACCGGTTCGGGCAGATGGAGATTTTGAAATCCGTAGCGCTAAAGGGGGAGGAGGACCTTGGGAATTGACATAGGCAGCCTTTTTTATATACTGCCGGCGGTTATAATCATACTTACGGTCCACGAGTACAGCCACGCCAAGGTATCGGATATGCTGGGGGACCCGACGCCCCGAAACAGCGGGCGGCTTACTTTAAATCCCCTTGCCCACATAGACCCCTTGGGACTTTTAATGCTGTTTTTGGTGAGGCTGGGCTGGGCCAAACCGGTTCCAACCAGCCCTATTTATTACAGGGATAGGAAAAAGGGAGTTCTTTATACCGCCCTGGCGGGACCCGCCTCGGGGGTATTTATTGCGATAATAAGCAGGGCTGTTATGATGTCCGGGGTGATTCGCCCTTACGGGACGGCTTTTTCTTTTTTTTACATCCTGTATTATTACAGCCTTGTGATATCGGTATTTAACCTTCTTCCGGTATACCCCCTGGACGGCTCGCGAATATTACAGGGTCTTTTGCCGGACAATAGGGTGTATAAGCTCATGCAGTACCAAAACCAGATACAGGTTGTATTCATGCTGGTAGTATTCCTGGCGGGCAGGCTGCTTTGGGCCATTCTAAATCCTGTAATAACTGCGCTTGACTTTGTTATAACCCGAGGTGTGGGTATGTTTTTCTAAGAAGGGCTTTCAAAAGGGACAGCTTGATGTTGATAGTTAGTGTAAAATTACTTTGGGAAAAAACCAAAAAATAAAAGATAAGAGTATCTCCTCATAATGTCATGTAGTTTTTTTGAACAACACCATAAAGGAAAACACGGAAGGAATGCTCTTATGGAATTCAATTATACAGGAAATCATAGAAAAAATCAGTAGTTGTTTTGAAAGGAACTGAAAAGATCTGATACGTCGAAGAAAGAGACATGTCAAATTCGCGTGCTTCTTTCAAAGACGTTGGACGAGATTGAGGTAGCCATTGGCAAAACATGAAGCAATAAACGAGGCGTATAGAAACAGTAAAGACCGGAAACGAAACTGGACAGTAAAGAAAGCGGCTGAAAAGACCCTTATGACAATATTTGGCGAAGTAAAGTATGAAGGACATATTACAAGAATAGCTGAAGTGAATACAGCTACTATCCAGATGAGGCAGTGGGCATAAAAGCCCACGGTAAAATGGATATTACTACAAGGCAAGGCTCATGAGGAAGCAGTATTTGCCTATAGTAGAAGTGCAAAGGCAGCTGAAGCTGGATCTAACATCTACAGACAGTAATGAACAGCATCCGTGAACTTGGCGTGTAAGTAATGATGCAGTGGAGGTTAAGCAAGATAAGGTCAATAAATGTACTCTACATAGAAGCAGATAGAGGGCCATACCATGGAGTTGGAGGCTGCATAGAACCCAAAGCACCATGTGCATGAGGGCAGGAAACAGGTTGGTAAAGACCGGTGGAAGTTAATAAATCAAGGTATTTAAGCGGCGTTTATGCAAACGATGATATGGATGGAAGTTTTGGACTACATAGATAAGACTTATGATATGGATTCTATTGAAAATATATACCTGTCAGGTGATGGTGCTGCCTGGATAAAAAATGGACTAGGCTGGATAAAGGGAGCATCTTTGTGCTGGACCGTTATCACTTATCAAAGTATGTAACACAAGCAACAGCGCATATGAGCACAAGCACCAATTATATGTGGGATTACTGTCGTGCGGGAATAGAAATTATGCGAAACTGTTTGAAAGCAATCATAAGTACAACAGGCCGGAAACAAAGAAGAGAGCTGTGCAGGAAGCAAGAAGATATATGCCAAACCCCAACTAGAGGAGGATAATGCGGCAGTATGAGGCAGATTACATCGGCACAGTGCAGAGGGTCATGTTAACCATATCTTGTCGTCAGGTTAAGTTCACGGCCTCTGGAAGCCGGGCCGAATGGTGTGGACCAGATGGCCAGGTTAAGGGTCTTTTAGCAAACGGCAAAATGTGTATGATATATTGTACAAAAGAAAAAGCAGCAATAAATGTAACAAAAGGGGTAAAAGTGGACCGTGAGATTATCACGTGGAAGAAGCTTGGCATCGCACGAAACCATCGGTAACATAACCATTTTGAATATTGGTAAAAGGGCCCGAGCACCCCAGTTCCTTAAGTCGATGAAAGGACCGCTTAAAGTAGCAGGTAAACAGGAGATTACTTATTTTTAAAACCCATAGTATCTTGACGAGCCGAGGGTAGATGTCAACCAAAAACGATAAAGGCAATGGATAAAGGCTGAAGGAAAACTAACTTTCTCCCAAAATGAGACAGTGTTATGCATATTTGAAGACTGTGGATAACAACAAACTGCAGAAATCCGCATACTGGCGAAAGGACGATGAAATGGAAAGTAGAAAGAATACGCGGCCCATTTCTTTAGTGTGCGTAGTAGGTGTAGAAACAACTGAAAGCACTGAAAGAACAATAGCTATTATACCACAACAAACACTTTTTGTATAGATGGAAATTGAAAATTTAGGTGATTTGGAAAGATTGCGTTTAGTTCTTGAGTATATGCCCGATGAAGAGCTTATGCAAAGCCTAGAAAGAAAGGAAAAACGGTCGTGATGATTATCCTGTAAGGGCAATGTGGAATTCCATCATAGCCGGAATAGTGTACCAGCATCCCGCAATAGAGAAGTTTATCGTGAATTATCAAGGAATGGTCAGTTACGTTTTATGTGCGGTTTCGCAACGGCAAAGTACCGAGGGCATATGTGTATGCCAGGTTTTAAACAATCTGTTAAGAAAAAGCTGGTCCACAACATATTCGATAAACCGGTAGATGAATTAGAAAACTTGTTGCCATCATTCGGTACGAATTTAGCCATAGACAGTAAAGCAATCCTCCTTTCGAAGGGAAAAGAAATGGCTCAGGAACAAAAGGATGGTCGTCGTGATCTGGATGCTGACTGGAGCAAAAGTATAAAGGTGTCGGGGAGGGGATGGGACAGCTGGTCAAAGTAGTGAAATGGTTTGGCTATAAATTGCACCTAATAGTGGATGCTGATTATAGGCTTCCTATCGCTTATGAGCTAATGAGCATCAGAATGCAGAGTTAAGCAGGCGCACAAAATGATAGATGATCTTAATGAAGCGCATCTGGACTGATTGAAATGCAGGAACTTTGAAACCGACAGAGGATATGACGATACAAAACTTTATGAAAAGCTATGGGATGATTACAAAAATGAAGCCAGTGATTGACATTCGCAATAAATGGAAGGATAAAGGATAAAACGCGGCAGCTTCAAGGATTATGAGAATAATCTTATAATTATAAAGGCAATGTATATTGTGTTTGTATGGAAACAGGTGATGAGCGTGAGATGTGTAGGAGGCTTTGAAAAGGATAGAAAAAGCCACGGAACCTTAAGAAAACTTTGTCTGCCAAACAATATGGAATAGAATGCAAGTATATGGATAAATGTAAGGTAAAACAAGGTATACGTATAGATATAGAAGAGGATCGCCGAATATTTACGCCTATCGACCGTGCAAGTTATAAATGGGAAAGAACCTATGACAAGCGGCCGTCTGTTGAAAGAATGTAAACAGCAGGAGTTGGATGAATCTTACGGCTTTGAAAAACATTATATGCGAAGACTATTAGAAAAATGAATATAAGATGCGGATAGCGTTATGCGTGATGCTGGCTATGGCAGTGGGCAGGATAAAGGAAAATCAAAGCCGATAAAATGAGAAGTCTTGTTCAAGCGCATAAGGATTATCACTGTTATTAGCTATAAAAATACCCACAGTGTTGGATGGCTTAGCGGTTACACAAGACCTTAAGGCCGATTTCTTATTGAAATGTGTATTAAGTGTACAAATTTTAAGTAAGAATTTCAAATACAGGGCAATTATGATGTCGAGAATGAGTTTTTACAGCTTTCAGCCCAGGTTTGCAAGGTATTAAAAAATATTTTCGTTAAAAATCTGGGAAGATGGGTACAAAGCAAAAGCTCTTGACGCTATCATGTTGATAAATGATATGGAACAATATATAATATTGTGAAATGGATGGGGAGGAATGCACATGGCAAAAGACATTATAATGAGCGGTATGCGACCTACCGGAAAAAATTGCACCTGGGAAACTATTTCGGGGCTTTGGAAAACTGGATAAAGCTCCAGAACGAATATAAAAGCTTTCATGCCATAGTAGACTGGCATGCCCTTACCCACCGCTTACGAGGATACATCGGAACTGCGGCAGAACATAATGGACGTGGCGCTGGATTGAGCCAGTGCCGGCCTTGACCCGGACAAGTGTACCGTTTGTGTACAGTCTGAAATAAAGGAAGTGCGGAGCTCTTCCTGCTGCTCGATGGTATGATGTCCCTGGCTGGAGAGGTGTCCCACCTACAAGGACCAGCTCAAACGTTGGAAGGAAAAATATTGCAAATTATGGATTTCCTCGGCTATCCGTACCTTATGGCGACCGATATACTGGTGCCCAAAGCCAAGTATGTTCCGGTGGGGGAGGACCGTTCCCCATCTTGAAGCCTCAGCAGGAGATAATGAGCGGTTTAATTACTTGTGCAGCGATACATTCCCAGAGCCGGAGGCTTTTTGCTTACCGAGGCAAAAGGTGCTTCCCGGGGCTGGATGGAAGAAAGATGAGCAAGAGTTATGAAAATGCGATATACCTTTCGGATTCCCCGGAGGAGATTCAAAAGAAGGTTGGTTCAATGATAACCGACCCACAGCGATTACGAAAGAACGACCCGGGAAACCCTGAGGTTTGTTCGGCCTATGCACTGCACAAGGTGTTTACCGAGCTTGCTGACCTTAGGGAAACGGAGGAAAAGTGCAGGGGCGGAGCTATAGGCTGCGTTGCCTGCAAAAGATGCTGGCGGACAACCTATCCAATTTTCTTGAACCTATTAGAAACAAGAGAGAAATGTTGGCGGCAAGCCCGGACACCGTAATGGATATCCTTAATGAGGGAGCAAAAAAGGCAAGAGAGTCCGCTGCAATAACGCTGGAAGAAGTAAGGAAGAAATGGTCAAGAAGCCGCGGAAGTGATCAAAATGCCTTATAGTGTTAAGCTGGAAGTTTTTGAAGGCGCTGGTTGCTTTTTCAGCCTTGATGAAAAAACGAAAAAGTGGATATATACGGCATACCGATTACGGATATAACCCGTCAGTACCTCGAATACCTTGATGAGCTGCGTTTTTTGATATTGAAGTGTGCTGATTTTGGTCATGGCGGCAACCCTATTGCACATAAAGTCAAAAATGCTGCTGCCCGGCAAGGAACAAGCACAGCAGGGAGAAGGAAAGCTGACGAGGCAGCAGCTTGTGGAGCGCCTGATAAAGTACAAAGCGTGAGATGTAACCGGGCTGAGAAAACAGGAAGAGTCTGCCAAAAAGGTTGTTTCGGGAACCCTTTCCGTTGAGGATTACGATGCCGGCCGTTCGTGCTGGACGTTGATGTTGCAGACCTTTACAATGCCTTTGCAGGCCATGAGAAGATATATAAACCTTTATAACGATGACTACAACCTGAAAGAGCCTGGAAAAGGAGAGGATATCGCTTACCGACGGTTCGTTCGCATATAAAGAACATTATAAGGCGGTCGGGACGTATCAGTTTCAGGGGTCTTGTAGAAGGCTGTGCCACGCGGGAGAACGTGGTGGTAACCTTTCTGGCACTGCTGGAACTTGTTAAGGAAAGAAAGATTGTGATTGAACAGGTGTTCAATTTCTCAGATATAATCATCCGAAAAAGGGACAGCAAAGGTAGGAAATAGCCTATGGAGGACAGGGAGATAAAAAGTATTATAGAGGCGGTGTTGTTCGCGGCAGGGAACCCGGTGAGCCTTAAGGACCTGTGCAGCGTGCTGGACATGGAGCAAAAGGATTTACTGCCCCTATTAAAAGAGATGAAGGACTGGTACAACTACGAGCGGCGGGGTATCCAGCTTATTGAAGCGGAAGGGCATTACCAGTTTTCCACGAGGCCTGAATACTACGAGTACATACAAAAGCTGCATTCTCCGCAGCGGAGGCAGGGGTTGTCCCAGGCCGCCCTTGAAACCCTGGCAATAATTGCTTACAAACAGCCCATAACCAGGGCGGAGGTGGAGGCCATAAGGGGTGTACAGTCGGATACCGCAATAAGTACCCTAATGGAAAAAAGGCTCATCCAGGAGGTTGACAGGCTGGATACTGTAGGACGACCGATACTGTATGGAACCACCATTGATTTCTTAAAATACTTTGGACTAAGCAGTGTGAAGGAACTGCCGGACATCTTGGAGAAGCAAATATCATGCCTTGATGAAAATACACGGTAACGTGTATTTTTTTTACAGTTAAGGCAAGATAAATCGAAGAGGAGTATCTTGGAGGTAACACTGGATGGGTACGGGATGGGCGGTTCTGATTATTCTGTTTCTTTTAATAATTGTGCTCATATCAAGAATTAATATAAGGGTGACCTATTACAGGAAGGATAAAGATGACCAATTCCTAATAGCAGTTTCCGCCCTGTATGGCTTGATTAACGTAAAAAACGAGTTAAACCTGCTTAAGTTACTGATTAACAGGACATACGGGCCGAATAAAAAGGGGGTGCCGGATCCAACAGTCAGTGGATCGCTGAAGGAGTTGGGATATTTCAAATACGCCGAAAAAGCCCTGTATAATTACAGGGAATACATCACAAAAGCTGAACGGTATAAAAATATGGTTAAATATTTGAAAGGAAAAGTTTGTATAAAAAAGCTAAAATGGCATACCGTACTGGGCACCGGCGACGCTGCCATAACGGGGATTGCCATAGGTTTTTTATGGATTGTTAAAACCATTGTTTCCACACTGCTGGGCATAGGATTTAAATTAAAGGAACTTCCCGATTTAGGAATCTCGCCCTGCTTTACAGGACCGATGTTTGGAACCAACTTCGACTGCATATTAAGCATTAGAATCGGTCATGCTATTATTGCAGCAGTGCTCTATTTATTAACAGTCAAAAAAAAGGAAGGTGATGCAGTTGAGCGAGCATCCGATTGAGGCCTTGATGAAAACCACCATGGAAAACATCAAGCAAATGGTTGATGTAAATACCATAGTAGGTGACGCTGTGGAAACAGCGGACGGCACGGTAATCATACCAATTTCACGGGTTGCCTTCGGTTTTGCATCCGGCGGGGGAGAGTACCAGGTACAAGAGGCAAATGACAAGGGAGGCCAGGGCGGCGGTAAAATGCCCTTTGCCGGCGGTGCCGGTGCAGGAGTTTCGGTGCAGCCGGTTGCATTTATGGTGGTGGGCAAGGAGCATATAAAACTACTGCCGGCAAACAGCAGTGGTATGATTGAAAGGATTATAGAGATGACTCCGCAGGTCATTGACGAAATTCATGGGGTTGTGAAAAAAATGCGTATTAGCCCGGAACGGGTTAAAGAAGGGGACGACATTTATGAATGAAAGCCGACGTTAAATAAATATTGTGTATTTATTGAGCTAGAGTAAAAAAGAGGAGACAGTATGAAAAGAAGGTTCGGATTATTTGCGGCAATCCTGGTGATCGCAGTCGAAATGATGATGCCATCGGTTTGTGCAGGGCAGGAGCTTTGCCCCAACTCAAAGGCTGCCGTACTGATAGACGTTGCTTCGGGAAGGATTCTTTATCAAAAGAATATGGATCAGCAGCTTCCGATGGCGAGCACCACTAAAATAATGACCGCCATCACGGCTATCGAGGAAGGAAATCTGCTGGATACGGTAATAGCCAGCCTTAGGGCACAGAACACCGGCGGCTCGTCCATTTACCTGCAGGCCGGTGAAAAGCTTACGCTGGAAGAACTGCTGTACGGCCTTATGCTGCAGT
>JAXGPT010000023.1:0-26789 GCA_040766775.1 Bacillota bacterium | reverse complement strand
GTTTTAGTCCCTTCACCAGGGCTATTGCGCCTTCCACATTATGGGCGCCGTCAATCAGAATAAGGGGTTTTTTACGAAGCACCTCCATGCGTCCCGGCCATATTGTTTTTTCGAGCCCTCCCCGTATCATATTCTCAGGTATACCAAGTTCCAGGCATGTTACAAAGGCCAGGGCGGCGTTATCGGCCTGGTGCCCGCCCATCAGTCTTACCCGTATATTCCTGTAAACTTTCCCCCGCCAGGCAAAGTCAAAGGTCTGGCCCCCGTTTTCCGGCCGCTGGTTTTCAACTAGGCCGTCACCGGTATAAATAAAAGGAGCATTTCTTTTTTCGCAAACTTCCCTTATGGTCTCCATTACTTCCCTCTGCTGCAGGCCACATACCACCGGGACCCCATCCTTTATGATGCCCGCCTTCTCCCGGGCAATGCTGACCATGTCATTGCCCAGCACGTTCACATGGTCAAGGCTTATGGGAGTTATTACAGAGACCTCTGGGGTTATTACGTTGGTAGCATCGAGCCTTCCTCCCATGCCCACCTCCACCACGGCATACTGTACCCCTTTCCTTTTGAAATACTCAAAACCAATGGCGGTTATTGCCTCAAACTCGGTGGGATGCGGGCGGCCCTCCCCCAGCATGGTCTGAATGTGTCCTTTAACAAACCCGGTTATTTCGGCCACATCCCTCCGGCCTATCTCTTCCCCCGAAACCCTTATCCGTTCGGTAAACCTTTCAAGGTGAGGAGACGTATAGAGCCCGGTCAAAAAACCCGCTTCCTTCAGTACCGAAGCTATATAGGCGCAGGTGGAACCCTTCCCGTTGGTGCCGGCAGCATGGACCGACCTGAACTTCAGGTGGGGCTTTCCCATAAGGTCCAGCAGCCTGGTGATGGTTTCAAGGCCCGGCCTGCTGCCGAACCTGTATGTGCTTTCAATATACTCAACAGCCTCTTGGTAGTTCATAGGACCCTCCCACAAGGAAGCAGAGGGACGGTTCTCTCGCTTCCCCCTGCTCACCGTTATTCATTCACTAGTAATTTAACCTGGCAGCCTATACAAGGCCCTTAAGCCTCTCCTGCACCTTTTCCATCATATCCTGGTATTTTTTTAGTTTTTCCCTCTCGGCTTTCACCACTTCCGCCGGGGCTTTCTCCACGAAGCCTTTATTGGACAGCTTTCCTTTAACCCTTTCGAGTTCCTTCTCCAGCCTTTCCTTTTCCCTTTCCAGCCTCTCTATTTCCTTTTCAATATCCAGCAACTCTTCCATGGGAATATAAATCTGAACACCCTCTATAACCGCCGAGACCGCATCCGGAGGTAAACCCTCCTTATCCTCCCTTACGGTAACCCTGGAAGCGGCGGCCAGCCTTTCAATGTACGCACTGCCATTGGCAAACAGGTCCCGGGTTTCTTTTCGTTCGGATACTATTATTACATTGGCCCTCCTGGAAGGAGCAACATCCATCTCAGCCCTAATGTTCCTTATCGCCCGTATTGCTTCCATAATTGCTTCCATCTGCTGCTCGGCCTTTTCGTCCCTAAAGGTCCCGTCCGATTTCGGCCACTCGGCCAGCGTTATGCTCTCCCCTTCATGGGGCAGGTGCTGCCATATTTCCTCGGTAATAAAGGGCATAAAGGGATGCAAAAGCCTCAGCAGCCGGTCCAGGCCGTAATGCAGTACCCTTCTTGCCGTATCCCCCGTTTTGCTGCCCTGGTCATACAGTCGGTGCTTTACAAGCTCTATATACCAGTCGCAGTATTCTCCCCAAATGAAGTCGTACAGTTTCTGTGCTGCTATGCCCAACTCGTATTTTTGCATGCTGTCCTCGACCTCTGCGATAAGGTTATCAAGCCTTGACAGCAGCCACCGATCCGAAAGCTCCAATCCTTCCCTGTCAAATCCCCAGTCTATATCAGCAAGGTCATGGCCCTCAAGGTTCATGAGCACGAAGCGGGAAGCATTCCACAGCTTGTTGGCAAAATTGCCGGACGCCTCCACCCTTTCCATTCTAAATCTCATATCGTTGCCGGGAGCATTACCGGTGGCAAGGGTGAACCTCAGGGCATCGGCGCTGTACTCTTCTATTATCTCCAGCGGGTCTATGCCGTTGCCAAGGGATTTGCTCATTTTCCTGCCCTCGGCGTCCCGCACCAGGCCGTGGATTAATACATCCGAGAAGGGTTTTTCCTTCATCTGGTCAAGGGCCGATACTATCATGCGGGCCACCCAGAAAAATATTATATCGTAGCCGGTAACCAGCACGCTGGTGGGATAAAAGTATTCCAGGTCCTTGGTCTTTTCCGGCCAGCCGAGGGTGGAAAAGGGCCACAGCCCCGAGCTGAACCAGGTATCCAGTGTATCCGGGTCCTGTTCTATCCTTTTGCTGCGGCATTTTGCGCACTCCGTCGGCGGCACCCTTCTTACCATCATCTCGCCGCATTCACAGCAGTAATAGGCGGGAATCCTGTGCCCCCACCATAACTGCCGTGAAATGCACCAGTCCTTTATGTTTTCCATCCAGTGGAAGTAAACCTTCTCAAAGCGCTGGGGTACAAACCGTATATCGCCGTCCTTAACCGCCTTGATTGCCGGCTGCGCCAGCGGCTGCATCCTAACGAACCACTGGGTGGAGATAAGGGGCTCAATCACCGAATCGCACCTGTAGCAGTGACCGACGCTGTGCTGTATGTTTTCTATCCTCGTAATAAGGCCCCGGGCTTCAAGCTCCTTCACAACCGCCTTCCTGGCCTCGTACCGATCCATCCCGGCAAAGGCACCGGCGTTTTCGTTCATGGTACCGTCGTCGTTTATTATCCTTATTTTTGCAATGCCATGCCTTTCGCCTATTTCAAAGTCGTTGGGGTCATGGCCCGGTGTCACCTTCACCGCACCGGTACCCTTGGACATATCCACGTACTCGTCGGCAACGATGGGTATTTCCCTCTCCATAAGCGGCAGAATCACCGTCCTGCCTACCAGTGCTTTATACCTTTCGTCATCGGGGTGTACTGCGACGCAGGTGTCCCCCAGCATGGTCTCGGGACGGGTGGTAGCCACTTCCACGTACCCTTCTCCGTCCTTTAAAGGATACTTGATATACCAGAACTTGCCTTCCAGGTCCTGGTGCTCCACCTCGGCATCGGATATGGAAGTCTTGCAGGTGGGACACCAGTTGATTATCCTGTCTCCCCGGTAGATAAGGTCCCTTTCATAAAGGCTTACGAAAAACTCGGTAACAGCCTTGCTGCAACCCTCGTCCATGGTAAACCTCTCCCGGGTCCAGTCGCAGGAGCTGCCCAGTTTTTTCCACAATCCTCCCGCCGAACTCCTCCTTCCACCGCCATGCCCTTTCATGAATTTGTCCCTGCCCAGCTCTCCTTTGAGCTGCCCTCCTCCGACAGCCTTTCAACTATCTTGGCCTCGGTGGCAATGCTGGCATGGTCCGTACCCGGCAGCCACAGCGTGGGAATGCCCTTCATCCTGTTCCACCTTATGAGGATGTCCTGGATGGTGTTGTCCAGGGCGTGTCCCATGTGAAGCTGACCGGTTATATTGGGCGGGGGAATCACTATTGTGAAGGGCTGTTTTCCTTCTTCCCTCTCAGGTAAAAAAACCCGCTTTCCACCCACCATTTGTATAGCCTTTCCTCAAAACCTTTTGGGTTGTATTTGTCATCCAGTTTTTTAGCTTTTTGCATTCACAACGCCTCCTTTATGTAATCATAGGGACGGTTCTTTTGATTATATCTTGCTTATAAAAGGTATGCCTTTAAAATTAAAAAAACCTTTCATCCAAAAGGACGAAGGTCTAATTCGTGGTACCACCTTAATTCCCCCTATATGGGGCTCTTCTACTGTAACGGGTTATCCCGTCCCGGCTTACTTTTATTTTCGGCCGGGCGGCTCCGGAGCTACCTTCGGCAGTTTGTGACGGGTGCCTTTCAGCCTGCGGGCATCCTCTCTGCTGCGCCACTTAAGCTGCTTACTCCTCTCCTTCACAGCCTTTGTATTCATTTTTTCCTCCAACGGTTTGGGTTTTTCTAATTAAAGTCTATTATATATAATACCCTCCATTTGTCAATATGATTTACGTATCTTTCTGTGCGTAAAAAACTTCGCACTGTTCAGGGGGAACAGCCCGAAAACGCCTTGCCTATGATAAGGTCATCGGTTACATATTGATTTCTCCAGAACCTGCTGTCCCTTGAATCGTTCCTGTTGTCCCCCAGCATGAAATAACCGCCTTCAGGAACCATGTAGGGCCCAAAGCTCCCCCTCATCTCTTCGTACAGGTATTCCTCCGCTATCGGCTGGTCGTTCACATAAAGCTTACCCCCCATAATCTCCACCTTGTCCCCTCCTATGCCTATAAGGCGCTTTACATATAGTTCCTTGGGGTTGTCGGGATATTTGAATACCACAATATCCCCCCTTTGAAGCGGTTTAAACCTGTATACAAGCCTGTTTACCAGTATCTGGTCGCCGAGTTGTATGGTAGGCAGCATGGAGCCGGTGGGAACCTTAATGTTCATCACCACAAAGCTTCTTATAATAAGCGCCAGTACAACGGCGATCGCTATATATTTTAGCCAGTCCAGTATTTCCCTAATAACTTTTTGTTCCATTGCTACACCCTCTGCCTTTGAAAAAGCCTGTCATTCTTTCAGGCATTTTTGGCCTTCTCAAGATTTTTAAAGTTCCATGCGTACCGGATAAAAGCAATCACCGTAACGCAAACTGCGGCTATAATCAGGTAAGAGTTGTAGGGCATTTCAAACACCCGCGCCACTATTGAAAGATAAAAAAGCACGGTGGCAATTTTCCCGGTCTTATTTGCCGCTACCACTGTTTTGTTCCTAATAAAATAAAGAAAGGCCGCCCCCAAGGCCATAAAAGCTTCCTTTCCAGCCACCACCGTTAATACCCAAAGGGGCAGGTATCCGCTGTGAGTCAGTGCAAACAGGACCGATAGAAGCATAAGTTTATCCGCCAGCGGGTCGCAAACTATCCCCCACCGGGTTACCATGTTGTACCTGCGGGCGATATAGCCGTCCAATATATCTGTTATGCCGGCAAGTATAAAAACAAAGGTGGCGGCGGTAATATTATTTGGTATATCGGAATAAAAGACTAAAAAGAAAACGGGTATCAGCAGAAACCTTATCCCTGTCAGCAAATTGGGTATATTCATATTACACCTCGTCGTTAGAAATACAAGCTGTATACAAAGGTTAACTTTTCCTCATATAAAGTAATTTTATATCATGGGTAAAATTCCTGCAAGCATGTACAAATATAAATTGCATACCACCCCGCCGATGGAAGTTTCACTTTACCCTCAATATAAGCGCCCGTAATTTCCACTAATGTGTCAAACGGTCGCTAATACGAGGGTTTGTTCTACTAACATATATTGGGGACATTCCGCAGCAAGGAATACCCGCGCAAGCAGCGGTGTGTCCCCTGACCGCTTTCGAGAAAACCACCCCGCCGATGGAAGTTTCACTTTACAACCCTCAGGGAGTACCTTCTTTCCAGGTAGTTCACCAGTTCTTCCACAATATCTATATAATTGTACTTCAGGCTGACCCAGCCCCTGGAATACTCCGCCACAATCTCCTTGTTGGTACTGCCGGTATATACGCACAGCCGGGACACCCTTCCCCCTCCCTTAAGAAGGGTGCGGGGGTTTATGCCAAAACTTGTGGGTTCGGGCTGTACAAGGGCAAACCACCGGCAGTGCATTATCCTTCCCTCAATCAACCCATGACCACTGTTCTGGGACACGTCAATCCTGCTGCCCATACCCATCCCTCCAGGATGTTTGCTTTTAACAGTTTATGTCCCAAAACCGGCTTTTATTCATGGGGGCAAGAGAACCGCCCCTTGGTTTACTGGGGCGGTATGATGAAGCGTGCGACAAAGTTTCCGTCCCTGCGGAAAGCGGCCATTTTCTTTTTGCTCAGGTAGTACATCCCGTCGGCATTAGTAACAACAATCCCGGCGCTTATCAAAAACTGCAGCGCATGAATCCTATTGTCTCGCCTTTTCATCGCCCTTTCAAGAAAACCCTGCTTCCTGATTCCAAGGCTTTCGATGCTTACCGCCGTTTTAGCTGACAGAGCATTCTTTTCTTCAAATACCTTAATGACCTTTACAACGTTTCTTTTAATGGTAAACATTGACGCTGCATAATACACAACAATAAACACTACTATTGCCACAATCCAGCGGAAAGTCTCACTAAATGCCATGCAATCAACTCCAATCCGTTCAAAATGGAAGCAAGAAAACCATCCCCTTGCTCCCTTATTTTATCCTGGTGCCATCTTCCACTTCTTTGGGCGGGTCCACTATCACAGTATCTTTTTCGCTTAAACAGTCCAGTATCTGCGTCCAGTCCCTGTTCCCTAGCCCGACGTTTACCTGCCTCAAAACCGCTTTTTCGTCCTCCACCACAAACACATAGTCCCTGCCATCCATCTCAAACACCGCATCCGCCGGCACCAACAGCGCATCCTTCGCTTCCCCGGTTATTACCTCCACGTCCACTCCGAAACCCGGCCTTAGGTTTTGGTGGCTTTCCAAAAGCTCTATCTCAACCGGCACCCGCTGCTGCTCCACCCCAAGCTGTGACAAAACCTTAACCGCCTGGGGAAACACTTTTTTGACCCTTCCCCTAATGACTGAATCGTCCAATATATCGCCGCTAACCAGCGCCTCATTTCCTACCCTTATGTCCACCGCCTCGCCGGCAAGAAACATACACTTTGCCCGCAGACTGCCCGGGTCCCCCACCCTCATTACCAGGCTGCCGGGAGAAACCGTCATGCCCTCTTCAAAACCAATTTCCAGTACAATCCCCTCCATATTCGCAAGGGGCCTTGCTTCATCTATCTGCCGCTTAATAAGCGAAACCTCCGCCCGTGCTGCCGCCACTGAGGCCTGCTGTGATGCCTCGCCCTTTTTGGCCGCCTCAAGGGCCGCCACCGCCGCATTAAGCTGAAGTTCCGATAGTTCATAGGCTTCCCTTGCTTGGCGGAATTCAACCTCGCTTATGGCATCCATTTCATACAGGTCTGCAGCGCTTTCGAAGGCTTCCTTTGCCCTGTCCCTTTGAACAGCCGCCCCCTCATAGGCCGCCAATGTCGCCGCCACTTCGGCACCGGTAGCAGCGCTTCCCTCGGCCAGCGCCAGTGCCGCCTCGGCATGGTCAAGCCTGATATTTAATTCGTCCAGGTCAAACTCCAGCAACAGTTGGCCTTCCTTGATGGCCTGGCCCACTTCCACCGGTATGCTTTTTATACGGCCCCCGTAAACCGCGTATATATCCTGTTTTTTCGCAGCCTCTATCTCCCCGGCCTGCTCCACGATGTTTTTTATATCGCCGCGGACCGCCAGGGCGGTTTCAACCTCCACGCCGCTTCCCATGCCCTGGAACAAAAATACCAGTATCATTACAACAGCCAAAACGCAGACCCAGAACACTTTTTTCTTTTTCTTTATTATTCCCTTGACTCTGCCGAAAGCCCTCAGCTTCATATAATCCACCCCCTATTCTCTACTCTTCATGACCTCAACCAGGTCCATCCTGGAAATTCTTCGCATGTTGGCCAGTTGGGCCAGTATTACAAACATGGCAACGGTAGCCGCAGCCAAAACGTAAGTCTTTGGAAATATCACCAGGGGCAGCGATATCATGTCTTCGGGCATTAATTTCAATATCTGCGCTGCCATATACATGCCAAGGGGCATTCCTATGATAAGTCCCATTGCGCTTACCGCGGTGTTTTCGTTGAATATCAGCTCGGCCACCTGCTTGTTGGTAAATCCCATAATCCGAAGCGATGCCAGCTCGCGTTTTCTTTCCATTATGCTTATGGTTGTGGTGTTGTATATGATAGCAAAGCCCATTATACAGCTTAATGCCACGATAACCCCTATATATGCATATATAAGGCCCATGTATTCGTTGTACTGCTTTACCATGTCGTCCGGTTCCTTTACGCTTTGTACGTAGGGCATCCCTTCAATGTCCCCGGCGAATTCTTCGCTATTATACCTTAGGTTTACCAGGGCGGCGTTTATCGTAGAGCCCTCCCTAAGGACTTCATTTAACGCCCCCACCTCCATAAACGCGCTTCCGCCCATGTACTGTTCCACAATGCCCTTTACCGCTATCTTGCGCTCGCTCCCCGGCTTGTTCAGGGCTTCGACAGTTATGGTATCTCCCCTCTTTACCCCCAGCGATTCTGCCAGCCCCTCGGTAAGCAGTATCCCTTCCCTGGGCACTTCCACCCTGTTTCCCTTTATATCGAACAGCTTATAAACCCTGGAACCTTGAACAAGGCCTGTTACCATCGTATTTTCATTCCGCCACCCGTTCACAAGCCTTACGGGATACTCGGCCATCGGCTCCGCATAGGTTACGTCTTTATACTCGTCCAGGTCCTTTACCACGTCCCGGTGCACACTGCCTGTAAAGACTACCTTGTAGTCATAGGACAGAGCATCCCCAAAGGCCTTGTCGAAAAGATATTCCATGGAATCCAGCATCGTCATAATGGATATCATAAGTCCCACCGTCATGGCTATTGACGCCACGGTAAATACCGTCCTCTTTTTGTTTCGCCACATATTTCTGAAGGTAAGCCGCCAGGATATCCTAAGACCGGCCAGGAAAGGAAGTATCCTTTCGCCCCACCATTTCTTACCCTCGATGGGCGCTACCGGTCTCATGGCCTCCGCCGGTGAAATCCTCAGCACTCTTTTAGCCGCATTATACCCCGCTACGCCGCAGAATACCACGCTCATAAGGATGCCCAGCATTACAACGTCCGCATAGGTCTTTACCTGCAGTACTGGTATATTAAAAAGGTAAGATAATACCTTGTTAGAGCCCCAGCCAACCTAACCCCGGCAAGGCTCCCCAGCACGGAACCCACAGACCCCACAAGCAGCGCATACCCGATATAGTGAAACAGTATCGCTCCCTTGGTAAACCCGAGAGCCATCAGCACCCCTATCTGTCTCCTCTGGTTGTCCACCAACCTTATCAGCAGCATGTATATTACTATTGAACCGATAAGCAAAAAAACCGCCGGATATGCAAAGCCCATGGACTGCAGGGCGTTTAACTCTGTATCCATCATGGCATAGCTTACCTCGTCCTTCCTCTCGGTGATGGATATCAAGCCATAATGCTTCAGCCTGTCCTCCAGTTCCTTTTTAACCTCTTTTACTTTGCCCTCGTCTTCCAAGTGCAAAACAACTTCGTTGACCATGCCGTCATACCCCGTAAGCTGCTGTACAAAGCTGTGCTCAAGGTATAGTATCGTAAACCTTTCATTATCCGGCATCATATCCTGGGCCGACGGCACCGCGTATATATACTCCGGACTTATGGCCTTGCCCGATACCTTAAGTTCCACCCTTTTGCCGTTTATTATTGGGTATATGCTGCTGCCTGTATCCAGCCTATGGAATTCCATGAACAGCTTTTCCACCAGAACGCCGTCCCGGTGGTCCCCCGATACATATCTTCCTTCCTCCAAATGCAGCTTGTTTAAGGCACCTTTATTGGACCGAGGAACCGACACGATCCTCGCCTGGACCCTGCCTTCGTAACCGGGTATTTCCATCGGCACATCCAGCACCAGCCTTCCCTGGGCCGACGATACCCCATCGCTTCTTCCGATAATGTCCACCACGCTCTCCGGCGCGTTATTCAGCCTAACAAACAGGTGGGGAAGCCTGTATTCTTCATAATAGCTCTCAGTAGCGCTGTTAAGATTATGAAAGGACATCGAAATGGCGTTATACATGGCTATACCCACCACAACCACCATAATGATTGCAATGTACTGTCCCTTGTTGCTCTTTATATCCCTTAAGGTCATTAGCATGAGCTTTTTCACTACCACTCAATCCTTTCGGGGTCGACAGGATTTTCTATAGTCTTAATATTGGCTATCCTGCCATTACTTAAGTAAAGCACCCGGTCCGCCATTTCAGCGATGGCAGCGTTATGGGTTATTACAAGCACGGTTTTACCAAAGCTTCGGTTTATCTCCTTTAAAACCTTAAGCACCACCCTGCCGGTGATGTTATCCAGTGCTCCTGTGGGCTCGTCGCAAAGAAGCATCTCGGGGTTTTTGGCCACCGCTCTTGCCACCGCCACCCGCTGCTGCTCGCCGCCGCTTAGTTGGGATGGAAAATGGTCCGCCCGCTCTTTAAGGCCTACCTTATCCAGCACTTCCATTACGTCCAGGGGCTCACTGCTCATATCGGTAACCAGCTCCACGTTCTCCCTAGCCGTGAGATTGGGAAGGAGGTTGTAAAACTGGAATATAAATCCTATGTTTTCTCTTCTGTACCTCGTAAGCCCGTTGTCATCAATGTCACCCAGTTCCTGCCCCCTGAAAAACACCTCGCCATGGGTGGGTGTATCCATACCCCCAATAATATTGAGCAGGGTGCTTTTGCCGGAGCCGCTGGGCCCCAGGATGACCACAAACTCGCCTTCATAGATATCCAGCGTGGCATCCCTTAAGGCTTCCACCGATACTTCGCCCATATGGTATATTTTGCTTAGGTCCCTGGTGCTTATCAGAACCTTTTTCACACAAATCCCCCCGCAGCACTCGCCTAATAACAGATATGCCCGGATAAAAACAAACCCAAACCGTTATTTGGCTGAAAACATCCTATCTATTAACAATTCCTTCCTTTATTATCCTTATGACCTCGCCCACATTTTTGTCAGCGCTTCCTTGTTGTCTTCTTGAAAATATCGCACCAGCAAATGTAAATTTAACGTATAAATAATATCCACCACCAGGTCGGTGTCAACATCGTCCCTAATCCTTCCAAGCTGCATATCCTTCTCCAGCATCCCCTTAGCATCAAGAACCCTCCGGCAGTGCTTTGCGAAGCTCTGATATAAAGCGGCTGTCATCAAGCTCCATAAGCATTCCTATCCTGTAATACCTGGGCTTTTGGATGCTCCATTCCATGGCGGCCCTGAACATGTACATATAGCCGTCAAAAAAGTCCGCATCCGGCTTAAGTTCCCCAACGCGGCTTATAATATCAAGCTTTTCCTTCCCTATTTGCTTCAGTACATAAAGGTATAGGTCCTCTTTGTCCTTGAAATACTGGTAAAAGCTGCCCCTGGATATCCCCGCGTTTTTTACCACCTGGTTTATGGACGCTTCACTGAAGCGCCTTTGGGAGAATTCATCCACGGCAGCTTCAAAGATTCTCTTTTGTTTTGCTTTATCTAGGTTAAAAAAAGTGTCCTTTGGCATACCATCGCCTCCTGCCTCTATATAATATTATATTAACACAGCATGCCAAAAATGACAACCCTGTCACATGGAAAGTGGGAAAGAAAATTAAAAAGTGACAGGGGAATTTTCCCTGCCACCCTGTTCCTCTTAACCCTTTACATCATAGCCTGCACCCTGGATTGCCTCCTTAAGCTGCTCCAGGTTCACCCCATCGCCGTGCTGCACCGTAACAGTGCCGCCCTCAAGGTTTACATCCACGTTTTCCACGCCCTGGATTGCGCCCACCGTCTTTTTTATCGCCATAACGCAGTGATTACAGGACATGCCTTCCACGTTTAATGTGCTTGTTTTCATGCTATCCCCCCTTCCAGCTCGCTGCTTAATACTCTTGTACCCCGTGCAACAAGTCCGGGTACCCCTTGTCTTTACCTTAGATTTACTCTTTTTAGCCTCAACGCGTTTGATACCACCGACACCGAGCTGAAGGCCATGGCGGCCCCCGCTATGACAGGGCTTAAGAAGCCCAGGGCCGCAAAGGGTATGCCCACGCTGTTGTAGGCAAAGGCCCAGAAAAGGTTCTGCTTAATATTCCTCATGGTTGCACGGCTTAAACGCACAGCCAGGACTATACCCATTAGGTCTCCGCCCATTAGGGTTATGTCTGCCGCCTCCATTGCCACATCGGTTCCGGTGCCTATGGCAAACCCCACATCGGCTGCAGCAAGGGCCGGGGCGTCGTTTATCCCATCCCCCACCATTCCGGTAACCTTGCCCGCCTTTATAAGCTTCATTACTTCCTCCGCCTTATGCTCGGGCAGCACCTCGGCCAGCACGTTATCTATACCCACCTGCCGTGCTATGGCCTCCGCCGTGGTTTTATTATCCCCGGTTATCATGTAAATATCTATTCCCATGCTCTTAAGCTCTTCCACGGCCTTTTTGGAGTTTTCCTTCAGAGTGTCAGCCACCGCCAATACTCCTGCAAGGCTTCCCTCCACCGCCATAAGCATGGCGGTTTTGCCTTCCGTTTCCAGCCTTGAAAGGACCTGTTCAGCATCGCCAAGGCTTACGCCTTCCTTTTGCATAAGCCGGCGGTTCCCAAGAAGTATTCTTTTGCCTTCAATTACGGCCACAACCCCATGTCCCGGTACCGCTTCAAACTCCGAAGAATCGGTCAGTTCTATACCCCTTTCCCGGGCACCCTTTACTATGGCTTCTCCCAGCGGATGCTCCGAGCCCCGCTCGGTTATGGCGGCAAACCTTAAAAGCTCTTCCTCCGAAAGGCTTCCGGCACTTATAACATCGGTAAGCTCCGGCTTCCCCTTTGTTATGGTGCCGGTCTTGTCAAGAATGAGCGCGTCAATCTCATGGGCCCTCTGCAGGTATTCGCCTCCCTTTATCAGTATCCCGTTTTCGGCGCCCTTGCCGGTACCCACCATTACAGAAGTGGGGGTTGCAAGTCCCAAAGCACAGGGACAGGCAATCACAAGGACCGCCACCGCGTTTATTATCCCCGCGTTTAGGTCTTTAGCCACCAGCCACCAGAGAAGCAGGGAAATCAAGGCTATAACCATTACCACCGGTACAAACACTCCGGATATCTTGTCCGCCAGTTTCTGAACGGGCGCCTTTGACCCCTGGGCTTCCTCCACCATCCTTACTATCTGAGAAAGCACCGTGTCCCTGCCCACCTTCGTGGCACGGAACTTGAAACTCCCGGTCTTGTTTATGGTGGCGCCTATGACCGTATCGCCGGGGTTTTTCTCCACCGGTATGCTCTCGCCGGTAAGCATTGATTCGTCGACCGCCGAACGGCCCTCAATTATCTCGCCGTCAACGGGCACTTTCTCTCCCGGACGCACCACCACTATATCACCGATTACCACGTTTTCCACCGGTATATCCTCTTCCCGGCCGTCCCTTACCACCCTCGCGGTTTTGGCCCTAAGCCCCATCAGCTTCTTTATGGCCTCGGAGGTCTTGCCCTTTGCCACCGCCTCCAGGTATTTGCCCAGCATTATTAGCGTAATTACAACGGCGGAAGCTTCAAAATACAGGTTCATAGCGTCTCCCGCAAAAAATCCGTTGTATACGCTGTACAGATAAGCTGCGGTGGTGCCTATCGACACCAGCACGTCCATGTTGGCTCCGCCTCCCTTAAGGGCATGGTAGGCACCTTTATAAAACCTGTAGCCCACCACAAACTGCACCGGCGTTGCCAATGACATCTGCACCCAAGGGTTATGAAGTATTTCTATGGGACTTCCAATAAGATGAAACACCATTGCCGCAACCAGCGGGAAGGAAAGAATCGCCGACATGATAAAAAGGCCCCTTAGCTGTCTTAGCTCCCTTTCGCGTTCCTTTTTTTCAATGTGTTCATCCTCCCGGGTTTTTTCCTCGGCGTCATATCCGGCCCTTTGTACAGCCTTTATCATATCCCCCACCGTTACCTGAGACGCGTTGTACTCTACCATGGCATTTCCCATGGCAAAATTGACGACTGCCTTTACAACGCCGTCCAGCTTATTTAAGGCCTTTTCCAGCCTAGCGGCGCAGGCAGCGCAGGTCATGCCCTTAAGCCTTAATTCAACCTTATCCAACACCACGTCATAGCCGGTATCCCGTATCACTTCTATCAACTGCTCCGGGCTCACCCTTTTAACATCGTATTCCACCGTTGCTTTTTCAACGGCCAGGTTAACGGCGGCTTTGTGCACGCCCTCCACCTTGCTTAATCTCTTTTCAACCCGGCTGGAACAGGCCGCACAGGTCATACCAGAAATCTTAAATGTAACTTTCCCAAATCCTTTGCCAGTTTCGTTCGTTTTCTCCACAATCCCACCTCCGGTCGGTCCATTGCTGTGCATCTTTTTGAATTAATACCCGCCCCCGTAGTGTTTAATCACTCTTGGACAGGTATACCCCTCGGGGGTATATTATTATTATACTGGTTTCACTCCGGTATGTCAAAGTACTTTTATTCTATCCGCCAAAACCATTTTATATATGCCTCAAACAGGCACTGGTTTATCCCATACAACAAAAATGCCCCCTCTTTTTCTAAGAAGAGGTGACATCTCATGCGATAAATAATCTAATCCAGCTTCTACTCCGGGCAAAAGCCAACCCCCACCAGGCCGGGTCCGGTATGGACCCCCACAACCGGGCCCACTTGTCCTGCAAATATTCCGCTTGTATCCACCCCATCTTTAATGCTTTGCAGTATCCCCATGGCTTCATCCAGCGCATTCCCATGCATTACCGCAACCCGCACCCTGCTTTTGCCGATTGCGTTTTTGACAATATCCACAAGTTTTCTTATGGAACCCTTTCTGCCCCTGCTTTTTACAACGGTATAGTAAATGCCTTCACTGTTAACCGATATTATGGGTTTAATGCTAAGCATATCTCCCAGCGTGCCTTCCACAAGGCCGATACGCCCGCCCTTTCTCAAATACTCAAGGGATTTTAGCACAAAAAACACCTTTATCTCACTTTTAAATCTATCCAGAGTGCTTATGATTTCGTTTAACGGGGTGTTGCTTTCAATAAGCTGTGCCGCTTTGATAACCAAAAAGCCAAGGCCCATGGAGATGGATTTGGAGTCTATTACATGCAGCCTTAAACCTATGTTTTTTGCCGTTTCTTCCAGGTTTTTTATCATGGCATAGGTGCCGCTTAATCCACTGGATATATGAATAGAAAGGACATCCCTATACCCTTCCTCCTTGAGCCTTTGAAACAATTCAACAACCCTCCCGGCAGAGGGCAAAGATGTTGTGGGAATCTCCCTCGGCAGGGAATTATATACCTCCTCGGGGGTAATGTCCACTCCGTCTTCGTATTCCGCGTCCTTATATATGACATGGAGCGGCAAAACCTCTATATTGTACATTTCCTGGATTTCCTTCGGCAGGTCCGAGGTACTGTCGGTTATCAAAGCTATTTTATTCAATACATAACCCCCATTTTTAATTTAGGTTTAATAGTCATTAATTCGACAGAAAAGAACAAATACCTTTACTCATTTTATTCTATATACAACACATTAATAATACTACATTCCTTTTCCTGATTTTCCGAAGAAGCGTAATCCCCCGTCATTTTAGAGGGCAAAGTCCAGAGAATCCAACTCCATCGCTCCGAGGGCTAATCCCTAAGAACTCGAAACGTTAAAAGGCCTAATATCTTACAGCACGTTATATATAAGTCAGCACCGGAAGGAAATTAGGGCATGGTTTAACGTTAATTGAATAAAACAGTTGATATTATATTGCAGGAAAAATATAATATAACAGGTGGTAAGGGGCACCGTTTTGTTTCACCATGCCCACAGGGTAGTAGGAGCTTAAACCCCATTTGCAGGTCACCGGCCACTTGTGAAGGATTGGGGGTTATATTTTGGAAAAGCGTTTATACCGTTCCAGGGAAAACGCCGTAATCGGTGGCGTGTGCGGTGGAATCGCCGAATACCTGGACGTGGACCCGACAATTGTAAGGCTTATTTGGGCATTCTCGGCCTTTTACGGAGGCATTGGAATACTGGCATACTTGGTGTGCCTGATTGTGATACCCGAAAACAGGTCGACGGCTCAATACGCTCCTGCAAAACCAAAGGAGCCTGACTACCAGGAAGGGCAAGGCAGCACAGGGAAGCAGCCCGGCGCCCAGGTGCAGCAGGACACCGCGCCGCAGCAGGATGCAGGTGTGCAGCCCGACGCAGAGTTACAGCACAACAATAGTGAACAGCACCAACCCGATAGTCAGTATCACCATGATTCGCAAAGACACGGAAATAGCGACAGAAACCGCATCCTTGCAGGAACACTGCTTATTTGCCTGGGAGGACTGCTATTATTCAGAAAATGGTTTTATTGGGTGGACCTCGGCCGATACTGGCCCATACTGCTGATAATTGCAGGGCTTGCAATAATTATTAATGGGGCCGGAGTCAGGAGGAATCCCGGTGAAAAACTCCAGGGTGGTTTTTGGAACGTTTATTATCCTTATCGGCCTTATACTGCTTTTTAAAAACTTGGGACTTTTTGACATAGACTTTTCGCTTTTATGGCCGCTGTTCTTGATTGTACCGGGCCTTGCCCTGGAAATTGGCTATTTTACCGGCGGCAGGGATGCGGGGGTTTGGTCCCCGCCGGGATGCTGATAACCTACGGGCTGGTATTCTTTGCAAACATAATCTTAGGACGGCACAGCATGTCATACCTTTGGCCCTTCTTCCCCCTGGGGGCTGCTATAGGACTTTTGCAGCTGTACCTCTTCGGCCGAAGGGACTCGGCTTTACTGGTACCATTGCCATACTGGGCGGGTTTTCCGCCGTTGCCTTCTTGCGTATTAACACGGGGCTGGACTGGGACACGATATTCCCGGTTATCCTTATAGTATTTGGGATACTCCTTATCTTCAACAGAAACAAATAAAAACGGCAGCCGAAGGCCCGGTTCTGCGTGACCTTCCGGCTGCATCTTTTTTATAAAAGCTTTCCGCCGTAGTAGCGCCTGTTTAGTACAAAAAAGCTTCCAAGATAGCCTATCATACCCGCCAGCACTTCCACGACGGTCCTTGTTGAAACCTCCCCGTAAACGGCCATTTCCTTTGTATAGAACCACCATATGGCACCAAGCATAAAATAGTAACCGATTGTCACTGATCGATACGTGATAAGCTGCAGTCTCTCGTCCAGGCTGTCACCCTTTGCTTTAATCCGCCTGATTTTCAAGAAAAGGGCAAGGGCCAAAACCGCCACTAGCCCCAGGGCCCGGCTCCAGGCCGCCGCGCTGCCGCCGTAGTACAGGTTCGCTGCTGCTGATATCGCCGCAAGAGACCCAATGAGCAAATAATTCGTTATTACCAGTTCCCTGACAAAGGGCTTATTCACTGCCGATTCCCCCTTCCGGATCCGAAAATCGAATATATCCTCAATGTACTTGCCGAATTCGCGGGCAATCCTGTGGGCTAAAATAAGCGAAGGATTATACCGGCCGGTTTCTATTGAAATGATGGTCTGGCGGGAAACTCCCATCTTTTTCGCCAGCTGCTCCTGGGTGAGCCCCTTGGCTTCCTCAGTTCCCTGACCCTGTTATTCAATACCCGTCCCTCCCCTTTGTAAAGTTACCTTTACGTCAAGTTTATTTTACATCACCCGAAGATAAATGTCAATCTAACTTTACAAAAAATCAAAAAAAAGAACGCCCCAAAGGGCATTCCTACATCATCGTTTTTGCATGAAGAGTTTATTCATCAAGCCGCCATTCCAATACGTTTTTCAGCCGCACACTATTTCGCAAAGCTCCTTCTGGTCTATTCCCTTTCCATCCTTTTTAACCCTCATGTTGTCCCCGGAAATCTCGTCTATAACGACTATTTTACCGTCCACCCTGCCGAACTCGAACTTTATGTCAATTAGTTCAAGTCCAAACCTTTCCAATTCCTTCTCCACCAGCTTTGTAACCTTTTTGGTAAGGGAAGCCGCGTATTCCACCTCTTCGGCGGTCATTAATCCGAGCTGGCACAGGCTGTCCTTATTTACCAAGGGGTCGCCCCTTTCGTCGTCCTTAAGGGTTACCTCCACCAGGTAATCCAGCGGCGTGCCTTCCTTTATGTACCTGCCGTATCTCCTTACAAAGCTGCCCGCCGCTTTCAGGCGGCATATGAACTCCAGCCCGTCCCCAAAGGTAGCGGCCTTTTTAACCAGCATGGTGTTTTCATCGGTATCGGCATCGATATAATGGCTGGGTATTCCCTCCTTCTTCAGAAGTTCAAAGAAATGCTTGCTGAGCCTGAGGGATGCGTTGCCCTTGCCCTCCATTTTACCTATTATGGAATTGGCGCCGGGGTCAATTATACCTGCCTCCCCCGTCACATCATCCTTAAACCTAAGAAGTATGTTTCCATCCTCCGCTTCCAACACCGTCTTTGTTTTGCCTTCGTAGAGTACTTTCATCTTTTGCACCTCCGTCCTGTATGGGTTTGTGCAGTCTCCATAAATATTATGGTAAATATTCTACCACATATACCGCCAGATTCAAAGTAAGACAGGCGGAGTTAAAAAAAGCTTCAGCGGGCATTTGTTCACCCGCCGAAGCGTTATTCTTCAACCGTTTTCAGAACTATATAAAAGCCTCTCCCCGTCCTTTTCCACCGCAAAAAGCTTATCAATATCCTCGCTTATAAGCCCCCTTATATCCCGGCCGGTCGAAAACCTGGCACCTATCCCGCAGTCGGAGCTGAGACGCCGCGGCACCGGAAGGAGCTCAACATTAATACCCAGCTTTGTCATGTACTTTTTGTACTTGACCGCACCCGAATGGGTAAAGAACGTGGCTATATAGTCCATAAACGTCACCTGCTTATAGTAAGTACGTAGTCCTGCCCTTCCTTCGTTACTTCCACATTATATCCCAAATTTCCTGCAAACCTTTTTTCATTCTCCCTGGCCGTCGTATTGTCCACTAGAACCTGCACCCCCTCCGGGGACCGGTCTAATGCTTTCTTAGTCAACAGAACCGGCTCGGGGCAGGACCTTCCCCTTGCATCCACTTTATTAAGCGCCAATTTCCACATCCCCTTTCATCTTAACCTCCGCCGCCCTGTCAGTATTCATAAAACCAATGGCTAGAACCACGGCCAGACCTATAATAACCGCAACCCGCCCGTTGGCGGAAGGGCCAGCCCCCGATGCGGCCAAACCAAAGTTATGCGCGAAAGCGGCCCCTACAAGCATGCCCATGAAGGTGACAACCGAGTCGATGTTTCCTTCCGCACCAAGGATTATCTGCCTCATCGGGCATCCTCCCAGCAGTACCGAGCCCAGCCCCGCCAGCACCATTCCGAGGAAATTCCACAGCCCGTCGGAATGGGCAACCGGCTGGCCTTCAAAACCCAGGTTAAAGGTGCCGGTTATAAGGGTGCCTATGAAAGCCACAACAAGGATGGCTGCAAACCCTGTCAAAAGGTGCGTATCCTTAAACATTATCAAGTCCCTGATACCGCCCACCATGCAAAGCCTGGTCCTCTGGGCGGCTATGCCTATGATAAGGCCCGCCGCCAAGGAAATAATAACCGGCGCATGGCTGGCCCCCGGTCCCTCGGTACTAAAAAAGATGAAGGCCGGACTTACAAGCAAAAGTATAAGCAGCATTAGCTGTACCGCCGGGAACAGGTAACCCTCGGCCCTCTGCAGCAAATAGGTCCTCTTCAGCGTGAACCCCCGGTTTAGGAACAATACGCCTAAGAATATACCCGCTGCAAATCCCGCCAGACCCAGCAGTGCGTTGAGGTCGCCTCCCGCAAGCCTTAAAACCATTCTCAAGGGGCAGCCCAAAAACATAAGGGCACCGATAACCACGAAGACCCCCAGGATAAAGCGGGTAAAGGGCGACGACCCGCCGCGTACATTAAAGTCCCCGCTCTTTAGTGCAATAATGAAAGCCCCAAGGGCCATACCTATTATCTCCGGCCTTATGTACTGGACCACTGCCGCCCTATGCAGCCCCAGGCCTCCTGCCGTATCCCTTATGAAGCATACAATACAAATACCCATGTTGACTGGGTTTCCAAACTTTACTAGCGCCACTGCCAGCATCCCCACAATGGCACCGGTAAGAATAATGCCTTTCTTGCCGCTCATATTTGTACCCTCCTCAAGTAATATAAATATAATAACAGTACAAAGTAGCCCTCCCCGGGCCACAAACACCATCAGTTGTACGAACGCATTCTCTCCTGTTATTATATTAACGGTGTCTTTCGGTGTACAATCGGGTTTTCCAATACCGGACCTTTTCATATAGGAATATTTTATTATCTGCCATAGGTGTGTTAGTGTACAATTAGATACGGAGGTGGGTTTAGTTGAAGAGAATATACCTGGACAACGGCGCGACTTCCTACCCGAAGGCCCCGGGGGTTGGGGATGCGGTAAAACGCTTTATAGACGATATTGGAAGCAACGTTAATCGCAGCGGGTATACCGGCACACTTGCTGCGGAAGAGATTTTGTTCGAAACAAGGGAGATGCTGGGCCGCCTGTTTAAATACGACTGCAGCGAGAACATAGTATTCACGCTGAATATAACCTATGGGCTCAATTTCCTGCTGAAAGGCCTTCTAAAGCCGGGCGACCACTGCATAGTGTCCTCGATGGAACATAACGCAGTAATGCGCCCCCTAATGCAGCTCAAGGAAAAGGGTGTAGAGTTTTCAAGGGCTGTGTGCGATGAAACGGGAAGGCTGGACCCTTCCACGCTGTATCAACACATTAAACCAAACACAAAGGCCGTTGTAATAAACCACGCCTCCAACGTATGCGGCACAATACTGCCGGTGGAAGAAATCGGCAGAATCTGCGAAGAGAAGGAACTTAATTTCATAGTAGATACCGCGCAGACGGCGGGTATTTTGGACATAGACTTCAAAAGGATAAAGGCCGATGCAATAGCATTTACCGGGCACAAGGGACTCTTGGGCCCCCAGGGCACCGGAGGGTTTTTGATAACCGACCGGCTTGCCAAGTCGATGGACACGCTTATAAGCGGCGGGACCGGGAGCCTTTCGGAATACGAAGAGCAGCCCCCCTACATGCCGGACAAGTTCGAAGCGGGTACATTAAACCTTCCGGGAATATACGGCCTGCATGCCGCCCTCGGTTATATAGAAAAGATTGGAACGGAATCTATAAAAGAAAAGGAGCTGCAGCTGACCGAAATGCTGCTTGAGGGCCTCTGCAGCATTAAGGGTGCATATTGCCGGGCTGAAAAGTACCGAAGGCAGGACTGCCGTGGTATCGGCCGACTTTAAAGGATACGACAACGCCGAGGTAGCCTACCGCCTTGACAAATATTATGGGATAAAAACCCGGTGCGGCCTCCACTGCGCCCCTTCCGCCCACAGGACCCTTAATACCTTTCCCCAGGGCACCGTAAGGTTTTCGCCGGGTCATTTTAATACAAGGGAAGATATTGAAACAACGCTTCTTGCGGTTAACCAAATTCTTAAAGACATTGGCTGTACTTCGCGGTAAAGTCCCGGAAGGCCCTGGCCACGGGGTTTAGCACCCTGTTCTTGTGGTTTATGAAATAAAAGTCTCGCTTAAGGTCCAGGTCGGATATGTAGTAACCCCTTATTAAGCCCAGTCGGATATCTTCCTCCGCCGACCTTTCGGATACTACCGCTACACCCAGGCCCTCCCTTACGCCCACGCTTGATGGTGTCAGGGTTTTCAATACTAGCCACCACCGATATGCTTTTTACATCAATTCCCCTCTGTTCGAGGCTTTTCATAAAAAGAGCCCTGGTTGCCGAGCCATCCTCCCTGAGAATGAACCTTTCGTCCCTGACCTGGTCCCAGGTAACGGTATCGCCTTTAAATTTTCGGAACTTACCTTCACAGGAGGTTATGAGTATCAGGCGGTCTTCGCAAAGCTTTAACATTTCGAGCTCGGGATATGAGGCGGCACTTCCAACGAAACCAAAGTCCATGCCGCCCGAGATAATCGCATCTACTACGCCCCGGCTGTCAAACTGCTTTATTGCATAGGTTATGCCGGGGTATTCGCGGCTGAAGGCGGCCAAAAGGCCGGGAAGTATATACCTCTGGGGTACCGTGCTGGCTGCAATGGCGAGCTCCCCCTCCAGTTTGCCCTCGTACTTTGCCAAGGTAAAAAGGGCCTGCTCACGCATATTCAGAATATTGACCGCATGGTTGTACAGGATCCGGCCCGCCTCGGTCAGCGTGACCGACTTACCGCACCTATTTAACAGAACGGTACCCAGCTCGTTTTCAATGGCCTGAATATGCCCGGTCAGCGTAGGCTGGGTTAGGTAGAGTTCCTCCGCCGCCCTGGTAAAACTGCCGTGCTTTGCAATCGCCACAAAGGATTCAAGCTGCCTGAAGTCCATAAATCGCACCTCCTATTTCGCCTTGTCAATATCCCCGGGTTGGATGCCGGCACCTTTTAGAGTACCGCTGCGCTCCCCGGGCGCCTTCTGCGGTTTCTCCCTTACGGGGTCCATGTGGATTACAATATTTATCCCCAGCTGGTCCTCTATCCTCTGTTCTATTTCATCTATCTCGGAATGTATGTCTATAATATCCAAGGTATGGGATACCTCTGCGTGTATGGATGCTGTTACCCGCCCCGGGCCGTAGTCGTGAACTATCAGGTCATGCACCCCTTTTACGTTTTTGCCCTTAAGCACCATCGAGCAGATGTTATCCACAAGCTGAGGGTCGGGAGGCGCACCCAAAAGAAGGTTCACCGAATCCTTTGCAATACTAAATCCACTGTACATGATTAGCAGTGAAATTACAAGGCCCAGCAGCCCGTCAACGGGAAAGTCCACATACCTCCCCAGCACGGTCCCCGCTATTACCGCCCCGGTGGCAAGGGCGTCGTTCAAGCTGTCCCGGGCCACCGCCCTGTTTACGCCCGAGTTTATTACCCTGCCTATATACTTGTTATAGGAATACATCCATACCTTTATTAATATGGAACCGACCAAAAGGCCCAGCGATAACGGGTTGAAGAGCACTGCCTTAGGTGCAATTATTTTCTCGACCGAACTTGCTAGTATCTGAAGGCCAACCCCGAATATTATGAAGGCCACCGCCAGCGATGCGACGTATTCAAACCTGCCGTGACCGTGGGGGTGTTCCTTGTCGGGGGGCCGGCTGCTCAGCTTTGCCCCGAATACTGTAACTAACGACGACCCCAGGTCGCTTAAGTTGTTAAAGGCATCCGAAACAACAGCGATGCTGTCAATAAAAAGCCCCACCGCCAGTTTTGTTATAAACAGCACCAGGTTGCACAGTATGCCCAGCACCCCGGACAGCACGCCATAGGCTTCCCTAACCGACGCATCGGCTGTATCCCGGTGATTCTTGATAAATGCCTTTATTATTGCCCTTATCAACACAACCCCTCCTTGTAATCATGGGGACGGTTCTTTTGATTACACTTCCAGCCATTTTGAACTTCTTGCTTTTATGTACAATACTAGGTTCAAGAATTAGTTTTCCCTTGTATATTAACAAAAAAACACATCGTGGAATATCGCTGTCCCACAGATGTGCTTATTCCATCTGCTGCCCTTTCGAGCCCGGCCCCATGGACCTTTACCCGGTCCACTGCCTGTTCAGCTTGTAACCTTATAATTCAAGGATTTTAGACCATTATATATGATAACAGCTCAACTGTCAAAATAAGGTTGCAAAACGCCCAGGTATGTAGATTCATACTTTTATGTCGATATTAATAATAGAACTATTAATGTAAAATGGCGATCAAAATTAAATTCATACAGCAGGATTCAACAAATTTTGTCCCTCGAGTGATATATAATGATATTACAAAAACAGTTTCGAAAAAGGCAAACCTACCGAAAGGTGGGGACGCAAAGCCACGGGTCTACAGCGGACACCAGTTTCGCCATGACAGCCGGGTTGCCGAAATAAGCCTTAATAGGCTCACTGGTGCTTTGCGTTAAAATGCATTGGTGAGTCTTTTTACTGGACAAACTGTACCAGCGTTTCATGCCCATTATCCTCCCAGATTCGCCGGGCCATGGTTATTGCGGAATTGGTAGGACCGCTTTGGACAGGTTGAATAATAATCCGGAGATGATAATATGAATGGGATTAACGAGTGGTACAATGCAATTGCAAATATAGGCTTTCCAATCGCCATCGCAATATACCTGTTAATTAGATTCGAAAAAAAGATTGACGGTTTAAGGGAGGATATAAGTAGACTTGAGCACGCCATCCAGGAGTTAAAGAGAACCCGGGGCAAATGATGCATCCGCCGTATTTTCCATCAAAGCCTCACCGGTTTCCTGAATATAACCGTCCTGGCATCCGGTGATTAAAAAGCCCAATGCCAGCACCAGTATACATATTCTCCTCATGACTTCCCTCCCCTTAATTTTTTTCGTTTTCAACAAAAAGGTACTTCTCATAATACTCCCTGTTGAACATCACATAGGTGTCGCTCATCAAACCGGTAGTCAGACATACGTGAAGAATATCCGGCTCCTCCGCGTAGAAGTAAGCGATGCCGTTGACCTGAAACATGCCAATGAATTGCAGGTCTGCATCCGGCTCCGCTTCCCCGATATATTCTATTTCGCCGATAGGGGTCAGCGGACGTTTGCGATGTTATGGGGTTCCATAATTTTGTAAAACATAAAAATCCTGATATAATCTGTAATGAATATGGGACTTACGGTACTAATTTTATAGTAACATATTTTACATAACCGGTCTGTTCCCTTGTTCTGACCGTACTATATGAGCAGTTGAATACCCAGCTAAGGAAGGAGCCCTATTAATGTTTAATAGAATTATTTCAATTACACTAATACTTATACTTGCAGTTATTGCCTTTACCGGATGTGACCGTAGTGCAGATAGCTCCTATAAAGAAGTCATAAAGGATGGCAAAGTAGAAATTGACGGGATTTCTTATGACATTCAATCAGTCACCAAGACTACATACAAATACGATGATAATGGGAATATCCTGGAAAAGGTCACTACAAGGAATGGCCCGAAAACGCGGATTGAGTATATATATGAAAACGGCCGGCTAATTGAAGAAAGATTATTTTCGAATGACGGGGTATACTCATATAGCAATGTATCGCTTACCAAGTACTACTATTATGAAGATGACCGTCTTATGAAAGCCAGGTCTGTTACCGGGGGCGGTTTGGAAGCCGTTACAGAATATTCTTATGGGGATAATACCGAGACACAAGTACATTACAATTCGGACGGCAGCATATCCTTTATCCAAACCGCATACCTGGATAACGATGGTAAGATAGTAAAAGGCATTTTAACCGAGGCAGATGGAGATGTCATGGACACAAGGACATTTCACTACGATAACGGCCTTTTGGTCAAGGCTATTGTTGAGAGGGACGGCGTGATTACCAATACATTTAATTACGAGTACAATAATATCGGTGATAAAATAATGGAGTACAATATCTTTTATGACGAAGTGTATACTCTATTTGCTGTATTCTACGACTATGTGTATAATGAGAATTCACTGCCTGAAACTGTTACTACTTACCGGGTACAATCACCAATAGCCGAAGAATATATTAGGGATGGATGTATATGAATAAGGGCAAAGCAATTCAGAATATCCTGCTGGTGGAAAAACTTAAAAGAAAACTCGCCGATACAAGCAAAGAAGCCTATTACCTTTTCATTACCGGGTTTAATATAGGTCTTGGGCTGCAGGAGCTCCTCAGCCTTACAAAAGAAGATATGATAAAGTTAAAAAAAGACAAGGCGGACGATATCATAGAGCCAGATTTCTGGGAAGAGATCGAAGCTTATATCAAAAATTTCGGGGATAAAGAACCCCTCTTCCCCGGCCAAAACGCAGCAGCCCTTAACCAAGAAGGAATGTACCGTATTATTAGTGATGCGGCAAGCGATTTAGGGATTGAAGGCTTTGGCGATGAGACCCTTTCAAGAACCTACGGTTATTTTCATTACCAGAAATTCAGGGACATAGAAAGGCTGCAGAAAATGTTCGGCCTTGTGTCCCCCACCGCCACCCTTCACTATATCGGCTACGAAGATGACAGGTACCTGTGCTTTCACTGCAATATAGGCTGCCTCTGGAGAAAAAAGTAATCATGGGGACGGTTCTTTTGATTACTCATGGTACCAAAACACCTTTTCATGTTTAGGTTTTGGCAATTTGGATTAATTCCATATTATAGTATACTGTACTATTAAGAAGCTGTTATAGTCCTTATTGTATTTAAGTGTAAAGGCACAGAATTTTCAATGATAGGGTGATGAATATGCGAAAAATGATTTTTGCGAAGTTTCTGTTGCTGGTTTTAGCATGGGTTTTAGTCGGATGTTCCAGTAGCCTCAAAACGGCTGACCAATACATTCCTACTGGCAATTATATAATGCAAGAATCAGAAGAGCCTTCAAAACCCATAGTGTTACTGAAAGACGGCAATAGATTTACCTTTAATTATTCCATGTTGAGCAGTTATTATGCTATTGGTTCTTATGAAATTGATGACGGTAATTTGATTCTTAGAACAGATGATGGCGAAAACAAATATGTGTTTAAAATCAAGGATAACACTTTGATTTTTAACGCAAAAGAATCATCAGAAATTCCATCATATGCAAATGTGCCCGACGGCGCAGTCTTCAAAGAAACGCACGAGTAGAGTGTTCGAGTACGCCGCAAAAATGGTTGAGGCGAAAAATAATATAGAGGGTGTAGAATAATGAGAAAAATATTGGTTATAGCCCTATCCCTTTTTCTTTTAATGACTGGGTGCGATAAAAGCGTTAAACCAATACAAATTATAGAGACTGATTTTGATTTGCAGCAGGCAGAAAACATAATGAAAAGAACATGGAAACCTGTTCACAAAATGACTAACTCTAAACTTGAAACCAGACCTAATGTTCAAATATCATCCAA
>JAXGPT010000022.1:0-29423 GCA_040766775.1 Bacillota bacterium | reverse complement strand
GTTAGGTTAAGCACACATTTAACGTTAAGTTTCCTGCTGTTTATCATGCCAAAGTCAAGGTGCTCTATATCCGCCTTCACCTCGGCGTCCATCCTGCCGGATGCGCCGGGTAGGTCTATCTGCTGGGTAAACCCGAAGGACCCTTCAAGGTGATGCAGGGCCTGTTCTCCCTCGTAGGAAATATAAAGGGATTTAACGTTAACAACTCCATCAACTATAACTTTATCCTCCACAGCCTCCTTGTCGGTTATTACCACCCAGCCGTTCATGCTGATTATTTTATCTACATCCGGCTTGCTATCCGGGACAACAACATCCCCCTCCACCACTGCCTGGGTCATTTCCTCCCCTATAACCTGGTCTATCTTTATCAGGTCTCTTATAAGCTCTAGAGCCATCCCCAGTCCTCCTCTCCTTTTCTTAATACAACCTATTAGAATAATATTAATGAATGTCCGAAAATATGTTAAAGCCCAAGCAAAAAACAAATAAAAAAGCCGCCGGGGCGGGGCGGGGGTGTAGCTTTGCAAGTATACTAATGGTAAAATAGATTAAAACAGCGGAAAGGGGAGTATAAGCGATGGACGTTTTGGAGGCAATTTCAACCCGCAGAAGCATACGCAGGTTTACCGGGCAGCCCGTTTCGGACCAAGACCTTGATGTCTTACTCAGGGCGGGGTTCCAGGCACCGTCGGCCCACAACAGGCAGCCGTGGCATTTTGTAATAGTAAGGGACAAGGAAACGCTTGGCAGCATCGCCGGCTTTCATCCCTATGGCAAGATGCTGCCCGATGCCGGGTGCGGCATTGTGGTATGCGGGGACAGCCATCAGCAGGCAGAGACGGGTTTCCTGGTGGCGGACTGCTCGGCGGCCATACAGAATATACTTCTTGCCGCCCATGGCATCGGGCTGGGTGCCGTATGGTGCGGGCTGTACCCTAAACAGGGACTAACAGAGCCCATGTCCAAGCTGCTGGGCCTGCCGTCAAACGTCATACCCGTCGGTATCATAGCCGTCGGGCACAAAGGAGAGCAAAAAAAGTCAGCCGACCGGTACAACCGGTCCAAAATACACCTGGAGCGATGGTGAAAGCGGGCTAATAGTTCGTCTAAAGTAGAGCGGGATGCCCGGTGAAAACCGGGAGACATTTAAAAGTCAGCCGCTGAGATATAAGTGTATGCCTAGGGGGTGTCAATGTGGACAGTAAAGAACAGCTGCCCGGATACATGGAACGCATAAACCGGCTCAAGAAAAGGGTCCTTGAAACCCGGCCGGAAATAGACCTGGAGAACGCAAGGCTTCTACCGAGGCCTTCGAACAGGCGGAAGGAAAGCCGCTGGTGGTCAAAAAGCCCTGGCCTTTAGGAAAACAGCATGGAAAAAACAATTACCATATGGGACGATGAACTCATTGTGGGCTGCTCCGGCAGCAAGATACGGGGCGGAATACTCTGCGCGGACACCTGCTGGTCGGTGCTGGACGATGAGCTGGAAACCATAAGCACAAGACCCTATGACCCGTTTTTTCTAATCGCCGGAGGACAAAAAGCCTTTGAGGAAAAAATCCGCCCTATTGAAGCGTAGCGCTCCAACTACGAGGAATGGCTTGCGCAGGATTCCGGAAGATTACGAAAGAGCTGCGGGACCAGCTGTTGCGCTAAGCTAACCGCAAGGCGGTCTGCGGCTGGGGGGAAACCACCGCCGGCTACGAGTGGCTTATCCGGGAAGGACTGTCGGGTATTATATCGGTAATTGAAAAAAGAAGGTCCGAGCTGGACCTTACAGTGCCCGGCCACTATGAAAAGGACTATTACCTGGAGGCAATGCTGATTGCGTCGGAGGGCATAATAGCCCTTGCCTGGCGATATGCTGCCGAGGCGGAGAGATTGGCGGGCCTTGAAAAGAACCCGCGCAGGAAGAAGGAACTGCTTGAGATTGCAAAGGTTTGCCGCAGGGTGCCGGAACACCCGGCTCCGACCTTCCGAGAAGCGCTCGCAGTCCTTTTATTTCTACCATACCTGCATATTCACGGAGCAAAACGCCGCCAGTTACAACCCGGGACGAATGGACCAGTACCTGTGGCCCTATTACAAGGCGGACTCCTTTAAAGGGTCAGGTCACGCCGGAAGAGGCCCAGGAGTTGCTGGATCAAGTCAGGGTTAAATCTTCTCGAACCCTGCCTGTTCCAGGATGCTGTAACCGCAGAGTTTGCCGCCGGGTATCCCATGTTCCAGAACGTATGCGTCGGCGGCGTGGACCATGCGGGGCGGGATGCCGTCAATGACCTTTCATACATGATACTCCAGGCCACCATGGACGTGCAATTGTACCAGCCCTCGCTGTCGGTGCGGTACAACATGGCCAAAAACCCCAACTCTTTCTTGAGAAAAGTGGTGGAGCTTATAAGCCTTGGTACCGGTTTCCCCGCCTTTCACAACGACGAGGTGGGCATAAGGATGGTAATGAACAAGGGGGTACCGCTTAAGGAAGCCTACGACTGGAACCCCTGCGGCTGAGTGGAGACGAACCTTTCGGGGCGGATGCGCCAGTACACCGCCCTTGCGGACATAAACCTGGGCAGCGTTGTGGAGTTTGCCCTTTTGGACGGGAAAAACAGGAAAAGTGGGAAATACATTGGCGCCCGTACCGGAAACCCCCTGGATTTTAAAACCTACGAAGAATTTCTTGAGGCGGTTAAGGAACAGATAAGGTATGTAACCCGGGCGGTGGTAAAGGGGAGCCATGTGATAGACGAGATTTGCATGAACCGCCCGGTGCCGGCGCTGTCCCTTACATTCAGGGAATGCATACAAAAGGCCAAGGACTATGCCTGGGGCGGTGCAAAATACAACGTTGGAAACGGCATAATTCTCATAGGGGTGGCGGACCTTATAAACAGCCTCGCCGCCATCCGGCACATAGTATACAACACCAAGCAGGCCACCATGGCGGAGATTTTGGACGCCCTTGACCGGGACTTCGAGGGCTGTGAAAGAATTCACCGATTGTGCCTTGCGGCGCCAAAGTACGGCAATGACGACCCGCTGGTGGATGATATTGCCGCCGACATTTTTACCTTTATTGCGGACGAGATAGAAAAGTACAGCAGCAAGTTCGGGCGCATGACCCCAGGGATACTGCCGGTGTCCGGCAATACGCCCTTCGGCCTGGAGGTGGGTGCGCTGCCGTCCGGCCGCCGCGCCTGGAAACCGCTGGCGGACGGCGTAAGCCCCAGCGGCGGCACCGATTTCAACGGGCCAAGCGCGGTACTGAAATCGGTGGCAAACATACCCCACGACCGGTTTGTGCAGGGTACGCTGCTCAACATGAAGGTGGAGCCGGATATGCTGTCCACCGAAAACGGGATAACCCAGATGATGGCCCTTTTAAAGAGCATGTGCAGCCTGGGGGTATTCCATGTGCAGTTCAACGTAATAGACGGTGAAAAACTGCGCCGCGCCCAGCAAAACCCCGAGGAGTACAAGGGGCTGCTCATTAGGGTGGCCGGTTACACCGCCTATTTTGTAGAGCTGGGTAAAGACGTCCAGGACGAAATAATTGGGCGTACTACGCAGAAAAGTCTTCTTTAAGGATGAGCGCCATGGACAAAAAGGGTAGGACAAAAGGAATGGTTTTAAGGATTGAAAGGTCTTCCATCCACGACGGGCAGGGGCTGCGGACGGTTGTGTTTCTAAAGGGCTGCCCCCTAAGGTGCCGGTGGTGCTCAACGCCGGAGTCCCAAAGCCCGAAGCCGGAATTGGGCCTTGCCGCCGACCGGTGCAAGGGCTGCGGAACCTGTGCCGAGGTATGTCCCGCCGGGGCTGTTTCGCCGGAAGAGGAAAAGGGCAAGGCAGAACTTAACAGCGCCAAATGCCGAGCTTGCTTCGCATGCGTCTCTGAATGCCCGGCCGGGGCGCTGAAAAAATACGGCGTCCCCATGACGGTGGAAGAGACCGTTGCCGAAATATCCCGGGACGAGGTTTTTTATTTCCATTCGGGCGGAGGGGTTACAATAAGCGGCGGGGAACCGCTTTACCAGCCCCGTTTTACCGCGGAGGTGCTTAAGGAGTGCAAAAGGCTTGGAATTCATACCGCCATTGAGACCTGCCTTTTTGCGCCGTGGAACCACGTGGAAGCGGTACTTCCTTGGCTGGATGTGCTGTACGCCGATATAAAGCTTATGGATGAAGGGCTTCACAAACGGTGGACCGGCGCCGGCAATGGGCTGATACTTGAAAACCTTCGCAGGATAGACGCATCACCCTATGATGTTGAAATAATTGCACGGATACCGCTGATTCCGGGGGTGACCGATACGGATGGCAACCTTTCGGATACGGTGGAGATGCTGCAAGCCGTATAAAAGACTTAAGGATATAGAGCTTTTGCCCTACCACCGCCTGGGGATCGAGACGTACAGGAACCTTGGAAGGGAGTATTCCCTTAAGGACCTTGTCCCCCCGTCCGAGGAACATGTAATTGAAAGGCGCAAATACGTCGACCGGCTTATGAAGAAATTTCGTACCGGTTCGTAAGTTGGCAGTTGGTAAATAACGGGCGCAGGGCATCAGCCGGCGAGCCGCTTGGGTTTTATAAAAGTTGAGTTAAAAAGGGGGCATCCATGGATGCATCCCCTTTTTATTTCTGTATTATCAGTGTGCCGGTCCTTCCCTCCAGCGCATCCAGTGCCTTTTCCAGCGAGGATATTATTGCTATCCTCCCTTTCTTGGACGCTGCAAGGCCGTGGCGGCGTTTATCTTGGGCAGCATTGACGGCGCGAAATGCCCCTTATGGGCGTATTCCTTCGCCTGCTCCACCGGCAACACATCAAGGTCCTTCTGGTCCCGCTCTCCCAAAGTTTATGGATGCCTTTTCAACCGCGGTGAGAATATGACCCGTCGGCGTCTATATCCTCCGCCAGCTTCTCGGAGGCGTAGTCCTTGTCTATGACGGCGGCTATGCCTTCCGGGCTGCCGTCGTCCCTCCTTATGACGGGTATGCCCCCTCCTCCCACCGTTACCGATCACTCCCGCTTCCACCAGCGCGCTTTTATGGCGGGAAGCTCCACAATTTCAACCGGGGCGGGGGATGCCACCACCCGTCTCCGGCAGCCCCTGCCGGCGTCTTCCCTCATGGTATAGCCCTTTTCCTTCTCCAGCCTCTTCGCCTCATCGGCGGAATAAAAAGGGCCTATGGGTTTCGTGGGATTATTAAAGCCCGGGTCGTCCTTGTCCACCACCACCTGGGTCACCAGCGTGGCAACCGGCCTTTCAAGGCCACGGCGCCTTCAACTCGGCATCCCCATGGCCTGCTGTATATGGTAAGCCGATCATGCCTGGCTCATTGCACCGCATACGTCAAAGGGCATCGCCGGGGTTATATGCGATGCGCCTTCGTTCTGCAGCACCAGCCTGCCTACCTGGGGACCGTTGCCGTGGGCGATTATTACCTGGTATCCCTTTTCCATGATGTCTGCCAGGTGAGATGCGGTATTCCTTACAACCTCCAGTTGGGCCTCGGCGGTGGCCGGACCGTTACCCTCCTGAAGGGCGTTTCCACCCAGCGCTATCACAAGTCTTTTCACCGGTTTTCCCCCTTTGTATTCCGGATAATGGATGTCGCTCCCTGTCTCTAAAGGGTGGCCACCATTATCGCTTTAATGGTATGCACCCTGTTCTCGGCCTCGTCGAACACTGCCGAGTGTTTGCTCCTGAATACCTCGTCGGTTACTTCCATTTCCTTAAGTCCGTATTTTTCGTATATTTCCACGCCGATGGTTGTATTGGTATCGTGGAAGGCGGGCAGGCAGTGAAGGAACATGCAGTCTTCCTTGCCGGTGGCCTTTACCATGTCCATGTTGACCTGGTAGTCCCTAAGAAGCCTTATCCTCTCGTCGAAGAACTCCTCTTCCCCCATGGATACCCACACATCGGTGTAAAGCACGTCACAGCCGCGAACGCCTTGCTTTATGTCGTCGGTTACGGTGATGGAGGCTCCGGTTTGGGCGGCCTCGCCGCGGCAGTATTCCACCAGCTCCTCCGAGGGGAAAAGCTCCCTTGGAGATACAATCCTAAAGTCGAGGCCCATCTTGGCCGCACCAATCATCAGTGAATTGGCGACATTGTTCCTTCCGTCCCCCACATAGGCGAAGGAAATACCCTTAAGATACCCCTTGCGCTCTTTTATTGTGAGGAAATCCGCCAGCACCTGGGTGGGGTGGTACAGGTCGGTAAGGCCGTTCCATACCGGCACCCCCGAATGCTGGGCCAAAATCTCCACCGTGCTGTGTTCGAAACCCCTGAACTGGATACCGTCAAACATCCTGCCCAGCACCTTGGCGGTATCCTCGACGGATTCCTTTTTGCCAAGCTGTATATCCCCCCTGCCCAGGTATTCGGCATGGGCCCCCTGGTCGCTGCACGCCACCACGAAGGCGCACCGGGTCCTGGTGGAGGGTTTTTCGAATATTAGGGCAATGTTCTTGCCCTTAAGATTCTTTTTCTCGCTTCCTATGTATTTTGCTTTTTTAAGCTCCGCGGACAGGTCCAGCAGGTATTCTATCTCCTGCGGAGTATAGTCCTTTAAAGTCAAAAAACTTCTCCCCTTAAGATTGAATGGCATTATACCTCCTCCTTAATTCGAAACTTCCTTAATTATAAATACAGTCGGCAGCTTGTGAGCTCCAGGATGAAGCCCGCGGGCTATAGGTCACAGGTACTAGGTACTGGATGCCAGGCATTAGGCGACAGCCGGCAGTTGGCAGGTCAGTGACACAGGTTTCGGAAAAAGGTTCATTGGGACAAAGAACCGTCCCTTGTCCCCGGTTAGTAGACAATGATGATTATGCCCCTTGCGTCGTCCCTTACCACGTACACCCTTTCGCCTTTTCTTAGGTCCGCCGCCTCTATGGGCTTTCCGTCCCTCATCACCAGGGCGCCGGCGTAATTCACGTGGGTTTGCGCGTCCGCCCGCTCCCACTGACGGTAGAAACTGCTCCAGTTGCTTGACTTGCTTATTGTAATAATATTGAAGGCGGTATCCACGTTATCTATCTCACCGGTGGTGACCCTTATCTCCTCCAGGTCGTCGTTTTCGATGGTATACCCGTCCCGTGTCACGCTGCCCCTGGTTATCCTTATCGCCCTTGCCCTGTCGCCGTCGGCGATGACATAGGCGTAATAGTCCCTGCTAGACTTTGAGGTACGATCGTCGGCATAGTCCCCCTGGAAAAAGTCGTCGGCATCAATAATACGTTCTCCGCTGTCGCTGAAGTCCAGTATATAGGTATCCCGGTCGTATTCAAAGGTAAGATTCCTGTTCCTTGAACTTATCTTGTCCCACTCGTTATCCTGAAGCTGGCTGTAGTAGTTTATATCAAACTCCCGGGTTCTTATCTCGTTCAGCCGGCCCACGTAAATCCCGTCCCCGGTTATGTCAACATCCTCCAGCATCACCACCACGGCGTTGTTTACGCCGCCGTACCGGTCGGCCACCACCGTGACGGTTTGACCCTCGTCCAGGGCGGTAATGTCCACCATCCTGCCCCCCGACAGTATCATGGAGTAATCGCCCATGGCGATGTTGTTTCTGTCCCTCAGCTCAATAACGCCGCTGCCCCAGCTTATGTCGTCAATCTTGCCGCCGTACAGCTGCTCGCTGCCCCTCTTTAGCACCACTCCTGCCGCCCTCCTGCTGCCGAAGTTTTCACTAACCGCGACATAGGCGGTGCCGCCAAGGTGCCCGGGCTGCAGCTCGCCGGGCCGCAGCGCACGGCCGCCGTAGTATATAGCGGCGCCGGGTTCCAGTTCAAGGGTTATGCGCCTTTCCCGGTTCTCCCAGCCGCCGTTTACAAAGGCTGAAGTGCCGGTTAGCACCAGTGTTCCGCCGGAGGGGTATACCGCCTCCAGCGTGCCCCGGTACACGTCCCTTATAAGCTGCTGCATGCCCTCAACATTTATCCGGGAAGCGTAATTTGTATCCACCGCATCGGCATAGACCTGTACCCTGTCCCCCAGCCTTATGCTGCCGGCGGGCACCGCGGCGCCCCCCTTTGTTACCATTGTATCGGTCGAGAGCAAAAACTTTTCGCTGCGCCGCTGTCCAGCGCCAGCACCAGCGTATCGTCTTCCAGTCCCGTCACCCGCCCGGTCCTTACCCGGCCGGAGGGCAGGATATACCCTGGCTGTGCTACGTAATAGCTGCTTTCCACGCTGTCCACCAGGTCACCCCTGTGCGGGCGCCACCTCCAGCCGAACTTCAGGTCGCTTATGCTTGCCGGGCGCTGGTTTATGGTTACACCGGTGTTTTCCGAGTACCGGTAGCTGTGCACTTTTCCGTTATAATCGGTTATGGAAAGCTGACCCCTTTCCGGGTCCACCGTCCGTATAAATCCGTTGGTCGAGGTGGTCCGGGTCTTGGCTGCGCCGCCGGTAGGTACCTCGGCGTACAGCACACCCTCCCCGTCGGCTATATAGCTGACCCGGTCCCCCACCTGCAGGCTACCGCCAAGGCCAAGGTCTCCCCCCCTGAATACCGGGAAGTCGGTGCCGCCGGATAATACCACCACGTTCCAGCTGCCGTCATCGTTTTGGATGCCAAGGGCCTCCTCCCCGTCCAGCGTGCCCTTTTGCATTACCTGGCCGCTATAGGCGTTTATTCCTCGAAAGCGGTAGAACCGGTCCGCCACCGCATCAAGCATCACCGCTATCTCGGACCTTCTAATCCTTGATGCGGGGTTGAAATAGGCCCTGTTGTCCCCCCGCATTATGCCCTCCCTAAGCACCGCCTCCACAAGGGGCTGGTTTGACAATCCAATGGACTGCCAGTCCCGGAGGTTGTAAAGGTACTGCTGCTCTGCGCCGTAGACCGGCTGAAGCCTCATGGCATTGGCAAACCACACCGCCACCTCTTCGCGGGTGGCGTATTCCTGGTAGTTCCCGCCGGTCCCGATGCCAACGATGCCAATCTCCTCCGCCAGCGCTATGTACTCCCGGGCCCACAGGTCGAATATGCTGCCGCCGGAGGGAGGCATACCGCCCGCAGCGGCACGGCGCTGCACCTCCGCCTCACGGCCCATTATGCGCACCAGCATGGCCAGGGCCTCCTGCCTGGAGACATATCCCTCCGGCGAAAAGCGCCTGGACCCGTAGCCGCGAATCACCGACTGGGCCGCCATTCTAAGGATATAGCCCTGGGCCCAGTGGCCCCTTATGTCGGTGAAGTCTATGTTTGCCCTGAGCTGGGCGCCTGTTGTTTTGCCGGTTAACACCCTGTCGGCACCCTCCGCGGCCAGGTCCCGGCCAAGGCCGGAATCAGGAATCCAACCCTCGCCGTAATCGGGTACGAAGGGATTATATGCAAGTACCGCACTGCCCGCTGGCAGTAAAAGAAACGATATTATTGATATGGCTAAAAAATCTCTTTGCCGCCGCCAATGCCTTATCCCCCTTTTTTGTCCTTTACTAGCTCTCGATGCCCAAAAACCCTACTTTATTTCACCCAGCACCGCGTATATGCCGGGCTTTGTTATGCTGCCGTGGGCAAAGTCCGCCGCCGTATCTAGCCCCGCCGCGGCCACCCTCTCCCATTCAAGGGAAGACGGGTCGAACCGGTAAAGGGCCAGCGGGATTCTGCAACACCCCGGGGTAGGCTGCCCCGGTACTTTACCTGCAGGTACAGCGTCCCGTTGAAAGCGGCGCAGCGCTCTTCCTTTTTGCCGACGGCCGCCGTAAGCCCTATGCTGTGCAGGCCGGATACCGCCTCTCAGCCTTGCCGGCAGGTACTTCAGCGCCCTTTCCCCTTCCCTTTCGGCGTTATCCAGCGTAAGCCGGCCGTAAGCGCTCTGTCCCGGTCACTGGCGGATACGCTCCAAAGCGGTGCGGCGTTAAGGACTGAGGGTGAAAACCTAAACAGCAGGTCGCCGGTATCCACGGTAAGAGTGCCCCGGCCGTTTCTTATTACCGCAAGGGGTATGTTTATGGTCTTTTTGCTCTTGCCGGCGTATGAATGATCGCCCAGGTCTATATTATAGTAATAGGTCTTGTCCAGCGCATCCTCCGGTATGCTTACCGTCACGGAACTGCCCTGGACGAACATCCTTTGTTCCTCGTTAATGCCGCCGTCGGTGTCGTCTTCCCTGGTGTCCTCGGTCCTGATGGACCTTTGGCTTGTAAACTCGGAGGAGCCGAACTTGTTTATCGCCTTTACCCGGAAATAGTACCGGGTGTCAGGAATCAAGGTCTATGATATAGTACACGGTTCGGGTGGTGAAGCAATGAAGCGGAAATCACCACGGGTCCCCTCCCGGGCGTAAATCTCGTAGTACAGCGCATCCTCCACCGCCGGCCACTCCAGCCGCACGTAACGGTCGTAAACCAGGGAAACGTCCAGGTCCTCCGGGGCGCCGGGCACCGGCAGCTTGTAGCTGAGCCGGTACTCCTGCGACAGTCCCTGGTCGGGGTTTATTACAAGCAATGTGACGTCCCCCTCCACGCCGGCGGGGGGCACAAGCCGTAGGGTGCTTTCGTCCGGCACTCTACAACGGAGCCTTCAGCTCCGCCTATCACCATAACAGCCCGGTCGAGGTGGTCATGGCCGGGGATGCCCCGGCCGAGGCCTCGTTAATTGGCACCACCTCGCCGCCGAACACCACCCTTGCCCCGGGCTGGAAACCGGTACCCTTAAGGACAATGCTGCCCCCGCCGGTTATGGGGATGGTGTCAATCAGCGACCCATTTTCGTCGGTTACGTATTCTATTTTCAGGTAACTTACTATGGTTAAACCGCCCTTCAGCGTCGCGGCGCCAAAGTCGGGGTTTAGCACCTGCACGTCGCAGGGCCCCGGGCTAAGGCCCCCGGGGGTAGTCACCGTTATAAGCCGGTAGTACAACTGGCCCATCTCTATGTCGGACACTTCCCGGCCGCCTATGAAAACCTTAAGCCCGGGCCGGAAGTCGTTTCCTTCTATCACTACCCGGTTGCCGCCGGCGGCGGAAGTCCGTGCGGGGGTTACCGAGTATATAACCGGCTCGCTTGCCGGCTTTTTGTATTCAAACCAGTGGGGTATCGGCATATCCGACGACCTTGCGTCGCCGCCGTCCTGGTTCACCACCAGTATATTCAGCAGCCGGCCTATATACCCCTCGCCGGCGGGCGGCACCCTGACTATAAGCTGGTCGTCGTCGTTGGACTTGCTTATAACCTCCGCCTCTATGTCTTCCACGAATACCTTTACCCCGGTACGGAAGTCCCGGCCGTATATGGTCACGTAGGTGTCCGCTTCGGCGCTTCCTTCGGTGACATAGCCGCCGATTTCACCGTCGGGGCCGTACATTTCCCTTTTGGGGCTTATATCGAATATCTGCGGTTTGCTGTCGGGGTTGGTGTATTCAAACTCCGCTACGGCGGTGCCGCCGTCCCTGTTTATAACGTAAAGGCTGCGCGTGCCTATGTATTCGACGGGGGGAGTATACGCCACCACCATGCCGTCATTAATGTGCCGCGCATAGGGAGCAATCCGTCGGGTGACCGTCATCCTGCCGCCGGATATTTCCACCATTATACCCTCGTCGGTAATGGTATCATCCTCCAGGTCCTCTCTGCCGTTCACTATAAAGATGTGGTAGGTGCCGGCGGTTATGTTGTACTCGGAGACAAATTCGTCGGCCCCCGAATAGGGTATCCTGTACAGCTTTGTGTTTGCACCCCCCTGCGTCGCGTCGTACACCACCCGGATGTTGCCTATAGCCAGCTCGGACTTGCCGCCGTATATGGGAGCGCTGTCGGTTTCGTCGCCGAACACCACCAAAAGGTCAATCCAGGGCGTTTGTGGCGACGGGGTGTGGCGGTTTACCTGTTCGCCGTCAAAGCTGGAGGAAAGGTCCGCCTTAATGAATTCGCTGCCCTTTATTGTAATCTCCTGGCCGCCCAGCCTTGTTCCCTTTCCGGGTACAACGCCTGTCACGACCGGCTTGGAGCGCCTGTATTCAAAAAGGTTCCGGGCAATGTAGGAGCCCGCGTCGGGGTTTACCACCGTCACGTCCACCCTGCCCTCGTCGGGGTAGGGCGGTGTTTCCACCCTCAGCATGTTGTGGTGGCCCCATTCCACCGTCGGTGCCTCCACGCCGCCAAAGTACACCCTCGGCAGCCTGTCGTAGGTCCCGTCTTCGTCGGTATCTTGGCGCCTAAAATCGCCGCCCCAGACCAATACGAAGTCCCCGCCGGCGGTGCTGCCCCAGTTAGGCTCCAGGTCTCTAATAAACGGGTCGCTGCCGGGTATTTTATATGTAAACCCATTCTTTTGTGTGCAGGAACCGCCGTCGGTGTTCACCACCGTTACGTCCACCGTTTCGCTGTCCGCGCCGGGGGTGTTTATGAAATACTTTGGAGTGGCGGCCTGTATTATGTTTTCACTGTCGTTTACCGTTACATAATCCGCCTCCACGCCGCCGAAAAAGACCCTTACACCTTCACGGAAGTCTTCGCCCTCTATGGTCACGATGGTGCCCCCGTTCACCGAGCCCTCGTCAGGGCTTATGGCCAGGCCGTCACCGGTTATGTCGTATATGGCGGGATTGCTTGCCGGAATCTTGTACACAAACCCGCCCGGGACTGTATGGCTTGCGGTATCCGGGTTAAGCACCGTAACGTCCTTGGGACCCAAGGGTAGGTCCGGGGGATTATTATTTTTATCGTGTATTCATCCAGTACAAAGGTCCTCTGCCCGTCCGGCTCGGCAAAAACAATCTCGCCATCCACTACGGTATAATCGTCTATGTCCACGCCGTTTAAAAGCACCCTGGTGCCCAGCTTCCTGTGAATTAGTTCCGGAGTCCGGGTCGGGGACACGGAAGTTCCGGCCCCTTATTATCACCTGGGTATAGGCGCCGCCGTAATCCGGCGCTATGGTGTCTATGACGGGCCGGCTGGTCACGCGGGTATAGTAGTAGCCGTCCTCAAGCGTTGCCATGGAGCCGTCCCGTTAATTACCTGGACGGTCCTGTAGCCCTCCACGCCGGGCGGCGTTATTATCTCAATAAGGTCGCCGGTGCTTTTCACGCTTACAACCTCTGCGGCGGCGCCGTCAATGGTTACCGTGATGCTGGTCCTGTCGTTGTCAAAGTGCCGCCCGTAAATTGTCACCGGCGTACCGCCGTCAACGGTGCCCTTGTTCGGGTCTATGCCGGTAATTATCGGCGGCTCCTCGGGGTCCGCATCGCAGAACTCGAATAGGTAAGGAGCGGTATCCTCGCCCAGGTCGGGGTTTCTGACCGTTACATGCACAAAGCCCGGGCTGACGACGGGCACTGCGGGTATCTTTGTCCTAATCAGCGTGCCCAGGGTATATTTTGCCGTCCAAAAGGTTGCCGTTATCGTCGTAAACGTGCACGTAATGGCCCGTATCGGGGTCGTTGGGGTCTATTACCTTGTCCCCTATTATAACCACCGGGTACCTGGTAACCTCCTCAAGAACGCCGTCCACTTCCTCCTGGACGGTAAGGACTTGGAACCTTTCCCCCTTTATGGTTATGTATATGTCCTCGTCACAGGGACCCTTGCCGGGGGTTATGCTGTTTATGGCAGGTTGAGTCTTGGCAGGGATATAGGTGAAAGCATCCGGCATTATGTATTCTTCAACCCTTTGCAGCAGCTCAACCCCGTCCCGGGTCACCGTCGTAACGGTTTTCATGACCACGTCCACCGTCTGGGGCATGGTGGTAACCTGTGTCTTGGCCGTCAGCACATCGCCTTCAACATCAATGACCGGGACCCCGGTTATGGTGGCTATATTCCCTATGGTAAGCTTTATTTTTCTTGTTATGTCCACCGCATCACCGTAATAATCACCGCTGTATTCAAGTACGTATTCATCTCTAACCATATCGTAAGTGCCGGTGGGGTCGCCGGATACCGTAACGCCCTCCACGTTTATGGTCCCAATATTCCTTCCGGTTATGGCTACCTCCTTTGTCTCGGTTTCCTTGGCCTGGTTGGGCTCTATCGACTGCAGCAGCAGGAAGTTGCCGGTCTGCAGGTAGGTGAATTCATGTTCCACAAAGTATTCGCTTGTCTCCCTGGAGTCCTTTATTACCACTTCCTTGGGGCCGGCGGTGGCGGACGGGGGCGTCTTCGCCTGCAGGCCTATTGTATTGCCGGCATCATCCGTAATGATGCTTACGTCGGTGGCGGGCACGCCGCCAATGTATACTCTCATATTATCCTGGAAATTGCACTGGCCCGGCGCCCCGTACATCCTTATTATGGTGCCGCCGGTTACCGGGCCGGTATTGGGCTCCAGTCTCTCCACTTCTATGCCGGTAAGCTTTTGCACCACCGTTATGCAATCCGTCAGAAAGGCCTGTATGGCGCCTTCCTTCATTGTACCAGGGTCGGTGCCATCACCTGCATCCCAGGATGCCCATACACTGCCCACGCCCGGAACTTCCCTGGGCTTCACTTTCTCTATGGTAATCCGGCTGCGGCTTTGGATTATTGCCTCGGCCCCCGAGCCCGGTCCCCCTACGGTATACAAGGCGCCCGCTACCCTCAGTTCCTTAAGTCCCGAATCAAACCCCGAACCGGTTATTTCGAGGGGCTCATCGACATAGACTTTGCTTTTGTTCACCCCGCTTACATAGGGAACAACCGTTACATCGAAACTTACAGTATTCGACCTCTGCCCGTCGGAGTTTTCTACCGTGATGCTCTTTTTCCCCGTCCAGAATACATATTCCGGGACCTCCGGCGACTTCTCAACCCGTATAAGGAAATTGTTTTGATACGAAGGGGTTACCTGCCAGTAGTCAATAATAACTGTGGCATTGTTAAAATTACTGCCCAGTATTTCATACCTTACGGTTTCTTCGCCCTCGCTGTTGGTTTCGGTTAACAGGTAAATCTTGTGTATTTCCGGGGCCGGGCTGTCCGCCCGCACCGCCGGGCCGGGGGGTACGACGGACAGCAAAAGTACTGCCGCTATTGTTAACGCTATTGCTTTTTTTGTCATAATGGTATTCCTCCTCCGGCTTTTTTGGGCTGCCCAGCTTGTATTGCCGTCGGCCGTGCCGGGACGGCAGCGTATCGCCGTTTCCTTTGGCTGCCCGTATGTGCAGGCGCAGCTTCTTTTGACTGTCCGCAACTGTCACTGCCGCCGCTTATTTCGCGGCTGCCCGTATGCGGCGCCGCCGCTTGTATTAGCCGTCCATATGCGCCGCCGCTTGTTTCACGGCTGTCCGCCTATGCCACCACTGCTGCCGGGACACGCAGGCCGCGCCCGTTGGCGAACGTGCAACTGGTCGTTTTCTCCCATGTCGAGGCGGTAACGGGCTGCCTCCGCCGACGGGTGAGTAACGGGCCCTCTCTGACTGTGCGGGGGCGCAACGGACTGTTTCCGCCCATGCCGAGACGTCAACTGGCTGCCCCCGCCTTCGGGCAGAATGGGCGCGCCCCCGCTTCGTTCCGGGGCGCGTCCGGCCTGCCTGGGTTCGGAGACGGGCCATGCGGTTTGAGTACCCGCTGGCCCTTTTGGGCATAGTTGGCTCTATATATTGTTATCGGTATGGCACTTTACGAAGTTTATATGGAAATGGGGAGACCGCGGCAAAAAGAAAAACCTGCATATCGCTGCAGGCTTATATAATAGGAAAATTAAAAAGCTATTATTATTTGCTTTGCTTCAACAGATAAATCTCTTTCTCGGTCTCAAGGCTTTTATTGAGAACAAACTTCAGGGTTCCCTTGATTTCCGCCAAGTCCGATTTGGTCTCGGTCCTGGAACTCGGTCAACTCGGCAGTTTGCTCATAGACCGCATCAAGTTTTTTCTCGATACGGGCCTGGCCTTCTCTAAGCTCCGTTACGTCTTCCTTAAGGCTGCTGACATCCTCCTTAAGACCGCTCACGTCCTCCTTAAGGCCGCTGATGTCTTTCTTCATTTCCGATATGTCGTCCTTAACCGCTGTCATGTCTTTTTTCGTCGTTTACATCGTGGCGTAATTCCTTCAGTCCGTCTACCACCTGTAAAAGCAACTGATTTTCCAAACCTTTCCCTCCTCCGACAGGGCTTTTCCATGGATTACCTGTTCCTTCAAGGAGAATTATAGCAAACATATGTTCCCGTGTCAAGTAAAAATTTCCATATTATCAGGTAGCAAAGCGCCCCTTAACTGCCGGTTTGATTACTCATAATCCAGCACTTTCACCTGGGTGCCGCCGGTGAGGTCCTGCCGGCTTACCGAAAGCTCGTTTGAACCAACCCTTTCCCCGCCCCCATCTTGGCAGGAATAGGTCAACGCCTGTAATGGGGAAATCCATGACCGGGGTTTTAAAGTGCATGGGGATTATGAGCCTGGGGTTTAGCTGCGCCGTCACCTTGACCGCCTCTTCGGCGTCTATCGTGTATGTACCCCCCACGGGAATAAGCAGTATGTCAACCGGGCCTATTTCGCCGACGGTTTTGTCGTCCAGCAGGTGCCCCAGGTCCCCAAGTGACACAGCCGCATACTGTCCGCTTCAAACACATACACCACGTTCTCATTTTTTGCCCATCACTTCATCGTGGTAGGTCTTGATACCTGTTGGGCACGTCGGACACGTAATGGCTGCCCACACTGTTTATAAGCTGAAAGTTCCCGCGTAATGACTGCACGTAGTTATGGTCAAAATGGTCATGGCTGCTGGTCACTATGTCCGTCTCTACGTCGGGTACCGGGTAGCCCACAGTCTCATCAAAGGGGTCGGTCACAATCCTTACTCCGCTGTTGGTTGTAATCAGAAAGCACGAATGTCCAAGCCATTTGATTTTCATATAAATTCCCTCCTTGAATATCTTGTAAATGGAGACATGCCGTGTTTTGGAAGGACGGCGCGCTTGTTGCAGTGCCTTATCCATTTCCCGGCATCGGTGTCCCCGGCTTTATAATATTATACCACCATTATCCATGGGTAAATAAAAAAAATCGGCGGAATATCCGCCGAATTAATGAAATTCATTCAACTAGAAAAGCTCCTTTTGAATCCTTTGACGACATCATTATACACCGTATTTCAAATTATATCAAGTTATATCAAAAAAATGATAGCGTCAAGATACTATGGGTTTTAAAAATAAAAGTAATCTCCTGTTTACCTGCTACTTTAAGCGTCCCTCACTGACTTAAGGAACTGGGAAGCCCAAGTCCCTTTACCAATATTCAAAATGGTTATGTTACCGATGGTTTCGCGCGATGCTGTAAGCTTTCTTTACGGATAATCTCACGGTCCACTTTTACCTCCCTTGCTTCATTTATTGCTGCTTTTTTCTTTCGCATAAATATATCATAATTTCCGCCGTTTGCTACAAAGACCCTTAACCTGGCCATCTGGTCCACACCCATTCTACTCCAGCCCAGAGGCCGTGAACTTAACCTGGACGACAAGATATGGCTAACATGACCCTCTGCACTGCAGCCGATGTAATCTGCCTCATACTGCCGCATTATCCCTTCCCAGTTGCCTAGTATATATCTTCTTTGCTTCCTGCACAGCTCTCTTCTTTGTTTCCGGCTCTGTTGTACTTATGATTGCTTTTAAACAGCTCTTACACCTCCTTGTCTCCAGGCATTTATATAATCCCACATAATTGGTGTTGTGTAGCTCATATGCGCTGTTGCTTGTGTTACATACTTTGATAAGTGATAACGGTCCAGCACAAAGATGCTTCCCTTTATCCAGCCTAGTCCATTTTTATCCAGGCAGCACCATCACCTGACAGGTATATATTTTCAATAGAATCCATATCATAAGTCTTATCTATGTAGTCCAAAACTTCCATCCATAGCTCATCACTGTTTGCATAAACGCGCTTAAATACCTCTGGATTTATTAACTTCCACCGGTCTTTACCAACCTGTTTCCTGCCCTCATGCACATATACAAGCTTTGCCCTGCGTAGCCTCCAACCTGAAGTGGTACATGGTCTTCATCTGCCTCTATGTAGAGTACATTTACGGCCTTTTTATCTTGCTTAACCTCCTCCACTGCATCATTACTTACACTGCCAAGTTCACGGATGCTGTTCATTACTGTCTGTGATGTTAGATCCACAGCTTCAGCTGCTTCCTTTGCACTTCTACTATAGGGCATAAATACTGCTTCCTCTATGAGCCTGCCTTTAGTGAAGCATCCATTTTATCATGGGCTTTTATGCCCACTGCCTCATCTGACAGGGTAGCTGGTATTCACCTGTTTTTTTATTCTTGTAATATGTCCTTTCATACCTTCTTCGCCAAATATTGTCATAAGGGTCTTTTTCAGCCGCTTTCTCTTTTACTGTCCAGTTTCGTTTCCGGGTCTTTACTGTTTCTATACGCCTCGTTTATTGTTTCCGCTTCGGCCACTAGGGCTACCCCAATCTCGTCCAACGTCTTCTTAGCTAGAATAAATTCGTATGTCTCTTCTTTCACGTATCAGATCTTTCAGTTCCTTTTCAAAACAACACTGATTTTTTCTATGATTTCCTGTATAATTAGTTCCCATAAGAGTATCTCCTTCCCGTGGTTTTATGGTGTTGTTCAAACTACATGATATCACAGGAGAGATACTCTTATCTTTTTTTTTGGTTTTTTCCCAAAGTAATTTTACACTAACCAAAAAAATCTTTTTTTCGCCGTATTAAGACTAATGGGTCAACGCCCGGCATATGGTTTACGTTAATTGTATTACAGTAAACTTCTATCCATTAAAGAAGCCTGCACAATAGGACAGCGGCTTTGGACGGTGCTGCTGGAAAGAAGCCTGCACAATAGGACAGCGGCTTTGGACGGTGCTGAAGGTCTATTCATAAAGCCGTGTCTAAATCTGCTGTTTACGGCGTTTTTTCCTTTCAAGGTCTTCCGGCTCCAGGGCTATGCCGCTTCCCTGCAAAAGACCTGCCACCCCGATGCTTTTTTGTTTGCCGCTGCAGTCGGGGCAGCTGCATTTTTCCGGTAGGTACCGAGGCTCCATGTAGGTGGATATTACGCCCTCGTAGTTCCTCATGACAACCCTTTCATCCGACATGGAGATCAGGTACTGCGGCATAACGGGTATTTTACCGCCGCCGCCGGGAGCATCCACTACGAAGGTGGGCACCGCAAAGCCGGAGGTGTGGCCCCTTAGACCCTCTATTATTTCTATGCCCTTTGAAACCTTGGTCCTGAAGTGCTCAATCCCCAGCGACAGGTCGCACTGGTATATGTAGTAGGGTCTAACCCGCATTTTAACCAAAAGGTGTACAAGGCGTTTCATAACGTGCACGCAGTCGTTTACTCCCCTTAAAAGCACCGTCTGGTTGCCCAGCGGTACCCCTGCATCGGCCAACAGCCGGCACGCCTCCATGGAAGCGAGAGTTACTTCTTTTGGATGGTTGAAATGGGTGTTTAGCCATACCGGGTGGTATTTTTTGAGCATATCCACCAACTGCTGTGTAATCCGCTGGGGCATAACCACCGGGGTGCGGCTGCCAATCCTTATAACCTCCACATGGGGTATTTCCCTAAGACGCTTTAAGACATGCTCCAGCCTGTCATTGGATATCACTAGGGCGTCCCCGCCCGAGATCAGCACATCCCTTACCTGGGGAGTATTTTTTATGTATTCAATGGCTTTGTCTATCCTGTCATCGGGCACTGCATTGTCGGTCTGCCCGGCAAACCTTCTCCGGGTACAGTGCCTGCAGTACATGGAGCATTGGTCGGTTATGAGAAACAGTACCCTGTCGGGGTACCGGTGGGTGAGGCATTCCACCGGGGAATCGGTATCCTCCAGCAGCGGGTCCTCCATGTCCGCTTCCCCTTTGCAGTTCCAGCGGGGTGGGGACCGCTTGTTCCTGATGGGACAGTTGTCGTCCGGGTCCATGAGGGAGGCATAATAGGGCGTTATGGCCATTCTTGTAGGGGCAAGGCTTTCTTCTATTGCCTTCTCCTCATTGTCGTTGAGGTTTATTACTTTTTTGAGCTGTGCGACGGTTGTAATCCTGTTTCTTACCTGCCAGTGCCAGTCGTTCCACTCCTCGGGTGTAACGTTCTTGAAAAGCTCTACCTGGCTGTAATCTCTCATTATCAGACCTCCTTTTTAATCATAGGTAAATTTGGGGGCGGTCCTTTAGAATAAAAATGATAAGTTACAGGTGACGGATGATGGATGATGCACGGGCCGAAACCCGCAGTATTTGGGCCGAGTATTTCGGGAGGGCATGCAGCGAGCCCGGAATAACCGTCCTACCGCTTTCTTTATTTTATGCCTTGTTTCTGCATTTTGTATTGAAGGGTTTGCCTTGGGATGCCGAGGGGTTGGACGGTTCAGCGAAAGGCCGGCATATAAAGTGACGGATTTTGGGCTTTGGACTGCCAAAAGAAGCGGCATAGCCGCTTCTTTGCTGTCAATCAACGGAACGGTCCCCCTGCTTGACGCAGTTGGTTTGAAGCAAAAGAGAACCGTCCCTTTGCTTCCTTACATTCTTTCGGGGGCGGATATGGACAAAAGCCCCAGTACGTTGGCTATTACTATCCTGGTGGCTTCGATGAGGGCAATCCTTGCCATCATCAGTCTTTCGTCCTCCACCATAACCCTGCAGGTGTTGTAAAACACGTGGAAGAGGGCTGCCACCTCTTGCACATACCTGGTAATCCTTGTGGGTTCTATGGTCATTGCGGCACGGGTAATCTCCTCCGGAAGTTCCGCCAGCTTGCGCATAAGGTCAATTTCCGCATTCTCCTTAAGCAGGGTCAGGTTTATGCCGTCGATGGCAGGAACCTGTATTCCCTCCTGTACAATCTGGTTCAGTATGCTGCAAATCCTCGCATGGGCGTACTGGACATAGAACACCGGGTTCTCGCTGGACTTTTCCACCGCCAGGTCCAGGTCAAAGTCAAGGTGGGTATCGGCGGCCCGCAGGTTGAAAAAGAACCGCGCCGCGTCCCTGCCGACCTCTTCAATAAGGTCGGAAAGGGTTATGGCCTTGCCCCGGCGTTTTGACATGCGCACCACTTCCCCCTCCCGGAGAAGCCGCACCAGCTGCATTATTATTACGTCCAGCCTGTCGGGATTAACCCCCAGCGCCTCAACGGCACCCTTCATCCTGGGCACATGGCCGTGGTGGTCCGCTCCCCAGATGTTTATCACCCAGTCATAGCCGCGGGTAATGAACTTGTTCCTGTGGTAGGCTATATCCCCGGCGAAATAGGTGGGAATGCCGTTGCTTCTTATGAGAACCTCGTCCTTTTCCACGCCAAACTCGGAGGCCTTGAACCATATAGCCCCCTCCTGCTCGTAGGTGTATCCCTTTTCTTTCAGGTACTCAATGGTGTCGGATATTTCGCCGCTGTCGTACAGCGACTGCTCTGAAAACCAAACGTCAAAATTGACCCCAAAGTCGGCAAGGTCGGTTTTTATCTTGTCGAGGTTTTTCTTAAGGGCATATCTTATGAAAACCTGCTGCCTTTCTTCGGAATCCATGTCAAGGTACTTGTCCCCGTCCCGCTCTTTGAGCTCCTTCATCAGGTCCACCAGGTCCTCGCCCTGGTACCCGCCCTCCGGCACCTCGGCGTCCAGGCCGAAAAGCTGCAGGTACCTTGCTTCCAGGGACTTCCCGAACTTCTCCACCTGGTTGCCGGCATCGTTAATGTAAAACTCCCGGGGTACGTCGTACCCGGCGGCATCCAGCACCGCGGCCAGCGAATCCCCCAGCGCGGCGCCGCGGGCGTTGCCCATGTGCATGGGCCCGGTGGGGTTTGCGCTGACAAACTCCACCATTACTTTTTTACCCTGGCCGATGTTTACCCGGCCGTAGTCTTCCTTTTCGTTATGTATTATCTCCACCGTTTTATACAGCCAGAGGTTGTTCAGCCGGAAATTGATAAAACCCGGCCCGGCTATTTCCATGCTGTCAACATAGGTGCCCTCGTAGTCGGCGTTCTCCACTATGTCCCTTGCAACCGCAACGGGGTTTTTCTTGGCCTGCTTTGCCAAAACCATGGCAATATTGGTGGAAAAGTCCCCGTGCTCCCTTTCCCGCGGTATTTCAACCTGTATCTCAGGGATGTCTTCAATGTTGAGTATGCCTTTATCTATACAACCCTTAACGGATTCGCCGACTATCTCCCTTATTTGCTCCGTTATCTTTTGAACCATGTTCATCGTGTGTTACCTCCCAACAGTTTGGAGTATGTCCTTTTAGTAGGAATACATATATTATATATATTAGTTCCTTGTGAATCAAGCCAAATATACCCTTATAATACTCCATAAAACCACCGTATCAGACTGCTTCCCACACCATCCTGCGTCCTTCTATCCGGCCTTGTACCATGCCCCGGTCGGTCATGTAGGAAAGGTAGGCGGCCAGGCAGGACTGGTTCAGGTAATACTGGCTGCGGTTAAGCTGAAGGTCCAGCCTTTCGCCCACGGCGTTTGCCAGTTCCTCCCTTGTCATGGGCCTTAGGAGTTCCCACCGGATAATTCCCATTATCTCGTTTATGGCGCTTATGTTTACATCCACCACGGCTTTTATATCGGCTTCCAGGTCGCCGTGGCAGGGAAGGTAGTAGGAATAATCGGCTTCCTTGATACTTTTCAGCGTATCCAGCGTATCCCCGATGTTGGTGAAATAAAGCAGTTTGTACTTCTCAGCGATTTGGGCGGAAAAGTAGGCGTCCGCCGTCATCAGCACCCCGTCGGGGGTGGACACCCCTATCTGGCCGGGGCTGTGGCCCTTAAGGTCCACTATGTCAATTTCTGCGCCCTCCAGCTCCAGCTTGCCCGGGGCTATTATCCTGTCCACACGGCTTTCTTTTCCCATGAGGAACTTGTTTTGCAAAAACTTGGGCGGGTGTGCCGAGTACAGGTAAAAGGGCTCCAGGTAGGGGCTTGAGATTATGGCCGCTTCTATGGCGGTGGCCGCAACCTCCGCCCCGGTCCTTTTTACCAGCAGGTTGTTCCCGCCGAAATGGTCCGCATGGGAATGGGTGTTGATTATAAGGTTTAAATGGAGGCCCTCCGCTTCCAGGGCTTTGTATATTTTCCTGCCCCAGTCCTCGCTGCTGCCGGTATCCACCACCACGCAGCGGTTTTTACCGTATACGTATACCCCGGTGTTGACGGGCCCCTCTATATAGTATGTATTTCCCTTTATTTTCTTTAGTAATTCTCCCATTATTCTCCCCCTTCATAGGATTAGGCGAAGCCGTCCCTTTGCGCCACCGTCCCTCTGTGCGCACCGCCCCCTGTGCGCAGAGTTCAGGCACACGGGAACACGCAAGAACCGCCCCCTTGTACAGTTGCCATGCCGCCATCCCCTTGTGTCACGCCCTTTTGTGATGGCACGCAAAAACCGTCCCTTTGCGCTGTGTTATACGAGGGCGGTGTTTACTTTCCAGCCATACCGTTCAAGGGCCAATTCTATCAGCGTGTCCAGAAGCTGCGGGTAGGGCAGGCCCGCCGCATCCCACAGCTTGGGATACATGCTTATCTTTGTAAACCCGGGCATCGTGTTTATCTCGTTTACGTACACCTCGTCGGTATTTTTGTCCACGAAAAAGTCCACCCTGGCCAGGCCGCTGCCGCCTATGGCCTTGAAGGCCTCTACAGCCATTTGTTTTACCCTGGCGGTGGCCCTTGGCGATATATTGGCGGGGATTACGAGGCCGCTTTTACCGCCGTCGAAATACTTGGCCTCATAGTCGTAAAACTCGTTGGAGGGCAGGATTTGCCCCACCACCGACGCCTTGGGATTGTCATTTCCCAGCACCGAGCACTCCACCTCGTGCCCGTCTATGAACTCCTCGACAATAATCTTCCTGTCGTAACGGGCCGCAAGGACCAGCGCCTGCTCCAGTCCTGGCCTGTCGTGGGCCTTTGTTACGCCCACGCTGGAGCCCAGGTTGGCAGGCTTTACAAATACCGGGTACTTGAATTTTTTCTCTATGGATGTAATAACATCGGCCATATCCTCTTCAAGGCTTGGTTTCATGAACACGGAATAATCCGCCTGTTTAAGGCCCACCCTTTCAAACAGCAGCTTTGAATAGGCTTTATCCATCCCCAGCGCCGAGGCAAGAACCCCGCAGCCCACGTAGGCAAGGCCGGCCAGCTCAAACAGTCCCTGAATGGTGCCGTCCTCCCCCATGGGCCCGTGAAGTACCGGGAACACAACGTCTATGTTCTCACCGGGGGCTTTGTCTCCCGTGGCCAGGAAATTGTACTTGCTTTCATCCAAGTTTTTGGCGCTTTTTTCCCATTCCCCGGTTATAATATTCTCAACCGGGCCATCGTAGTACTTCCACGCCCCCTGCCGGGTTATGCCTATCATTATTATTTCGTATTTTCCCTTGTCAAGGGCGTTTATAATTGACGTGCTCGACATAAGCGATACTTCATGCTCACCCGACTGTCCCCCAAATACAACAGCAACCCTTAATTTTCTATTCAAAAATATGCCACTCCTTAACCGGTAATCTCTTTTCTTTAATATTCATATTCTACCCCTATTTCATTTATTATTCAACATTGTAAAGTGTTGGGTGGCAGTTCCATTTATGTATTATTGCCCCTTTTGGGTTTTTTAAGCCCAAAAAAACCAGGGGACTTTTTCCCCTGGTTTTTGCGTCGGTTATCTTCCTACGCTCCTTTCGGCTATTTCAATGGCCTTGGTTACGATATTGCCGCAATCCCTTGAAGTTACGGAACCCCAGCCTTCGCTCTTAACGGTGTTGTACACTCCCAGTTCCCTGGCAATTTCCTCCTTCAGGTTTTCGGACATTATACCCCTTCGAGCCATTTTATAACCTCCCTCGCTTTATTTCAAAGGCCGGCTTAAAAAGCACTGCCGGCCGTTGAAATTTTGCAGTATTATTTTTTGCGAAAACCGCGACTTTTATAAGTGTTAATTAATTGCCCGCGAGCCATTGGAATTTTTTTAATAAAATTCCAGTCTAAATGGTGAGGGTCCCGTTTTCGCTTCGCAAAAGCTTAAGGATTCTTTCCTCCTTACCGGTAAGCGCATTAATATACACCAGGAAATCGTCCCCGCCGAAGGTGCCCTGGAACTCGTAGCACAGCACTTCGTCCTTGTTTTCAAGCGGTATCAGCGCAAGACGGGGTTCCCGGCCAATCTCAAGCCGCATGCTTATCCTTTCTTCAGCCTGGTCGGCGGTAAGCTTCGGTTCGGGCAGGTTCCGGCGGTGATGGGCCTTAAGGTAGCCTTCCGCCTCGTAGCCCACTATCTCCACCGTTGTCAAGGGCAACCTTTACCTTTATAAGGTCGGTGTAAATCACCACGTCCTTTTCGGAGTATGCGAAGTTTATCACCGATACGTTGTCGTACCCCGCGGAGTAGGTGGACACCATGTTCTTGTACCCGTTTTGCTCAAGGAACTTTTTGGCCAGTTCCACCGCCCGGGTGGGGGATATGTTCACGCGTTGTCCACGTCCCGCTGGTTCACATCCACACCACGTGGCCCCCTCTACGGCTTATGTCTATATATATCCTGTTGCCGCCTTCTGCCAGCATCAAGCCGTAAGTCTTTATGTCCCCGTTTCCGTTGCTGATTTTTTTAATGCTTTGAATATTCACGCCCTTGAGGAAGTCCTTGCCACCTGTTCCGCCCTTTGGTAGTCAATGTTATCCCCGACAAGGCCCTTGGGCTTTATATCCTGTAAGGCCTGAAAAGGGGCCCGTCGTATATCAGCGTGGGGTAGTCCACCACCATTTCTGCTCTATCCTTGTGAATTCCCGCCGGGTAGGTTGTCGGAGGCCCGGGCGAAGATGTAACTCCCGGGTAAGGTCTCCGAAGGCTGATGTTTTTTTCCTGTATTGAACTTCTCAAGCTTCTGCAGTTCCACCGCCAGGTACTCCGGCATAGTTGTGAAGCTCCGCCAGGTTGGACCAGTCATCCGCCGATACGGGGGTGCCGTCGGCATTCTTCCTGGTAAAGGTTGAAACCGTAGTCCCCGACCTGGTCAGGAACTTGAGGTATTGCCGAGGGTCAGGTGGGATATGGGGATAATGGCTTTTCCTGGGCGGAAAAGGCCTGTTCCACATCCGAATATAAAACCAGGTTCTGCTGCGGCGAATCCGCAACCATGGCCTTTGCAAGGTCCGCCTCGATGGTTTCCACGTGGTCAATAGCCTGTAAAACATCCTGTGATACTGGTTCTGCAAAAAATACATTGTAATCGTTCTTCTGCCGGTATTGGTCGTACCCCCAAACTGCCACGGCAACCAGCGCCAGCAGCACAAACGCGCTCGCCCCGCCTGTCCAAATCCTTTCACTTCCTTTCTTATGGTTTACTTGGTGCAAAAGTAATGCTTTCCTATCACCTTCACCACCGGCCTTGAATAAATCCACCGGTTGGTGGTCTTTGCCGGGTTGTATGGCGGCTCCGCCGGTGGGGTCCCACCCGTTCAGGGCATCCCTGGCCGCCTTCAGCGGTTTCATCCGGCTGCATGAACATCTGCCCGTCCATTACGGCGGTAAAGGCGCCGGGCTGGAATATCACCCCTGCAATGGTGTTGGGAAAGGAAGGGTGATTTATCCTGTTTCGCTGTCACCGCGCCCACCGCCACCTGTCCTATGTAGGGCTCGCCCCCGGCTTCACCGTATATGGCCTGGTTTCATAAGGTACACGTTGTCCCCGCTGGAAACGCCCCGGGTGGGGGTATAAGCATCCGCCGCTTTCTCGGGCAGGCCCAGGGCAGCCCTTGTCTGCGGCCCCACCGTACCGGTTGTGGAAATCCCGTGTTTTGCCTGGAAGTTCTTGACCGCCTGGAAGGTCTTGGGGCCGTATATGCCGTCAACGGCGCCGTCGTAATAGCCCCAGTTCTTAAGCCGCCGCTGTACCTCGCGGACCTCTTCGCCGGTGGAGCCCCAGTACAGGGTTGCGGTTTCCACCGACCGGCGGAAATACAGCGGGTATACTATATTGAATGCAAAGGCTAATATAAGCACCATCATCAATACCAGTACCGCTTTTTTCAATATGGTTCCTCCTTTCATAATTAACCTCGGGGTTATTTTCTGTAGTTTGGCAAAGCATTATTCAATAATGCCTGTGCATTTGCCGGTTCATCTGTTATTATGGTATGGGAATGCAAAGCGGCAATTTTGCAAAGAGTAAATAACGATGCCTTGTTTGTACAAATCCGGTTTGGGGGGCTTTTGATGGACGTTTTGATACTTTCCATTGCAGCCGGCGGGGGGCATATGAGGGCCGCCCAGGCTGTCAGGGACTATATGGCACGGCATTACGAGAACGTAAACGTTGAAATAGTAGACTGGTTCAAGTATGTAAACCCGGTGGTGGACAAGGTGGTCATCGGGGGATATATAGGCACCCTCAAGACCAGTCCCACACTATACGGCAAGCTGTACGACATGGCGGAGAAGGAAGAGGGTATCTCGGATATTAGCCTTACAATAAACCGCCTGCTTGCCCTAAGGATGGAAGCCCTTGTTTCAAAGAAGAAACCTAAGATAATACTGTGCACCCATCCCTTTCCGCTGGAGGTGGTGTGTTACCTCAAAAAGAAAAAGAAACTCGATTCCTATATCATTTCACTGCTCACGGACTTTTCACCCCACAGCTTTTGGATAAGGGACGGGGTGGACTATTATGTAGTGCACGACCAAGACCTGGTTTACGAGATGAAGTGGAAGGGCGTGCCGGAGGACAGCATTTACCCGCTGGGCATACCCATTGACGAGAGGTTTGGCGCCCACTATGACAGGAAGGAAATCCGCCGCTCGCTGGGCCTTCTTGACAAAACAACGCTGCTTCTAATGGGGGGCAGCCTTGGAATGGGGGAGCTGAAGGGGGTATTCACCGGGCTGTTTTTCAGTTCCCTTGACATTCAGATTATAGCGGTATGCGGAAACAACAAAAAGCTTAAGAAGTCGCTGGAGGCCGTCGCCTCGTCCAACACCGCGCGCAGCATTATACTGGGATACACCGACGAGGTGCCTAGCCTCATGGCCGCTTCCGACCTTCTTGTCACAAAGCCCGGCGGCCTCACGGCAAGCGAAGCCATGGCAATGGGGCTGCCGATAGTCATAATATCACCCATCCCCGGCCAGGAAAAGAGGAACGCCCGGTACCTGATAAACAGCGGCATGGCTATACAACTAAACAGGGGCGATTACCTGGAGGGCGTGCTTTCGCAACTGCTGGCAAGCCCGGTAAGGCTGTCCCACATGAGGGAGATTGCCGCATTGAAGGCAAAACCCGGGGCCGCCGCCGACCTGTGCCGGTTCCTGGTATCGCTGCTTTAAACGGGACAGTGGGACATAGAACCGTGCCCTGTCCCGGAATCGTCCATTGTCCCATAGATAACTAAAGGAAAGCTTCCCGGCCAAAAAAATAGAGCGGCATCCCGTCGCGCCCGACGGATACCGCTCCTCTTTTATGCGCCTTGCAGGCTTCGGGCATCCGCCCGATACCTGCGATTCGTGACCTGTGGCCCGTTCTACCGTCCCAGCACCAGGATTGTATCCACGTAGGGGTCCTGGGTGCCCTGCAGCATGCACTTTTCAGCTTTTAGCAGCTTAGCGTATTCCACAATCTCACGGGTTATCATCTCGCCGGGCGTCACCAGCGGAATTCCCGGCGGGTAGGCCATTATGCTTTCCCCGCTGACACAGCCTATGGATTCCTCAAGCCGGACCGGCTTTTTGCTGCTGTAATAGGCATCCCGCGGTGACACTACTATCTCGGGGTTTGCCAGCATCCCCCGGGTTATCTTCCTTACATCCCCGTTGCGGTGGTGTTTTGCAAGGCCCTTAATGGCGGCCACAAGGGCGCCTATCGATTCTTCGGTATCCCCCACCGCGGTTATTGCCAGTATATTGTACATATCCGCCAGTTCCACCTGGATATTGTATTCCTTTCGCAGCAGTTTCTCCGCATCATAGCCCGAAAGGCCCAGCTCCCTTACGTTAACCCCCAGCTTGGTGTCGTCGAAATCGAACACGCCGGGGGAACCGACCAGTTCGCTGCCGAAGGCGTACAGCCCGTCTATTTCATTAAGCTGCGCCTTTGCGTCCCGCACAATCTCCAGCAGCCTTCCCAGTATGTCCTTCCCGCGGGTGGCCAACTGTTTGCGGGCAATATCGATGGATGTCATCAAAAGGTATGACGCGCTGGTGGTCTGGGTCAGGTTCAGCGTTGTTTTCATATAACTGGGGTCCAATATGCCGCTTCTCATCAAAAGCAGCGAGCTCTGGGTAAGGGAGCCCCCGGTCTTGTGGGTACTGGACGCGCTGGCGTCCGCCCCCAGCTCCATCGCGCTGACAGGTAGGTCCGGATGAAAATTGAAATGGGCCCCGTGGGCCTCGTCGGCCAGCACCGCCATCCCGTATCCATGGGCGGCCTCCACTATGGCTGCCAGGTCGGATACCGCCCCGTAATAGGTCGGATG
>JAXGPT010000021.1:0-30836 GCA_040766775.1 Bacillota bacterium | reverse complement strand
AAAGAGGGACTAATAAAGGGCCCTTTTTTATTTTTTGTTTTTACCCAAGGCTGGGCCATGGTCTTTTGAATTAAAAGAAGGAAACGGACAATACTAAAATCATGAACGGAGGGGTTGGGATGATATTTGGCAAAAGAACTATTCTTGGGTTAATACTGCTTATACTAGCCGTTCTCGTGGTCTGTTCCTGTATCATGGTCTTTGGCGCAAGGCGAAGGGAACCTGAAAAGGCAAAGCTTGTTATGACGGGTTATGAGACAATCAGTGTGGGTTTGGTATACAGGAGGTAAGAAATGAGAAAAGAGACGCTGCAGTACAGCCTGCCGGTGGACATGGGACAGCTAAGATTAAAGCCCAGGCATTTGGCGGACTTTGAAACATTAAATGAAGTCATTCACAGGATACAAAACAAAAACAAAGGGAAACCGGGAAATGGATAAGTCTAATAGACGGCGCAAAGTGGTCATAATTACCGACGGGGACAATGTTGCCAGGCAGGCTGCCGAGACAGCCGCCGCCCAGGTCGGGGGAAGGTGCATCTCCCGGTCGGCGGGGAATCCAACGCCCCTTAGTGGTGATGAAATCATCGATATGATAAAACAATCCCCTGCCGATCCGGTGGTGGTGATGGTGGATGACAGGGGAAAGCCCGGGCTTGGGGAAGGCGAAGCTGTAATAAAAAGCCTTGCGAAGTCAAAAGATATAGAGATATTGGGTGTCATTGCGGTGGCTTCAAACACGCAGGACGTTGAAGGGGTGAAGGTGGACTGCTCGGTGGATAACAGCCTTAATATAATAAGCGGACCGGTGGACAAGCTGGGGAACCCGTCGGGGGACGGCGTGGTTTACGGGGATACTCTGGACATTTTAAATAATATTAAAGTTCCCATTATTGTCGGGGTGGGGGACCCGGGCAAAATGGACGGCCGGGACGACTGTGTCCTGGGCGCCCCGGTGCTTACCAAGGCCCGTCGCGTAGTAATGGGACATGAGTGAAAAATTAATGGGTCCTTGGGGAGCGGTATGAAGATAAATAAAAAGAAAGGTGCGGACTTCCCGCACCTTTTGACCTTAATATTGATCTTGCAGTTCATCTGTTACCTGGTCGAAGGTTGTCTCCTCTCCAGGCTCTTCTTCACCGGGTTCCTCACCGGGCGGCCATCCCTCGTCCTGTCCGTTCTGTCCCCAGGGTATCCCGAAGGGATTATGGGCAGGACAGTATTCTGTAGGCACATCGTAGATAGCATCCCTGGGCACAAGGTTTACCCGCGGGTCTATCCCGCCGATGCTTTCCAAGAACTGTTCGCTGTCAAAGGGTACCGGTCTTTGTACGAAAACCCTTGATTCCACCAGTGTGGGCGGGCAGAAGGGTGTCGCCAGCATATTGGTGGTAACGTCAACGTCCCTTACCACGTGTACGTCATCATATTCTGTAGGCTCGGTACCTTGTATAAACAGCTCATTTCTTACGGTATTACGTGGGTCCATATAGGAAAGGTCGGTGGGCAGCTTGCCGGACTTTGTATCAACGGCCCTTGTTACAATGTTTCCAGGCCTTTCAAAGTCTATAACCGGCAGGTCCTTGTGGATTTCTTCCATGACCTTTCTCCACAGCCTGGTGGGATAAGAACTGCCGCCAAAACCCATGTTTGAAGGTTCGTCGTTACCCATCCAGAGGGACGCCACGTAGTAGGGCGTGTAGCCAACAAACCATGCATCCACCGAATCGGTGGTGGTACCCGTTTTACCGGCCACCGGCATGTTGAAATTGGCGCTGGTGCCGGTACCTCCCTTTACGACTGATTTCAGCATATCAGTTACAATATAGGCCACGTCCTCGCCAATGACCCTTGTTTTTACAGGCTCCTTTTCAAGGAGCACGTTTCCGTTTGCATCCGTCACCCTGACATAGGTTATGGGTTTTATCCGGACTCCCTTGTTGGCAAGGGTGCCATAGGCGGTAGCCATGTCTATGGGTGACACACCCTTTGTCAGTCCGCCCAGGGCAAGGGAAGCAAGGTTTCGGTCCATCACAGGGCCGCTTTTTACAAGGCTTGTAATCCCCATTTTTTCGGCATAATCAAAGGCTATATCTATGCCCAGGTCGTTAAGAAGCTTTACCGTTACCACGTTCATGGACCACTGGAGGCCTTCCCTGAGGGTGCTCAAACCCCAATAGGTGGGGCGTCCTCCTTCGGAATACCAGTTCTTTGGTATCCACAGTTTCCCGTCGCCGCCTATAAAGGCCACCGGCACGTCATCTATGACGGTTGCCGCCGTGTAACCGTTATCTATGGCGGCGGTGTATACCGAAAGGGGTTTTATCGAAGACCCGGGCTGGCGATAGGACTGGGTTGCGCGGTTAAGCAACATGGACCCCTCCTGGCCCCTTCCGCCCACCATGGCTTTTACCTGCCCGGTTTTGTAATCAATTATTACCATTGCTGCCTGGGGCTGTGGTACCCCCTTTTCATCCTCCTTGGTTTCCGGGAAGTTTGCGGGGTCCTTGAAGGCATTCTCCACTATTTCCTGCATTTTCAAATCGATGGTGGAGTATATTTGCAGTCCGCCGTTAAACAGAAGATTGTTCGCTTCATCCTTGGTGTAGTTATATTTTTCCATCAGGTCTTCCCTTACGTCAATCTTAACCTGGTCGACAAAGTACGAGGATATTGCAATTTCCTCCTCCTCAACCTCTCCCTTTACGTATTCCAGTTCCTCCCGTACTGCACTTTCGTATTCCTGCTGACTTATATAGCCCTGGTTAAGCATGCTTCGGAGGACCAGCTCCTGGCGTTTTTTAGCATTCTCCGGGTTAAAATAGGGTGAATAAAGCCGTGGGTTATTTGTGACTCCGGCTACCATCGCTCCCTCGGCCAGGGACAGTTCGGAAGGATGTTTGCCGAAATAGGTCATGGAAGCTGCATGAATACCGTAGGCACTGTGACCGAAGTATATGGTATTCAAATAGGCCTCCAGTATCTGGTCCTTTGTGAATACCCTCTCCAGTTTTATCGCAAGGTACTGTTCCTGGATCTTTCTTTTGAATTTTTGTTCCTGGGTAAGGACCACGTTCCTTACAAGCTGCTGTGTTATGGTGCTGGCACCTGCTACAATTCTTCGCTCCTTAAGGTTTTGAATGGTCACCCCTATTATTCTTTTAATATCAATACCAAAGTGCGACCTGAACCTTTCATCCTCAATGGCAATAAAAGCATTTTGAACGTGCTTTGGTACATCGTCGAGGTGAACAAGAGTCCGGTTCACCTCGGCATGGATCCTGTCCACTATTTCGCCGGGACCCTCTTCATATACTATGGATGACTGCCTTAACTGCAGAATGTCCTCTGTACCAATTTCGGGGGCGTCCTTTATATAGGCCGCCACTATCCCGGCAGCTGCACCCGCCCCTATGAATGCGATTAAGAGAAATACTATTATTATCAGCCTTAGAACGCTTAACTTTTTCTTTTCTCCTTTTTTATCTGTCATTATAATACCTCCTCCGAGGGACCCTGCATGTAGTTTATTACATTATTCTGATTATAACACAAATGCTTTAAAAAAATAAATAATTGTGACGGGATACCAGTAGAAGGCAGGAGGGGGAAGCCTCCAGCTGTTTTTTGTGCATTATATTATCTGTGTGACTATTGGTAGAACGTCAACATAATATATATGGAGGGAGGTTTTTCTATGGGTAAGCTTAAGTTTAGAGCCAAGTTCGGCAAGAGGTCGGCCTTTAGAAAAAAAATCAAGGGCTCTGTAATCATATTAGTAATAGTGCTAATTGTTTTATTCTTAAGTTGGATGGTAAATTATAATATAAAGCCGCCACTGCTTGCCATATCCGAAATGAGGGCAAGAACCATTGCAACGCAGGTTATAAATGAAGCCATTATGTCCGAGCTTACATATAAGGTCAAATATGAAGACTTGTTTGTGGTTAAAACCGACAAAGAAAACAGGATTACCATGCTGCAGGCAAATACCATGTCCATGAACAGAATAGCTGCTGAAACCGCACTAAGGATACAGGAAAGCCTAAGGCAGATGGGCACCAAGAAAGTGAGCATTCCCCTGGGAAGTGTACTGGGGAGCGAAATATTTGCCAACTTAGGGCCCAGGTTTAATATTGACATTCTTCCCATGGGTACAGTAATAGTGGACTTTATCACGGATTTTGAAGAGGCGGGGATTAACCAGACCAGGCATAAAATCTACCTGGCGGTTAATGCCCAGGTAAGGGTGGTGCTTCCGCTAGCCAGCGATGTGGTTGATGTGGCGACACGAATACCGATCGCGGAAACCATTGTAGTAGGGGATATTCCACAAAGCTACATCTTTGTCCCGGAAGATGAGTTCCTGAACGTCGTGCCGGACATAATCAATTAATTAATAGAAAACCGCAGAAGAACTGCAATACTTTAGAAAAATAATAGAAAATGATGAGGGATGGTAATTTTTAAGTGTTGAATTACATACAATAATCATGTAATATAAACGTTGCTGTCAAACAAAAGACAACTGGAAATGCGGGAATAAAGAGTATGTTGACAGTCCAAAGTATTTGTGCTAATATATAAAAGTCGCTGTCGGGCGGAAGATATGGCCTGAATGCGGCGTGGAGCTAGAAAACTAAACAGTGCGAATAAAGGTAATGAAGAAAGCCTTTGAGTTAAGGAATTGAACTAAAGAGTTTGATCCTGGCTCAGGACGAACGCTGGCGGCGTGCCTAACACATGCAAGTCGAACGGCCCAGCACTTAACAGAGCATATAAGGGAAGTGGCTAGTGTAAAGCACAATAGGTGCATATAAGCTAAGCATTAACTCATATGCTGCGTTAAGTGCTGGGTAGTGGCGGACGGGTGAGTAACGCGTGGGCAACCAACCCTGTACAGTGGGATAACACCGGGAAACGGGTGCTAATACCGCATGAAACTTAATCAGTGCATACTGTTTAGGTTAAAGGTAAAAACCGGTACGGGACGGGCCCGCGTCCCATTAGCTAGTTGGTGAGGTAACGGCTCACCAAGGCAACGATGGGTAGCCGACCTGAGAGGGTGACCGGCCACACTGGGACTGAGACACGGCCCAGACTCCTACGGGAGGCAGCAGTGGGGAATATTGCGCAATGGACGGAAGTCTGACGCAGCGACGCCGCGTGAGCGAAGAAGGCCTTCGGGTCGTAAAGCTCTGTTCTTGGGGACGAATAAGATGACGGTACCCAAGGAGAAAGCCCCGGCTAACTACGTGCCAGCAGCCGCGGTAACACGTAGGGGGCGAGCGTTGTCCGGAATTACTGGGCGTAAAGGGCGTGTAGGCGGCCGAGCAAGTCAAGTGTGAAAAGCCCCGGCTTAACCGAGGCATTGCACATGAAACTGTTTGGCTTGAGTGCAGGAGAGGGAAGTGGAATTCCTAGTGTAGCGGTGAAATGCGTAGATATTAGGAGGAACACCAGTGGCGAAGGCGACTTCCTGGACTGTAACTGACGCTGAGGCGCGAAAGCGTGGGTAGCAAACAGGATTAGATACCCTGGTAGTCCACGCCGTAAACGATGGGTACTAGGTGTGGGTAGTTCACTCTATCCGTGCCGCAGCAAACGCAATAAGTACCCCGCCTGGGGAGTACGGCCGCAAGGTTGAAACTCAAAGGAATTGACGGGGGCCCGCACAAGCAGCGGAGCATGTGGTTTAATTCGAAGCAACGCGAAGAACCTTACCAGGGCTTGACATCCACAGTAGGCTGTAGAGATACGGCTGTGCCCTTTTAGGGAACTGTGAGACAGGTGGTGCATGGTTGTCGTCAGCTCGTGTCGTGAGATGTTGGGTTAAGTCCCGCAACGAGCGCAACCCCTATCGCTAGTTGCTAACGGGTAAAGCTGAGCACTCTAGGGAGACTGCCGGGGACAACTCGGAGGAAGGTGGGGATGACGTCAAATCATCATGCCCCTTATGTCCTGGGCTACACACGTGCTACAATGGCCGGAACAGAGGGCAGCGAAGGAGTAATCCGGAGCCAATCCCAAAAACCCGGTCCCAGTTCGGATTGTGGGCTGCAACCCGCCCACATGAAGTCGGAGTTGCTAGTAATCGCGGATCAGCCATGCCGCGGTGAATGCGTTCCCGGGCCTTGTACACACCGCCCGTCACACCATGGGAGTTGGGGGCGCCCGAAGTCAGCTACTAAAGGCTGCCGAAGGTGAAACCAATGACTGGGGTGAAGTCGTAACAAGGTAGCCGTATCGGAAGGTGCGGCTGGATCACCTCCTTTCTAAGGAGCTTTAGTTGAAAGGGGACACACCGCTTTTAGCGGGTATTCCTTGCTGCGGAATGTCCCCGATCGCTAGAAGCAAAACCATTACAGTTTACAGCCGGTAGTTTGTAGTTAAACTACAGGTTGCCAACTGCAACAAGGCTTTTTACAGCCTTTATCGCACTGTTTTGTTTATTAAATGAAATTAACTTTGCACCTTGAAAACTGCACAGCGAAATATAAGGTAACTCTAGACCGTAAAGGTCGGAGTAACTACAACTTAAACTAAAATGGTCAAGATATAAAGGGCGCAGGGCGGATGCCTTGGCACCAGGAGCCGACGAAGGACGGGGTAAGCGCCGAAACGCTACGGTGAGCCGCAAACAGGCCTTGACCCGTAGATTTCCGAATGGGGCAACCCACCGCAGGTAATGCTGCGGTACCCTTAAGTGAATTCATAGCTTAAGGGAGGCATACCGGGGGAACTGAAACATCTAAGTACCCCGAGGAAAAGAAAGAAAACATTCGATTCCCTAAGTAGCGGCGAGCGAACGGGGAAGAGCCCAAACCCAGCACTTAACCGAGCGTATAAGTAATGATACGGCTAAAGCGCGTTATAGGCGTGTAAAAGCCAAGTCAAAGCTGGTACGCTGCGTTAAGTGCTGGGGGTTGCGGACCGGCGACAGATATCTTTTTTATCTAGCCGAACCGGCTGGGAAGCCGGACCAAAGGGGGTAACAGTCCCGTAGGCGAAAGTTAAAAAAGGTTAAGCCGTGATCCAGAGTACCACGGGGCACGTGCAACCCTGTGGGAAGCAGGGAGGCCCACCTCCCAAGGCTAAATACTACCTGGTGACCGATAGCGTATAGTACCGTGAGGGAAAGGTGAAAAGAACCCCGGGAGGGGAGTGAAACAGAACCTGAAACCCTGTGCTTACAAGCAGTGGCAGCCCAACGCACTTAAGCTCGCTTAAGTGCTGGGTGGCCGCGTACTTTTTGTAGAACGGACCAGCGAGTTATGTACCGTTGCGAGGTTAAGGGCTAAAGGCCTGAAGCCGCAGCGAAAGCGAGTCTAAAATGGGCGAAATTAAGTAGCGGTGCATAGACCCGAAACCGGGTGACCTACCCATGGCCAGGGTGAAACGCAGGTAAAACTGCGCGGAGGCCCGAACCGTGTTACCGTTGAAAAGGTATGGGATGAGCTGTGGGTAGCGGTGAAATGCCAATCGAACCCGGAGATAGCTGGTTCTCCCCGAAATAGCTTTAGGGCTAGCCTCGGGCAAAAGATACATGGAGGTAGAGCACTGAATGGGCTAGGGGCCCAATAAGGTTACCGAACCCTATCAAACTCCGAATGCCATGATATTGATACCCGGGAGTCAGGCTGCGTGAGATAAGTTGCGCAGTCGAGAGGGAAACAACCCAGACCACCGGTTAAGGCCCCGAAGTGCAGGCTAAGTGGTAAAGGATGTGGGATTGCAAAGACAACCAGGATGTTGGCTTAGAAGCAGCCATACATTTAAAGAGTGCGTAATAGCTCACTGGACGAGTGGTCCTGCGCCGAAAATTACCGGGGCTGAAGTCTGCCGCCGAAGCCGTGGCCCAGCACTTAACGGAGCGTATAAGTAAGGGATTAGCGAATAACATCTAAATGATGCTAAAGCAAAGCCTGGACTGGTATGCTGCGTTAAGTGCTGGGGGTAGGGGAGCATCCTTTGCGGTGCGAAGCTGTATCGAAAGGGGCAGTGGACTGCAAAGGAGCGAGAATGCTGGTATGAGTAACGCAAGGTAGGTGAGAATCCTACCCGTCGAAAGCCTAAGGTTTCCTGAGGAAGGCTCGTCCGCTCAGGGTAAGTCGGGACCTAAGCCGAGGCCAGAAGGCGTAGGTGATGGACAACAGGTTGAGATTCCTGTACCGCTTTAATGCGCAATAAGGGAAGCAGGGACACAGAAGGATAGGCACAGCGCACCGTTGGTAGCGTGCGTCCAAGCGCGCGATGGAGGCGGGATAGTAAAGCACGTCCTGCCATAGATCCAGAGCCGTGATGGGGAGCGAAAATTAAAGTAGCGAACTGAGCTGAATTCACGCTGGCTAGAAAAGCTGCTACCGAGTATTAAAGCGCCCGTACCGCAAACCGACACAGGTAGGCGAGGAGAGAATCCTAAGACGAGCGGGGAAACCCCTGTTAAGGAACTCGGCAAAATGACCCCGTAACCTCGGGAGAAGGGGTGCCTGGGTAGGGTGATTGTAAACGTACAAGAGCCCGAGCAGGCCGCAGTGAATAGGCCCAAGCGACTGTTTATCAAAAACACAGGTCTCTGCAAAGTCGAAAGACGAAGTATAGGGGCTGACGCCTGCCCGGTGCTGGAAGGTTAAGGGGACGGGTTAGCGGTTGAGAAACTGCGAAGCTCTGAACTTAAGCCCCAGTAAACGGCGGCCGTAACTATAACGGTCCTAAGGTAGCGAAATTCCTTGTCGGGTAAGTTCCGACCCGCACGAAAGGCGTAACGATTTGGGCACTGTCTCAACAGGGGGCCCGGTGAAGTTGTAGTACTCGTGAAGATGCGAGTTACCCGCGATTGGACGGAAAGACCCCGTGGAGCTTTACTGCAGCCTGGCATTGGACTTTGGTGCAATATGTACAGAATAGGTGGGAGGCTAGGAAGTATGGACGCCAGTCTGTACGGAGCCGACTTTGGGATACCACTCTTATTGTGCTAGGGTTCTAACCAAGGTCCGTAATCCGGATCTGGGACATTGCCAGGTGGGCAGTTTGACTGGGGCGGTCGCCTCCCAAAATGTAACGGAGGCGCCCAAAGGTTTCCTCAGGGTGGTTGGAAACCACCCGCAGAGTGTAAAGGCAGAAGGGAGCTTGACTGCGAGAGTGACATCTCGAGCAGGGACGAAAGTCGGACTTAGTGATCCGGTGGTACCGAGTGGAAGGGCCATCGCTCAACGGATAAAAGCTACCCCGGGGATAACAGGCTGATCTCCCCCAAGAGTCCACATCGACGGGGAGGTTTGGCACCTCGATGTCGGCTCATCGCATCCTGGGGCTGAAGTAGGTCCCAAGGGTTGGGCTGTTCGCCCATTAAAGCGGTACGTGAGCTGGGTTCAGAACGTCGTGAGACAGTTCGGTCCCTATCCGTCGCGGGCGCAGGAGGTTTGAGAGGACCTGTCCTTAGTACGAGAGGACCGGGATGGACAGACCGCTGGTGCACCAGTTGTCCCGCCAGGGGCATGGCTGGGTAGCTACGTCTGGAAGGGATAAGTGCTGAAGGCATCTAAGCACGAAGCCCACCTCAAGATAATACCTCCCACCCAGCACTTAACTTTGTATAGTTAGGAGTAAAGTAGCATGTATTATGTGTATATCATCAAGGACGAAGATGGTAGACTGTATGTCGGTTATACAAAAGACGTACAGAAGCGAATAGCTGACCATAATGCAGGCAATACTTCATCCACCAGAGGCCATAAATGGGAGCTAGTATACTATGAGGCTTATAAGTCGGAAGAAGACGCAAGAGATAGAGAGCAAAAACTTAAATGTCATGGTAGAAGCAAACGATGGCTGAAGGAAAGGATAAGACGAAGTATAAACTCTTAGCATGCAAAGTTAAGTGCTGGGGTAAGGTCCCATGTAGAACACATGGTAGATAGGCCGGGTGTGTAAGTGCAGTAATGCATTAAGCTGACCGGTACTAATAGACCGAGGTCTTGACCTAAACTATGGGAAGTGGGAAGTGTGAGGCGAGAAGTGAGAGTATAGGCAGTGCCCCAGGGCACTACAAAGGCTCACACATCTAACATCGCACATCTCACATCACAAGTATTCGCTGTGCAGTTTTGAATGTGTAAAGGAAAGGGGACACACCGCTTTAAGCTGGTATTCCTTGCTGCGGAATGTCCCCGATTGATAGGCTATTAAGCATATAAGCCCGGTGGCAATAGCGGAGGGGCAACACCGGTTCCCATTCCGAACACACAGGTAAAGTCCTCCAGCGCTGATGGTACTGAGGTGGAGACGCCTTGGGAGAGTAAGCCGCTGCCGGGTTTAACTTTTTAAAAAGCAGGCGGATTAAGCCGTCTGCTTTTTATATATGTTCGCCCGACATGGGCAGTAACTAGGCGGTGAAAGTCCGCTATGGGCTTGGTAGTGGGAACCATTAGCTAAACAGCAAGGGTGTTCACCGTGAGGTGAAATCTGGAGGAAGCTGCAGGCAAAGTCCCGCACCGACGGACAGGAACTGCATACAAGGCATACGTGGAACGGACGAGTTTGCATAACAAAACGAAGTCCAACACTACCCGAATTCCACGGTGTAAATGCAGCGGTGACATGGGATGAAAGTTACTGTTCTTAATCGGGGAGGTCTGGCAGGTACGTCAGGCAGGGAATGAATTTTCCCCATGATAACCCATGCAGCGATGTATGGCTGAGCTGTCAGAAGTCAGCAGAGGTCATAGTACCATACCGGATATATACGGAATGGGAAGGACCGAACGGAAGGATGTTTTGGTATTGTGAAGCACACTACGGAATGCGATGAGCGCAGCCAACTTCATACTGAAGACTACCTGTGTGAGGATAGGGTGGAACCCGAAAGAAGCATGGGAGTGCAGAGTATTTCGTTTACGTCTTCCAAAGGCCAAAACGATGGCAATGAGTATGCCGGAAGCTTGCTTGATAAGATACTTGACCGAGACAACATGAACAAGGCATACAAGAGGGTTAAGTCAAACAAAGGCAGCCATGGGATTGATGGAATGACAGTAGATGAACTTCTACAGTTTCTGAAAGAAAATGGTGAGCAAATCAGGCAGTGTATCCGGGAGGGTACTTACAAGCCAAAACCTGTGCGGCGGATAGAGATACCAAAGCCGGGCGGCGGCAAAAGACTACTTGGCATACCAACAGTAGTGGACAGAGTAGTGCAACAGGCAATAGCCCAGGTATTAAGCCCAATCTTTGAGAAGCAGTTCTCGGAATTGAGCTATGGGTTCAGGCCGGGAAGGGACGCAAAACAGGCGGTATTGAAATGCAAGGAATACATAGAAGCAGGCTACGACTGGGCTGTGGATATTGACCTTGCGAAATACTTTGATACCGTAAACCACGACAAATTGATGGGCCTAATCCATAAAACCGTTAAGGATAGGGGAGTAATATCACTTATCCGCAAATTCCTTCAATCAGGAGTAATGATAAATGGAGTAGTGGTGGAAACGGAAGAGGGCTGTCCGCAGGGTGGCCCCTTAAGCCCGCTGCTATCCAATATCATGCTGAATGAACTGGATAAGGAACTAGAAAGAAGGGGGCTTAAATTCTGCCGGTACGCCGATGATGTAAACATATACGTCAGAAGCAGGAAGGCAGCAGAAAGGGTAATGGCCAGTGTTACACGGTTTATCGAAGACGATTTAAAACTTAAGGTAAACCGTGAAAAGAGTACTGTTGACAGGCCATGGCGGCTGAAATTTTTAGGTTTCTCCTTTTACCGTAAAGATGGTGGTATAGGTATAAGGGTGCACCCAAAGTCGATAGCAAAGTTCAAGTCCAAGCTAAAGGAGATAACCTCAAGGAGTAATGCTATGAGCATGGAATACAGGATATTTAAACTGAACCAGAGCATTACCGGCTGGGTAAACTACTTTGGCCTGGCGGACATGAAAGCAATAGCTGCTAAACTTGACGGGTGGATAAGGCGCAGGATAAGAATGTGCTACTGGAAACAGTGGAAGAAAGTTAGTACAAAGCACAGAAACCTTGTAAGGTTAGGTATAGACAACTACAAGGCATGGCAGTATGCCAACACGAGGAAAAGCTACTGGCATACAGCCAATAGCTTTATCCTGAGCAAATCCATCACCAATGAATACCTAAAAAGTTTGGGTCTAAAGTCAGTATCCGAAAGATATTCATTAGTCCATTAATATCTTTTCGAACCGCCGTATGCCGGACGGCACGTACGGTGGTGTGAGAGGACGGGGGTTAATCATCCCCTCCTACTCGATTATTCGTCCAACAGGTAGCAACTAATATGGACCGGTCGGGAAATACTAAAAAAATAAATCAAAAATGTAGCCATGGCGGAGCGCTGCGGCAATAAAGTGCGGCATCAAGGCAAATTAAGGCAGGAAATTGTGGCCTTTTAAAGAATTTGATTATATACTATAGAGTGTAAAACTTTCGGCTTTGGGAAGCTCGATAGGGTACATAGAATAATTCAAAGGAGGAAAAGAAACAGTGAATTATAAAAGCGACATTGAAATTGCACAGCAGGCAAAGTTAAAACCCATTTCGGAAATAGCCAAAAAGCTGGGCATAGGGGAAGAGTACATCGAATCCTACGGAAGGTATAAGGCCAAAATCGATTACAATTTATTGAAAAAATATGAGGATGCCGAAAACGGCAAGCTCATACTGGTTACTGCCATAACGCCCACCCCGGCCGGTGAGGGTAAAACCACCACAACGGTAGGCCTGGGGGATGCCCTGAACAGGCTGGGCAAAAAGGCAATGATTGCGCTGCGGGAGCCTTCCCTGGGCCCTGTGTTCGGTGTAAAGGGCGGAGCAGCGGGGGAGGATATTCACAAGTGCTGCCCATGGAGGATATAAACCTGCACTTTACAGGGGATATTCACGCCATAGGGGCTGCAAACAACCTCTTGGCCGCTATGGTTGACAACCATATACACCAGGGCAATGCGCTGAACATAGACGTAAGAAGAATAGTCTGGAGAAGGGCTATGGACATGAACGACCGGCAGCTGAGGTCCATTGTAAACGGCCTGGGCGGAAAAGGAAACGGGGTGCCAAGGGAAGACGGCTTTGATATAACGGTGGCCTCCGAGGTAATGGCAATACTATGCCTTTCCGCGGACATAGACGATTTAAAACAGAGGCTGGCAAACATAATAGTGGCCTACGACAGGGACGGAAGGCCCATTACGGCGGGCATGCTGAAGGCCCAGGAGCGATGGCGGCCCTGTTAAAGGAGGCGCTTAAGCCAAACCTGGTCCAGACGCTGGAAGGAAACCCCGCTTTTGTACACGGCGGACCCTTTGCAAACATCGCCCATGGCTGCAACAGCATAATAGCCACAAAGATGGCATTAAAGCTGAACGACTACGTTGTTACCGAGGCGGGCTTCGGTGCCGACCTGGGTGCCGAAAAGTTCTTTGATATAAAATGCCGCAAGGCGGGGCTTGTTCCCGACGCGGTGGTCATAGTCGCCACCGTCAGGGCCCTTAAGCATCACGGTGGTGTTGCCAGGGATAGGCTGGGCGAGGAGGACCTTGAAGCGCTTAAGAAGGGTATGCCAAACCTGCTCAAGCATGTTGAAAACGTAACACAAAAGTTCGGCCTGCCGGCGGTGGTCGCGATAAACAGGTTCCCCAGCGACAGCGAAAGGGAGCTGGACCTGATACGGGAGCAGTGCGCTTCTTACGGCGTGGACGTGGCCCTGTCCGAGGTATGGGGCAAGGGCGGAAAAGGCGGGGAGGCGCTGGCCCAAAAGTCCTTGCCGCCATCGAAAAGGGTCAAAACCAGTTCCGGCTATTATACCGGGATGAGGACGATATAATGGAAAAAATAAGAAAAATAGCCGTTGAAATATACGGCGCAAAGGGCGTAGCGTACAGCGCCCAAGCATCCCAGGGAATAAAGCAGGCCGGGGAACTGGGGCTCTCAAATCTTCCGGTTTGCATGGCCAAGACCCAGTACTCCCTTTCGGACAATCCCAAGCTCCTGGCACGGCCCGAAAACTTCGAGATTACCGTGAGGGAAGTAAGGATATCCGCCGGAGCGGGCTTTATTGTCGCAATCACCGGGGACATTATGACCATGCCGGGTCTTCCCAGGGTACCTGCGGCGGAATCCATAGACGTGGACAGCAGTGGCAGGATATCCGGGCTTTTCTAGGCATAGAATGCAATATGGTGGCGTGGAGGGATAAGTATGGCTTTTATAATGAAGGGGACCGATGTGGCCCAGGTAAAAAAACAAGGGATAATAAAAAGGGTGGAAGCACTGAAGGAAAGGGGCGTATCCCCGACGCTGTGCATAATAATGGTAGGGGACAGGGAGGATTCCCACGCCTACGTAAAAGGGGCCACAAAGGCCCTGGCGGGGTGCGGTATTGGCTGCCACCTGGCGCACTATCCCAAAGATATAAGCCAGCACCGGCTGCTTGAGGAAATAGAGGCTGTAAACAAAAAGCCCGAATACCACGGGATTATTGTGATGAGGCCGGTGCCCTCCGCGATACGGTGGAAGGCGGTGGAAGAGGCCATATCCCCGGCAAAGGACGTTGACTGCATAACCGCCCAAAACCTGGCCGGCGTGTTCAAGGGTGATACCGATGTGTTTTACCCCTGTACCGCGAAGGCGGTGGTTGATATGCTGGACCATTACGAAATAAACGCGGAAGGCAAAAAGGCGGTGGTCATAGGCCGAAGCCTGGTGGTGGGGAAACCGCTGGCCATGATGCTGCTGCAAAGGAATGCCACCGTCACCGTGTGCCATTCCAGGACCCGTGACCTTGCTGAAATTTCTTCGCAGGCGGACATACTGGTAGCCGCCGCCGGCACGCCGGGCCTTGTGGGGCCGGACTTTGTGAACGAGAACAGCATAGTGCTTGACGTTGGAATAAACATGGTGGACGGAAAGCTAAAGGGGGACGTGGACTTTGAGCGGGTTGCCCCGCTGGTTTCGATGATTTCACCGGTGCCGGGGGGTGTAGGATCGGTAACAACGTCGGTGCTGATGGAAAACATAGTCACCGCCGCCGAAAAGAAGTAAAGGGACGGTTTCCTTGCTCCCGGTTTTGCATAACAGCGACACAGGCGTCAGGCCTGTGTCGGCTTAAGGGTAGAACACAGAAAGTGGAGGCGGTAGCATGGAAATAATACTGAAGGAAAGGAATTGCCAGGAGAAGGTTTCCGGCGGAAGGGTTTTTCTGTTCATTATCGCCACGGTATTATTTATAAATTTTGCCGCCGCTTTGATAAACAGGTTCGCGCCGGTGGCGGCGGGAGCTGCAAGCCTTTTGCTGATACTTGCCGTTATGGCCATTGCCTACAGGGTTATGACCGGCAAAGCCACCGAGTATTATTATATACTGACCGACAGGGGTCTTTTGATTCACCGTGCCATGGGCATAAGGGAGATTAAGCTCATGGAAATACCCTATGACGGGATAATTGAAATAAAGCCCGGCGAAGAAACGGGCGGTACCGAAAAAACCTACTACTTCCTGTGCGACAGGAAGGACAGCCGCAGAATGACGCTGGTTTTCGAGTACCGGGGCAAAAAGACAGGCGTGGTCTTCGCCCCCAGCCGGGAGTTTTTGGAGGCACTGCTTGGCTTAACCGGCAGGGCGTGACGGGGCTCCATGCAGAGGGCCTCCAGGTTTAACTGCCTTTTAATGGCCCGCACCTCCTGTTCCGAAAGACCGGTGTCACGGGCCAGTTCAGAATCGGTTTTGAATTTGCGGTAGAGCTTTATATAGTCCTTTAGGCTGTTCATACCGACCCTCCCCCAAGGTTAGTGTTGCCGCGGCATGGCGGCGCTATCCGTATTGGGGGAAAGAGCATGCATGGCAGTTTAAGGCAGCGTTAAGCCAAGGGCTGCGGAGGGAGGCAAAGGGCATGGACGGCAAAATGCCGCTGCTGGAAAGACTTGTAGACCATGCAAAAAAGGGCCCGGTGAGCTTTCACGTGCCGGGGCACAAGGGAAATACCGGGCTTTTGGGTGCCGGCGCAAGTTTTTTTGGCGAAGTCCTAAGGCATGACCTTACCGAACTGCCCGGCCTTGACAACCTGCACAGCCCCGCCGGGGTTATAAGGGACGCCCAGCGCCTTGCGGCGAAGGCCTACGGGGCCGACTATACATATTTTTTGGTTAACGGCAGTACGGTAGGCATTTTGGCCTCCATGCTGTCCGCGACCCGGCCCGGGGACACCGTCATGGTGGACAGGGGATGCCATTTATCGGTTTTCAACGGACTGGTATTGGGCAGGCTAAAACCGGTGTATCTCCCCAGGCCGGTGGACCCGGTGACCGGTATACCCCTTGCCATTTCCCCGGAGGAGGTGGAAAGGGGTCTTGGGAAAGCCGGGCGGGTGAAGGCGGCAATAATCACCAACCCCACCTATTACGGTATCTGTTCGGATGTAAAGGCCATAGCCGACAGGGTGCACGAAAAAGGTGCCCTGCTCATAGTGGATGAAGCCCATGGCGCCCATTTTAAGTTTGGTGACGGCCTTCCGGAGAGCGCCCTGGACGGTGGTGCGGACTTGGTGGTGCAGAGTGCCCACAAGACGCTGCCCGCCATGACCCAGGGCTCATGGCTGCATGTAAAGGGCGCCGGGGTGGACAGGGCAAGGCTGGAGAGGATGCTTGGGATGCTCCAGACCACCAGTCCCTCCTACAACATACTGGCGTCGCTGGACAGCGCCCGGTATATGATGGAAAGGGAGGGCGCCAGGTGTCTTGGGGAAGTGCTGGGATACGCGGTCCGGGCAAGGCTTGAGATAAACGGCATGGGAAAGGGCTTTTTTTGCCCGGACGGGCAGTATTTCAAGGCAAAGGGCTGCCATGACTTTGACGGCACCAAGCTGGTTATCAACTGCTCCGGGGCGGGGCTTACCGGTCAAAGGCTTGACCATTTTCTAGCAAATCAGTGCGGTGTGTACGGGGAGCTGTACGATTTGGCAAACTGGCTGGGCGTAACAACGGCGGCCAGCCGGTGGAAGGACTTTGAAAGGCTGGTGCAGGGCTTAAACGGCTTAATGCCGGAACCGGTGAACGGTGACTTGCTGCCCCGGTTTGAAGACTTAAGGCTTGACACGGCGGCGGACCCCTGGGAAGTGGCCGAGGTACGCTGCAGCCGGGTTGTTCTGGACCAGGCGGAGGGCAGGACGGCCTGCAGCGGTGTAATACCCTATCCGCCGGGTATACCGTTGGTTTGTCCCGGGGAGCGGTTCAGTGCGCGGGCCATAGAACTCATCAAGGAGTACAGCGCCTTTGGTATAACCATTAAGGGCCTGAAAGATGGACAGGTGGATGTGGTAGAATAATTTTAGCGGAGGTTGGCCATGAAGGGAAAACTGGTTATTATTGAATCCGGTTCGGACGCAAGCGGGAAGGCGACCCAGGCGCAGATGCTGTACGAAAGGCTGCGGCGGGAAGGCAAAAAGGTTATGAAAATAGAATTTCCCAATTACGACAGCGATTCCTCAATATTTGTGAGGATGTACCTTGACGGAAAGTTCGGCAAGGACCCCAAGGCTGTCGACCCCTATATTGCAAGCCCCATGTTTACTTTGGACAGGTATTGCAGTTTCCTGGACCTTTGGGGGGACTTCTACAATGCCGGGGGACTGGTTGTCGCCGACAGGTACACCACCTCCAACATGGTTCACCAGGCGTCCAAAATAGCCGACCCGGACCAAAGGGACAAATTCCTTGACTGGCTGTGGGACTTTGAATACGGCATATACAAGCTTCCGGTGCCCGACCTGGTGGTTTTTCTGGACGTGCCCCCGGAGGCAAGCCAAAAGCTTCTGGAGAAAAGGGCCGCCAGGCGGAAGAAGGATATACACGAGGCGGACGCTGAATACCTGGAAAAGTCCTATATAAATGCGCTGTATGTTGCCAAGAAATACGGGTGGCAGAGGGTGCAGTGCATGGACTGCGCTAAAAGACAGCTGCTGCCTGCCGATATAATACACCAGAGGGTATACGATATAGTTTCCAGGGCCCCTTAGCATGCCCGGGGACATCGTATCGGGGGTGTAAAGCAATGAAAATTAGGAAATTAACCGGCGGCCCGGCGGGTCCCTATACCGGCAAGGTGGGGGACAAAAAAACCGAAAAGGCGGAAGGCAGCCGGGGCGGCTTTGATGAAAACCTAAGCAGAGAGCAGTCTCAAAGGATGGAGGAGCGCATCGCCGCGCTGCTTGAGGATATAGACCGGCAGGGCAAGAGGATGGCCGGGTCCATGTCCCTTAAGGAGCTCCTGGCCTACAAGGCCAAGGTGAAGGCTTTCATGGAAGAGGTCTTGTCCGGCATGCTTAAATTTACCAAAAGCTCCACCATGGACAGAAGGGGAAGACACAGGATTTATACGCTGGTAAAAAGAATAAACCAAGAGCTTGAACACTTGACCGAAGAAATGCTGGGCGAACAGAAGAACCGGTTAAGGATACTGGAAAAGGTGGACAATATTAGAGGTCTTTTGGTTGACTTGTATACCTGATTGGGGTGGCGGTTATGGAGGCGTACGGTTTTATAGAAAAGGCAGTAATGCAGGGCAGGGTATCCCATGCCTATATAATCAACGCAGCACAGCAGCAGGCGAAGGACCTGGCATTATTCCTGGCAAAGGGGTAAACTGCATGGCCGAAGACCGAAAACCCTGCGGCCGGTGCAGTTCCTGCCGGAAAATAGATACTTCAAACCATCCCGATGTAACCATAACCCGGGCCGGGGGCGCAAGCATAGGAATTGACGACATAAGGCAGCTGCAGAAGGAAATATTCATAAAACCCTATGAAGGCAAAAAAGGGTAAGCATAATCCTGCAGGGTGAAAAATGACGGTGCAGGCGCAAAACTGCCTTCTGAAAGTGCTTGAGGACCCGCCGGGGGACGGAATAATAGCAATCACCACCGCCAACCCGGCCGGTCTTTTGCCAACCATCCTTTCCCGCTGCCAGGTTTTAAAGCCGGAAACCGACCAAAATATACCCGACCACCATTTGTACCATGAAACAATGGTTTGCATGATGCAAGAGGACTTTACCCTGGCCTCCGCTGCCATAGACCTCCTGGTCCGGGATACCGACCGGTCGGTGGAGGACTTCCTGGACTATATGTTTTTGCAGCTGGTGGACCTTTGGTCCTTAAGCTTGCTCAGAAGGAAGATTTGCTGTATATTAAAGACAATGGTGAATTTGCACGAAGGACGGCGGCAAGGTTTACCCCGGCCGGGCTGGGATGGATGATTGAAGCTGTGTCCAAGGCCAGGGAAAACCTGAGGCAAAACGCCAATGCACAGTTGACGTTGGAAGTTCTTCTGCTGGATATACAGGAGGTATAAAAATGTTGACAGTAGTAGGGGTCCGGTTTAAACGGGCAGGCAAAATATACTATTTTGACCCCGGCGAACTGGATGTACAGGCCGGGCAGAAAGTGATAGTGGAGACTGTAAGGGGCATTGAACTGGGGGACGTGGCGGTGGGACCCAAAATGGTCAGGGAGGAAGACGTGGTTGCCCCGTTAAAGCAGGTAATAAGGATAGCCACCCCCGAGGACATTGCCACCGAAAAGGAAAACAAGGAAAAGGAAAAAAAGGCCTTTGACGTATGCCTGGAGGCCATAGCCAAGCACAACCTGGAAATGAAACTGGTGGACGTGGAGTATACCTTTGACGCCAACAAAGTGATATTCTACTTCACCGCCGACGGACGGGTGGACTTTAGGGAACTGGTGAAAGACCTGGCTTCCATTTTTAAAACCAGGATAGAACTGAGACAGATTGGCGTCCGGGACGAAGCCAAGATGCTGGGCGGACTGGGGCCCTGCGGCAGGTCGCTGTGCTGCGCCACCTTTTTGGGGGACTTTGAACCGGTATCCATAAAAATGGCCAAGGAACAGAACCTGTCGTTAAACCCCACCAAGATTTCCGGTATTTGCGGGCGGCTTATGTGCTGCTTAAAGTATGAGGAGGAAGTATACGAGGCAATAAAACAGGATATGCCGCCGATAGGCATAAAGGTTTCCACCCCGTCCGGTGACGGAATAGTGGTGGATACCAATATCCTGAAAAGGATGGTTAAAGTAAAACTGGTGGAGGGTGACGAGACGGATATTAAGGAGTTCAACTTGGACGATGTCCGGCCGGTCCCGGAAGAATAACGGGGTACTCGAAACGGAATATTTTTCTTTGAAAAATCCTGTTTAAGTGTTACAATATTAACGGTAGTAATGGGTTTGAGATACTCAAGGAGGTGAACAGTGTGGCATATGTAATAACTGATGACTGCATCAGCTGCGGTGCATGTGAACCTGAATGCCCCGAGGGGGTTATAAGCGAAGGGGAGGATAAATACGTTATAGACCCGGAGGGAGTGCATTGAGTGCGGCGCGTGCGCGGATGTATGTCCGGTGGACGCCCCAAACCTGAATCGGAAGTTTAACAAAAGACCCTGGCAAGGGTCTTTTAACATAGTATGGCAGCGGCCGGTATCATATAGGCCTTTACTGTGCAACCTAAATAGGGCGGCGAAAGCGCCGCACCGGGAAAAACGGTCCCGGGACTTGTGGAGGAATATTACCGGGCATGGAGGTTTTGAAATGAAGAAATGGATTTTGACCGCCGTCGTAGTGTTGCTTGCAGTTCTTATAGCAGCATGGGCTGCGCTGCAAAAAGACAGTGCCCTTCCGGATTTAAGCCCTCCCGATAACAGCCTCAACCAGCCCGGGGCGGCCCCGGAGCGGATGGGGGAAGAAAAGCCGGACGACAGTGACATGCAGCAGTCTCAAGGCCGGGAGGAGGGCGGCTACGGCGTGTACCCCGGCGACTTGGCCTATGTTTTTGAACTGGCCGATATCGAGGGTAACACCGTCAAATTGTCCGACCACCGGGACAGGGTGGTGCTGCTGTGCTTTTGGCAGACCAACAGCAGCTGGTGCCTGGAGCAATTACCCCTTTTGGATCGGCTGTATGAAGCCTACAAGGACGGGGATGTGGTGGCGCTTGCGATAAATGTCGGCGAGGAAAGGGAAGAGGTCTCAAGGTTTATCCGGGAAAAGGGTTTTACTTTTCCGGTGCTGCTGGATTTGGATGCGGAAGTCTCAAAAAAGTACCTTGTGTCCTACCTGCCCACCAATTACGTGATAAACCGCCGGGGCGAGGTAAGCGCCGTCCATATAGGCCTTATGGATTATGACCAAATGGTGGGATATATAGAGGCCGCTTTCAGGGAATGATACCGGGAGAATAACGCGGCGGCCCGGCGGCGGGAGTTGATTTAATGATGGAAAAATACCTTAGGGACGGAGAAAGGATAGACGACCTGGGGATAGCAGGCTTGCGTATAATACAAAACCCCAACAAGTTTTGCTTTGGCATTGACGCGGTTATGCTTGCCAATTTTGCCACCGTGAAAAAAGGGGATACCGTGGTGGACTTTGGTACCGGCACCGGGATAATACCAATAATCCTTGCTGGTAAGACAGAGGCATCCAAGATAATCGGGATTGAGATTCAAGAAGACATGGCGGAGATGGCCCAAAGGAGCATCGCAATGAACGGGCTGGGCGACCGGGTAAAAGTGCTGGCCGGCGACTTGAAACGTGCTTGCTCGCTGGTGGGGGAAGGGACAATTGACCTTGTGGTTTCAAACCCCCCTTACATGAACGAAGGCGGGGGCATGAAGAATCCCGACAGCAGCAAGGCCATTGCCCGGCATGAGATATTGTGCACGCTGGAGGACATTGTGAAATCGGCGGGCAGGGTTTTAAGAAACGGGGGCAGGCTGGCCATGATACACCGCACCCGCCGCATGGTGGATGTGCTGCTGGCGATGCGGGAGGGGGGCATAGAGCCCAAGAGGTTAAGGATGGTCCATTCGGCCATTGACAGGGAATCCAACCTGTTCCTGGTGGAGGGGGCCAAGGAGGGTGGAAAGCTTCTAAAGGTGTCAAGACCCCTGGTGATATACCGGCAGGACGGAAGTTACTCGGAGGAGATACACAGGATTTACTACGAGGGAGAAAGGATGTAGGCGGCATGGAGGGGGAAGGTATACTCTACATATGTCCCACCCCGATAGGGAACCTTGAGGACATAACCCTGAGGGCCTTAAGGGTGCTGGGGGAGGTTGACCTTATTGCAGCGGAGGATACCAGGAGGACGCAGCAGCTTTTGAACCATTACCGGATAAAAACCCCCATGACCAGCTACCATGCCCACAACCGGCGGAAGAAGGGGGAATACCTGTTAAAACTGCTGGGCCAGGGCAAAAAAATTGCTCTGGTAACCGATGCGGGCACCCCCGGTATTTCCGACCCGGGCTTCGAACTTATAAGGGACTTCATTGAAGCCGGAGGCAAGGTGGTATCCCTGCCGGGGCCTACGGCAATAATGACCGCCCTAGTGGCTTCGGGGCTGCCCTCCGACAGGTTTTTCTTCCAGGGTTTTTTGCCAAAGGGCGCCGGCAAAAGGCGGGAGGTTCTTAAAGGGCTGGAGCGCCAGCAGGGCACAATAGTATTTTACGCGCCGCCCCACGGTTTAGGCGGTCTCCTGGAAGACTTAAGGAGGGTGCTGGGCAACCGGAGGGGGGTAATAGCCCGGGAACTTACCAAGAAGTACGAGGAGTTTGTAAGGGGCACGCTGGACCAGCTTATGCAGTGGGCCGGCGAAAGGGAAATAAAAGGCGAGTACGTGATTTTACTGGAGGGCGCTTCCGGCGAGGCAGGGCAGACACAGGTGCCGTGGCAGGGCATGAGTATAGCCGAGCACCTGAATTGGAACATGGATAAGGGCCTCTCAAAAAAAGAGGCCATAGCCGTAACCGCCCGGGAACGTAATATACCCAAAAAACAGGTTTATGCCGAGAGCATAGTAAAAAAATAGCCGCAAAACGGCTATTTTTTTAAAGTCTTGAATTTTTAAGTTCCTTTGCACAGTCCGGGCAAATGTTCTTCCCCTTATAGTTTATTACATCCCTTGCATTGCCACAGAATATGCAGGCCGGCTCGTATTTTTTGAGAATTATATGCTCCCCGTCCACATATATTTCCAGAGCATCCTTCTCTGCTATGTTGAGAGTCCGTCGCAGCTCAATAGGTATTACGACCCTGCCTAGTTCGTCCACTTTCCTTACAATGCCTGTCGATTTCAAAGTCTTCGCCCCTTTCATAATCCAGATATATTTCGACAATATTTTCAATTAAAAGCATACCAGAAATACCAATTAAAGTCAATGTAATTATTTAATATTTTTTTGGCATATTTACAAAAACCACCAGGATTTTTCATGCAGTGCCCAGTGCCTGGAGAAAAAGGCGGTGGGCGGAATTGATGTGGACGGCGGCGGGGGAATATAATAAAATAATAGTAAATTACCGGGAATGCAAGAAAGCCTATTTCTACATAAAGGAGGCACGTGATGGAAAGGTATGAAAGGCAGATGCTGGTAAAGGAAATCGGGACCGAGGGCCAGAAACGCCTTGGGCAGGCCAGGGTACTGCTTGTAGGCTGCGGAGGATTGGGGACCAATATTGCAAATATACTGGTTAGGGCCGGGGTGGGTTTTATAAGGATAATAGACAAGGACAGGGTAGAGGTCAGCAATTTGCAGAGGCAGTGCCTGTACGACGAGGAGGACGCCGCCGGCAACCTGCCCAAGGTGGAGGCGGCCCGTAGGGCGCTTAAGCGTATCAATTCCTCGGTGGAGGTCGAGACCTTGGCGGAGGAACTCAACGAGGCAAACATAAAGGAGTATACCGCCGATGTTCATCTTGTTATGGACGGCACCGACAATTTTGCCACGCGCTTTTTGATAAACAGGACCTGCGTGGAACAGGGGCTTCCATGGATTCACGGCGGGGTGCTGGCCACCAGTGGGGTGGTGATGGCTTTTACCGACCCCAAAGGCCCCTGCCTGGAATGCGTATACCCCGAAAAGCTTGCGGGTATTGCCCTGCCCGGCACCGGCACGGCGGGCATACTGGGCACGCTGACGTCAACGGTGGGAGCAATACAGTCCAACGAGGCTATAAAGTATCTTACCGGTAACACCGGCAGCATGATGAGAGGAATGCTGTATATCGACCTGTGGCACTGGTACGCTGAAAGGATTGATATACAAAAGGCCCGACTGCCGCTGCTGTAATCACAGGTAATCACAGGTAATCACAGGGACGGTTCTTTTGATTAGAGGTTATAATCACAGGGACGGTTCTTTTGATTAGAGGTTATATTCTGACAGTCATCCTGAGCGATGGCGAAGGACCGGTTCCACAAGTGAGATTCTTCCGGCTTCGCCCTCAGAACGATATGATCGGGTTCTTCGTGCTTCGCCGCTAGAAGGGCAGGTAAAGGGATGTAACATTATTAATGTGCCGTGGCAGCATTTTGCAGCCGGAGGTTCTAAAGACGGTGGTGGTGGTTTGTTAAAGGCTGGAAGGCTTCACAAAGGGGATACCGTAGGGATTGTATGCCCGGCGGGCCCGGTAAGGAGGACCTATTGGCAAGCGGTATAAAAACCCTGGAATCCTGGGGCTTAAAGTAAAACCCGGACGCCATGTAAGGTCTGAGTCTAGGCTATCTTGCCGGCGGCGACCGGGAAAGGGCGGGGATATAAACCGGATGTTCGCCGACCCCTCGGTAAAGGGAATCTTTTGCGCAAGGGGGGGCTTCGGCTGTACCCGGATCCTGGACCTTATAGACTACGGGGTGGCGGCGCAAAACCCCAAGGTATTTATCGGCTACAGCGATATCACCGCCCTTCACCTTGCGCTGGCAAAAAATGCGGGACTTGCAACATTCCACGGTCCCATGGCGGCTGAAATGACCGAAGACTTTCCCCGGTATAACCTGGACTGCCTGGAAAGGGCGCTTTTTTTGCCCCGAACCCCTCGGGGAGATTAAACCCGGAAGGTGAGGGCTCTCCCGTTACGCTTTTCCCCGGCAGGGGCGAAAGGCCCCATAAAGGGGGCAATCTTTTCCCTTTTATGTTCAACCATAGGAACCCCTTACGAGATAGATACAAGGGATGGCATATTTTTTCGTGGAGGAGATTGGAGAGCCGCCCTATAAAATTGACAGGATGCTAACCCACCTGCGGATGGCGGGAAAATTTAAGCAAGCCGCGGCCATAGTGTTCGGCCAAGTGGAAAAACTGTACCGACGACAAACACCCCGAGACCCAGGTGGACCACCTGCTGGGGGAAATAGCAAAAGCGGAACAAAAACCGTGTATTTCAAACGTAATGATAGGCCATGATAAATACAATATTACAATCCCCTTGGGCTGCAGTGGGCTGGTGGAGAACGGCCGGCTGTATATTACCGAACCCGGCGTGTTGTAGGACCGCCGGGCGGAAAAGCGTCCGGCCCCGGTTTCGCGGGGCCCTGTTAATACCTGTAGGGGCAGCCACATATAATTAATTGTACGGTTTTTACGTAACAATTTCCGGTGAGAGGAGAATTCCTATGATTAATTCGGTGTGGCTGTTCTTGATTGTTTCCGGCATTGCCGTGGCGGCGGCCCGCGGCAGCATGGGGGATGTGTCGGCGGGTATAATGGCCGGCGCATCCTCATCGGTGGAGCTTTTCCTGGGCCTTATGGGAATAATGGCGCTGTGGACCGGGGTTATGCGGGTGGCGGAAAGGTCCGGTCTGGTGGAAACGCTGTCCAGGGCGATAAGGCCGGTGCTGGTACCCATTTTCCCCGGGGTGCCCAAAAACCATCCCGCCATGGGAGCAGTGGTGATGAACCTGGCCGCCAATATGCTGGGCCTTGGAAACGCAGCCACCCCCATAGGCATAAACGCGATGAAGGAACTGCAAAAGCTTAACCCGAAACCTTCCAAGGCCACCGATGCCATGTGTACATTCCTCGTTTTGAACACCTCCTCGGTGCAGGTTATTCCCGCCACCGTAATAGGCCTTAGGGCTGCGGCGGGCTCAAGCAACCCCACCGAAATAGTGGGAACGGCGCTTTTGGCCACCACCATATCAACGCTGGCGGGTTTACTGGCGGTTAAAACCCTTGAGCGGCTGTACTAGGTGATTTAAGAATGGAAACCGCAATTAAAACGGTCTCAGCCTTTGCCGTTCCGCTGGTGGTTGCATCCATACTGGTCCACGGGTACATAAAGGGAGTGAAGGTATACGAGGTGTTTGTGGAAGGCGCCGCCGAAGGAATAAAGACGTCTTTAAGAATACTTCCCTATTTAATTGCCATACTAATGGCAATAGGGGCGTTCAGAAGCTCCGGGGCCATGGATATTTTGCTGGCGCTTTTTAAGGTACCGGCGGGGCTTTTGGGCATTCCCGCCGAAGTAACGCCCCTTGTGCTCATCCGCCCCCTATCCGGCAGCGGCGCGCTGGGAGTGCTAAGTGAAATACTATATGCCTATGGGCCCGACTCCTTTGCGGGGAGGGTCGCCGCCACCATGATGGGCTCCACCGAAACCATATTTTATACTATAACGGTGTATTTCGGGGCGGTGGGTATAAAGGACACCCGCCATGTGCTGCCGGCGGCCCTTGTGGCCGACCTGGCGGGGGTAATATCGTCGGTGATTATATGCAGCATAATTTTCGGCCCGTCTTGACAAAAGGGGAAAACTTCTGTATATTCTAGAGAAAGGATATACAATATTTTAAAGGCAATGAAGGGAAGAGTAGGGACCCGTCCAAGGCAGCAGAGAACCGGGAAGGGTGGAAACCGGCGCCGCGGTAAGTCCTGAACATGGCCCCGGAGCCTTGCCGCCGAAAGGGCTAGTAAGCGGTAACGGATGCCCCCGTTAAAAGGGCAGGCAATCACCGGTTGCCGGAAGAGACTGCTAGTATAGCAGTGAAGTAGGGTGGTAACGTGGCCATTGACCGCCCCTACCGTAATGGTAGGGGCTTTTAATTTTTCGCCGCCCAATGCCCTGCGGCGGTACCGCATACCAGCCGACAACTGCAAAACCATATGTCTACGGCCCGAAAGCCTGTAGGCGGGGGAAAGGCATTACGGGGTGTATCCCCATACTACCGGAAGAGCAGCGGTATGATGTCAAGTGAAAACTGGAAAAAACTTTAGAAATTCGCTGCTAAAAAGGAGGTGCATGTCTAAAGAAGGCATCACTAAACTAAACCCACCCAACTTAATAGACAAATATTCACAACGGACCCAATACGAGGGCGGGAATAGGCATTGGCTAGTTTATTCAGCTATCATGTCGGTTTCTCCCTCCTGGTTGGTAAAGTTGGTTGGTCTTTAGCAGATAAAAGACTAACCGGACCAGTTTTCGGGCAGTAAGCGCAAGGGCACGTTTGTGTGCATATTGTTTAGGCTCCGCTTTCTTTAGGGCATAGTACTGGGCAAAGACAGGGTCGTGCATCCTGACACTGTCAGCCGCCTCAATGAGGTAGTACCGTAAGAAGCGATTACCTGAACGGATAAGCCGTGTGTTGTTGGCAGTAAAGTTACCAGATTGGTGCTGCGTCCAGGCCAGGCCTGCGAACTTGGCCAGCTGCTTATGGCTGTCAAACTGGTTAATATCGCCTATTTCGGCCAGTATACCAGAGGCAAATATCGGGCCAATACCCGGTACAGAATCCAGGGTCTGAGGAATAGTATCCAGATGGTCCTCTATGGCTTTTTTCAGGGACTTAAGCTGCTCCTGGAGCGTCCTTATGACCCGTATGCTGGATGCCATAGCTAGATTAACGGAGTCAGCCATGGCCTTTGGCAAGCGATAAGAAGACCGTGCTGCTTTCTGAAGTTCTTTGGCTACAGCCTGTGGGTCATCGAACCGGTTTTTACCATGCTGGACCAGGAACCAGGTAAGTTTGTCCAAAGAAGCTTCAGCCAAGGCTTCTGCGCATTCAAACTCTTCCATGACTGCCAAAGAAGTAGCAGATAGCTTGTTGTCAAAAACGAGGGTGTAATCACTGCATTTTAGGTATAAGTTAGTCATAAGGAAGTTGCTTTCCCGTACCAGGGCCTGCATAAGATGGTATCTGGCCCGTGTTAGCCTCTGCAGTGCCATTAAGGGCTCACTCCATGTGAATGGGTGGGGCAGATGCCCGGCCATAAGCTTGGATGCTATGTACCAGGCATCGACCCTGTCATTTTTAGGAGCATCGAGGAAATGAGCCTTTTTAAACTCCTTGATGAGGCTGGGGTTAAACAAGTATACGTTAACATCTTCGCAGCCGAAGACCAGATGATGTTGTAGGTACATGGCAGCATGGGTAGAGTAACAACCGGTATGTTCAAGCCCGAAGAGTATTTGATCAAAGCTATGCTTTTGCACTAGCTGGCTGATACGCTGTTTAAGCTCTAAGATCCCGGGTCGATTGTTAAGCACAATAAACCTGGATAAGGGTCTTTTCTCATCATCGTTTGATAGGCAACAGACCACATTATCCCTGCTGCTTACATCAATACCGACAAATAAAGGGTTGGGCATCTTAATCACCTCCTTTGCGGAATGGATATGATGTCTACAGTCCTGGGATGTCCCTGGGAAACCCATGAACGACAGCCTTGCGAGCTATAGGAATACACCGGCACCCTTCGATGCACATGCTTCCCTCTGCTTGCAGGAAGGAAGAGAAGCCGGGAAACAGCCAGCGTGTAGGTCTATATCATGGGGCCAGGGGAACACTCTTTCGCGGGAAGACACCCGAATATCGGGGCAACGGGAGGAGACGGAACATTCCCTTGGTAGACACCTTTGGCTATATTTTCCCAAAGACATCGCAGTACTGCAAACCCTAAATTAAAGAAAGATAGTGTAAAGAGTATTGTCCGCATTGGGCTGTAGATATGCCGCAGCTGTGGGTTCTGATGGATAACTCTTGCGAGTTACCCACAGACCCCACGAGCTGCTTGGACAACGCTAAAGCGTTGACCACATATCCACAAGCCCCGACTACGACTAATAATGTTGTTTTTAAAAATATAAAGATAGATTTGAAGATAACATTATTAAGTCAATAAATATCAATATGAGCAACCTCCGAATTGGGAATTTACATCCAAATTGGCTGCTGCTCATAGTATACAAGGAGGATAATAGATGAAGAAGTTTAAAACGAGTATAAAAGTACTTTCCTTAATCATTGCATTGGTAATTGTAGCTGCCGGTTGTGCAAAAAAGGGCCCGGAAACCGAAACACCGGGAGGACCGGATACTTCGGGTAAAGCTGTCCAAATGGGAATAGCAACCGCAACAGTAGGTGGGGCCTATTATCCAATGGGCCAAGCGATAGCAAGCGTAGTAAATGCTCATTATGACGGGGTAGTTCTTAATGCAGAGGTTACGAATGGGGCCTTGGAAAATAATAGGCTGGTTAATGACGGAGAAGTGGCACTGGGTATTACAAATGCGGATCTGGCCTATTATGCCTATAACGGACAAAAACCCTATGATGCAAAACAAGACATTGTTGCGCTGGGCAACTTGCATCCGAGTGTGTTTCATATTATTGTCCTGGCGGATTCCCCGATAAACAGCATAGAAGATTTAAAAGGGAAAAGAGTAGCCTGTGGCCCTGCGGGAGGCGCTTCGATAGGGATAATGGAAAATATATTGGCAGAGTACGGCATGTCCTTTGATGATATTATTCCAAGCTATCTGCCGTATTCGGACGGTTACTCCCAAATGGCCGATGGAAACGTTGATGTGGCATTAGCGACCAGTGGTTATCCAGCAGCGGCTGTAATGGAAGTAGCGGCAACGAAAAAAATTAGGTTCCTGGAAGTGGAACCGGATGTTCTTAAGAGGATGCTTGATAAATATCCCTATTATACGGATGCGACTGTTCCGAAGGATGTATATAAGCTGGATTCCGACGTAACAGCGATAGGTATATCCAATGTACTCGTATGCAAGTCTGATATGGACGAAGATTTGGCGTACAATATTGCAAAGGCACTGTATGATAATGTCGCCGAGTTAAAAGAGATTAACAAGACTGCAGAACAAATAGACGAGACTAAACTCAATGAAACTTCAATACCCCTGCATCCGGGTGCACAAAAATACTTTGACGAGAAATAGTTTTGTGTAAATTGCTGAGATTGTAGCAGACTTGGCGTTTGACGATAAACCAAGCTCCTCCTTGACCGCAGGTGATTTACCGGGCCAAGGAGGAGTTTTTTTATGCATCCGGCCGTAGGCATGCTTGTTTAAGCCGGGTTGCAGGGAGTATACTACTGCCTTGCGGTGCTTGGAGTAGCTGCATACATAATTTATAGTAGTATTTTTTTGAAAGATGCGGTACTCTTATGGTAGGCCATATACTATTTATGCAGAAATATCGATACCATACGGTGCTCCAAGGGAGGGTAAATAATGAAATATGTAAGGTTTAAAAAGGATAATTTTTGCAGCTACGGTCTACTTGAGGGGGAAAAGGTCAAAGTAATAGAAGGTGACATATTTAAGGATTACAGCGTTACCGGCCGCTGTTACGATATTGACGAGATAGAATTATTAACCCCTTGCGTACCTTCAAAAATAGTGTGTGTAGGTTTAAACTATAAAGCCCATGCGAGGGAGACCAATATGCCTCTGCCTCAAGAGCCTTTGATATTCCTAAAGCCTCCTACAGCGGCCCTGGCACATAAGGGTAATATCATAATACCTGCAGTGTCCGGCAGGGTTGATTATGAAGCCGAACTGGGGTTGGTGATAGGAAAACCGGCAAAAAATATTGAGCCTGAAGCAGCCTATTCTTACATACTGGGCGCGACCTGCTTCAATGATGTCACTGCCCGTGACCTTCAAACAAAGGATGGGCAGTGGACCCGGGCCAAGTCCTTTGACACATTCGCGCC
>JAXGPT010000020.1:0-31070 GCA_040766775.1 Bacillota bacterium | reverse complement strand
GGTTGTGGTGCCATCCTCCGCCGTTACGGTGTAGGTGACGGGGCTTGAAAAGTCCTGCGCTGTGCCGCTTGAAGGCGATACGCTTGCATTGCTGTCCGTAAGCACAATGGCCGGGGTTAATCCGGTCACGTCTGTGCCTGCGGGGGCACTAACAGCCACGGTATCTGCCGTGCTGTCCACCGTACCAACAGCGACGGGTGAAGTGAAGCTAAATGTGTCTATGGTGGCAACATTGTTTTTGGTGCGCACCGGCTGAATATTACTATTAGCTGATGCCGTTGCCGACGAACAACTGTTGGTTGCTGTGCAGAAATAGCAGGTGGTATCGTTTGGTGTGGCGGATGCGTTAAAAGTATACGTATCGGTTGTTTCGCCGGTGATAGGTTCCGCGTCCTCAGCACTGTTTGTATCACTGCTGTGCCACTGATAGGTGACAGTACCGCCATCGCTGACGCTGGCCGCAACAGTCAGAGTAACGGAATCCCCTGCCGCCACTACCCGCTCAGTGGTGCTTAAATCGGTATTAAAGGTTGGTGCCTGGGCTGTACCCGGGCTGATTACGCCATAGTTGATAGTTATGCTTTCTGCGGCGGCAGAATCCGCACTGTCTGTCACGGTGATGGTTGCCGTGCCACCGTCGGCATCAGCTACGGCTGGCGTACCGCTTATAACACCTTCATCGCTTATCTCTATGCCATCAGGCAGGTCCAATGACTGGAATGTGTATGGCGGGGTGCCGCCTGACACACCGGCAGATACATCTATATCCTCAATACTCGTGCCAACGGTAGAAGCTGGGATGTCATAGTCTGCACTGTAGGTAAAAGCAAGGGGCACCATGTATGCCGTAAACTCTGCCGTGCCGTCTTCATTCACCGTTGCCGTGTAATCGACGTCATCGTAGGTGACGGTGGCATCGCCTGCAGGTAGGTAGACATAGACCTTATCGGTATTCAGTGTCTTTATGCCGTTGGTGTTGTAGCCCTCTATGGTAAGGTCGACCGCCGTGAGGTCGGTGTCAATATCCGGCACGGTAAATGTTGCCTTAAAGACGGGCTCCGCGGGTTCTGCGTCGTTTGTGGGCGCGGCACCGCCCGTGCCGAAGCCGGCCAGCACGTTACCGCCGAATATTTTGATACCGGTGGCACCAGCGCCGCCGCCGACGATGCCAACACCACCCGAACTGTTGTTGACGGTGACGGTACCGCCTGCAATGGTAATATTGCTCGCACTGCGGCTGCCACTAAAGAAATAACCTATGCCAATGCCAGATGCGCCTGAACGGCCGTTGGCTGTGACAATACCGCCGTAGATGGTGATATCGCTGGCACCTCCGTGATAACCACCACCGATACCGGCACCGTAATCTCCGCCGGTGGCTTCAACAATACCGCCTGTAATGGTAATATCGCTGCCATCGCTGCCATCGCCGCCATCGCCACCACCACCGATACCTGCGCCGTTCTCTCCGCCGGTAGCAATAACGGTACCGCCTGTAATGGTAATATCGCTGGCACCTCCGTGATAACCACCACCGATACCGGCACCACCATAATTGCCGGTGGCCGTAATGTTACCTCCTGTGATGGTAATGCCGCTGACACTGGCTTTATAGCGGCCGCCAATACCGGCACCGGAATTTCCGCCGGTGGCAAAAAGCGTACCGCAGTGACCATCGCAGTTGTGACCCTCTCCCTCACCTTCGCAGGAAATGGTCAGTTGCGCAGGATTTTCCTTCTGCATGCCGGCGCAATTATGGCCACTTACAAGGGTATTTGTGCTGTTGTCTGCCAGAGTGATGTTTACCTCCCCGGCGGTCGAGGTGATTTTAAAAGCAGCACCGCTGCTTGCGATATCCACACCGTCAAGTATGATATTCGCAGCCGATGTAACTTCAATTCTATCAGTTGTAGGTGTTTCGCCGTACACGGCCATTGTAATGGTACAGTCGTCTGTTATGGTTAAAACGTTATCTGAATAGCTTGCTACCGTATCTACACTAACATCTGCATCAGCGCTTACATGAAACGCTCCGAAATCCTTTTCATTTGCGAATGCGAACACCGTCATTGGCATCAGGGTAAGCGCCATGCACAGGCACAGCAAAAAGGATATGTATTTCTTCTCCATTGTTTTCCTCCTTCTTCTTGAATAATAATACTTGTATTTTGTTCGCTTCACGCCTCCTTCTTGATACAGTCTAATCAAAAGTAAAGGAGAAAACATCGCCCTAAAGTATGAAATAGCCAAAAAAAGCCCCTCATACTTTAGTATGAGAGGCCCAGATCTGTCAGCATTTATAAGGTTTTTTTATTTATTAGGTGGATTGGTTTTTCAGCAGGGTGCTGATTAGCTCCGCACGGTTGCCGACACTTGTATTTTGAAAAATGTTTGGCAGCGATTTTAACAGTGTTCTCACTTATGAACAGCGTCGCGACAATCTCGCGATTGGATTTGCCTGATAAGATATGCTGCAGTACCTCCTGTTCTCTTACAGTCAGTTCTTCCAAGGTTTTCATCTGCCGGATGATATCCGTCTGCTGAGCCTCGCTCATACGGTCATAGGCGACAAGATAGGCATGGTTCTTGAGCAGTATAACAAGATGCCTGTTAAGGGTCGGCAGCATCACCAGTGTGACGCATACAACCGTAAGGGCTTTGATTGGTCTTTGTTCATTACAGCCGCCTGGGCAGCGGCCAGCCTGGCGATTGGTACCCTAAAGGGCGAGCAGGAAACATAGTCAAGGCCCACCCGGTGGAAGAAATCTATCGAAGAGGGCTCCCCGCCGTGTTCGCCACATATGCCCAGCTTTATATCCGGGCGGGCCTTTTTGCCCAGCTTCACCGCCATATCCACCAGCTTGCCCACGCCTACCTGGTCCAGCTTCTGGAAGGGGTCGGCCTCCAGTATGCCCTTATTCTTATAGTCCTCCAAGAATTTCCCTGCATCGTCCCTTGAAAAGCCCATGGCCATCTGAGTCAGGTCGTTGGTGCCAAAGGAGAAAAACTCCGCCTCCTTTGCCACCTCGTCGGCGGTAAGTGCGGCCCTCGGCACTTCTATCATGGTACCGGTCAGGTAATGAAGGTCAATTCCCGACTGCCCTATTATTTCGTCGGCGGTTTCAACTATAATGTCCTTTAAGTATTTGAACTCGGAGAAGCTACCCACCAGCGGCACCATTATTTCAGGCTTCACCCCGATGCCGTCCCCCTTTTTCACCTCTATCGCCGCCTCTATGATTGCCCTCGTCTGCATCCTGGCAATCTCCGGGTATGTAATGGCCAAGCGGCAGCCCCGGTGCCCCAGCATGGGGTTGAACTCCTCAAGGTCCTTTATCACATCCTTAAGGTCCTGGACCGGGATGCGCATATCCTCCGCCAAGGCTTGTATATCCCGCTCCTCCTTTGGCAGGAATTCATGCAGCGGCGGGTCAAGAAGCCTTATGGTAACAGGCCTTTCGCCCATTGCCCTGAATATTCCCTTGAAGTCCTCCTTTTGCATGGGCAGCAGCTTGTCCAGGGCCTTCTCCCTCTGTTCGGTGGTCCTGGACAGTATCATTTCCCTTACAACCGGTATCCTGTCCTCCTCAAAGAACATGTGCTCGGTCCTGCAAAGGCCGATGCCTTCCGCGCCAAACCGCACCGCAGTGGCGGCGTCCTTCGGATTGTCCGCGTTGGCCCATACCTCCAGTTTCCTGGTTTCATCCGCCCAGCCCATAAGGGTTGCGAAACTGCCTGAAAGGACCGGTTCGGTGGTGGGTATGCTGCCCAAATAAACCCTGCCGGTACTTCCGTCCAGTGAAATGAATTCTCCTTCTGTCACTGTAATGCCCTTGACGGTAAACCTCTTTTGGTTTTCCTCAACCCTTAAGGCACCGCAGCCGGCGACACAGCATTTTCCCATGCCCCGGGCAACCACCGCAGCATGGGACGTCATACCGCCCCTGGAGGTGAGAATTCCCTCCGCCGCGTTCATGCCCTCTATATCCTCCGGTGAGGTTTCCTGTCTTACAAGTATTACCTTGATACCCGACCTTGCCGCTTTAACCGCATCCTCGGCGGTAAAATACACCGCCCCGGTGGCCGCCCCCGGCGATGCCGGAAGACCCTGGGCCAGCAGCTCGGCCTTTTCCAGCACCTTTGCATCGAAATTGGGGTGCAGCAGCTGGTCAAGCTGCCCGGGCGGTACGCGAAGCAGGGCCTCTTCCTTTGTTATAAGCCCTTCTTCCACGGAGGATCCCGCGCCACTCTTACCGCCGCGGCGGCGGTCCTTTTCCGTTTCGAGGTCTGAAGTATGTAAGAGCTTGCCCCTTTCAACCGTGAACTCTATATCTGCATGTCCCTGTAGTGCGTTTCAAGGAGGTTTGCTATGTTGCTGAACTGCTCATGTATATCAGGGAATATCTCATGCCATACTGTCAATGGGCTTTGACGTCCCGTTATGCCCGCAACCACATCCTCCCCCTGGGCATTTTGCAAAAAGCTGTAAACCTTTTCGCCGGTGGCCGGGTTCCTGGTAAAGGCAACGCAAACCGGTACCGGAGGTATCGCCATATTGCCGAACACCATCGACTGGACGTTAACCGCCGTTCCCAGATGATGAGATTGCTGGATTCCGGGATTCTGTATGTTGCAGGGGTTGTTCCATGAACTAAACACCGCTTTGAACTGTATAGAGCTGGTCAACCTTCGGGTCTTTGCGGGAATTCCTCCGACATTTCCTGCCTGTACAGCTCCTTGTACCTTTCCACCACCTCCATGAGGTCTGCGGCGGACAATTCGGTATCGTTCAACACCTTTTTGTGTCCTTCGGCATCCCCCAGGATAGCTTCGAACTTGTATTTCTCTGTTGGGGACACCACGTCCCGAACATTTGTATGAACCTTCTGTAGCTGTCGTAGGCAAACCTTTCGTTGGCGATTGGGCTCAGCCGGGCCGTACCGACCGGTCGTTGAGGCCCAGGTTTAAAATGGTATCCATCATTCCGGGCATTGAGATTGCTGCGGACCTCACCGAAACCAGCAGCGGGTTTTGCCCGTCGCCGAATTTCTTGCCGGAAGCATGTTCAGGATTCCTTCATTCACAAACAGTTGGTCCTTGGTCGAAGTCAAGTTGGTTACCCCATTCCGAATAATACTTGTTACAGGCCTCGGTGGTAACCGTGAACCCCGGCGGCACCGGAAGCCCTATCCTGGTCATTTCAGCCAGGTTGGCCCCCTTGCCTCCCAGCAGGTCCTTCATTTCGGCCCGCCCTTCCCGGAACATATAAACGTATTTGACCATCTTTTACGCCTCCTTTAAAACTTGCATAACTATGCTGGCCGTTTCTTCCACGGCTTTTTGGACACATCTATCACGGTACAGCCCAGTCTTTTGAACAGGGCGTCGGCGTACTCAATTCCTGCGAGATATCCGTTGCCATGCTGGCATAGTTGGCGCTGTCATTAAGTCCCAGGGTCTTTAACCTTTTTCTCTTCGCCTGGTTTGGCTTATCCGGGTCCGCCGTAAGACCTATTATCTTCTTCCGGAAATCACGAACGGTTCCTGGGGCAGGGATGTTCGGCACAGTGGAACGTTGCACCTTATAGTTCTTGTGGGCCAGGTACATCGCTAAGTGTCTTTGACGTGCGTGACACGCCTATCACCACAACATCCGCTTTAAGTATCCCCCGGGGATCGGTACCGTCGTCGTATTTGACGGCTCCATCACCAGCAAAGTACTACTCGTCAAGTCTGTATATAAGGCCTGCCTCCATCTTGGGGGATGTGGTGGCTATTTTGGTTAACGCTTCCATAAGCGGTCCCAGGATATCCACCCTGGGTATTCCGTACCTGTCGCATTCCTCTTCAAGGGTCCTTTTCAGTTCCAACCTGGGTGTACTACTATGCTGGTGACAATTCTTTGCTTCCTCAACAATCCGCAATTATCTGGGATTTATCGGTGAGACATTGGCTTCCTTTCTTATCTCTGTGATGTCCGAGTTAAACTGTATCGCAACGGCCTTTACCACCTTTTCCGCGGTTTCGCCGATGGAGTCTGATACTATGAATATCCTAGGCCCGTTAACATTCATTGTGCTGCATTCCTCCTCTATCATTCTTTGAGCATATCGTGTATTACAGTAATAATACCCGTTTTTGATACCCTTCCGGTTATTTTCAGCTTTTCCCTGCCGCCGGTATCCTCCCTGGTTACTACCGGTATACAGTCAACCTCATGCTCCACCATTTTGGCAATAGCCATGGCAAGGAGTTCCTCGTCTTCAGGAGTGGACTATATTGGGCATCTTGTCATGACCGCATATTGATGGGTATCCTGTCCAAGTCGGTCTTTCCTATGGCATGTTTCAAAGGTCCTTCCTGGATGCCACGCCGGCAAGGTATCCCCCCGACTGTACAAAAATGGTGCCCACGTCCTCCAGGAAAAGGCTTACTATACAGTCGTATGCGACTGGTATCGACGTTTACCACCTACACCGGCCGTGTTTTTATGTCTTTAACAAGTATGTTGTTTATAAATCCTTTATCATGTTGGTGGGGATGCGCCCGGTCAGAGAATATCCCACTTTTGGCCTGGCTTCAGAATCCCCGCCATGGTGAGAATGGATGGGTCGGACGCAGAGGCAGCGGCACGGGTAAGGTTCAGCTGATTCCTGCTCGCTGGTTATTGGCTGCTGTGATTTTACTATCTCCACAATCTGCATTTGCCTGTCGGACAGTTTGATACCACCACCTTAGTCTTGATTATACACTATAGTATACAACATTCACGGCCATTGTGCTACACAAAATAAAGGGACAAGAGGGACAACAGTCTCTTAACCGGAACGTATCAACTGTTACAATTGGTGAATAATATGTATCATACGAGAGAAGGGAGGTTTATTAATGAACGAGCCATTATGATTCATACGGCTAGTGCCCCTACAGGATGATAGCCATGCAGGATGACGCCGACTATGAATACATGTAAGAAATGTTTTAGACACATTGAGTAGTTTACCGGCATTCAGCGGACGAATAGTGCATAGGAAAGAATGGGACACCTGAAGGATAATATGTACCCAACAGGGCAATAATGGATGAAATGATACAAGGCGTATACGATAGATGCAGCCACGAACTGCTCGGGGACATGTATGAGGATGGACCAGTTTGTTGACAGGGGGATGTCGCGGGGACCTTGTAACCGTAATACTTCTAGCGGAATTGTTCACGAGAAGGCGCCGACGCAGAGGCGTTTTACGCAGTATTAAATAAATTCTCCGTAAGTCGGAGGCCTTGTTAATAAGCAAGTTTTCGGTGAGGTAGGCTTCGAGGTCTTCTATATTCAGCCCGCCTGTTCAATGATAACAATGTAGGTTCCTTATCGTAACCGAATTATCGTTTTGGCTGTCAAAATCGTAGGTTATGCAAGAAGCGTGCCGATTTCGTCATGTCTTCGGTAGCGCTTGCCTATGCTTACCATCGTCGTACTCAACAGGGCGAACTCTTCTTCGTTAATAAGGGCGTAAGCTTCCTCGCCGAGCTTCTTGGACAGCGGGAACACCGCAACCTTAACCGGCGCCAGCGCGGGATGCAGCCTCCAGCACGGTCCTTACATCCCGTCCCCAGAAGGTCCTCTTCGTCATAGGCATCGGCAAGGAATGCCAGGAATACCCGGTCCACGCCGAGGCTCTATGTGTACGGGATATATTTTTCGCCGGAGAAGGGGTCGGTATAGGAAAAGTCCTCTCCCGAATGCTCCATGTTAGCAATAGGTCATAATCAGTCCGGTCGGCGATACCCTAAAAGCTCGCCCCAGCCGAAGGGAACTTGTATATATCGGTGGTTGCCTTGCTGCAATGGGACAGCTCCTCCGGGCTGTGGTCCCTCATCTAATGTTCGCCTCGTCCATTCCCAGCTCCAGCAGCCAGTTTTTGCAAATCCTTCCAGTACGCATACCACTTGAGGTCTTCGCCGGGGGCACAGAAAAACTCAGCTCCATCTCTTTCAAACTCCCGAGTCCTGAATATAAAGTTGCCAACGTTATTGCCATTCCTGAAGGACTTGCCTATCTGGGCTATTCCAAGGGTATCTTTCCTGGTACTCCTCATTACATTTTTAAAATTAACGAAGATATACCCTGGGCTGTCTCCGGCCGCAAGGTATATTTCCGCCTTGGAATCCTCGGTTACCCTGGAAGGTCTTGAACATCAGGTTAACTGCCTTATGCCGGTGAAGTCATACTCACCGTAGTCGGGGCATTTGTAACGGCTGTTAATAAACTTCTCCATTTTTTCACGTTATCCCAGCCGTCAACGGTGACTTCCTCTCCTGCTTCTCTGAAATAGTCTTCAATAAGCTTATCCGCCCTGAACCTGGACTTGCATTTTTTGCAGTCCATAAGGGGGTCGTTGAAGCTGCCACGTGCCCCGATGCCACCCAGGTCCTGGGGTTCATCAGTATCGCCGCATCCAGCCCCACGTTGTAAGGCTCTCCTGCACGAATTTTTCCACCATGCCCTTTTTACGTTGTTCTTAAGCTCCACCCCAGCGGGCCGTAGTCCCAGGTATTTGCCAGGCCCCCGTATATCTCGGAGCCGGGAAAATTATGCCCCTTGTCTTACAGCGATACCAGTTTCTCCATTGAGAATTCCTTTGCCATTTGTTTTTCCTCCCATGCCGTTGTGTATTAATGCTTTTATTGCTAAATAAGTTGCCCGCCCATCGCCCACCATAGGGACGAAAAAGAGCCAATCTTCCGCGGTTCCACCTAATTAGTACCGGGTACACATGATAAATGCTCCTGGCGCCTTCACCGGCCCTGTGCCGGGCTTGCCTTCTCCCGGCTCGCTTGGCCAAATTGGCCGGCTACTCCTCTGCTTCCACGCATCCATTTTGAATTTATTTTTAGTCTACCCAATTAATACGGTTTTGTCAATCGCCCTGTTGGTCCTTCCTTCTTACCCTTACCCTTCTCTTCCTGCTGGTCATAATATCCTTTGCATCGTCCGCCAGGTCGTCAATGAAGCCCTTTGCCGCCCCCGCCTTCTTTTCCACTATTTCGCTTAAGTTAATAACTGCACCGCCGGGTTTTTCAATCTCCACCGTTGTCTTGGAAATAAGCGCAACCACTGCGCCTATGGCCGCAAGCTGCGGCGCCAAAAGGGTGCCTATGGCCCCGGCGGTAACGGGTATATCAAGTATGGTATTGCCGTCCTTTTTAACCCTTATCTTGGTAACGTTGCCCTGCTTTATTAGCTCTTTTAGCTTTTCCAGCACTTCATTACCCGCCAACGACAGGCTGTCTGTCCATTTTTCGTCCTTCTTGGTGGCTTCCAAGTCAATAAGGGTTTCCACCACGTCCCCTCCGCATTTTTCCAGGGCTTCCTTGGCCTCCTTGTACGACAGGCCGGTGCGTTCCCTTATTATGTCGATTTTTTCAAGTGTAATCTCCATCATTCCAGCCTCCCTGTTACATTATTTTTTATACTATCCATAAACCTGTTGGAAGAAAAGTCCTTGTCGATATGTACCGCCACATAAGCCCTCATTATCGTCTCCAGTTCCTTTAGTGTATGTCTTCCTACCTTGAGGCAGGCCAGTTTTTTCAGCCTCCATCTCAGCATAAGCTTCATCACCGCTATGGTGCCGGGGCTTACCCTGTAGCCGTAGGGGTCCACATTCTCACAGGCCGGGCACAGTACCCCTCCCGAAACCGGGCTGAAATACCCGGCATCGGTTTCGGCTCCGCAGCTCGCGCAGTGCCCCAACCTGGGTTTAAACCCGGCACAGGCCAGCACTTTGAGCTCGGCTGCCCTAAGCAGCAGCTCGGGATTTGCTTCCTCTCCGGCGAGCATGTACAGGGCCCCCAGCACAATCCTAAGAAGCTTTCCCGGCGGCTGGGCGGGCTGCACCACCTCGTTGGCAAGCTCTATTAAGTATGTACAGCGGGCAAGCCTTGTAAGGTCGTTTCTTATCTTGTGAAAGGTATTTATTATTTCCGCCTGGTCTATATAGTACCAGGTTTTTCCCTTGAACAGTACAAAGTCGCAATAGCAAAAAAGCTGGGTACCCGCCATTAGCTTGCTTTTTGTCCTGCGGGCGCCCTTTGCCATGGCCTGTATCCTGCCATACCTGTCGGTAAGAAGGGTAAGGATTTTGTCCCCCTCCCCAAAATTAACCGACTTGGTGACCAACCCCCTTGTTTTTAAAAGCATCCCTCTTCATCCTCTTTAGCCCGTTTTATCCATCCTCCCGCCGGGTTTTTCTTTCCGCTGCCTGCTGCATGCATCCCTGTACCTTTTATATTCAAGATAATACCTTGTATCACCCGTTTTCTCAAAGGCCTTCCATATGAAATCCGTAATCATATTTATGCCTCCCGTTTGAGTCTTGATTTCGGAACATCTCTATATATTTTCCCCGCTCGTAAAATGCCCTATACCGGTTATATTATGCCATATCTGGAAGACCAAATTATTGATACCCGAACGCACTCAAAGACCCGGCGGTGTTTCTCCAATCCTTTTTAACCTTCACCCACAGCTCCAGGAACACCCTGCAGCCCAAAAGCCCCTCTATATCACCCCTTGCCAGGGTTCCTATTTTTTTCAGCATGCTGCCGCCCTTACCTATTATTATCCTTTTATGGGATTCTTTCTCGCAGTATATATTGGCCCGGATGTTCAAAAGGCCCGGCTTTTCCGCCTCCTCGATAAGCTCCACCTCCACCGCAATCCCGTGGGGCACCTCCTGGTCCAAAAGTTCCAGCGCTTTTTCACGAATTATCTCCGACACCACGAACCTCTCAGGCTGGTCGGTCACCATGTCGTCGGGGAAAAGTTTCGGCCCCTCCGGCAGCTTCTCCACTATCGCGCCCCTAGAATGTTCAGGTTGTCACCCCTTGCCGCCGAAATGGGTATTATGTCCGAAAACTCCCTCTTGGCTCGAAAGGCCTCCACAAGGGCGTCCACCCGGCTGCGATCCGTAAGGTCGGTTTTATTAACCGCCAGTATTACGGGGGTACTGATACCTTCCAGCATATCCAGTATAAAGGTGTCCCCTTTGCCAATCCCGGCGTTTGCCTCCACCACGTAAACAATCACATCCACCTCTTTAAGCGCCGCCTTCGCCGATGCAAGCATGTACTCCCCCAGCTTGTTCCTGGGCCTGTGTATGCCCGGAGTGTCCAGGAACGCCAGTTGGAAATGTTCGGTGGTGTAAATGGCCCTTATGCTGTTCCTGGTTGTCTGGGGCTTGCTTGATATGATTGATATCTTTTCTCCCACCATCGCATTAAGCAGCGTGGACTTGCCCACATTGGGCCTTCCTATTATGGCTGCAAAACCCGATTTGTAGCCCTCGATCATGTCTTAACCTCCAAAAAGAATTCGCTTTATTATTTTATAACCGGAGACCCCATAGTATTCCCTAAAATTAAAACCGCTTTTTCACGGCTTTTCCGGCAGTTCCTCGCCGGTAAAAGCACAGGGCAAGAGCTCGGCCACGGTGCAAACCCTTATGTCCCCATCCGGTGTTCCGGTTATCACCTTAATATCCAGTCCAAATTCCGCCAGCACCTGCCGGCATATTCCACAGGGAAAGGACCCGTCTTCTGCGTCACTGGCCACCGCTATGGCTTCAAAGGTCCGGCAACCTTCAGATACGGCCTTTACCATCGCGGCGCGCTCGGCACAGATTGTGGCTCCATAGGATGCGCTCTCCACGTTGGTCCCGGTAAAAACCCTGCCATCTTTGGCTGCAATTGCCGCCCCCACCCGGAACCGGGAATAGGGAGAATAGGAATATTCCTTTGCCTGTTCCGCCAAGGCCAACAGTTTTCTATAATCCATAAAACCGCCTCCTAATTTATGGTTACTTCGCTTCCGGTGGGAATAACCTGTATCCACGTTTTGCCGGGGTTTAGTACCAGTTCCTTCCCGTCCTCCAAATAATAGTAAGTGGGGGCCCTCCTGTCCGCCTTTTGCCAGGTAATGGGCACATAGGAGCCGTTGGTTATGTAGTAGCCTTTGCCACTACCCACAAGGTGGATATCGCGCCTTCCTTCACTGTCCACCACTTTATGGACCGCCCTCTGTATAATTATATTCTTTGCCTGAACCTGGTAGTCGTTATTGTTCTCGTCCACGTGGGGTTTGCCTGATACATATCTTAAATATACCCCGTCATCCTTCGAATACTCATAGGAAACGCTGTATTTCTGCGGATAGGCGATTGTCACCTTTTCGGCCCTTTCCCCCTCCATTTGCCTGTCCTCCCCGGCAAAGGAATGGACCCTTTGGCCGCCGGTCTTGTTGTAGCCCCTGCCCTCCGCCGATGCCTGTATCTTGTCAAGGGCAGTGTATATGTTGTGGGGTTCCTTCCTGTGCTTTTCCCGCCAGTAAAGCGGCTTACCAAGGTGCATGGCGTTGAAGGACGGTATTTTAAGCCTTGCTATATCGTCCCAGCTTCGGGGCTGCCCCCGGCGTGAAGGTATATCGCGTTGTACTCCATGCACTTGTCTATGTAATAGGACCTGGCGCTCCTTACCGGGCCTACCATCTGGTCGGCACCGTGCATGTAAAGGGCCAAATACCGGGTTATATTCCCCTCGGCCAGTATCTCGTACACCACCTCCGCCTGCTCCAGCCCTGCCTGGGGCCGCGCCGCCGGGTGGTTGTCCAGCATAACCGCCACCGGCCGCGGGTACAAATCGGCTCTTTCTATCATTTCCCCGCCCAGGGGACATATTACCCCGTCCACAAAGGTTGGCTTTTCCGGCTCCTTGGGCTCCTCCTCCGGCTGCTGTGCGCCGGGTCTGTCGACGTCTCTTCCGGCTGCGGCGGCGGGTCCTGCCTGCTGTTGGCCACTGTTATAATGGCCGTGGCAGCGGCAATAACAACAACTGTTGCAATGATTGCCAACATTATTTTTGTCCTTCATGCGGTCTATCCCCTTCTTTATGGATTTTACTGCCTGTCGCCCGGAATAAATACCCCGTCGGCACTACCGGGCCAATTGGAACAACAAAACGGTTATAATAATCCCGAGCAGCGCGCCTATTACCGTTTCAAAGAAATTATGTATCCCGGTCTCTAGCCTGCTTTGTACCACCAAAAGGCCCAGCAGCAGCGTCAATGTTGCCACCAGCGTGTCCCGGGAAATAAAGGCTACCGCCGTCACTACGCAAAAGGCTGTGGCGGCATGGCCGCTGGGCATTCCTCCCCTAAGGGGGGTCCCTTTACCGGTCATGGCTTTTCCCGCCACCACCATCAGTATCACGGTAAGAAGGCTGATAAAAGTTATATGGGCGGGGGCTTGCCGCACCCTCTTCAAGGCTTCCAGCGTCAGCGGGTTGAGACGGTCAAAAAAAAGAATATAGGCTACCACAACGGCATTGACCGCCGAAATGAGCACCGCCCCGGCGGCTACGTTCTTCGCAACCTCAGCCAGTGGATGATAAGTTTCCATCATGAGGTCTACTGCCGCCTCAATGGAGGTGTTAATCATTTCCGTCACCAGCACAAGGGCGATGGTAAAAAACAAAAGCAGCAGCTCTATCCTGCCAAGCCCTGTAAAAAGACCCAGAATCATCGCCGCCGCCGCCATTGCAAAGTGAATCTTCATATTCCTCTGGGTCTTCAGAGCATATATCACGCCGGCTATTGCATCATTAAAGCTGTCCAGCAGCTTTCTTGCCTTCAACGCCCGTACCTCCATCAGCCCCGGGTTAACCCGAGGCCTTCAAGTATCTCCTCTTCCCTCTGTCTCATCCTTTTGGTATCCTGCTGCCCGTCGTGAGTGTATCCCAAAAGGTGCAGTGTCCCGTGCACCACGAGAAACGCAAACTCCCTCTCGATGGAATGGCCGTATTCCTTTGCCTGGTCTACAACCTTTTCCATGGATATTATGATATCCCCCATGACCGCCTCGCCGTCCTCGTTAAGGTCCAGGAATTCCTCCCCCTCCATCATCGCGAAGGACAGCACGTCGGTGGGTGCGTCCACGCCCCGATACTCCCTGTTTAAAGCGGCAATGGCAGTATTGTCCACCAGCGTGATACTCACCTCGTAGCCGTAGGGGAAGTCCTCCTTTTCAAATACCGCGTCCACCGCCCTCTGGGCAATGCCTTTCAGTCCATCGTCAACCGTTATATGCTTCTGCCTGTTTTCCAGAAGAACCGTCATGGCTTTTTCCGCCTTTCATATCCTTTTCAAGTTCAGGGTACTCAATTCTATTGTGAAAAATCCCGCCCAGTATATCAAGAAAAGCGTCGGATATTATGTCCAGGTCCTTTAAGGTCAAATCGCTTTCCTCCAGCTGACCGCTTTCCAGTTTTTCTTTTATTATTTTTCTCACCATTCCCTCAATTTTGCCCGGCGAGTGGTCGGTCATTGACCTTACAGCGGCCTCCACCGAATCCGCCAGCATTACAATTGCCGCCTCCTTGGTTTGCGGCCTGGGGCCTTCGTAACGAAAGCTGTCCATGTTCACCTTACTGCCATTCTCCCCCTGCTTGGCCTTGTGATAGAAGTACGAAACCACCGAATCCCCGTGGTGCTGCTTTATCAAATCTGTTATTACCCCCGGAAGCTTGTTCTGCTTGGCCAGCTCCACCCCGTCCTTGACATGGGATGTAATTATTAAAGTGCTGAGACTGGGGGTAATCTTTTCATGGGGATTGTCCGTGGCTATCTGGTTCTCGGTAAAGAAATAGGGCCTCTTTATCTTGCCTATGTCGTGGTAGTACGCTCCCACCCTCGCCAGCAGCGGGTTTGCCCCTATTTTTTGGGCCGCGTGTTCCGCCAGGTTGCCCACTATAATGCTGTGGTGATAGGTACCGGGAGCTTCCATAAGCAGCGTTTTAAGAAGAGGCTGGTTGGGATTTGAAAGCTCCAGGAGTTTCAGCGGCGTTATTATGCCAAAGAGGTTCTCCCATGCGGGCAGCGTGCCCACGGTGAATATGGCGGCAAATACCCCGTTTAACAGCCCCCACAGGCTTTGGCTTAACACCTCTAAAACGGCACTTCCCGCAATGAGACCCATGCAAATTATAACCAGCGCGTTGCTGCCGCCCACCAAAAGGCCGGAGGCCAGAAGGTCCCTTCTCTGGTGGGATACCATTGTAATTAACGCCCCTACCAGCCCGCCTATTATGCTAAGAAAAGCACCGTTATATTCCCGTCGGCAATAAGCGCCACCAGCAGCGCCACCGGTACGTTCACCATGAAACCCACCTTGGCGTCCAGCAGCATTGTAATAAGCATTGAAACCGCGGCCACCGGCGCAAGATAGCCGGATATAATGTTTGCCCCAAGGCTCAAGAACAGAACCAGCACCACCACGGTACCTATCAGCAGCAGGCTGCTCTTGTTGTAATATATCCGTGCATGAAAATTCCTTATGTAAAGCGCCGTCAAAAGCCCCAGCATCAGTATAAGCAGCGAGTATCCCGCCAGCAGCTTGTAGTCTATTATGCCCTGTTTTAAAACCCCCGAAGCGTTTAAAAGTTCTATCTGTGAAGGCGTTACCGTCTCGCCCTTGTTTACAATATTTTGTCCTTTCCGGATTATTACCGGCTCCACCCTGCTTACCGCCGCTTCGATGTCCTTGTTGGTCTCCTCCAGGTTGGGCAGCATGTTGGGCTTTATCACCCGGCTGCAGATGTTGTATCCCAGGTCCCTAGGGGCTACCAATCTGCTGCTTGGAAAAAAAGTCCTCCGCCTCCCTCCGGGTCCTCTCCAGCGCGTCAGGTGTAACCCCAACGCTCATAATCTGGTCGGTCACGTCCAGCACATCCCGCCGCAGCATGTCAAGCTGCTCCCTATCAGCGCTGAGGGCGGTGCCAAGGTCTGTATCGTCCAGCAACAGCCTGGACTCTTTTTTGAGCTTGTCCAGTTTTTCCTGGAGCGAAAGTTCCTGCTCGTCCCTTATTTCATACACCTTATCAAAAAACCGTTCTATGCTGTTTCTTATTTCCACCGGGATGGAATGGTCCCGGGTATAGGTCGGGTTAACCGATGCCCTTGCCTGGTCCTTCAATTTTTCGGTGGCTACGGTATCCACAATATCTCTCGGAGCCGGTATGTCCACAGGAGCGGTATCCCCCGCCTGCAGCGAATACCTCTCCGGCATTACCGCCGACAAAACCAGGGCAAGCACCGAAACATATATCGCCAGGGCTATCAACATTCTCTGCATCTTGTCCCCCACCGGTATCCTGAAAACAGGCACCCTGCCCGTCTTCCGGAACACGCTGTTTGTCTTGGCCATTGAAATCCCCCCTTGTACCCCCTTACTCTACCTGTCCTTTTTTTTCGCATTGTACCTGTCGTAAGCGAGCACTATCTTTTGTACCATGTGGTGTCTCACCACGTCCTTCTCGGAAAGGTATACAATATCCAGTCCCTTTATACCTTTGAGTATCTTGGTGGCCTCCACCAGCCCGGAATTTTTGCCGGTGGGCAGGTCTATCTGCGTTATGTCGCCGGTTACCACTATCTTGGAACCAAAGCCCATGCGGGTTAAGAACATCTTCATCTGTTCAGGGGTAGTGTTCTGGGCCTCGTCCAGTATGATAAAGGAATCATCCAGCGTGCGTCCCCTCATGTATGCCAGCGGAGCAACCTCTATAACACCCCGCTCCCTGTATTTCATGTAGGTCTCCCCGCCCAGAATGTCATACAACGCATCATAAAGGGGCCGTAAATACGGGTCCACCTTGTCCTGCAAATCTCCCGGCAAAAAACCCAGCTTCTCGCCCGCCTCCACCGCAGGGCGGGTGAGTATTATCCTGGAAACTTCCCTGTTTCTCATGGCGCTTACCGCCATAGCGATGGCAAGATAGGTCTTGCCGGTGCCCGCCGGCCCTATGGAAAACACTATATCACATTTTTTCATCGCTTCAATGTAATTTTTTTGGCCCAGGGTTTTGCTCCTTATCTGTTTTCCCCGGTGGGTAAGGCATATGACTTCACTGCCCAGGTCCTTTATTTTTTCCTCGTGGCCGGCCATAACAAGCCCTATGGCATAGCTTATGTTCTGGGCATCCAGCTGCTCCCCCTTCTGTAACATGCCAATAAGGTTGTTTATAAGCCTTTCCGCCAGCTTTACCCTTTCTTCGCCGCCCTTTATTTTGACCTCGTTTCCCCTTGCTATGATGTCCACTTCCAGGCTGTCTTCAATCATCTTTACATTCTCGTCAAAGTTCCCGAACAGCTCCATCATGTACTGGAAATTGTCAATCTGCACGCTTTTTTCGCTGTAACCGTTCCCCAACCTCAGTCCTCCCTATTGTTAATATCAATCCTTTCCTCCATGCCTATATCTTCAAGGGTTTCAAAAATAACCTCCACTCTTATTCTATCATCTTCCGTTTCATTATATTTAACCTTGGTATCGGTTATTTCCACTTCCTGAGGCAGCATGGCCAAAAGCTTCTGCCGGGCTTTTTCCACCGCCAGTTCCACCGCTTCCCCCACCGGGATAAATCTTTCCTCCACCAATACTTCAAAGTATTTCTCAATAATTAATTCTACGGGCAGGGTAATATTCCTCCAATCCACAAGCCTATTGGTGTCGGTTTGGATGTCAAAATTCTCAAACTCGCAGTCCCGGCGGCCAAGATTCAAGGTGTAAGAACCCACCTTTAGGCTTACATTCTTATGAATCCGGCCGGTCCTCTCCCTCGTTTCAAGCCTTAAGTCCTGTTCCTCGATAAGCTGGTACCAGGTCCTGGCCTCCACCCTGCCCAGGGCATGGACCACCCTGGTGGGCCTGCCCGGCTCTTCCACTATGCCGCCAATTAGCACCTGGCCCGCCTTTACGGTGTCTCCGCTTTTCACCGCCGCTTTACCCTGGTACACGTATATATTACTTATTATACCATCCTTTTTTGCAACAATGTTGCAGGGCTCGCTCTTGTCAATAATGGGGGGCGGCTCGGTCCTTTCCACTATTTCCACCACCGCCCTTGTGCCCAGTATGTTTATACCCACCCATACCAGCTGGTCCATCTCTATCAGTAGTCTTGTTTCCACTTCCCTGGTATCCACAAGGGGTTTAAACACGCCGGGCTTTAGGCCATAAGATTCCAGTTCCCTTAAAATCCTGTCGGCGGGCACCCTTTCGTTGCCCTGGACCTCCACCACCCATATGAAAGAAGTGAGGATATACATAATGATGACGGCGGTAATTCCCCCCGCCACCAGCGTTTTTCTCTTTAAAACCCTGTGCAATAAAAAAGGGCAGCCCCTCTTTTCCAATATGGATACCCTGCAATTTATCCTTTTACGTATCCGCCGCAGCTGCTTATACCCTTTAAGCCCCACCCTTGCCTTTAACGCGGTGTAGTTTATCCTTTCAATATCCCAAAAAAATATATTGTTGGTTATGGCGAGGTTTATGAACCGCTCCAGGTTTATACCCTCCACTTTTATTACCACATATCCCTTTATAAAATTCCATACTCGGACCGCCAGCACCTATATATCTCCCCCCCTACTGCAAAAACTCCACCTTATCTATCCTACCCACCACTATTATCTCTTCAATAACTATGGTTCTTATGCTAAGGTCGCTTCCCGTAACCACCAGTATGCCTGACTTGGTGTTTATCCTGATAAGGCCGGTGGAATACTCGATTATTCCCTTGTGGTTTTCTACGTAAAGCTGGAGGTTACCCACAAGGGTAATCTTGGGCAAATCCAGCACTATATCCCGGGGCAGTTCCAAAAGGTCCGCAATCCCTTTTTTATAATCTCGCTTCTTGCCTCCACCGGGCTTCCCTCCTTCATTTAATAATCTATGCGCGAACCAACTGGTTAATAACAGCTAAATATGCTATACTATCTGATGAACAAAGTATGGGGGTATCAATGATGAACAGGTGGGTTAAAGCGGCGCTGATACTGCTTGTTATCGCATCGCTGGCGGGGTGCCTGCTGCTGACGGCGGTGCAGCTTGCCGCCTTTGATATCAGTTTTTACGAAAGGGCCTACGACAAGTACAACCTGCAAAAGACCACCGGGCTTGCCAAAAGGAGCTACGTGAGCCTTTGCGAAAACATACTGGTTTACTTGAACGGCCAGATGGATTTTATACAATCGTGCGGTGGCTTTCGGAAGTGACAAGTACCTGTTCAATCAAAGGGAGCTCCTCCACATGCAGGACGTAAAAGAGCTGTTCGTGCAGGGTTACAGGGTCAGGAATTTTTCCTTTGTGCTGCTGCTGGTACTATTGTATGCAGCTATACGCCTCTCGAAGGGCAGCAAGCACCTGGCCGGCAAACTGCTTCTCTGGGGCTCAGGTGTGCTGCTTGTTCTTGCCGTTGCTTTAGGGCTTTTATTACAGACAGACTTTTACCGGCATTTTACCGTTTTTCACGAGGTGTTTTTCACCAACGACCTGTGGCTGTTAAACCCCGAGACCGATTTGCTTATCAATATGTTTCCACTGGAGTTTTTCAACGATATGGCCATAAGGATTATGATGTACTTTGGCGCAGGACTGGCGGCGCTGGCTTCGGTGGGATATTTCATATCCAAGACGGAAAAAACACCCCTAGAAAGAGGCGGTATTAATTATTGAAATTCATGTATTATTTATCATTAATTAATACATGTTTTATTTTATATCCCTTTTCTTTAATCCTTTTTTCCAATTCGGAAGTATCCAGTACAGATGACCTTATTATCAAGTCCCTTACTCCGTCGCCCGCATACATGGCTATATGGGTTATATTAATATTAAAAGAATAGAATATTTCGAAATATCCGCTTCTCGAGGACATCTTTGGTTTCTATTGTTATACGGCTTCCTTTTCCCGAAAGCCCAGTAAATCTATGAAAGCCTCAAATATATCGCTTTCTGTAATGATGCCCACCAATTTCCCATTCTCCATGACCGGAAGCGTGCTGATTTTGTGCTCCTCATTTTGACCGCAGCTTCTTCCAATAAGTTGTCGGCTTCTATGGTAATAACTTTTTGTCATTGCCTCTTTAATTGTTATTTTGGATAGAAAATAGTTACTTCAAAGATGCTCAAAGATGTAGCCTTTGTAGGTGAAACTGTTTGAATATCTTCTTTTGTAAGTATACCGACAAGCTTTGTTGTCTACTACGGGAAACCTTCTAAAACCTTTTTCCCTGAAAAGCGCCACTGCGTCCGCAATAGTAGTACTGGATGGTATTGTATACGGGTTTTTTGGTCATTCTGTCTCTTACAAACATATTATTCTCCTTTCATTTTTATTGGCGCCCCTTGAAGGGACGCCTTTGTTCCTTTGTCTCGCGTCACCGGCGGCTGCAAAATCTCGGAGAGAATGATTCCCTTTACCAGCTCATCACTCCCGAACAACGCGTAGCCGCCCTGTCCTATCGCCGCCGGCACCGCCTCCCGGGCCGGGGGCCTAGTCCTTACAGGCTCCTTCAAAGCCCCTTTCCCCGTGCTGCAGGGGTACCTTTACCACCGGCGCAACCCTCCATACCGGTATCCCGCCGGGCTTCGCTTCTGGCTTTGACCCGGTGTACCGTAAGCGGCTGGAACATCAACCGGTGCCTTGTACGTTTCGGCCTGCGCTGCAGGCTCCACCGGTCTTATCACCGGCTTTGGCACCCCGGCAGGCCTACCCTCCCCGGCAGCCCTTTCCAGTTCCTTGGCCAGTTTTCCAGCCAGCCCATAACACCGCCCTGGGCCTTATCCTGCGCCGGCTGCCTTTGCACCGGCGGTCTGTGCATGGGCTGCCTGTTTCTTTGCTGCGAGGCCTGCTGCGCTTTTTTTGCCTTATCGGCTTTCCTCTTGCCTGAAATATATATTGGTATGATTATATACAGCAGCAGTGCAAAAACATCACCGAAGTCCATCCTTATCCCTCCTTAGGGGACCTACTATTCACCCTGCTTATCCTCTGCGGCATCCTGCTGCTTGCCGGAAGAGCCCATGGTTGCTATGGAATCCCTCATGTTGGTATCCGCAAGGATGTTTTTCATATTGTAATAGTCCATAACCCCAAGGTTTCCTTTTCTGAAAGCTTCCGCCATGGCCAGCGGAACCTCCGCTTCGGCTTCCACGACCTTTGCCCTCATCTCCTGTACGCTGGCAATCATCTCCTGCTCCTTGGCAACCGCCATCGCCCTTCTCTCCTCCGCCTTGGCCTGGGCTATGCGCTTGTCCGCCTCGGCCTGGTCGGTCTGCAGCTGGGCGCCTATGTTCCTGCCCACGTCCACGTCGGCGATGTCAATCGACAATATCTCAAAGGCAGTCCCTGCGTCCAGGCCCTTGCCCAGTACCACCCTGGAAATGGTATCGGGGTTTTCAAGCACCTCTTTATGGGAATTCGACGAACCTACGGTGGTTACTATTCCTTCGCCCACCCTTGCAATTATCGTTTCCTCGCCGGCCCCTCCGACCAACCTGTCGATGTTCGCCCTTACGGTAACCCTTGCCTTTACAATCACTTCTATACCGTCCTTGGCAACGGCTGCAACCTTAGGCGTCTCTATAACCCTCGGGTTAACACTCATCTGTACCGCCTGCAGCACGTCCCTACCGGCAAGGTCTATGGCCGCCGCCCTTTCGAATTCAAGCGGAATGTTTGCCCTCTGGGCGGCTATAAGCGCGTTTACCACCCTGTCCACGTTACCTCCGGCCAGGTAGTGGGCTTCCAGTTGGTTGGCACCCACCTTGAGACCTGCCTTGGTAGCCTTGATAAGCGGGTTTACAATCCTCGAGGGTATAACCCTTCTAAGCCTCATACCCACGAGGGTAAATATCCCTATCTTGACCCCGGCCGCCAGGGCGGAAATCCAAAGACCAATCGGTATAAAAGAAAGCAAAAACACTAGCACTACAAATCCCAACGCAATCATAACAAGCAAACTGACAAACGGACCCATATACACCATCCTCCTTAATACAAATGTTCGGTTATAATCAACCGTTTTTTGCCACTATAATCCTGTTGCCCTCTACCTTTACCACTTTTATGCGATCTCCCGCCTTAATATAATTCCCCATGGTGACCACGTCCATCCTTTTTCCGTCAATTTCAGCAGTCCCGGCGGGCCTAAGCGGCGTCACGGCAACACCCACTTTCCCGGCGAGGGATGAATGGTCGCTTATTCCAACGTACCCTTCCTCTGTTTTTAATTGGGTGGACAGTATAAGCCGGTCGAAGTACTTGCTGCGGGGCGCGTACTTGAAAAGGAGCACTGCCAGTATGATGGTGAGAACCATCGATGTGGCAAGGGAGGCTATCGCCTGCGCGGCTGAAGCCGATGCCATGAAAATGCTTGCAAGTATGCTTATTATGCCTCCCACGCCGGGAAAACCGAAGCCCGGTATCGCAAGTTCGACCAGCAGCAGCGCAATACCAACCATAAACAGTATAACCGCCGACCAGCCGGCGTGCCCCGCCAGCATGCTGCCGGCAAAATAAAGCCCGAAGGATAATAGCCCTATGGTGCCAAAACCCGAAACCCGGCACGAACAGCTCCGCCACCAATCCCCCCATCCCCAGTGTAAGGAATATGGCGCTTGCGGTGGTGCTTGCCATCATCTTGGCCAGCTTTACCTGGTAGCTTTCTTCCACCACCACCGTTCTTGCCGAAGCAAAGCCCAGCCAGTCGTTCAATTCCTGTCTCGAAGACGCCGTGGTATCCGCTATCCCCAGCTCAACCGCCTTTGCGGTGGAAAGGTTTAAGAGTTTTCCTTTTTCCACCAGATCGGGTATCTCAATATCCCTGTCCGCCGTAGCCGCTATCACCTCGGCATCCCTGTCCCTTAATTCGGCCACTTTCCTCAATTCACCGGTCCAGAAGGAAATGTTCTTTTCGGTATAGGGAATGGTCTCGGCGGAACCTATACTGCTCCCCGGTGCCATCGCCACCTTTTCGGCGGATATGGCTATCAGCACTCCGGCGGATATGGCCCTGTCCTTAATATAGGACACAGTTGGTACTCCCGAATTGATAATGGCTTCGCTAATTTTCAGCGCTGAATCCACCCTCCCCCCAAGGGTGGTTATTTCCAGCACCACGGCGGATGCCCCCTCTTCATAAGCCCTGTCCAGCTGCCCGGTTACAAAGGACGCCATGGCGGGATTAATTTCTCCCTTAACAGGTATATAGAATACCGTTTCCGACTGCGCTGCAGCCTTGTCTGCCCAGGGCAGAAGGACCAGTACCAAAACCAGTGTTAAAAAAAATACTGTGGTTTTTTTACCCGGTCTCATAATGTTTCCCCCCTCCATATATCCATTATATTTTATTGCATTCACCATTACAACAAATATAGAAACTTATGGTTGAAGCTGGTAATTTGCAGAACAGCGCGGTGTGTCCCCTTTTCACGACCGGGGACACCCCTCTATATATCCTTAATCCCAATATCCGCCACCAGCGGGAGGTGGTCCGAGGCATCCGATTCTATCGTATACACATCCGATACGGCAATTTCAGGCGAAAGGAATATATAGTCTATGCGCTCCCTTGCCCCGTCCCTTGCTACAAAGGTGTACAGGTCCTCTTTACCCATTTCCTTAGCTGCCTCTTTCAGTTCCCTTTCCATGTACATGATTTCCCCCGCCTCGGGAGTGGAATTAAAATCTCCCACCAGTATTACCTCGTCCTCCAGCAGCCCAATGTACTTTCTTATCTGCTGCAGTTGGGTATCCCTTATGGACCGGTTAAGGGACAGGTGGGTCACCAGGAAGTTCACCTCTTTCCCGTGTATATCAATCCTTGCGGACACAACCCCCCTCTGCTCTCCTTTACTGTCAAGCTGCAGGTTGCTGGCACTTACTATGGGAAATTTGCTCAGCACCGCATTGCCGTAACCCGCTCCAAACAGCGTAAAGTTTTCACCAAAATAATAATGCATATCAAGTTTCTCGGCCAGTTCCCTCGCCTGGTCCCGGAAAAAAGTCCTTATAAAGCGGTAGTCCACCTCCTGGAGCCCCACTATCTGGGCTCCGCTTTCGCGAATAACCTCCGCTATTTTATTTATATCCAGTTTTCCGTCCCGGGAAATACCATGATGTATGTTGTAAGACATGATTCTTATATCGAACTGAGAACTTTTGTAAAGCGGGGTTGCCTTGATAAGGTCTCCCCAGTCAAATATTTTCCAGTACTCCGTTGCCGGCGGGCGAAACGTATCCTCCCTCATGCCGGCAAGCCGGGCAATGTCTACCGGTTCCGGGAGCGGTATGCAAAATCTTCCCTTTTCATCCGGCACAGCCTCAAGGTAATGCGGAGCCTACCCGGAACACCACCCTTCCTTTCTTGAAACGGTACCCGATATGGAATTGTCCTGTTCATTATATGCGGCAAAAAAGTAGGGAATATCAAACCGGAAAACTATAGCCTTCTTCCTTGTACAAGAGCCTGTCGCCGTCCTTAATTTCCTTGCCGTCGCCGTCAAAGTTCTCCTGGAACAAAAACTCCCCCTCTTTGAACCGGACGGGCCGGCCGGTCCTGAACTTCAATCTCCCTCCGCTGTCGTATATACCTATGCTTGGGGCACTTGCCGCTTATGCCCATCCCCTAATATTTGTATACCCCTTACCGGCATCCACAAACAGCCGGGGCACATACCTTGTTACCGTTGTACTCAATCCGCCGGGGAAAGTGATGGTAAAATACATGGCGGTTCCCGGTTTGGTTAAATCTTCCGGCAGGCCGTCCAGGTCGATACTGTGCCAGCCCTCCTGGGCGGCAATAATTGAAAACTCGGCAAGGGATTTGCCGTTTGTCACCGACAGGTTTATGCTGCTGTCCTTCAGAAGGTAAACCTTTGCCTTGCCCTCTTCCAAGTCTATTTTCACATCGGGGTTTGTGAGAATAAAGGACCTTTCCATGGCAGTGCCCGGAAAAAGCACCACCCTTACCGGCATTTTTTCGGGAAGCGGCAGGTTTAGTATAAACCTGTTGAACCGGGTGCTTTCGGCCCGTTTTGTAAAATAAGTCGCCTATCTCCGCCGTTTAAACACCGGCCGGTCTTCAGCATCAAAAACCTCCAGCGGTACCGATGTTACGTATACCGGTGCGGTAAGGTTTATCTCTATGCTGCCGCCGCTTTCATCCACCAGGTGAGTCAAGCTTATGTTCCACTGTGAAAAACCCTTGGGAATTAAAGTAATAACCGAAAAAGAAATGTGATTACAAGCACCACCGCCAGGTTCTTCCTCACGGCCCCACCCCTTTACCCCTAGGGCTATCCCTATTTCAATTATATCATAGACATTGTTCGACATTTAACTGCAATATTTTACATAATCACGGGGCATAAAAAAAGACCCGACGAATGGCGGTACTGCGCCGGGTTAAAATCAAAAAGACCCGGAAATTAATTCCGGGTCTTAAATGCTATTGAAGCATTTCCTTTACCAGCCTGTTTACTGTACCTCCTTCCGCCCTGCCCTTAACCTGCGGCATTACGGCTCCCATTACCTTTCCCATATCCTTCATACCCGCAGCGCCTACTTTTTCTATTGTTTCCTTTATTATCTCTCTTATTTCGGACTCCGATAGCTGTGGAGGGAGATATTCACCGAGTATTTCTATTTCTTTTTCGTTCTGTTCTACGAGGTCCTGCCTGCCGCCCTGCTTGAACATCTCCAAGGCTTCCTTCCTGGACTTTATCTCCTTGGCGATTACTTCCATTACACCCTGGTCGTCCAGCTCGGTCCTTTTATCCTTCTCCAACTGCAGTATGGCGGCCCTTGCCATGCTTAACACGGTTTTCTCACCGTATCCCTCTGTTTCATGGCGGTCCTCATATCCGATAAAAGCCTATCCTTGAGGGTCATTTTTCTCCCCTTTCCTTCCTAATATCGGCTCCTTGATTTCCTTCTCCTGGCTGCTTCGGATTTTTTCTTTCTTCTCACGCTTGGTTTTTCGTAATGTTCCCTTTTCCTGACTTCAGCAAGCACGCCGGATTTGGCGCATTCCCTCTTGAAACGTTTCAGGGCGCTTTCAAGGGATTCATTATCTCTCACTTTTACCTCTGACATCCATATATCCCTCCCTCCGCTGTCGACAATTCAACATGCTTTTGGACAGGTCGGTGCTGCGAATTAATTATGGTACAAGCAACATAGACTATTATACATCATTCTTTTTATTCAAGTCAATATTTTAGCCGGGGGGCCAGGCCAAGCTTCGTCCGCCCAAAAGGTGGAAGTGAATATGCTCTACCGACTGTCCTCCTTGGACACCGCAGTTGTTCACAATCCTGTAACCCTTTTCTGCCACCCCTTTGGCCTTGGCAAGGTTTGCCGCAACCGTCAATATGTGGGCCATTATATCCTTATTGCTGTCGTCAATTTCGTTCAGCGAAGGAATATGTTTCTTTGGCATTATCAGTATATGTACCGGAGCCTTGGGGTCTATGTCATTTACAGCTATAACCCTGTCATCCTGGTAAACTACGTCCCCGGGTATATCACCGGAGGCTATTTTGCAAAATATGCAATCCGACAAAACATTCACCTCCTTGCACAGGAATGCTGTATAGTATTATTCAACGGAAGGCTGCTGATTCCTGCCCGGCGGGTCAAAATTTCACACCCTGCCCTTCATGTAATCCTCCGAGCTTTCCACAAGCATTGTTTTTATCAGTTTATTGTTAAGGTCGTCCCGGGTAGGGGACAGTACTTTAATGTAGTTGTCGGTGAGGCCCTCGTAATATCCTTCCAAGCTGCTCCACTGCTCATACAGCACGTCCAGGCTTTGCCCGACAAATTTGTCATGGAAATTCTTACGGCACCTTGCCGCAAGGTCTATTAAGGCTCTGCTTCTTTCATCCTTTTCCTTTGCGCTCACCTGTCCGGCAAAGCTTGCCGCCGGGGTGCCCTTGCGCGGTGAGTATTTAAAAACGTGCATATTGTAAAGGCCAAGATTTCGCAAGAACCGGTAGGTTTTTTCAAACTCTTCCCGGGTTTCCCCCGGGAAGCCCACCATCACATCGGTGGTTATCGCCACGCCGGGCAGTGCTTCCTTTAGCCTTTCCACTATTTCGCGGTACTCCCCGGTGGTGTATTTTCGGCCCATCCTCTTGAGGGTCTCGTCGCACCCGCTTTGAAGGGACAGGTGGAAATGCCTGCACACCTTTTCAAGCTGCGCAATTTCATCGATTACTTCCTTGGTCATAAAGGTGGGCTCCAGCGAGCTTAAACGGATTCTGTCAAGCCCCGGCAGCGAGTGTACCCGTTTTATCAGCCCAAGGAGGTCGGTATCCGCGCCGGAATCCACTCCATAGGAGGTAACGTGGATCCCGGTAAGCACCACTTCCCGGTACCCCAGTTCCAGCAACCTTTCAACCTGCCTCACAACCGCCTCCGCCGGCCTGCTCCTTAACGGACCGCGGGCATAGGGTATTATGCAGTAGCTACAAAACTGGCGGCAGCCTTCCTGCACCTTCACAAAGGCCCTGGTCCTTCCCTTGTGCCTCTGTCTTAAGGCCAATTCTTCAAAATCTTCCTCCCTGCCCAAATCCCGCACCGCTTTAAGCGGCCTGCCGCTTTCCACTGCCCTCTCCACCAGTTCGGGCAGCCTTGACTTGTCCGCCGTACCAACCACCACGTCCACGCCGTCCACTGCCAGGACTTCGTCGGGCGATACCTGTACATAACAGCCTATTACCGCCACAACGGCATCGGGGTTTGTTTTTTTTGCCCTCCTTATGGCCTGCCTTGACTTGCTGTCCCCATGGTGGGTCACGGTACAGGTATTTATCACATATACGTCCGCCGGGCTTGCAAAGTCTACAACCCGGTATCCTTTTTGTATAAAAAGCTCCTCCAGCGCCTCGGTTTCGTACTGGTTCACCTTGCACCCCAGCGTATGAAATGCTACCGTTTTCATCCTAGCTCTCCCAAGTCCCCGAACCTGTACATAAGGATTGCTGCAGCCGCTATGCCGGCGGTTTCTGTCCTTAAAATCCTTGGCCCCATATTTACAACTGTAATGCCCCTTTGCACAGCCCTTTTTACCTCATCGTCATCGAACCCGCCCTCCGGGCCCACCAGAATAGCTATGCTGCCGTAGTCCCCGGCCGTGCCGGGTATACGGCCTATCGGAAGGCCGCCCTCCGCCGCATGGGGCAGCAGTGCCAGGCTAAAACCCGCCATTTCCTCAAGGGCCCGGTCAAAGTCCAATACCGCCTTTACAACTGGTATCCTGCCGCGGCGGCACTGCTTGGCGGATTCCATCGCAATCCTCTGCCATCGCTGCTGCTTTTTTTCGGCATCCCGCCGGTCTTCAATCCTCACCACCGTCCGGGAAGTAATAACCGGCACAAAGGCGGAAACCCCCAGTTCGGTCCCTTTTTGTATTATAAATTCCATCTTGGTTCCCTTGGCGACCGCCTGGTACAGCACCATTTCCACATCCGCCTCGGTACCGGTTTCAACCGCCGAGCCAAGCCTTACCCTTACCTCTCCCTTTTCGACCCTTTCTATGGTCCCTTCATAATCGGTATTATCCCCGTCGCATATGGTCACCCTGTCACCGGCCGCAAGTCTCAATACCCTGGTAATGTGTTTTACGTCTTCACCGGTGATGGTGACCCATTTCCCTTTAATTTGACTTTTGTCCACGTAAAACCTGTTCATGGCCCTTATCCTTTCAGCATGGCGGCAAGTGCTATCCATTCGCCTCGCCTTAGCTCTTCCACAACCGCCATGCCGTAATATTCAAGGGAAGCGTATACTTCCCCTCTTCTGTCCCGTATTATACCCGATGCAATAAAAATGCCTCCGGGCTTAAGATGACGGGCTGCCTGCGGGCTCATTCTTATTATTACATCCGCCACAATATTTGATACAATTATATCCACCCTGTCCTTTGCGGCATCCAAAAGGTTTGCCCGCTGTGCCTTCACCACCCGGTCCACGCCGTTTTGCCTTGCATTCTCACGGGTGATGTCCACCGCCTCCGCCTGAAGGTCGTAAGCTTCCACAACCCCAGCACCTAATTTTGCCGCCACCACCGACAGTATCCCGCTGCCACAGCCTACGTCTATAACCCTGCAGCCCTTGAAAATATATTTCTCCAGAAGCTCTATGCACAGCGCGGTGCTCTCGTGGGTACCGGTACCAAAGGCCATCCCCGGGTCGATGGCTGCCACTATATCCCCTTCTTTTGGACGGTAATCCTCCCATGAGGGCTTTATCACTATATTTCGCCCTATCCTCAGGGGTTTGTAGTACTTTTTCCAGCATTCCGCCCAGTCCCGGTCATTCACGGTGCCGGTGGCAAGTTCCAACGGCCCGAAGCCGGGCTCGCAAAAGGCCAGGTCGGTCAGCCTCTCCCGTACCATCTTAACCAGGTCGCCCAGGCTGTCGTTTATAGGGAGGTACCCTTTGACAGTCACAATGTCCCCCTCGGTGTTCAGCGCACCGGGTTCTATATAGTCCCAGCTTTCCTTTTGCCGCAGCAGGGCCCTTGCGTCCTCCGGGTCTTCTATGACCACCCCCGCCGCCCCGGCATCGTATAGTATGTTGGCTACCAGGTCGCAGCCCTCGGCGGTGGTATTTATTTTAAGTTCCATCCAGTCCACAGGCAATCTCCTCCTACACTCCGAAAGCATCCTTCACCTTGTCTATGATGCTTTTGCCCCCGTGGCCGGCACTGCCGCCGCTCAGCTCGTCAAACTTTCTCAATAGTTCCTTCTGCTGCTGGCTGAGCTTTCGCGGCACCTCCACCACCACTTTAACGTACTGGTCTCCCCTGCCCCGGCCGTTGAGCCTGGGAATCCCCTTGCCCCTTAGCCGGAACACCGTACCGCTTTGGGTCCCCTCGGGTATGGTCTGCTTCACATCGCCGTCAAGGGTGGGTACAATAATTTCATCGCCCAGCGCCGCCTGGACAAAGGATATGGGTATTTCGCAGTACACGTTTTCGTTTTCCCTTTTAAACGTCTTATGGGGTTTAACATGTATATAGACATAAAGGTCCCCCGGAGGCCCTCCCCTTTCGCCGGGCTCTCCTTCGCCCCGCAGCGACACCACCGAACCGTTATCCACGCCCGCCGGCACCTTGATGGTTATGGTACGGGTTTTCAGCGTGCTGCCGGTACCGCCGCACTGGCTGCAGGGCTCTTCTATTATGGTGCCCTCGCCGTGGCATCTATCGCAGGTACGTACCGTTTCAAACCTGCCCAGGGCAGTGTTTTGCCTATACCTTACCTGGCCGGTGCCTCCGCACTTGTCACATGTTTTGGCTGATGTACCCGGCTTGGCGCCGGTTCCATCGCATACACCGCATTTTTCATGTCTCCTAACCCTGATGTCCTTTGTAACACCGAAAGCGGCCTCTTCAAACTCCAGCTCCAGGTCCGCCCTTATGTCGCTGCCCTTGGCGGGTCTCCTGCCTGCCCTTGCCCCCGAAAACCCTCCTCCGAAAAAGGTCTCAAATATATCTCCAAAGCCTCCGAAGTCACCAAAGCCGCCAAAGTCGCCAAAACCGCCGAAACCGCCCTGCCCGTTGGAGGCAGCGTGTCCAAAGGTGTCGTACTGCCTTCGCCGGGTTTCGTCGCTCAGTACCTCGTAGGCTTCATTTATCTCCTTGAATTTTTGCTCCGCCTGCTTGTCGCCCGGGTTTACATCGGGATGGTACTTTTTCGCCAGCCGCCTGTAAGCCTTCTTAATTTCATCGGCGGAAGCGTTTCTATCCACTCCCAGCACTTCGTAGTAGTCCCTTTTGCTCATAGGCACCTCACCTCGGATTGATTGATAGCCTCGCTGCTTCATCAGCAAAACCGGCCCGTAAACTCGTACAGGCCGGCAGCTTTATACTATTTACCATCCTCGTCGTCAACCACTTTATAATCGGCATCCACCACGTTATCGGCTTTCGCATCCTGTCCGCCTTGGGCGGCATCGCCCGGTCCGCCGGCCGCTCCGGCCTGCTGGTACAGATTGGCGGACACTTCGTAGAACACCTTGGTAAGGTCTTCGGTTGCACTCTTTATAGCATCGGTATCGTCCTTCTCCAAGGCGTCCTTTACTTTCTTAAGCTCGGCTTCTATCCTTTCCCTATCGGAACTGTCCACCTTGTCCCCCATATCCTTCAGCGTCTTCTCGGT
>JAXGPT010000002.1:0-98814 GCA_040766775.1 Bacillota bacterium | reverse complement strand
TTGCTGATGTTGATCTGGCCGGTGATTCCTTTAACCGAGGCGGTTTCAAGGGCGTCCCTTATCGCCACCGGGTCAAAGCTGTTTGCCTTTTCGACGGCGTGTACCAAGAGCTGTACCGCATCGTAAGCCAGGTACCCGTTAAGCTCTACCGGGAGGTTGTATTTTGCGGTGTAAGCGGCTTTGAAGTCCTGAACGTCCGGGTCGTCGAAGTCCAGGTGGTTGACAAAGTAGCATCCTTCCACGGCGTCCTTGGCCATCTCAAGCAGTACCTCCGAGGGCCACCCGTCCCCGCCCATGAGCACCGCGTCTATGCCAAGCTCCCTGGCCTGGTTGGCGCTTAGGGCAACCTCCTTGTAATAATAGGGCATGAATATTATCTCGGGCCCCGCTTCTTTTATTTTGCTAAGCTGCGGCCTGAAGTCTACGTCCCCGTACTTGAAGGCTTCCTTTGCTACGATTTCGCCGCCTTTTTCAACAAAGTGCTTCTCAAAGAACTCGGTAAGCCCCTGGGAGTAGTCATCCGCCACGTCATACAAAAGGGCTGCCTTCCTGAAACCAAGTATATCGTAGGCGTACCCGGCAGCCACCGCACCCTGGTAGGGGTCAATGAAGCATACCCTGAAGTTGAAGGGTTTTACGCTGCCGTCATCGTTCACCGTTACCTTCGGGTTTGTAGCAACGGTCGCTATATCCGGTACCTGCATCTCTTCCAGCACCGACGAGATTGATAAAGCCTGACCGCTGGCATTGGGACCCAAAACCGCAATAACCTTATCCTGGGCCGTGAGCCTTCTTACCGCGTTAACGGCCTCGGTTGCGTCGCCGCGGGTGTCGTACCCTATAACCTCGACCTGTTTGCCCAAAAGGCCTCCCTTTTCATTTATGTCTTCAAACAGCATCTTCACAGTATTGAGTTCACAGGTGCCCCACACTGCTTGGTCTCCGGTAAGTGAACCTATCCACCCGACCTTGACCACTTCCGGCTCTTCTTCGGCCGGAGTCTCGGTGGGCGCTGCAGGAGTACATCCGGTCAAGACCAGGCTTAGAGTTATCATCGCACAGCCTATTAACAGTGCAACTCTTTTTTTCACTTTAAGACCCTCCTTTTTAATCTTCTTCGAACTCATTTATGCCGTTTTCCCCCATATCACCCCCATTTTATGGTTGTACTACCCTATATATTAATATTTTTCCAAGGTAAAATAAAGAACTTTTTACCTTTTTATTGATGTTACGCTTTATTTTGCCAATGTAAAACCCAACATCATTTTTTTGATATACTTAAATCCTTGCATGGGGCTTTTTGTTACAGGTCGTAGTACAGCTGGTATTCCAGGGGATGCGGGGTTATGCCCACCCTTAACGCGTCCTCCCTTATACCCTTTAGCTGGTCCCTTATTATGCCCTCGGTGAAAACTCCGCCCTCCAGCAGGAAGCCGTGGTCTTTCTGCAGGCAGTCGGCGGCCTCATCCAGCGACTTGGGAAGGCTTTTAATCTTGGACCGTTCTTCTTCGCTTAAAGCGTACACGTTAATATCATAGGGACCGAAACCTTCGGCGGTGGGGTCTATTTTGTTCTTGATACCGTCAATTGCCGCCATCAGCAGTGCCGCGTAAGCGGTGTAGGGGTTGGAAGTCGCGTCCAGCGGCCGGAACTCAAACCTTTTTTCGCCCGGTTCGGTGGCATATCCCGGTATCCTTATTACGGAACTCCTGTTTGCGGTGCCAAAGCACAGGCTGACCGGCGCTTCGTACCCGGGCACCAGGCGCTTGTACGAGTTGGTGCTGGGATTGGTAAAGGCCATTATGGCCGGGGAATGTTTTAGGATACCCCCTATGGCGTATAGAGCGGTATCGCTCAGGGCCGAATACCCGTCGGGGTCGTAAAATACGGGCTTTCCTTCCTTGAAAAGTTGAATATGTACGTGCATGCCGCTTCCCGCTTCGCCGAAAAAGGGCTTGGGCATGAAGGTTACCGTCTTGTTGTTGGCTATGGCAGTGTTTTTCACCACGTACTTTAAAAGCATGGTCCAGTCGGCGCTTGTCCTGACGGGGCCAAAGCCCAGTTCTATTTCAACCTGCCCCGGGCCGCCGTTTTCGCTGTGGTGGTATTTTACCGGTACGCCCAGTTTTTCCATATTTGCCACCATTTCATTCCTCAGGTCGAAAGTTATGTCCATGGGCAGGTCTACATGGTAACCGCCATGGGCCGGAACCTTGTACCCTAGGTTTTTGGCCTCCCTGTCGGCGGAGTTCCATTCCGCCTGGACCGAATCCAGGAACACTTCCATGTGGTTCGGGGAATTCCTGTAGGAAACGTGGTCCAGGATATAAAATTCAAGCTCCGGGCCCAGAAGGCAGGTATCGGCTATGCCGCTTTTTTGTAAATACTCTTCCGCCTTTTCCGCTACGTACCGCGGGTCCCCCTCGTACCTTTCCCGTCCGCCGTCGAGGGTGTGGATATCCCCTATCATGGTAAGGATAGACTCCCGGGAAAAGGGGTCCACAAAGGCGCTCTTGATATCGGGTATGAATACCATATCCGACTTTTCCACCGTCAGGAACCCGTAACTTGACCCGTCAAAACCAACCCCGTCGGTTAATACCTCCTCGGTAAAGCTTCGTATTGGCATTGTAAGATGATGCCATCTTCCTTGGTCAACCACCTTAAAAAGTCCACAAACTTGATGCCCCGCTCGTCATAGAAGTCTTTTAGCTCGTTGAAGCTGTTAACCGAACCATACCCCCCTGTTCAACCTAATACTCTATCCATGTGGTTTGTTTAAGGCCCATCCAGTATATTCCCGCGTCACCACATATTAGTAAGTATATATTATAAGAAACAAGCAGTGTTTTCAACAAAAGAAAAAGAAGCAGGGAACGGTTTTCTTGCTTCCCCTGCTTCTTATACCGTTTATCATAGTCTATCACACTTGCCATTCTTCCTAATACGTTTATCATAATCGATTACATTTACCATTTTGTCGGTGCGGCCCTCAACAAAGGCCTCCAGGTTGTCTATGAACAAATCCATCAGCCGGTCCATGTAGTGCGGCGTCGGCCCGGCTATATGCGGGGTGATTATCACGTTGTCCAAGTCCCACAGCGGGCTTTCCTCCGGCAGCAGTTCCGCTTCTCGAACACGTCCAGTCCCGCCCCCGCTATCCAGCCTTCCTTGAGGGCCTTTACCAGCGCTCCCTCGTCCACTATGGGACCCCGGGCCACGTTAATAAACCAGGAGGTTTTTTTCATCCTTCTGAACTGGTCTTCGCCGATCATTCCCTTAGTTTCATCGGTAAGCGGCACAAGGGTGATCACGAAATCGCTCTCTTCCAGTAATTTGTCCAGTCCATCGCCGCTGTATATTTCGTCAAAGTATTCAACCGGCTCAACATTATTTTTAACACCGGTATCCGCACGTCAAGGGCCGCAACTTCCTTGCGGTCTCCCGAGCTACCGCGCCCACACCGATAAACCCGATGGTTTTACCGTACAGCTCATCAATCTTAATCGGGTCCCATTTCCTGTTAAGATGGGCCTTCGTATAGTGATAGGACCTTCTTACTATGGAGAGCAAAAGGCTGACTATAAACTCCGACATCTGTATCCTGTACGCTTCCCCTTGCGTTGGTAAGTATAACCCCTTTGTCCTTTAGGTAGCCGAGGGGAAAATGGTTTTATACGAAAAACACACTGTATCCATTCCAGGTTATTCATTTTTTTCAGGTCCTTTTGGTCGATGGTAAACTGGTTTGTAAGAAGTACCCGGGCCTCCGACAGCACGTCGCCGGCTTCATCAAAGTCCTTCACCTTCACCAGCTCTGCCCTGTCACCAAGCCGGCTTTTAATCCTGCCCAACTGTTCCTCCGTCAGCGTATAAGTACATACAACCTTTACCATATCTCTACCTCAATGTTTTCTATTTTATAGTTACACCTTTACATCCCCGCTCGGTAAACGGCGGCCGCCGATTTTTTCATTCAGGCTTGTACTCCCTTTCATTCCCGGGCGTCTGCGCCAGCTTGCTCGCCTGCAATTATACCCGTCCGCCCCGTACTTTATGAACCGGTTTACCCTGCTTATGGTGGCCGAACTGGCACCGGTGGCCTCCACTATTTCGTTATAGGTCTTGCCGTTCTTTAGCATATACGCCACGGTAAACCTCTGGGCCAGGGCCTTCAGCTCGGTTATGGTGCAGATATCCTCGAAGAACATGCTTAACCTCGTCTGTGTTCACAAGCTGCAGTATGGCTCTGAAAAGGTGGTCGGTCTCTTCATCCTTAAGTTTCGGGTTAACGGCCATTCTCCATCTCCCCCTTATTCTTTTATACAGTAATTATAACCCTAAAAACTTTAATACTTTAATACTTTTATCAGTAAAATTTTGAAATCTCCATAATTTCCCGCACAATCACTGGAATAGGATTGTCCGGGCTGCAAAAAATAATGATTATTACATGAAAGGATGAGCAAAATGACCGTTGACGAAAAAGGCTGGCATAAGGACTACGGCGATTACGGCCGCTTGCCGGACCAGCGAAGTATTTGAAGGCTACAATCCCGAAAAACACCCCACAATCTATAGGACCACAAATGCACTGGTTTTTCCGCTAAAGCTTATCGACGACGAAGAAGTGCTGAGGGGAGACGATTTGTCCGGTGAAATTCAAGACTGATAACATACACGGGGAATAATTTCCACGAGGAATACGACATCCTATTACCGGACGAGAATACTGCCACAACGGGAGGTGAAATGTTGACCACTTTTCATCTGATACACGTAGTTGTTGGTGCTGTACTTGCGGCCGTAAACTTCTGGGGCCTTATGGATGAGACTAGCAGGGCATTTTTTAATTCTATAGTCGGCCTGGTGGTACTGGCCTATAACGCCTATTACCTGTTTGTCAGGCAAAACGTCGATGAATCGGACAGAGATCGGGTTCTGTCCCGATTCCGCTTTCTTTTTGCCGTCATTTTGCTATGTCCTTTCTGTACTGAACGCCCGTAAAAATTACCCTGGCCGCGGGCGATACGCCTTTTCGGGCCTCTTCCCTGTCGGAGCCCAGGGCGGCTATTCCCAGTACCCTGCCCCCGTTGGTATAGTGCCTGCCGTCCTTAAGAACGGTCCCCACTTTGCGGAAAACCAAAACCCCGTCCCGGTCAACGGTGTCAAGGCCCTCGTGAACTCCTTTTTGTCGCTGCCAGGGTAACCGCCGGAGGCCAGCACCACGCATACACAGGACTTGTCCGACCAGCCGGATTTGCTGACTGGACAATCTTCCGTCCACCACCGAATTCATAACTTCCACAAGGTCATAGTCAAGCCGCGGCAGTATTACCTGGTTTCGGGGTCCCCGAAGCGGCAGTTAATTCCAAAATCTTTATGCCGTCCCGGGTTACCATAAGCCCCGAAGTACAGGACGCCTTTGTACTCAATGCCTTCACGGTTCAAGGCCTCAAGAACGGGGAGCATTATATCGTTTTTAGACCGGCGCTCTATGTCGGGAGTATAAACGTCGTTGGGGGAGAAGGTTCCCATACCGCCGGTATTGGGTCCCCTGTCGCCGTCGAAAATTCTCTTGTAGTCCCTGGCGCTTTCCATCGGAACAATGGTTTTCCCGTCCACAAAACACAGCATGGTCATCTCGGTGCCTTCCAGGAATTCCTCCACCAGCACCCTGTCGCCGGCACTGCCGAACTTTTTATCCAGCATAATCTCCCTAAGGGCCGCCTCGGCTTCCGCCCTATCCTCGGCTATAATAACGCCTTTTCCTGCCGCTAAACCGTCCGCCTTTATCACCACCGGGAAACCGAACACATCCACCTGCTCCACCGCCCGGTCGTAATCGGTGAACACCCTAAAGTCTCCGGTGGGAATACCGTGCCTTCTCATGAACTCCTTTGCAAAAACCTTGCTCCCTTCCAAGCGGGCGGCCCCGTCCTTGGGTCCAAAGACCCTGGACCCTTGTTTTTCAAACTCGTCGGCAATCCCCGCCACAAGGGGTGCCTCCGGGCCCACCACCGTCAGGTCAATACTCTCTTTTTTGGCAAACCCGGCAAGGGCCTTTATGTCGGTGTCCTTTATGTCCACGCACTCCGCTATTTCCGCGATGCCGCCGTTGCCGGGGGCAGCGTAGATTTTTTCCACGAGGGGGCTTTGGGCAATCTTCCACGCGAGGGTGTGCTCTCTACCCCCGCTGCCCACAATAAGTACTTTCATATCCGCACTCCTTTCTATTATGGAATGGGGACACTTATCCCACTTCACAATTGAATGTCCTCTAAGCGCATATCAAATCAAAAGAACCGTCCCCATGATTAGTGTTTGAAGTGCCTCATGCCGGTGAACACCATGGCTATTCCCAGCCTGTCCGCCGCCTGTATGGATTCTTCATCCTTCAGCGAGCCCCCCGGCTGTATTATAGCCTTGATGCCGGCCTTTGCCGCCGCTTCCACGCAGTCGGGGAAGGGGAAGAATGCATCCGATGCCATTACAGCCCCCTTAAGGTCCTTCCTTGACTGCCTGATGGCGTTTTCCACCGCCCAAATCCTGTTTACCTGGCCGGGACCTATTCCCAGCGTCTGCCCGTCCTTTGCCAGCACTATGCCGTTGGACTTGATGTGTTTTACCACCCTCCACGCGAACAGCAGGTCACCCAGTGTTTCCGCATCGGGTTTTTCCCGGGTGACAACCTTCAGGTCGTCGAGCAGCAGCAGGTCGCTGTCCTGGACCAGGAGGCCGCCGTTCACCTTCTTAAGGTCCATCATCGAGCTGCTCCTTACGCCCGCTATGTTGTCCAGCTTAAGTATCCTTATGTTCTTCTTGCTCTTTAGTATTTCCAGCGCTCCTTCGGTATAGGACGGGGCCACAACTATCTCTATGAATATCTCGTTAATTTCCTTTGCCGTTTTTTCATCCACTTGGCAGTTGGCCGCGACGATACCGCCAAATATGGAAACCGGGTCCGCCTGGTAGGCCTTCTGCCAGGCCTCATACACGGTGTCTCCCATTCCCACGCCGCAGGGGTTTGTATGCTTAACCCCTATAACCACCGGTTTCGTCGGTTCGAACTCCTTCAAAAGGTCCAGGGCACCATTGGTATCATTAATATTATTGAACGAAAGCTCCTTGCCGTGCAACTGCTGCGCTTCCACAAGGGACCCTTCCCTTTTTCCTATTTCCCTGTAGAAGGCAGCCCTCTGGTGCGGGTTTTCCCCGTAACGGAGGTCCTGGACCTTTTCATAGGTCAAGGTTAGGTAATTTGGGAAATCTACGCCTTTTTTGCGGCTGAAGTAATCGGTAATAAGCGCGTCGTAATGGGCGGTGTGCATGAACACCTTGGCACAGAGTTCAAACTTGGTCTCCAGCGATACCTCGCCCTTTTCCCTTAGCTCCTTCAGGATGCTGCCGTAATCCGCCGGGTCCACCACCACCGCCACATCCTGGTAGTTTTTGGCCGCGGCCCTCAGCATGGTGGGCCCGCCTATGTCTATGTTCTCAATGGCCTCCTCCAGGCTGACGCCCGGTTTTTGTATGGTTTCTTTAAAGGGGTACAGGTTTATAACCACCAGGTCAATGGGCTTTATGTTAAGCTCTTCAAGCTGCTTCATGTGCTGGCAGTTATCCCTCTTGGCAAGCAGCCCGGCATGAATGTTGGGATGAAGCGTTTTCACCCTTCCGTCCAGGCATTCGGGAAACCCGTGACCTCCGAAATTGCGGTAACGGTTATTCCGGCTTCCTCCAATACCCTGGCGGTGCCGCCGGTTGAAATTACTTCAAAGCCCAACTGTTCCAGTCCCTTTGCCAGTTCCACTATGCCTTCCTTGTTTGAAACGCTGATCAACGCTCTCTTTCGCATAATGCACCTCCGTGTTTTTTTGCCGGGTAATGGGGCCGACCGCTCGGTACCAACCTTCAATCCGCCTTAATCCATACCCTTCTTCCTTCTATTTTAAGGCAGTCCCTGCAGTACAGGTCCACCGCCCGGGGAAGCAAAAGGTGTTCAACCTCCAGCACCCTTTTGGCAAGGCTTTCCACCGTATCCTCCGGCAGCACTTCCACCGCCTGCTGCATTATTATCGGCCCGGTATCGGTCCCTTCGTCCACGAAGTCGCACCGTGGCGCCGGTGACCTTCACGCCGTATTCCAGCGCTTCTCTGTGCACTCTCTCGCCGTAATATCCCTTTCCGCAGAAGGAGGGTATAAGCGATGGATGGACATTTATTATGGCATCTTTAAAGGACCTGACAAATTCCGCTGTCAAAATCCTCATATACCCCGCCAGCACCACCAGGTCTACTTGCCTTTTCTAGCTCGTTCTATTAACTCCAGGTTATACTCCTCCCGGCCCGGGAAGGCCGCAGGGTTTATCCACAGCGCCTCTATGCCGCTTGCCCTTGCCCTCTCCAGCGCATAGGCCTTCGGGTTGTCCGAAACCACCACCCTAGCGTCCGCATTCCTGACGCTGCCGGATTTTATTCCGTCCATTACCGCTTGCAGGTTGGTACCCCTGCCGGACGCCAGCACTGCTATCCTTTTTATGCGCCATAGTTTTATTCCTCCGGTTCCCGGGGATATACGCCCTATCACCACGGCGCCGTCGCTTTGCAGACTTTCAAGCAGTTTTTCCGCCTGCCCCGGGTCCGCCGCCAGGACGAGGCCTATTCCCATGTTGAAGGTTCTGAACATTTCCTGCTGCCCGATACCGCCCCGGTGCTGGATGAACTTAAATACCTCCGGTACCTTCCAGCGGTCCGGGTAAATATCCGCCCTTAATCCGTCGGGTATTATCCTGGGAATGTTCTCAAAGAACCCGCCGCCGGTAATATGGGCTATACCCTTTACATCGGCAGTTTTCACCGCCTTCAATACCTGTTTAACATAAATCCTGGTGGGCTTTAAGAGTTCCTCGCCGAGGGAGCAGCCGAAGTCCTCCACATAGGTTTGGACAGACATACCCTCCTTTTCGAACAATACTTTCCTGACCAGCGAATAGCCGTTGCTGTGAAGTCCCGAGGAGGGCAGGCCCACCAATAGGTCCCCCTCCTTAATACTGCTGCCGTCTATTATACTTTCCCGGTCTACGATGCCCACCGCAAAGCCCGCCAGGTCGTACTCGCCGGGGCTGTAAAAGCCGGGCATTTCCGCCGTTTCACCGCCTATAAGGGCGCACCCCGCCTCGCAACAGCCCTCGGATATACCCTTTACAATGTCCGCAACCTTTTGCGGCTCCAGTTTCCCGGTGGCTATATAGTCCAGGAAAAATAACGTCCTTGCACCCATGCAGGCGATATCATTCACGCACATGGCCACACAGTCTATACCTATGGTATCGTGCCTGTCCATCATAAAGGCAATCTTCAGCTTGGTACCCACACCGTCGGTACCCGACACCAGAACCGGTTCCCTGTAGCCGGTAAGGTCCGGCCGGAAGGCTGCGCCAAACCCCCCTATGCCGCTTATAACCCCCGGAGTACGAGTTTTCGCAACGTACCCCTTCATAAGCTCCACCGCCTTGGCGCCGGCGTCGATGTCCACCCCGGAATCCCTGTAGGTCATCCTCTCCATAATAACCCTCCCATTCTTCTTACCGCCTCTCACCTCTCACCTCTCACTTCTCACTTCTCACTTCTCAATCGGGTAGTTGCCGCTGAAGCACGCGTGGCAGTACCCGGTACTTTCCCCTACCGCCTCCAGCAGCCCTTCCAGGCTCAAGTACCCCAGGCTGTCCGCCTCTATTCTGTCCCTTATCTCCTCAACGCTGAGGTTTGCGCCCACCAGGTTTTCCCTGGTCGGAGTATCTATCCCATAGTAGCAAGGGTGCTGCACCGGCGGGGAACTCACCCGGAAATGCACCTCCACCGCGCCGGCGTTCTTCAGCATCCTGACCAGGTTGCGACTGGTGGTACCCCTTACTATCGAATCATCTACCATTACAACCCTCTTGCCCTTTACCATGTCCCCCAGGACGTTCAACTTTAACGCCACGCCTATCTCCCGCTGCCTCTGCCTCGGCTGAATGAAGGTCCTGCCCACGTACCGGTTTTTTACCAGCCCCTCCATAAAGGGGATCCCGGAAGCCTCCGAATAACCTATGGCCGCGGCGGTACCGGAGTCCGGTACCGAAATCACTATATCGGCATCCGCCGGGCATTCCCTGTAAAGGCTGGCTCCCGCCCTGCGGCGGGCCATATAAATATTTTTGCCTGCTATTACGCTGTCCGGCCTGCCGAAGTATATGAACTCAAACACGCACAGGTTGCTTGCCCTGGGCCCGCCGTAGTGAAAGCTGCGAAGCCCCTCCCGGTCAATAACCACAATTTCCCCCGGCTCAACGTCCCTTAAAAGCTTTGCCCCTACCGTGTCAAAGGCACAGCTTTCTGAGGATAGCATGTAAAAATCGTTCTTCCTGCCTATGCTTAGGGGACGTATCCCGTTGGGGTCCCTTACCCCTATCAGCTTGTCGCCGGTCATTATTATCAGGGCATAGGCTCCTCTTATGCAGTCCATGGTCTCCAGGACAGCCTCCAGGATGTCACCGCGGTCCTTTCGCGCCACCAGGTTTGTAATCACCTCGCTGTCCACCGTGGTCTGGAAAATTACCCCCTCCTGCTCCAGCTCCCCCCGCAGCTTATCCGCATTAACCAGGCTACCGTTATGGGCCACCGCAAGGCTGCCGTTCCTGTATTTTACCACCAGCGGCTGGGAGTTTATGACGTGGCTGTCCCCGATGGTGGAATACCTCACATGGCCGCAGGAAATACATCCCTCCAGGCTCTCCAGTATCAGATCGTCGAACACCTCCGACACAAGGCCCATCTGCTTGTAATACTTGATTTTACCTGCTGCCGCCACCGCTATGCCGGCGCTTTCCTGGCCCCGGTGCTGCAGCGCGTACAACCCGTAATAGGTTGTCCTGGAAATGTCCATGCCTTCTACTCCATATATCCCGAAAACGCCGCATTCCTCATGCAGCTTATTGTCCGCTACTTTGCCATAATACATTGCAAAGCCTCCCGCCAGTTGGTTTCCAATTCCTTAACAGAAAGCCCTATCAATTTTTGACCATCTACCGATATTTCCAAGCCTTCATCCTCAACCCGTCCCAGCACCGCGGCGGACACTCCAAGCCGGCCGGCGGTTTCCAAAAGGTCCTCCAGGCGGTCCTCCTCCACCGTGACCAGTATCCTGGACTGGGTTTCACCGAACAGCAGCAAATCGCTGCGGCCGCAGCCTTCAAAGGCCACCCGGGCCCCTTTGCCCCCGGATATGCAGCTTTCGGCAAGGGCTACCGCAATACCGCCCTCGCTGCAGTCATGGGCGGATTTTACAAGCCCGTTCCTTATGAGTTCAAGGCAGCAGTCCTGCACTTTCTTTTCCCGCCCAAGGTCAAGGACCGGCACGCTGCCCTTCTCCAGGCCGTGAATAACCTTCAGGTACTCGCTGCCCCCGGCCTCTTCGCCGTTTTCGCCCAGCAGCACTATAACATCCCCCCGGTCTTTGAAGGCCTGGGTGGTGATATGGGCCGTGTCCTCTATAAGCCCCACCATGCCCACCACCGGCGTGGGGAACACCGCGTCGGTATCCGTTTCGTTGTAGAAACTTACATTGCCACTTATAATCGGCGTATCCAGCGCCCGGCACGCTTCGCTCATCCCGGACACCGCTAGGCGGAACTGCCAGAACACCTCCGGCTTTTCCGGGTTGCCAAAGTTCAGGCAGTCGGTCGCCGCCAGCGGCCTTGCCCCGCTGCACACCAGGTTCCGGGCAGCCTCCGCCACCGCAAGGGCGCCGCCCGTCCCCGGGTCAAGGTAGCAGTACCTGCTGTTGCAGTCGGTGGTTAAGGCTATGGCCTTTTCGGTTCCCCTTATCCTTATCACCGCCGCGTCGGACCCGGGGCCTACGGCGGTACAGGTCCCCACCATGTGGTCGAACTGGCGGTATGCCCATTCCCTGCTGGCGATATTGGGACTTCTTAATAGTCTAACAAGCACATCGTTAAAGTCGTCCGGCATTTCAAGGCTTTCCATATCCAGGTCTTTAAGCTGCTTATAGTAAGCCGGTTCCTTATACTCCCTATGATAGACCGGAGCATCCTCCGCCAATGACTTTGCCGGGACCCTTCCCACCACTTCGCCGTTTTCCCTTATGGTAAGCATCCCATCAGTGGTCACTCTTCCGATAACCGCCGAGTGAAGGCCCCATTTTTCAAATATGTCTGTTACTTCTTGTTCCTTTCCCTTTTCCACTATTACCAGCATGCGCTCCTGGGATTCCGAAATCATAACCTCCACCGGTATCATGCCGGTTTCCCTCCTGGGTACCAATGCGACGTCAATTTCAATTCCACTGTCGCCGCGGCTTGCGGTCTCGCTGGAGGCCGACGTAAGCCCCGCCGCTCCCAGGTCCTGCATTCCCACTACGTACCCGGTTTTAAACAGCTCAAGGCACGCCTCCAGCAGAAGCTTTTCCATGAAGGGGTCCCCCACCTGCATCGGCGAACGTTTTTCCTCGGATTCTTCGTTTAATTCCGTCGATGCAAAGCTGGCACCCCTATTCCGTCCCTGCCGGTAAAAGCCCCTACAATCATTACCGCGTTCCCCGCCCCGGCGGCGGTACCACGCTTTATATCATCGTGACGGATAAGGCCTACACCCATGGCGTTTACCAGCGGATTGCCCCGGTAACAGTCGTTGAAATACACCTCTCCGCCCACGGTGGGTATTCCTAATGAGTTGCCGTACCCTGCAATACCCTCTATAACCTTTTCGAAAAGGTACTTTGTCCTTTCATTGTCCAGTTCGCCAAACCGCAGCGAACCTAGCAGCGCCACCGGCCTTGCCCCCATTGTGAAAATATCCCTTACAATGCCGCCCACCCCGGTGGCTGCGCCCTGGTAAGGCTCCACCGCCGATGGGTGGTTGTGGCTTTCAATCTTCATTACCACCGCAAGGCCGTCGCCGATGTCCACTATGCCCGCATTCTCCCCCGGCCCCTGCAGTACCCTTTCGCCGGAGGTGGGAAACATTTTAAGAACCGGCTTTGAGTTCTTGTAGCTGCAGTGCTCCGACCACATAACACCGTACATGTTCAGTTCCAGCTCGTTGGGCTCCCTTCCCAGTATGTCCAGGATTCTTTGGTACTCCTCTCTGGTGAGCCCCACCTTTTCATAGGGTTTCTTTTCCACCGGCCATGCCTCCCTTCAAGTAGTTGATTATCGATTGGAAAATCACTATTCCGTCCCTGCCGCCAAGTATCTCTTCCACGCACCTTTCAGGGTGAGGCATCATCCCCAAAACATTCCCTTCCCGGTTGCAGACACCGGCAATATTTTGCAGTGAGCCGTTGGGATTGGATTCGCCGCTTATATGCCCTTTCGGGCTGCAGTACCTGAATACCACCTGCTTGTTTTGTTCCATTTCCCTCAGCGTATCACTGTCCGCGTAATAGTTCCCGTCCCAGTGGGCTATAGGCATTTTCAGCACCTGCCCGTCCCTGCATAGGTTTGTAAAGGGAGTGCCGGAGCTTTCCACCTTTATATACACATTGTCACATATGAACTTCATGCTCTTGTTACGGAGCATGGCCCCCGGCAGCAGGCCGGCCTCGGTCAGCACATGAAACCCGTCGGAAATCCCTATAACCGGTTTGCCGCTTAGGGCAAACTCTACAACCCTTTCCATTACCGGGGAAAACCTTGCAATGGCGCCGCTCCGGAGGTAGCCGCCGTAAGTGGACCCCCCCGGCAGCACTATGCAGTCAAAGGAATCCAGGCTGTCGGCCTTATGCCAGATGTATTCGGCGTCCTGTCCCATAACGTCCCTTAGGGCATGGTAGCAGTCAACATCACAATTGGAACCCGGGAAAACCACCACTCCGAACCTCATGGCTGTACCTCCGTTATTTCGTATGAGTAATCCTCAATCACCGCGTTTGCCAGCAGTGTATTGCACATTTTCTCCACCTTCTCCCGTGCCTTCGCGCTGCAGCAGTCCTCCAGCTTAATCTCTATCAGTTTTCCCATGCGGACGTCCTTCACGCCGTCGTATCCCATGAACAGAAGTGCCCCTTTTATCGCGTTTCCCTGGGGGTCGGCTATGCTTTTCTTTAGTGTTACAAACACCTTTGCGTAAAACATGTTATCTACCTCCCATTTGACCGCTGATTTTTGCATCCTTTTCCTTTACCGCATCCGCCATTTCAGCCCTATGTTTTGCCAGTTTTTCTTCCAGCTCGGGGTGCTTCAGCGCAAGCATTTGCACCGCCAGCAGCGCGGCGTTCTCGGCGGCGTTTATGCCCACCGTAGCCACCGGTACGCCGCTGGGCATCTGCACCATGGAAAGAAGCGAATCCAGCCCGTCCATGAAGGACGACTTAACCGGCACTCCAATAACAGGAATGGTTGTCATTGATGCCAGCACCCCGGGAAGATGAGCGGCCTTTCCGGCGGCCGCAATTATTAGCTCCACTCCCGACCGCTGCGCTCCCTTGGCAAACTTCACCGCCGCATCCGGGGTCCTGTGGGCGGATATAACCCTTAGCTCCCTCTGGATACCAAAATCCGCCAGCAGGTCGATAGCCTTTTCCAGCACCGGAAGGTCGGAATCGCTTCCCATTACAACCGCAACCTTTGGCATACATCAAAACTCCTTTCGAAAAATGTACAAACCCTGCGGTGTATACAGGTGAAACCTCCGCAGGGTTTATCTTACGGGGGGTACAAAACGTACACGGGTTTAAAACGTAAGAAACCCGCTTTCACCCATAGTCAGGCGATTTACGGTCGCCTGGTAGAAACTCGCGGGCCAATTCCCGCCATTATATGAGCGAAACACTTATTCAGCTATATTCTTTCCTTTATTTTAAATATTAACAAAGGGGCTTGTCAGTGTCAATAGGAATAACGAATAAATCTCTTTAGAATCGCCGGTTTGTATATTATATAACGTATATTTATTAATTTTTGAATTCTAATGTTCGTGTTTTGTCAACTGGAATCCGCGGAAATAATCTAAGCGCGGCCTGCTGGTAAACCGGCGGCATTTCTGGTAGAATTCTTTTGACAGCGTTTTGAGGGGGTTTTAATATGAAAAAATATAAAATAGCGGTCATTCCCGGGGACGGCGCGGGAAAAGAGGTAATGCGGGAAGGAATAAAGGTCTTGAATGAAATCGCGCGGCTGCACGGCGGCCTTTACTTTGAAACCGACCATTACGACTGGGGATGCGAATATTACCTGAAACACGGCAGAATGATGGCGGAGGACGGGCTGGACATTCTAAGAGGATACGACGCTATCCTTTTGGGGGCGGTAGGCTTTCCCGGAGTCCCCGACCACATATCTTTAAGGGACCTTCTCCTTAAAATAAGGCAGGGATTTGACCAGTACATAAACCTAAGGCCTGTAAAACTTTTGCCCGGTATTGAGTGCCCGGTAAAAAACAAGGGACCGGCGGACATTGACATGGTTTTTGTCAGGGAAAACACCGAAGGGGAGTACGCCGGCATCGGCGGCTTTATAAGGCAGGGCACCGCCGAGGAAACGGCGCTTCAGACCAGCGTTTTCACCAGGAAAAACACCGAAAGGGTTATGGACTACGCCTTCAGGCTGGCCCGAAATAGGGGCAAAAAACTTACCAGCATTACCAAATCCAACGCGATGAACTACAGCATGGTGTTCTGGGACAGGGTGTTTAGGGAACTTTCCGAAAGGTATCCCGATATAGAAACCCAATCCTTCCACGTGGATGCGGCGGCAATGTACATGGTCCAGAATCCGGAGGACTTTGACGTGGTGGTGGCTTCCAATCTCTTCGGCGATATACTCACCGACCTTGGGGCGGCACTCCAGGGAGGGCTGGGATTTGCCGCGGGGGCAAACCTAAACCCCGAGAGTAAGTACCCGTCAATGTTCGAACCGGTCCACGGCTCCGCCCCGAACATTGCGGGCAGGGGGATATCCAACCCGATAGCCATGATATGGACGGTTAAGCTGATGCTGGACTTTTTAGGCCACGAACGGGAAGGCACAGCTATAATGGACGCAGTCACAGAGGTACTCAAGTATAAAGAAAAGCTGACCCCCGACCTGGGCGGAAAGGGAACCACCTCAGGCGTGGGGGATATGATATGCAGCGCCCTTGCCGCTGCCCTGCGGTAGCAGTGTAAATAAAAACTCTGCCATATACTAGGTACTGCATACAGCAGAGATTCGGCTTATAGATAAAGTATATTTAGGCTTCATGAATACCCGCTTATCTGAAAATGCTTTAAGCGCCGTACTTGTCAAGGCGAAGCGCGTTTGCCATGAGAAGCGGCATAAGGTGCCTGCTTTCAAAGAAGCCAAGGCCACCGATGTTGCACTGGTTCTCGGTAAAACGGACCGCGTCGTCGCTGCCGCAGAACTGCGAGTTCACAAGCACCGGCACCGGGTGCCAGCTGTGGGACCGCATAGGGCAGGGCGATGAATGGTCGCCGGTTATGGCCAGCACGTTGGGCTTCTTTTCAAGCAGTATGGGCAGGGCCCTGTCCACCTTTTCAATAACGTTCACCTTTGTAAGGAACTCCCCGTCTTCCCCCGCCTGGTCGGTGCCCTTTACGTGTATGAAGAAAAAGTCGTACTTGTTGTGAAACTCCAGGTAGGTCTTAAACAATCCCTCTATCGAATCCGGCGCGGGAAGCAGCGTCATTCCCAAAAGGTCGGCTATGCCCCGGTACATCGGGTAGGAAGCAATGGCCGCGGCTTCCAGCTTGTATTTCTCCTTAAACCCGGGAATCTTCGGCCTTGAGGATATGCCCCGAAGCAGTATCCCGTTGGCCGGATGATGGTTATGTAAAAGCCTCTCAGCCCTTTCAACAAACTTGTTTATTATGCCCGCTGTAAAGGCCGCCTCTTCCTTCTGAGGCTTTGCCTGAAGGGGGGCATGTCCCTCGTGCTGCGGGTCGGTATCGTCCACGGCGGGGTTCAGGTTGTCACCCCTAAGTATTACCACAAACCGGTGCCCCTTGCCCGGCCGGACTATTATCTCCACGCCGTCTATTTCCCTTATTTCACCCAGTATGCCGCAAAGTTCTTTATTCTTCTCAGTGGGTATCCTTCCCGCCCTTCGGTCGGTTATGCGCCCGCTGTCATCCAGCGTGGCAAAGTTCGCCCTGGCGGCAACGTCTCCGTGCTTGAGTTCCAGCCCAAGCCCCACCGCCTCCAGCACGCCCCTGCCAATCACGACTTTTTTGGGGTCATACCCGAAAATGCCCAGGTGACCGGGACCGCTGCCGGGGGTTATTCCCGGCATAACCGGGATGTGCCTTCCACATACCGATTCCCTTGCCAGCGCGTCCATGTTGGGGGTTTTTGCGTACTCCAGCGGCGTTTTGTTATCAAACTCCGGGCAGGGGATATCCCCCAGGCCGTCCATCACCACCATCACGATCTTTGAATTATTCTCCTTTATTAAGCCTTCCATGATTCCGTCCGTATCCATACCCGCATCCTCCCACCTTGGTTTAATTTCTGTCATTTCCTTTTCTTTTTGTCCCTTTCAATAGCCGCCTGTTATTTAAACAGTAATCCCTTTAGTATATTATTTACACCGTGCCGTTTGTTTAACACCGCAAAATGAGTGTAGCATATGTAATAGCAGGATTCAATATTTCTTCCGCCCGGAGAGAGCTTCCGGCCATAAATTGTTTTTTGTTTGGCCTTATACGGCCCGGGCAACGCCACAGGAAGGAACATGCTCACCCAAAGTTAAACAGCCGTACGCAAGGCTCGGAAAAACAAGGCGATATGGAAAAGCTGTTCCAATGCAGTTGCAAAACGCCGTTCAAACGACTATAATAAATCTATAATTTTCCAATAGAAAGGTCCGTTTGAGGATGGAATACATATCGGCTGCAGAGGCTTCCGAAAAATGGGGCGTATCCTCAGGCAGGTGCAGCGGCTTTTATCCGATAACCGGATACCCCGTGCCAAAAAATACGGAAGGTCGTGGATGATTCCTGACGACGCGGAAAAACCCGCCGATCCGCGCAAAGGGAAAAAGCCGCCGGGACAATCGCTGTCCTCCGAGCTTGCCCGTGTGATTGAAGCAACTTCCTTACCCATGCCTGCCCATGACCCTGATGCGGTTTTGAAAACCGTGAAGGAGGAAAAGCTGCGGCTTCAATACGAGGGCGAGCTTGCCTACCTGCGGGGCGATTTCGCACGCACAATGCGCTGCTACGATATGACCGAAGGGGACGAAGCGGCAAGGCTGCGTGCGTCCCTGGCAGCAGTCGCAGCGGCTATCAGCCTGGGAGACTACCCTGCGTATCTAAAGATCGAGGCTTATCTCAAAAGCTTTTTGGACGCGAGCCGCGGCAGTGACATTTCCGCTATCGCGGAGCTTGCGCTGGCCAGCGTCGCTGTTAGCGTGGCCGCCCCGAACATGGTTCCCGGGTGGCTGTCGGCGGGAGATTTCAGCACTTTGCCGCCGCAGGTGAAACCGCCGTACATGCTCTATTTGCGAGCAAAATATTTTATGTGCATCGGGAAATATGAAATCGCGCTGGCCGTGGCGCAGTCAGCGCTGGCCTTTAGCCCCCCGGAGCGGGGTATCACGTTCCCGGAGCTTTATCTGCGGGTAGTATGCGCTCTTGCCTGTCATTGCCTTGGACGCAAGGATGAGGCCAGGCGCCGGCTGCTGGGAACCATGGGTATTGCCCTGCCCCACGGCTTTATCACACCCTTTGCGGAACTTGTTTCCGATTTCGGCGGCCTTATGGAGCAGTGCCTGGAGGAGGCGTTCCCCGCCTGCTTCGATGCCGTCATAGAGCAGTGGAAGCGCACGGTTAAAAATTGGGTCACCTTTCACAACCATTTCACCAAGGATAACATCACATTGATTCTTTCCCTGCGGGAAGCACATCTGGCACAGCTGGTGGCGCGCCGCGTTCCTTATGCAAAAATCGCAAAGCAGAATAATATTTCCGTCGGAAGGCTAAAGAATATCATGCTGGAAATCTACGAAAAGCTGTATATATCCAGCCGGGATGAGCTTGCGCAGTACGTTTTAATGACGAATAAAGGAGACGGGTCATGAACAGGGAGCTTGCCGTTTATCTGCGCATTCAGGCATCGGTCTCCGCCGCCTTCAGTTTCTTTATTGGCGGCATGGCCGCGGCCCTTATCTACCATAAGGCGGATTTCGTGCCTGCAGACGCAGTCAGCACTACCATCGATATAACCATCACCTGCCTGCTGACCTTCGCCATCACCGCGCCCTTCTGCAGAACAAGCCTGCACAGAGACAAAACCGGGGGCGTTCTCGCTGCAAAGGCACCTCCGGCACGCCTGCTGGCGCGGCTTTTCCGCCGCCCCGTGCTGCTTATTGTATCACTCGGCCTGGGTGCTGCGCTCATTCTATCCTCTCTGACGGCTTTGTTATTTGCACTGCTGGGTATGACCTCGGTCCCGTTTTACCTCTATATCGTGCTTAAAAGCGTGTTTTCCGCAATGCTGGGCGCTTTTGCGACCTGCGCGGTGCTTTATGCCGGCATGTGTAACGCAGCGTAAACCGCGATTAAAAAATAGTCGTTCAAACGACTATTAAGCCGCCGCCATACATGCTAAAAAGGGCCCCAGTATGCGGTTTTTCGGTAAAGTTTTCCTATATAGCCCTGCAAATAACAGCGAAACAAGTATCTAATCCGCCAAAAAAACGTGACTTTTTGAGGGCAAAAAGTCACTACCGGAAACATGCATTTGCCCCTATGATAGTAAATAAAAAAACTATCGTAGGGGTTTTTGTTTTCCTTACCCGAAAGGAGCGTAGTGAATGTGCCCCGGGCAAAAGAAACCATACAAGGTGTTCCGGGCGGGAGGCCGGGAGTTTCCCGTTTACCTTGAATACGACGAGCAGCTTGGCGAGAGCTATCCGGCCTATCCCGACTTTGGGAGCACCCGGAGTATACCGATGAAGGCAGGCCCTTTGCCACGGCGGAGCAGGAGAGCTGCCCTAACTGCAAGCCAAAGTCAGCGGGGAAGCCGCCGCCCGGCGGCTGCGGCGGTTGCGGCTGGTTTTACCGGGAGCGGACGCCCTATGACCCCATCGGTATTTGCATGTGCGATGCGCGACGGCGCGATAGCAAAAACCATAAAAGAAAAAACCAAGAACAGAAAGTGAGGAAAAAAATGAGTGAAACAATGATTAGGCATAATCAGGCAAAAACATTGTTGAAACTGCTTTCTGGGACAATCCTGGCCTTGGCTGTATTCTTCTGCTGGAGGCAGCGCCCGGGCGGCGGAAGTTTCTGACCAAGCCGGATTGGAAGCCGCTCTAGGCGGTACTGATGATGTCATCACGCTTACCGGCGATATTACCTTAACTAAAAACATAACTGTAAGCAGAGCGGTTACCCTCTCCGGGGGGGATGCCATCACCCTGGATACAGCCGGTTATTCCCTTATAGTTGCCTCGCGCGGCAATCTGACCGTCGACGGCGCTCTCACCATAACGGGCAGCGGAGAACAGACAATAAGAGTGAAGGACAACGGCATATTTACCCTTGAGAACGGTACCATCGAATCTCTGAGTAAGACTGGCATTCCGCGATATATATAGAGGACGGCGGCACGGTTAACATTAACGGCGGGGCCGTCCTGGATCTGTACAACAAATTTTCTGAAGGGGCCATCTATGCAAATGGGGGCATCGTTACGGTGAATGTCAGCGGCGGAGTAATCACAGGCTATTCACACGGCATTAAACTTTTCCATTACGATTCAACAGACAGCAGAAGCACAGTAACCGTCAGCGGTGGTACCATTACAACCACCGTTCCTGAAACAGCGGCACAGACGTATGGAGTTAGGGTTGAAAAAGGGAATGTGAAGATTGACGGAGATGCGGAAATCAACGCCCTGTTTCCGGTTGCCGTAGATGTCGGTTCCATGGATATCAGCGACGGAACGATTAACGGCAACCTCAGTCTGGATACTTGCCCAACTGTGATCAGCGGCGGAACGGTTAACGGCTATATCGATATTTCTGATACCAATACAGTCACCATTACCGGAGGAACTTTTAATAATATCATCCTGAATAACCAGGTACAGTTGAAATCAGCGGCGGTACTTTTACAAGCTCCAATGATGTAATTGGCCTCGGTGGTTGCGGTGATACTGCCATCAGCGGTGGAACGTTCAGCGGCTCTGTCGGCATAAACGTCATAGCATCGACTCGGTAAAGCGTCTCGATCAGCGGTGATGCTGAAATAATGGGAACATTGTATGGCGTTTATGGTTCTAGTAGTGCCATTATCATTTCCGGCAAAGATGTAGCGATATCAGGAGAATACGGGCTGTATGTGGCCGGCGGCTGTACGGTTACTGTCAGCGGGGGAACCATCACCGGCAATTCTTACGGCAGCATCTTTATTAACGGCGGCGCTCTGACGCTGACCGGGGGCACCATAATGAACACGACAAATGAAAGCGAGAATTACGGCATATATATCCAAGAGGGTCCGACCAATAACGAAATCACCTCAACGGAAGACCTGGTAATATCCGCTCATGCGCCTTTGTTTTATAAGGGTTCAAGCTGTTTTGACAGCCTGCCCGGACCTCAAAAATTGGCTGTGGGGGAAACGAAATATGTAAGAGTGATGGGATATGACACAAGTGAATTTGATTACACAGTTGACACTGAAAATACTTCTGCCGAATTAAACGCCAGCAAGGAGAACTCAACGACTTTCCCCATAGCCCCTACAGCAGCCGGAGACTATGTTCTTGTTTTATCCGGCAGAAAATCAGGCGAAGATGCTTTTCTTAAACTAACTATTCCGGTAGAGGTGGTTTACAGCCTTACTTATGACGCCAACGGTGGAACCGGTACCGCCCCTGCCAAGGAATATCTGGATGCAGCTGAAACCTTTACCACAGCGCCGTGGAACACCTTCACTCCACCGCCCGGCAAGCAGTTCAAGGAGTGGAACACGGCGGCGGACGGTACCGGGACAGCTTATTCCGCCAACACGACAGTGGCCATGCCCGCAAATAACCTGACGCTGTATGCCATCTGGGAGGATATCCCGGACACTACATATATTGCCAACATCGACCCGGCAAGCAAAACATTCACGGCGGCGGTGGTGAACTACTCCCAGCAGGCCGCACAGGAGTTTACCATCACTAATACCGGAACGGGGACGATCACCGGCCTTTCGGCTGTTCTATCCGGAGAGAACTTTGAGATCAGTGCGGCTTTATCTGCCAGTAGCCTCAACGCAGGCGGTACGGCTACAGTGAGCGTCCGGCCCAAAACGGGACTTGCGGCCGGGACCTACACAGACACGCTCACCATCACAGGCGACAATGGCATTTCCCTGACAGCCGGCCTGTCCTTTACGGTAAACCCGGCGACCTACGGTATAGATCTGGATAAGACCGGCATACACACCTTCACCGGCAAGACCGCCGGCTACGATTCCGTTACTCCGCTGACCGTAACAATCACCAACGTAGGCAATCAGGCGACGGGAGACCTGACTTGTACCCTGGGCGGAACTGACCCCAACAGCTACACCCTGTCCAATACCGCCGTCGACAGCATAGCCGTGGGCGGCAGCGACACTTTCACCGTGGTTCCGAAAATGGGCCTGGCGGCCGGGACATATACGGCGACGGTCACGGTGTCCGGCGGCGGCAATATAACAGCGCAGACCTTTACGGCAAGCTTCACAGTGGATGCCGTACCAGTCGCAACCTATACCGTCACTTTTGAAAGCAACGGCTCAGTTTATGCCACCAAAACCGTCAATGCGGGCGAGAGTATAGGAAACGCTGCCTGGCCGGCTAATCCCGCGAGAAACAATTATACCTTCGGGGGCTGGTTCACGGGAGAAAACGGCACCGGCACCCAGTTTACCTCTGAAACGCCTGTGAACGCCGCGATGACCGTCTACGCTAAATGGACATATAGCGGCGGTGGCGGCGGTGGCGGTGGCGGAAGCACTACTAAGTCAACGCCGACTACTCCGGCCTTTAACGCCGTTATTCAGGCAGGAAGCGGCCCTGCGGCAACTCTTCCGGTGACCGTTGACACAAAAAGCGGAACCGCCCATATAGACATAGGCTCTCATAAACTCACATCAGAAGGGACTGTTATTACAATACCTTCGATCCCCGATGTGGACACTTATTCTGTCGGAATACCGGTTCAGAATCTTGCCACCGCGGGCCAGGAAGGCCTGACTGTCGAAACGGCTCAGGGCACTATCATTGTTCCGTCCAATATCCTGACCGGCATTTCGGGTATAAACGGAAGCCAGGCAGAGATCAGCACCGCATGGGGATAAAGACAATCTGCCCGACGATGTGAAGTCCGCCATAGGCGATAAGCCCCTCATTCAGCTCACGCTGTCCATTGACGGCAGGCAGACCGAATGGAACAATCCGGACGCGCCCGTTACTGTGAGCATACCTTATACCCCCACGGTGAGGAGCTTGCCAATCCTGAAAGCATTGTCGTATGGTACATCGACGGTTCCGGTAATGTTGTTACCATACCCAACGGGCACTATGACCCGGCTACCGGAAACGTGACCTTCACCACCACACACTTCAGTTACTATGCCGTAAGCTACAAGCAGGTAAGCTTCAGCGATGTAGCGGCGGATGCGTGGTATGAAAGAGCGGTTTCCTTTATCGCCGCAAGGGAGATCACCACCGGTACGGGGAGCGGCAATTTCAGCCCGGAAGCAAAGCTGACCAGGGGGCAGTTCATCGTCATGCTGATGAAGGCGTACGGCATGGCTCCCGACGCTAATCCGAAGGATAACTTCTCCGATGCGGGCAGCACCTGGTACACCGGCTACCTGGCCGCAGCCAAGAGGCTTGGCATATCCGCAGGCATAGGCAACAACCTGTTCGCTCCTGAGAAGGAAATCACCCGCCAGGAGATGTTCACCCTGCTGCATAATGCCCTCAAGGTGATCGGGCAGTTACCCGAAGGCAGTTCCGGCAAGACTCTTGCCGACTTCGCCGACTCGGATGCCATCGCTCCCTGGGCAAAAGGTGCCATGAAGCTGCTGGTCGAGGCCGGCACCTTGGGCGGCAGCGATGGGAAGCTCACACCACAGGGCACAACCACCCGTGCCGAAATGGCACAGGTGCTGTATAACCTGCTGGGTAAGTAATCCGTAACAATTAAAGCAGACCATTAGAATTAAAAAGCCAGTCACACAATTTAAGCGTGACTGGCTTTTTGATTTCCTTGCTGCCCCGTACCGGTTACCCCCCGGTTCATTTGCTATCCCTGTGGGCGATAACCCTTTATTTGCCCAGGTTTCCGGGTTCTTTTGCTTTCTATTCCCACTCTATGGTTCCCGGCGGTTTGGTCGTAATATCATAAACAACCCTGTTGATGCCCTTTACATTGTTTACGATCCTTGACGAAATCCTTCCCAGTACATCATGGGGTATCTTCACCCAGTCCGCCGTCATTCCATCGGAACTGTTCACGGCCCTTATTGCCACCACGTGGTCATAGGTGCGCTCGTCCTTTTTTACACCGACGGATTTTATGTCCAAAAGCACTGCGAAGTACTGCCATATGTCCCTTTCAAGGCCGGCCTTCGCTATTTCCTCCCTGACTATCGCATCCGCCTCCTTAAGCAGCTGGAGCCTTTCCCTGGTGACCTTCCCTATTGTCCTTACGGCAAGGCCGGGCCCGGGGAAGGGCTGGCGCCATACTTGATGCTCCGGAAGCCCAAGGCCTAAGCCTACCTCCCTTACCTGGTACTTGTAAAGCGACCTTAGGGGCTCTATGAGTGAAAGGGTCATGTTCTCCGGCAGCCCACCCACGTTGTGGTGGCTCTTTATTACAGTCGCTCCCTTGCTGCCGCTTTCAACCACATCGGGGTATATGGTGCCCTGTACCAGGAAGTCCACCCTGCCCAGCTTGTCGGCCTCTTCCTCGAACACCCTTATGAATTCCTCGCCGATTATCTTTCTCTTTGCTTCCGGGTCGGTTACACCCTCAAGCCGGCTCAAAAACCTGTCGGCTGCATCCACCGTTACTAGGTTCATGTTGAACATGTCCCCGAATACCCTTTCCACCTCTGCCTCTTCGTCCTTCCTAAGAAGACCGTGGTTTACAAAAATGCAGCTTAGCCGGTCGCCAATAGCCTTGTGCACCAGCACCGCCGCCACCGATGAATCCACGCCGCCGCTTAGGGCACACAGGGCCCTTTTGTCCCCGACCGTCTCCCGTATGGTCCTAACCTGGTCCTCAATAAATTTTTCCACGTCAATATCCTGCCTGCGGTGTTGTTCACTAAGCCCGCTGTCATAAGGCTGTGGCATCTTTATACCCCTTTCTTAACCCAGACTGTAGTTTGGCGCTTCCTTTGTTATATGGACATCGTGGGGATGGTTCTCCCTAAGCCCTGCAGCAGTAATGACCATGAACTTGGTATTGGCCTTTAACTCGGCAATGGTCCTGGTCCCGCAGTATCCCATCCCAGCCTTTAAGCCGCCAACCAGCTGGTAAATGGTGTCCGCCAGTGACCCCTTGTAGGGCACCCGGCCCTCCACCCCTTCGGGTACCAGCTTCTTGCTGTCCTCCTGGAAGTACCTGTCCTTGCTCCCGGATGCCATCGCCGCTATGGAGCCCATGCCCCGGTATACCTTGTAACTTCTTCCCTGGTAAATCTCAATATCCCCGGGGCTTTCCTCGGTACCGGCAAGCAGTGAACCAATCATTACGGTATCGGCGCCGGCGGCTATGGCCTTTGTTATATCTCCCGAGTACTTGATACCCCCGTCGGCTATTATGGGCACCCCGTACTTGGCCGCCGCTTCGGCGCTGTCCATTATGGCGGTTATCTGCGGTACCCCTATGCCCGCCACCACCCTTGTAGTACAGATGGACCCGGGACCTATGCCCACCTTTACGGCATCGACGCCGGCCTTTATAAGGTCCTCGGTACCCTCGTAGGTGGCAACATTGCCCGCCACCAACTGAAGGTCGGGATATGCCGACTTAATTTTGCCCACCGCTTCAATAACGCCGGCAGAATGCCCGTGGGCGGTATCCAGTACCACCACGTCCACCTTGGCATTAACCAGTTCCTTCACCCTGTCCATCATGTCCGGGGTAACCCCCACCGCTGCACCGGCCAGCAGCCTGCCCTTTGAATCCTTCGCGGAGTTGGGGTACTGTATGGCCTTTTCAATATCCTTGATGGTAATAAGCCCTTTGAGGTTTCTTTCCCGGTCTACAATGGGCAGTTTTTCAATCTTGTATTTCATCAGTATTTCCTGGGCCTGGGCCAGGTTTGTCCCCTCCGGCGCAGTGACCAGGTTTTCACTGGTCATGACCTGCGAAATCTTCTTTGTCATATCCGTTTCAAACCTTAAATCCCTGTTGGTTAGAATTCCCACCAGTTTTCCGTCGACGGTTATGGGCACCCCCGAAATGCGATACCTTTCCATAAGTTCCAGGGCGTCTGAAATGGGACGGTCCGGCCCCAGGTGGAAGGGGTCCACTATTACGCCGTGCTCCGAACGCTTTACCTTATCCACCTCCGAAGCCTGGTCCTCTATCGACATGTTTTTGTGAATTATCCCGAGGCCGCCCTCCCTGGCCATCGCAATGGCCATGCGGGCTTCTGTAACCGTATCCATGCCTGCGCTTACTATCGGGATATTAAGCTTTATCTTCCTCGTAAGGTTTGTATTAAGCCCTACTTCCGTCGGCAAAACCTGTGACATGGCCGGGATTAGCAGCACATCGTCAAAGGTAAGGCCGTTCTTTATAACCTTGTCTTGGTACATATACAAGCATCCCCTTTTCATTTGGTTAGACCGGTATTGCTGCACCGGCTGTGATTCCACGTATCAGGTATTTTTGAGTATTATAGTCAAATTAGAATACCTTGTCAAATACTTTATTGGTCTTTAACCCGGGCGGGTGCTTCACCCGGCAGCGGGTTTAATATTAATATTATACCAAAAAAGTGCGAAATGTCCCAATTAAGGAGTATTATATCTATATGGGAAACATTTTACCCAAATAAAAAAACAACGGAAGACAATAATATACAAAAGAAAAAAAATATAAGGGGAGGTCACCGGATGGAAAATCCCTATCCAGAGGAAGCCTTTGAACCGCTGTCATCCAAAAACTTGTCCATACTGGAGGAACAATTATCCCAGGAATCACTGATGATATCAAAGCTTAGGCAGTATTCCAGGCAGTGCAGCGATTCCGAGCTTAAAAACCTATGCAGCAGCCTGGCCGAGAAGCACAAGAGGCATTATGAAACCCTATTAAGTTACGTAGTATCCCACAGCGACAACAATTAAGGAGGTTTCCCTACGATGGATACCGGCTATTTTGGAGACAGGGAAATCCTGATAGACCTTTTGCTTTCGGAAAAACAGCTTTCAAGCTCGTATAACGGGTGCATAAACGAGAGCACGGGGGAAGCTTTTAGCCATATATTGGAGAATATTTTGAATGAAACCCACAGGATGCGTCTTGACATACTAAAGGCCATACAAAAAAGGGGATGGCATAAAACAAGAAACGCCAGCAGCCAGGATATTGAGATGCTGAAGCGAAGGTTTGCCACCCCCATAAGCTGAAAAAAGAAGCCGTGAAAACGGCTTCTTTTTTCTATTACATCATGTCCATTCCGCCCATTCCGCCGGGAGGCATGTCGTTTTTCTTCTCGGGTATGTCCGCCACCAGGCTCTCTGTGGTTAGCACCATTGCTGCCACCGATGCGGCGTTTTGCAGCGCCGACCTTACAACCTTGGTGGGGTCAAGGATTCCCGCTTTTATCATGTCCACGTACTCGCCCTTGTAGGCATCAAAGCCCATCGCACCCTCAAGGGACATAACCTTTTCCACCACAACCGAGCCTTCCTCGCCCGCGTTGTTGGCTATCTGTCTCACCGGCTCCTCAAGGGCCTTTCTGACTATACGCGCACCGGTCCTTATGTCCCCGTCAACTTCCTGAATCAGTTTGTCCACGGCAGTCGCCGTCCTTACCAAGGCTATTCCGCCGCCGGGCACTATGCCCTCTTCCACCGCAGCCCTGGTAGCAGAAAGGGCGTCCTCGATCCTGAGTTTTTTCCTTGAGCTCGGTCTCGGTGGCAGCACCCACCTGGATAACGGCTACGCCGCCGGAGAGCTTCGCGAGCCTTTCCTGGAGTTTTCCCTGTCAAAGTCGGAAGTGGTCTCGTCTATCTGTACCTTGATCTGCTTGATCCTGTCCTTGATTTCCTTTTCACTGCCTGCTCCATCCACTATTATGGTGTTTTCCTTGGACACCTTAACCTGCCTTGCTCTACCCATCTGGCTCAATGTAGCGTTCTTGAGCTCAAGGCCCAACTCCTCCGATATGACCTGACCGCCGGTAAGGATGGCAATATCCTGCAGCATAGCCTTTCTCCTGTCGCCAAAGCCCGGGGCCTTAACCGCAACGCAGATAAAGGTTCCCCTCAGTTTGTTGAGCACCAGTGTTGCAAGGGCCTCGCCTTCTACGTCCTCGGCTATAATAAGCAGTTTTTTGCCCTGCTGTACCACCTGCTCCAGCACCGGCAGAAGGTCCTGGACATTGGTTATCTTTTTGTCGGTTATAAGTATATAAGCATCGTCCAAAACCGCTTCCATCTTATCGGTATCGGTTACCATGTAGGCGGAGATGTATCCCCTGTCAAACTGCATACCCTCCACCAGTTCAAGGGTTGTACCCATTGTCTTGGATTCTTCTACCGTTATTACGCCATCTTTGCCTACCTTTTCCATTGCATCGGCAATGAGCTCCCCTATTTCTTCATCCGCCGCCGAAATTGTAGCAACTTGGGCTATGGATTCTTTTTTGTCTATATCCTTGCTCTGCTCCTTCAGCGCTTCCACGGCCTTTTCCACCGCTTTTCGGATGCCCTTCCTAATATCCATCGGGTTGGCTCCAGCCGCAACGTTCTTTAAGCCTTCCCTTACCATCGCCTGCGCCAGCAAGGTAGCGGTGGTGGTACCGTCACCGGCCACGTCATTGGTCTTTGTGGCTACCTCCTTGACAAGCTGCGCGCCCATGTTTTCAAAGGGGTCTTCCACTTCAATATCCCTGGCTATTGTTACACCGTCATTGGTTATTGCCGGTGTCCCGAACTTTTTATCCAACACCACGTTTCTGCCCTTGGGTCCCAGGGTAATCCTTACAGTATCCGCCAGCTGGTTTATGCCTCTTTCCAGTGATCGCCTGGCATCTTCGCCGAATTTTATCTGTTTAGCCATGTCCATTCACTCCTTTTATTGGTTTTGCCTATTCAATAATGGCAAGTATATCGCTCTGCCTTAGGATAAGGTATTCCTGGTCGTCCATTTTGACTTCGGTGCCCGCATACTTTGAATAAATAACCCTGTCCCCAACCTTGACTTCCAGGGGAATCCTCTTGCCCTCTATCAATTCTCCGCTTCCCACCGCCAGCACTTCACCTTCCTGGGGTTTTTCCTTCGCGGCTTCGGGCAGCACAATCCCACTCTTGGTGGTTTCCTCTTTTTCCAGCACCCTTACTACTACCCTGTCTCCAAGTGGTTTGATGTTCATATTTTACCCTCCTATCCTATATGTATGGTTTGGTTTGGCGTTTGTTAGCACTCGCCATTGGCGAGTGCTAATTACAGTTTATATAATATTAAAAGCCGGCAGAGTAATCAAACCCTGTTCCGGCTAAAATTGAGCCAAAAACGGTTAAAATACCAAGTGACAGCAGAATGTGCCGCTATTTCTCTTTCTATCCATTAATTATGCGACTTTTCAACATTCCATTACTATCCGGGGTCCCCTGCCCATGGTGCTCCTCGCATAATAGAACAGGTACTGCTGCGCCGCCCCGGCAAGGGAGCCGAACCTTTCCTCGGCATACCGCCTGACCTCCGCCAGGGGAGCATCCCCTTTCAAATAATAATGCTCCATCACCCTTTTTACCCATACGTCCACCGGGAAAACTTCGAACCGGGCCATGGAAAAGAGCAGGATGCAGTCCGCAACCTTGGGCCCTACACCGGGGAAACTTAAGAGCACCGACCTCGCCTCCGAGGTGGACATACGCTCCAGTGATGCAAGGTTCACCCTTCCTTCCTCCACCATTCTTGCAGCTTGGAGCACGTACCTTGCCCTAAAACCGCAGCCGCAGGAGCGTATATCCTGCTCGTCCAGCCTCGACAGGCGCTGCGGGGTGGGAAAGTCGAAAAAGGTTTCCCCCTTTGCTTCTCCTTGACTGCCAAAACAGCGGCACAACCTTTCTATGGTTGTCTTTATCCTCGGGATCCTGTTGTTGGCAGAGATTATAAGAAATAAGCGTCTCCCAGGTATCCTGATTGAGGATGCGTATTCCGCTTCCAATTTCACCGCCCTTTTAAGCACCGGGTCGCGGGATAATGCCTGTTTGATTTGACCGTAGTCCCTCTCCAGGTCAAAGTACCGGGCCCCAGTACTCCTAGTGAACTCTTTCTCATCGGTCCCGTCAAGGAGTATATCGCCGCCCCTTTTTTCCGCATAGGATTCTTCCGCCGGCATTTACCCTGTAGCTTCCGTCTGGCATTTTGTTCCAGCGGAAGCATGACCACAACTCGAATATATGCTCCGGCTCAAAGTCCCTTGCGTTCTTGACAAGTATTCCGTTTTCTGTAATTCTATAGTCCAATGACGGCCCTCCTTGAGTTCAGGTGACAGGACATATACTATCGCATCTCACATCATATTTTCCACATCCCACTTCCCACATCCCACTTCACTCGGGTAACTTCATATCGCCGGCTTTTATCCAGCCAATTTTTCTCATGTATTCGGAAATAACGGGGTCAATACCGCCGGTGCGGCGATATGCAAAAGCAGCATCTTTCCAAAAACGGCAGCGCTTGTCCCCATAGCCGCCACCGTCCCGAACTGACCCACCAGGCCGCTGGTACCCATCCCGCTCCATGGGTATGTTTTCCATCCTAAACAGCGTGGTGGCAAAGGGACCTATAATCGCCGAGGCCAGAGTGGGGGAATCCATATCCGGGGATTTTTCACAATATTGGGCACCCTGCAGCATAGACGTTCCGAGACCCTGTAATGAAATCAGCCCTCCCCACCCATTTCCCCTGTAGCTGGCCACCGCGAAACCTACCATCTGGGTGCTACAGCCAACGGTAGCCGCCCCGGCGGCAAGCCCGCCCAACTCCAGCATTATTGCAAGAGCCGCACCTTGCTTGGGCGGCGTAAGAACCATTCCCATCAGCACCGAGACGAAAATACCCATTGGTATCGGTGCAGCTCGGTAGCCCACATTATCCACCGCCCTAGACCGGTCATAAGGGATGATACCGGGACCACCAGCATGCCCGCCAGTACTCCCGTTACTATGGTGACCGCCGTCGTCACCGGTATATCCACCTTGGTCTCCTTTGATACCATTTGCAAATTCCGCACCTATTACCGCCGCCACAAGGCCCCCACCGGGCCTCCAAATGGTTCCACCATTCCGGTGACGGTGGAGGCGAACAGTACAAGGGGCGGGGCCTGCAGTCCGTAGGCCACCGCCACCGCTATTGCCGGGCCGGTCATTTGCTGTGCCGCGGGATATACCACTTCGTAAAGAAAAGGAATATTTAAGTTTTCTCCAATAACCTTCAGTATAAGTCCTATAATAAGGGTTGCAAACAGCCCCTGGGCCATAGCCCCAAGGGCTTGAATACCGTCCTATGCAGTGAAATTTCGATGTTTTCTTTTTAAAAAACCTGCTATTTTTTCCAATTCAACCTCTCCCCGCTAATTAATGTATAAGATTCATGGCAGTATAATGTATATACACCTGTCTTGTCACATATATAATACCACCGCTGCTCCAAATGTCAAGCGGGAAGTAATCCGGGTTAAAGAACCCGGTCCACAAGCGCCGGAAAGGCGCTGCGGTTTTTCCACCTCTTCAAGGTCAATACTTGCCCAGACCACCGTTTCCCTGTCTCCCCCCGAGGCCACGGCAACACCCCAGGGGTCCACAACCATGCTGCGTCCTCCGAAGGTCACTCCACCGTGGATACCGGCACAGTTGCAGGATATAAGGTAACACTGGTTTTCAATCGCCCTTGCCTTATTGAGTAAGGACCAGTGGTCAACCTGGTAGCAACCCATGCCGCTACCACCAAGAAAACCTAGGCGCCTTTATCCATGGCTCGGAACAGTTCGGGGAACCTGGGTCGTAGCAGGTGGGTTCCGCCCATACGCCCAGCTCTGTATCAACCACAGTTATGTCCTTACCCGGTGTAAGTATTTCGGGGTCTCCCTGGACTTATAGCCGAACAGGTGAATTTTCCTGTACCGGGCCGCTATATTTCCTTCCGGGTCAATAAGAAGGGAGGTGTTGTAAGGTGCTGCCCTCCCGCTCCACGGGCTTCTGGTCAGGATGCTAACACCCACAGTTTTTCCGCCATGGGAGCAAAGGCTGAATATGTCTGTCCCTGTATCTCTTCAGCCTCTTTTTTGATGACTGTCAAAATTAAAGAAACCCGTGCCCCATATTTCAGGAACGCTTAATACAGTGGGGACACCTGTATCCCCGGTACATGCCCTCAAAATGTCTACAACATAGGTTATACGCTCATCCTTCGTCTCTTCAGCATTTACCTCAACTGCAGCACAGCCACATTCATTTTTCAATCCTCCTTTGAAAAATGCAACTGATTTATCCGCCGGCCAGATGACCGTCTCTCGCCCAAGTGACCGTCCCTTGCCCGGCCCTGCCCGCAACCAATCCTTGGATACATATAATACCATCACGTTGGGAATTGTCAAGGGGTGAGTATATTTAACAAATTAGATAATTAATGTCAAAATTATCATAAATAATTCTAGAATTGAATATATTAACATTTCTTTTGCGCATATTATAGACAAGGAGAGTTCCCGGTATTTTGTTCTCCCTTCATAATACTCAATACTCATAGAAACCGGGCTTTCAAAATTTTCTAAAAGGAGGTGATAAGCATTTTTAGAGTGGACCTAAACAGCGACCTTGGAGAGAGTTTTGGCAGTTACACTTTGGGAATGGACGACCAGGTTATAAAACACGTTACATCGGTAAACATCGCCTGCGGATGGCATGCAGGGGACCCGCTGGTAATGGACAGGACGGTAAAAGCTGCACTCCGTGAAGGAACGGCCATAGGAGCCCATCCCGGATTCCCGGACCTTTTGGGTTTTGGCAGGAGGAATCTGGCCGCCACACCGGAGGAGGTAAAGGCATACGTCAAATACCAGTTGGGAGCCCTAATGGCCTTCGCAAAGGCAAGCGGAGCCGCCATTCAGCACGTTAAGGCCCACGGTGCATTGTACAACATGGCGGCAAAGGATGCCAAGCTGGCGGCGGCCATAGCCGAGGCAATCCGTGAAGTGGACCGAAACATCATTCTGATGGGGTTGGCCAACAGCGAAATGATCAATGCCGGGAAGGAAATGGGGCTTAAGACAGCCAACGAAGTGTTTGCCGACCGGGCCTACAACCCCGACGGGACGCTGGTATCCAGGAAGCTCCCAGGGGCGGTGATTCACGATGCAGACCTTGCCATCTCCAGGGTGGTACGCATGGTAAAGGAAGGAAAGGTACAGGCCGTGAACGGCGAGGATATCGAAATCAAGGCAGATTCAATCTGTGTTCACGGCGATAATCCGGAAGCGGTGGAGTTCACAAAAAGAATAAGAGCCAGGCTGGAACAGGAAGGTGTAGAAGTAACCGCCGTTTCAAATTTTATTAAGTAGAATGGAGGGATAGTAAATGGGTTCTAACAAAAAGGAATCGGACCTTAAGAAAAAGGCCAGCGCGCTGCTTGGAGCAGCCTTTCTGATGGCCACTTCCGCGATAGGACCGGGTTTTTTAACCCAGACCGCAGCTTTCACCGAGCAGTATAGGGCAGATTTTGCCTTTGTAATACTGTTTTCCATCCTTCTCGCCCTGGGCGCTCAGATGAACGTATGGAGAGTTATAGGCATTTCAGGATTAAGAGGCCAGGATATTGCAAACAAAGTGCTGCCCGGCCTTGGATATTTTGTGGCAATTCTTGTGGCCTTGGGCGGACTGGCATTTAACATAGGAAACATCGGCGGAGCTTCCCTTGGTCTGAATGCGCTTTTGGGGATAAATACGGATTTCGCAGCCCTGGCTTGTGGTGTAATAGGTATCCTGATTTTCCTGTCCAAGGATGCAGGCCCAGTTATGGATAAGTTCACCAAGATACTCGGTGTGCTTATGATTGTAATAGTGGGCTATGTTACAATCACAACCAAACCCCCGGCAGGGGAAGCCCTTTTAAGAAGCGTCGCCCCCGAAAACCCGGGTGCGCTGCTTTTCCCTATCATCACGCTGTTGGGTGGAACTGTGGGAGGTTACATAACCTTTTCCGGCGGCCACAGGTTGCTTGACGCCGGCATATCCGGAAAGGAAAACTTGGACCAGATCACCAGGAGTTCAATAACGGGCATCCTTATTGCGACCATCATGCGTATCCTGTTGTTCCTGGCCATATTGGGGGTTGTCTCCAAGGGAGCGGCCCTTGACCCGTCCAACCCGGCAGCTTCGGCTTTCCAGCACGGTGCCGGGAACTTAGGATACAGGTTCTTCGGCATAGTCCTTTGGGCGGCGGGTATCACCTCGGTGGTAGGAGCGGCTTTTACATCAGTCTCCTTCCTTAAAACGTTGAACACATTTATAGAAAAAAATCAAAAATACGTTATTTGCGGCTTTATTATAGCCTCCACGCTTATAATGGTGCTGGTGGGCAGCCCGGCCAAGCTGCTTATCCTGGCGGGTTCCCTTAACGGGCTTATCCTGCCGGTAACCCTGGGGACCATGCTGCTGGCTTCCAGGAGAAAGGATATTGTCGGGGACTACCATCATCCGACATGGCTGCTGGTATTTGGAGTAATAATAGTGCTGGTGGCCGGGTATTCGGGAATACTGTCCCTTCGGAATATGGCACAACTTATACCAAGGTAAGCCCGGTATACATCTGCCGGATTTCTCGTACTGGTAAGGCATCCGGAAGCACCGGCAGGATGGATACGGCCGGATGCCTTACCAACATATAAGGGATAAGTCAGGGGGAGCAAATTGTATAAGCAGGCTAAATACCTGGCAGCCGGGGATAGGGCGCTGGTAATGGAGTTTGGAAATTCCATCTCGGAGGAAATCAATAAAAAGATACGGTCCATGGGAATTGCCATAGAAAACAGCAAAATTGAAGGCATAACCGAAACGGTACCTACCACAGGTCACTGATGGTGCGCGACCCAATGAAAATCGGGTACGATGCAAAAAAAAAAAGCTGGACAGGCTTAAGTCGCTGGAAGAACAGCTGGAAAACATAGACCTGCCATCACCCTGCACCTACGAGATACCAACAATCTACGGCGGTGAATTCGGGCCGGACATAGAAAACGTTGCAAAACACAATGGACTAACGGTTGAGCAGGTGGTAGAAATCCACACCTCAAAGGGACTTCATGGATTTATATGCTGGGATTCACGCCGGGATTCCCCTACCTGGGCGGCATGGATGAAAGGATTGCTACGCCCAGAGCCAGCACCCCCGAGAACCAAAATAATCGCGGGGTCGGTAGGAATTGCCGCGACCCAGACAAGGGGTTTATCCGATAGAAAGCCCCGGGGGGTGGCAGATTATTGGTGAACGCCGCTGAAGCTTTTCTGAAGCCCAATGGAAAGATCAATACTGCTGAAAGCAGGAAACTACATCCGGTTTAAAAGGATTGACCGGGAGGAATATGACGGGATAAAGGAAGAAGTGGAAAAGGGGACCTATAAGTATACCATCCATACCGGGAAAGGGGGCGGCCAATAATGGGAAACGTAAAAATAATAAACCCGGGCCTTTTAACGCTGATTGAGGACAGCGGAAGATACGGGTATCAGCAGTATGGTGTTCCCGTTTCCGGTGTAATGGATACCTTCTCCCACAGGGTAAGCAACATACTGGTGGGGAATGACGAACTGGAAGCAGTTTTGGAAGCCACCATGATGGGCCCCCAAATTGAATTTATGGACCAGATGGCCATAGCCATCACCGGCGGCAACCTGTCCCCGGTAATAAACGACGGAGCGGTACCCATGTGGGAAAGCATTATTGTAAATAAGGGATCAAACTTTCCTTTCAGGGGTCTGGTCGGGGTGCAGGAGCTATATAGCCTTTTCCGGCGGCATAAAAGTTCCCGAGGTTATGGGAAGCAAATCCACTTATACCAGGGGAAAAATCGGCGGTTTTAAGGGCAGACCTTTAAAAGCGGGGGACATACTTGAGGTTGGCATCTATCGAAGTCCAGCCAGGCTGGGGGTAGGCGCCTGCGGAATTTGTTCCCGAATATTCCACCACACTGGAACTAAGGGTTACTTTAGGCCCCCAGGAGGACTGTTTTACCATTGATGGTATAAATACCTTCCTCTCTGATTATTACGAGGGTAACCAATGAATGTGACAGGATGGGATATAGGTTAAAGGGCAAAATATCGAGCACGTCAAGGGCGGGGATATCATTTCGGACGGAATAGCAATGGGTGCTGTCCAGGTGCCGGGCCACGGGCAGCCAATAATTATGCTGGCCGATCGGCAAACCACCGGGGGTTATACCAAGATTGCAAAACGTCATTTGGGCGGACCTGCCCAGGATTGCCCAGGCAAAACCCGGGGACAAAATAAGGTTTGTAAAGGTGACGGTACCCGAGGCACAGCAGCTGATACGCGAGATGGAGGATAAAATATCCGCAATCAAAAAGACCTGTGTGTCCAGCGAGGTGGTTTCCACAAGACTATTAAGGTTTAAAATAAACGGTAAAACATACGAAGTAAAGGTTGAGGAAATCGAGTAGGAGGGATGATTAACCCCACCGTCACTCTCACACCACCGTACGTGCCGTCCGGCATACGGCGGTTCGAAAAGATATTAATGGACTAATGAATATCTTTCGGATACTGACTTTAGACCCAAACTTTTTAGGTATTCATTGGTGATGGATTTATCAGGATAAAGCTATTGTGTGTGCCAGTAAGCTTTTCCTCGTGTTGGCATACTGCCATGCCTTGTAGTTGTCTATACCTAACCTTACAAGGTTTCTGTTGCTTTGTACTAACTTTCTTCCACTGTTTCCAGTAGCACATTCTTATCCTGCGCCTTATCCACCCGTCAAGTTTAGCAGCTATTGCTTTCATGTCCGCCAGGCTAAAGTGACTTTACCCAGCCGGTAATGCTCTGGTTCAGTTTAAATATCCTGTATTCCATGCTCATAGCATTGCCTCCTTGAGGTTATCTCCTTTAGCTTGGATTTAAACTTCGCTAGTGACCTTGGGTGCACCCTTATCCCTATACCACTATCTTTACGGTAAAAGGAGAAACCTAAAAATTTCAGCCGCCATGGCCTATCAGCAATTGCTCTTTTCACGGTTTACCTTAAGTTTTTAAATCGTCTTCGATAAACCGTGTAACACTGGCCCATTACCCTTTCTGCTGCCTTCCTGCTTCTGACGTATATGTTTACATCATCGGCGTACCGGCAGAATTTAAGCCCCCTTCTTTCTAGTTCCTTATCCAGTTCATTCAGCATGATATTGGATAGCAGCGGGCTTAAGGGAATGCCCTGCGGACAGCCCTCTTCCGTTTCCACCACTACTCATTTATCATTACTCCTGATTGAAGGAATTTGCGGATAAGTGATATTACTCCCCCTATCCTTAACGGTTTTATGGATTAGGCCCATCAATTTGTCGTGGTTTACGGTATCAAAAGTATTTCGCAAGGTCAATATCCTTAGTCGTAGCCTGCTTCTGTATTCCTTGCATTTCAATACCGCCTGTTTTGCGTCCCTTCCCGGCCTGAACCCACTAGCTCAATTCCGAGAACTGCTTCTCAAAGATTGGGCTTAATACCTGGGCTATTGCCTGTTGCACTCTCTGTCCACTACTGTTGGTATGCCAAGTAGTCTTTTGCCGCCGCCCGGCTTTGGTATCTCTATCCGCCGCACGGGTTTTGGCTTGTAAGTACCCTCTCCCGGATACCTGCTGCTGCTGATTTGCTCACCATTTTTCTTTCAGAAACTGTAGAAGTTCATCTACTGTCGTTCCATCAATTCCATGGCTGCCTTTGTTTGACTTAACCCTCTTGTATGCCTTGTTCATGTTGTCTCGGTCAAGTATTTTATCGGCAAGCTTCCGGCATACTCATTGCCATCGTTTTGGTCTTTGGAAGACGTAAACGAAATACTCTCTTTATCCCATGCTTCTTTCGGGTTCCACCCTATCCTCACACAGGTAGTCTTCAGTATGAAGTTGGCTGCGCTCATCGCATTTCGTAGTGTGCTTCACAATGCAAAACATCCTTCCGTTCGGTCCTTCCCATTCCGTATATATCCGGTATGGTACTATGACCTCTGCTGACTTCTGACAATCAGCCATACATCGCTGCATGGTTATCATGGGGAAAATTCATTCCCTGCCTGACGTACCTGCCAGACCTCCCGATTAAGAACAGTAACTTTCATCCCATGTCACCGCTGCATTTACACCGTGGAATTCGGGTAGTGTTGGACTTCGTTTTGTTATGCAAACTCGTCCGTTCCACGTATGCCTTGTATGCAGTTCCTGTCGTCAGGGGTGCCGGGACTTTTTTTGCCTGCCGCAGCTTCCTCCAGATTTCACCTCACGGTGAACACCCTTGCTGTTTAGCTAATGGTTCCCACTACCAAGCCCATAGCGGACTTTCACCGCCTAGTTACTGCCCATGTCAGGCGAACATAAAATAGGGCAGACCGATCGGTCTGCCCCGCCCCGTTTTTACGCTGCTTTTTGGGACAAAGAACCGTCCCTTGTCCCCTTGTCCCTTAACTGTCCTTCTCTAGATCCAGCCGCGCAGCTTCATTGCATACGCAACCCTCTTGATGGCAATCATGTAAGCTGCGGTTCGCATATCGACGTTTTTCTCTTCCCTAAGCGCCCATATGGCGTCGAAGGCCTCTTTCATCTTTATGATCTGTTTTTCCTGTACCTCTTCGAAGGTCCAGTAGTAGTTCTGCAGGTTCTGTACCCATTCGAAGTAGGATACTACAACTCCTCCGGAATTGCACAGTATATCCGGGAACACCGGTATTCCTCTTTGTTTAAAGACCTCGTCCCCTTCGGGTGTGGTCGGGCCGTTTGGCTCTCCAGCTTCACCAGTTTAGCCTTGACATTGCCTGCGGTTTCGGCGGTCAGTTGGTTTTCCATAGCGCAGGGAGCAGGATGTCCACTTCCATGCCCAGTATATCTTCCCTGGAAGCTCATGGCGCCCGGGAAACCGGTTATTAGGAATTTATTGCCCTTTGCATATTCCATCAATGCTTTTACGTCTATACCGTCCTCATTATACAGCGCACAGGAGACGTCCGAAATACAACCACTTGCTCCAAGTTCGCTTAAGTATTTGCAGGTAAAGCTTCTACCGTTACCGAAGCCCTGTACCGCTACTCTTGCGCCTTCAAATTTCACCCCTACTTTGTCGGCGGCCATTTTTGCCATATTGGCAATACCATAGCCTGTCGCTTCGGTCCTTGCAAGCGAGCCGCCAAAGCCCACCGGTTTCCGGTTATAGCGCCAAACTCGTTTGTATCCCCTTATAACGGCACGAGTTCGTCAATCATCCAGGACATGACTTGGGCGTTGGTGCCCATATCGGGGGCTGGAATATCTTTATTGTCACCGATGAAATTTGCTATGGCCCTTATGTAACCCCTGGACAGCCTTTCGAGTTCGCCTTGGGACAGCTGGGTCGGGTCAACAACAATTCCGCCTTTGCCTCCACCGTAAGGAAGACCCGTTACACCGCACTTGAATGTCATCCACATTGACAGGGCCTTTACTTCGTCCATGTTAACGTCCTGATGATACCTTATTCCGCCCTTTGCCGGACCAATGGCGTCGTTATGCTGTGACCTGTAGCCTATGAAGGTTTTTACCTCGCCGTTGTCCATCTTCACAGGGATGCTCACTTCCACAACCTTCATGGGCTGTTTCAAAATCTCGTATACAGCCGGCTCGGCGCCCAGTTTGTCGCATGCAGCTTTTATTTGCTTCTGGGCAATTTCAAAGGGGTTCATAGTTTTTTCTGCCATTACACATGACCTCCTCTTATTATATTTTGATAAGTACTAAACAAAAGCGCTTGACTATTATAGTTTTCAGGGAAACTACCATATTATACAACAGGCAGTCCTCCAATTTGAATTATAACATATTAAAAATAATTGTAAACCTTAAAAAATAGTTGTAAACAGTATATCTCTGTAGGTTTTATGTAGGTTAAAAAAAAAGACCCGCGGTACAGGTCCCGTTCTTTCTATTCCATAACCAAACTCTTTACCGTAACGTTGATGGCCAGCACGTTGAGCGATGTCATGTGCTCAATCTCAGATTTGATGACATTTTTCATGGCGGGTATCTTCTCCATAATAGCGGTACCGTAGACCACCGCCACGTCGGTATTTATCACTATTCCGTTGGGATGGATGGCGACTTCGGTATTGAAAATCCTTTTTATCCCCTCAATCCTCTCGCCCGCCGCCCGGGCTATTTGAATAATAGCCCTGCCGTATATGGTATACTTGCCGAGATAGCTGTACGTCGGCCGCACAACAGTTTTTTCGTCAACGGTAACGGAATCGTCCCTCTTCCTGGTGAATATTCTAAGGGTATCCAGGAAATACCCGGAAAAGTCCTTTTTGACTTCCAAAGTAGGAACCGGTATGACGTGTTTGCCCTTTGAACGCCGCTGGTGCCGGGCAAGCTCTATCTCCTCCTCTGAGGCTATATCCTCAATGTACAGCCTTTTTTGGGGCGGGCTAAGGCCTAGGACCCTGGTTATTTTATCAACCATTTCGTCGGATGTGCCCAGTATTAACATCCTATCGGGGTCAAGGGCCTTAATGGCTTTCACTACCTCTTCCCTGTGCGCAGGCTCCATGAAAAGAGCCCTTCTTACCGCGGCTATTTTGGTATTCTCCTTCTTCGCGGAGGTCCCGGCAACAATCTTGTTCCCCTTTATCAACAACCCGTCGTCAATCAGGTAATCGATGTCGTTTTCATATGCTACTATCAATGCCCTGTAGCTCTTTCCGGTCCCACTGGACCCAACCAAGGATACCACCTGCATAGGCACTTACCTCACTTCCATGAAAAACCGAATCGCAGCCTTGAATCCGTTTCCGGGCAGCCGCGATTTGCTTGTTAATGTTATTTATTATCTCACATGTTCTCCCTCTGATTCATAAGGTACGCCAAGACCATGAGGCTCTCGCTTAAGTGAACGTTTTCCACTATTACATCCTCGGGCACGTCCAGGTCGCTGGGTGCAAAGTTCCATATTGCTTTAATCCCTTCGCCGGTCAACCTGTCGGCGGCTTCCTGCGCCTCGTAGAGTGCATATTATGCCAACATTTATATCCGGCTTTTTTAATAAACTCGCTCATTTCGTCAATATCCATTATCTTAATGTCCCTGATGCTTATACCCACCAGTCTTGGGTTTATATCGAACATGCCTTTTAATATAAAACCGGAGCCACGGAACCCGCTGTAGTTGGCAATAGCCTGGCCTAGGTTGCCCGCACCCACTATTATCGCGTTATTGGTTTTGTTAAGGCCCAGTATATTGGCAATTTCATCCACAAGCTCCTTTACGTTGTACCCATAGCCCTGCTGTCCGAAACCGCCGAAACAGTTCAGGTCCTGTCTTATCTGCGAAGCGGTAATCCCAGGATCTCCCGAATTCCATAGAGGATATTCTTGTCACTCCCTTTTCCATCAGCTCATTGAGGTATCTATAGTATTTCGGCAATCTCCTGATTACAGCCATGGATATATTGCTTCTCATTTTCTCCATTCTACCCCTCCTCGTCCCATAGTATTCCGCTGCTATGAATATCTATTTCCAGTCTTCAATTAAATTATATCAGTTTGTTAAATAATTACCAATAAGAATCTGGTCATTTACCCCAGTTTTCTTTATTATCAGTTGCCATTTTGTTAAAATGATATATATCATTTTAGTTGGTAGTCGATAGTTGCTAAACAACTGCCCCTGTAAAAGGAGTGAAAGAATTGCACTGCTGTCATGTAATAATATCAGCAAAAAGTTTTGGTGTAGAATCAATATTAAATAATATTAATTTTAGAATACATCCCGGGGACAGGATTGGCGTGGTAGGGGCCAACGGGGCAGGCAAGTCAACCCTCTTCAAGATAATCTCCGGTCTGGAGCAGCCGGATTCGGGAAGCATATACACCGCTGCGGATACTACCATAGGGCTTTTGCCCCAGCATCCCCATTTTAACCCTGGGGTAACGGTGTGGGAGCATCTTGTTAAAAACTTCGCATTTCTTCTGGAAATGGAAATCCGAATATCCCAACTGGAATCCCGCATGGCCAGGGCGTCCGGCAGGGACCTGGAACAGCTTATGAAGGAATACGGGGACCTTACCGAGGAGTTCGCGGAAAGAGGGGGCTATGAATACAAAAGCCAGATGGGGTGCCCTTAGGGCTAGGTATTGAAGAAGCCCAGTTTAAAATGCCGGTTGAACTTCTAAGCGGCGGTCAAAAAACCCGGGTCGCGCTGGCGGAACTATTGCTCAAAAAATATCACCTGCTGCTGCTGGACGAGCCCACCAACTACCTGGATTTAAATGCGGTGGAATGGCTGGAGAACTTTCTCGTCGGCTATGAGGGCGCGGTGATGGTTATTTCCCACGACAGGTATTTCCTGGACAGGTATGCACCGGGATATTCGAACTGGACGATACAGCCCTGTACCAGTTCCAGGGGCAATTACACCGATTTCCTTAAGCAAAAACAGGTAATGATGGAACTGCAGCTGAGGGACTTTAAAAACAGGCAAAGTGAAATGGACCGACAGCGGGAAATTATACAAAAGCTGAAGTCATATAACAGGGAAAAAACAATAAAAAGGGCTAAAAGCCGGGAAAAATTGCTGTCCCGTATTGAGATGCCGGATCAACCTGCATGAAACAGAAGGAATTTCGATAAAGCTTGAGCCGCTTGCTAAAGCGGAAGGAATGTACTGTCGCTGGAGAACGTTTGCAAGTCCTTCCCCGGCAGCCAATTGTTTTACGGCGTAAACTTAAAGGTCTATCGGGGCGAAAGGATAGGAATAATTGGCCCCAACGGATCGGGAAACCACCCTTTTTAACATAATATCCGGCTTATTGCAGCCAGATTCGGGCAGCATCATAAAGGGCCATAATACAAATATTGAGTACTACCACCAGCAGCAAGAGAACCTTAACCTTTCCAATTCGGTGCTTGACGAGGTATGGGACCAAAGCCCGGACCTTCCGGTCACCCAGGTAAGAAATGTACTTGCAGCCTTTTTGTTCAGCGGCGATGACGTGTACAAGACAATTGACTGCCTAAGCGGAGGCGAAAGAAGCAGGGTGGCCCTGGCGAAACTCATGCTGTCCCGGTCAAACCTGCTGCTGCTGGACGAGCCCACAAATCACCTTGATATTAAGTCAAGGCATGCCCTGGAGGACGCCCTTTGCAATTATACCGGCACGGTCCTTGTAATATCCCACGACCGGTATTTTCTTGACCGGGTTACCAGCAAGACAGCCGAGCTTACCCCGGAAGGTATAAACCTTTTCCACGGAGGCTACAGCTATTACCGGATGAAAAAACAGCAGCAGGAAGAAGAAGCAAGCATCAGCGAAACAGCCTCCCCGACAAAAACGGCTATGAAACATCAAAGAAAAAAGGAAAGGGAAGAGCGGGAAAAAAGGAAACAGGAAAAACTTAAACTGGACAGGCTGGAAAAGGAGATTGACGAGTTAGAAGAAGAAATAACCCGGCTGGAACATCTCCTGTGCCAGCCGGAGGCGTATTCTGACCCTGGTAAAATAAAAGAGCTTAACGAAAAGCTGAAAGGCCTCCGTGATAAACTGGATTCACTGTACACGGAGTGGGAAGAAGTCATCGAAAAATCTTCCTTTCTAGTCGTAAAACCTATGCTCGAATTCACGCCTTATCTGGGTGGGCGATAGGCCTGCGGATAATAGTACAATAAGCTTTATCCTCGCTTTCCATGCCGAAAGGTCTTCGCCCAGTATTACCCCCAGGCTGCAGGCATGCTTCTCGCCCCCTTCGTACCCGTAGGTATCGGTGAGCAGCCTGCCCACGGGAACCCTTGAGGTCAGCACCACCGGTACGCCCTTTTCAAGGGCGCTTTTTATTCCTTCCAGCATTGCCGGTGCCACGTGACCGGCGCCCAGGGCTTCTATCACTATACCCTCGGTACCCTTTTCCAGGCTGCTGTATATCATGGCAGAATCGGCTCCGATATAACAGTTCACTATGTCCACCCTTTTGTCAGCCTTCTCAATTATGTACCTTGGCTCCCGCTGCGGCTTCCTACACCATATAACCCTGTCGTTGTTTACTGCCCCCATGGGTCCGAACTCCAAGCTCTTGAAGGTGTCCACCCTGGTCCTGTGAAACTTGGTAGCCTCTCTTGCCGCAACAATTTCGGAAGCAAAAACAATGAGCACCCCCATTTCGTGCGCCCTGTCATCCGCCGCCACCAGGATTGAATCCAGCAGGTTTGCCGGACCGTCGGAACTAACCAGAGACGGGTTCCTCTGGGCACCGGTTAACACAACCGGAATACTGCTTTGCATCGTTAAATCCAGGAAATATGCCGTCTCCTCCATTGTATCGGTGCCATGGGTTACAACTACTCCTGCATAACCCTGCTCTCCCAACTGATCAATATAATTTCTTAACCGGACAAGGTGGTCCATGGTAATGTATGAACTGGGAACATTACAGAAAGCAAACACGTCAACGGCCGCCCTTTTCTTCAGCGAAGGTATGGCAGCTATTAAGTCATCGCCGCTTAAGGAGGGACTGGCAAGACCGGTATGGTCCGCCTTCATGGCAATGGTTCCCCCGGTGGTAACTACAGCTATCCTTTTGATAATAATCACTCCTTGCAAATTGATATTGGCTTGGTAATTCCCATTAAACAAACCCGGTTGAAGCCGGGTCCGAATATCCTTGATTATGCATCCTTTATTCCGTAGCGCTTACATCTTCCCGGGCCGGAAGCAGCGGTTCTAGTCCTTGCGCATTTTCTCATAGTTGAGCCTTGTATTCCTGATATGTTCCACCAAAACCCTTTCTCCCCTTTCGACATCCCTGTCCTTAAAAGCCTCTACTATGGCCTTGTGCTCTTTAAGGGACTGTTCAGCCCTGCCGGGGGACTTCAATGAAGCAAGCCGGATATTGCCTATGTAATACTGGAAATCGATGAGTATCTGCTTCAGGGGCTTGCTTTTGGTTGATTCGAATATCAAGTCGTGGAACTTTGAATTTAGTTCCCCCACCCGGTCCAGGTCGCCCTTACCGGTATAGAACTCCATCAGCTCGCATAAATTTTCCAACTCCTTGAGGGATTGTTCGTCCATCCTTTCAATTGCCCACCGGGCTGCCAAGCCTTCCATGCATTCCCGTATTGCGTATATATCCTCAATGTCCTGGCCGGTGATTCCTTCCACGAAAACACCCTTGTTGGGAATGCTGTAGACCAGCCCCTCCAGTTCCAACTGCCTTATGGCTTCTCGTACCGGCGTCCTGCTTACACCCATCTCTTCAGCCAGTTTCAACTCAACCAGGCTGTCCCCGGCCTTGTACTTGCCATCAAGAATATCCTGGCGAAGCTTGAGAAAAATCTTCTCCCTCAGAGAATACCCTCCCTGGCCGACCCCTCTTTTCATGGCACATCCGAAACCTCCTTTATTGACTCTATTGTATACAATCCCCGGTGTATAGTCAATCAACCATTATTATTGTTAACCTTACATCGGGTTATGGTTGACAATTGCAACCGCTGCATTTATAATTAAATAGACTTCCGACGCCTCCGCTCCTGATATTTAGGCGAGGAATGCAAAACAGCCGTTTTCCCGGTTAGAAAGGATGAAATAAGTGAAAACAAAAGATATGATACTTGTATCAATGTTTGCAGCACTAACAGCAATTTTCGCCCAGGTTACAATTCCACTGCCCATAAGTCCTGTACCAATAACAATGCAGGAACTGGCGGTATGCCTTGCTGCGGCAATACTCGGAAGCCGACTGGCAACGCTTTCCCAGTTAATATACATAGCCGTCGGAATAATCGGAATGCCCGTTTTCTCCGGGGGTACCGCCGGACTTGCCCGGCTGATGGGTCCTACCGGGGGCTATATAACGGGTTTTTTGCTGTCTTCCTTTGTTATTGGAAAGATTGTGGAACAAAGGCCCCTTCCCACGCTGACCGGTACATTTCTTGCCATGCTGTGCGGGCTGTGTGTAATCTATACTCAGGTATGCTGCAGCTTTCGCTGGTGCTGGATATAACGCTTAAGGCCGCTTTTATGGCCGGGGTGTTCCCCTTTATTGGCATAGCCATCATAAAGATTGCCCTGGGCGCCGCCGTTGCCTGCTCCGTGCGCACAATCCTTATAAAGCAAAATCTTTTGAATATTTCCGGCTCATAAGCTTCTGCTAAATGACCATTGCTACCGGCTGTTTAGAACAGCCGGTCTTACATTTTGCGTCATATAATAGTTGCATAAAGATTATGGAACCAACACAGCTTGTGGATAATTATTTATATTTCCGCAAACTGTCCACACCGTCCACAAGTTTATCCACAACAATTAAAAGGGTTTTTCGCTGTCACGGCCGGGCATGTCCACAATATCCACAAATTCCCCACCCCGGTTACCAACAAAAACTTCCCCGGGAAGGTAAACATAAGATTTTTGCTTAATAAGAATCAATTTCCATTGAAGCTACCGCATTAAGAGTCATAGGGCTTGCCAGCCCCTTGCAAAGCCTGTAATAGCCCGCCGCACCAATCATGGCTGCATTGTCGGTACACAGGACCCTGGAAGGGTATCTAAGCTGCAGTCCTTCGTCGGCACACCGGTTTTCAAACTCCATGCGCAGCCTTCCGTTTGACGCAACGCCCCCGGCAAGGGCCACAACACCGGTACCGCATTTTTTGGCCGCCGCCATGGTTTTGTTCACAAGCACCTCTACTACCGCGCTCTGAAAACTCGCCGCAATATCGGCGGTGTTAACCGGCCGGCCTGTTTGCCTGCACTGATTCAAATGGTTCAACACCGCGGTCTTTAAGCCGCTGAAACTGAAGTCCAGGCTTCCCGCCTCAAGGTAAGTCCTTGGGAAGTCCACCGCTTCGGGGTCGCCCTTTCGGGCTTCCCTTTCAATCAGCGGCCCGCCGGGATACCCCAGTCCCAGTGCCCGGGCCACCTTGTCAAAGGCTTCCCCGGCGGCATCGTCCCTTGTCCTGCCCAGTATCTCATACCGCCCATAGTCCTTGACATGTACAAGGTGGCTGTGCCCCCCGGAGACCACCAGGCAGACGAAGGGGGGCTCCAGGTCCTTGTGCTGCACGTAATTGGCACAAATATGTCCCTCTATATGATGCACCCCCACCAGCGGCACCCCCAGTGCAAAGGCCATCGCCTTGGCATGGGAAACACCCACCAGCAGCGCCCCCACAAGCCCCGGGCCGTTGGTGACCGCTACCGCATCCAAATCCCGCAGCGATACTCCCGCCTCCCGCAGCGCTTGGTCAATCACGTAGTCAATAAGCTCTATGTGCTTCCGGGAGGCAATCTCGGGAACCACACCGCCGTATTTCCTGTGAATATCTACCTGTGTGGATATCACGTTTGAAAGGGCCTCCCGGCCGTTTTTCAAAACCGCGCAGGAGGTCTCGTCACAGGAAGTCTCCACCGCAAGGATAATTGTATCCTGTCCGTTCTTGAACTTTTCCAATTTTTTTGCCGCTGCTTTCAAATACGACATATCCTTTCCCCTTCTCCAAAAAATCACACATATATTATACACCACCGGGAGAAAAGATAATAATATAAGGAGGGAAATATTATGGGAAAACGAAAAAAGACCCTTGTCGAGAGGGCGTATAGGGCAAACGTGTTTACCGACGCGGCCTTTTCCAGGATAGAAAGCCTTGATGGTACAAACCTCATGCCGCAAAACACCGACTTTGAACAGCTAAAAAGTTTGTCGGGCCCCGGTAAGGATAAGGATTCCCCGGACCGGGAGAACAAGAAGGAATCCACTTAATCCGGAATACGCAGCCACATTATTATCGCATCTTCCCTCGTATCGGAATAATAATCCTTCCTGGCGCCTACCCTTTTAAAACCCAGCCGGCTGTACAGCGCTATGGCCACATGATTGCTTTCCCTTACCTCTAGGGTAAAGCTTTTTATTCCCTTTGAGATACCATAATCAATCATGCCCTTAAGCAGTGCCTTGCCTATTCCCTCTCCCCGGTACCGGGGATGCACCGCGATGTTGGTTATATGGGCCTCGTCCAGTATTAGCCACATCCCGCCATAGGCCACCGCCCTGCCGTTATCCCTTACGGTAAAATCACGGGCGAGGGTGTTTTCGCAGAGTTCCCGTACAAAGGCCTGCCTGGGCCAGGGTGCCTGGAAGCTCAAATTCTCAATGGTCTCAATATCATCCAGGTCCTCTATGCGCATGGGTGAAATGGCCGGGTTGTTCATAGGCAGCCCTCCGGCCTGGTTTTTCTGTCGTATTCCCTTTCGGCTTGGGATTTCCTCAAATAGAATGGTACAAAGGATTCCGGGTCCTGGCCTTCCCCCCGCTCCAGTGCCTGGAGGGCTAGTTCGGCGATGGAGGACGCCCTCTGCCTGTCGGCGTTTTTGGGTGCAAAATCGGCCCTTTCCCCCAATTCCTTCTTGATGGTTTCCCGGTGTACAGGAACGCCATCCCCCAGGAACACAACCCTCTCCTCTCTTCTTTTTATTTCCTCTAATAGTTCCGAAAGGGCGATTGCGCAGTGGGTCATTAGCTTGTAAAAGCCCCCCCTATCCCATTTATAAAGGGCGGTATATACCTGGTTCCTTCTTGCGTCCATTATCGGGCAGATAATACCCTGGCAGTGGGGCAAATTAAAGGCCAAGCCGTCAAGGGTGGGAACTCCCACAATCTTGATGCCCCGGGCGTGGGCCAGCCCCTTTGCGGTGGCAGCCCCTATCCTAAGACCGGTGAAGGACCCCGGCCCGCTGGCCACCGCTATTGCGTCAATCTCCCGGATGCCGGTGCCGCTGCTTTCAAGCACTTTCTCAATAATGGGCATAAGCTGCTCCGAATGGGTCCTTTTATGGTTTACTATGTACTCAGCTAAAAGTTTTTGCCCATCCATCACGGCGGCAGAAGCCACCATTGAGGAAGTATCAATGGCCAGTATTTTCACTCTTTGACACCCTCTCCAAAAAGTCCCTGTGTTTTTCGGCAACCGTAAGTTCTATAAGCCTAAAATCTTTGGATTCGTCAAGTCTCTTGAGGCTGATCCACAGGCAGTCCTCCGGCAGAATCCCCTCCGCCCGGGATGCCCATTCAATCACCGATACCCCCTGTCCGTACAAAAGGTCCTCCCCGCCTATATAGTAGAACTCATCCCCGTCCTCCAGCCGGTAAAGGTCAATGTGGTAAAGGGGTATCTCGCCCGGGTACTCGTTAATAATTGTATAGGTAGGGCTGGTCACACCGGTTATTATACCCAATCCCTTGGCTATACCACCGGTTAATACCGTTTTGCCGGCTCCAAGCTCCCCTTCAAGGCATACCACGTCCCCGGGCTTCAAATGCTTTCCCAGGCGTATGCCAAACTTCAAGGTATCCCCAGGGCTTTTGCTTACAAAGGAATATTTCATACACCCACTTCCAGTCCATGTTCATATTCTTCAGCCGGAAACAGTTCACTAATTACTATACACTAGGTTGCCGTTTACTATTACATACCGGGCCTTGGTGGTATAGTTGAAGGGGTGCCCGTCAAAAATGGCTATATCCGCATCCTTCCCCGGCAACAGGCTCCCTACCCTGTCGGCTATGCCGGTAATCCTGGCTGGATTTATTGTAATGGCCTCCAGGGCCTTGTACTCGTCCATACCTTCCTTCACCGCAAGGGCCGCGCACACCGGCAGGTATTGTATGGGTATCACCGGATGGTCGGTCATAATGGCTATATCCAGGCCGGCAGCCGACAGGATGCTCGGAGTCTTGAAAGTTAGGTCCCTAAGCTCATACTTGGACCGGGAGCTAAGACCGGGACCCACCACAAGGCCTCGTCCCTCGCGCACCAGCGTCTCGGTTATCCTGTGCCCCTCGGTGCAGTGCTCTATGGTCATGTCTATGTCAAACTCCCGGGCTATCCTAAGGGCGGTCATTATATCATCCGCCCTGTGGGCATGGGCCTTGAGCGGCAGCTCCTTCCTAAGCACCCTTACAAGCGATTCCATTTTCACATCCAGTTCCGGCTGCTTGTCCTCCTTGGCCCGTTCCTTTCTTTCCATGTACCTCTTTGCCTTCATAAGGGCTTCCCGCAGCAGGGCCGCCGTTGCCATCCGGGTCATCGGAGCGGTCTTTTTCTCATAGTACACCCTTTTTGGGTTTTCCCCGAAGGCGCACTTAATGGCGACGGGGTTTTTTATAACCATGTCCTCAACGCTGCCGCCCACCGTTTTTATCGCCACAAACTCTCCGCCCAGCACGTTTGCGCTGCCAGGCCCGGTCACCGCCGTGGTTACACCGCCCCGGACCGCTTCCTCAAAGGCTCTGTCCATGGGGTTTATAGCATCTATGGCCCTCAAATGGGGCGTTACCGGGTCGGTCGCCTCGTTACCGTCCTCCCCTTCAAAGCCTATGCCGTCCTCAAAAAGACCAATATGGCAGTGGGCATCCACAAACCCCGGCATTATGAACATTCCTTCGGCGTCAATTAGCTGTGCCATATCAAGGTAACGCCCCGGCGGTTCCCCCTGCCCTACTTTGGATATCCTGCCCTTTTCTATAAGTACAAATCCCCCGTCGAGGACTTCTCCCTCCATTGTAAAAACCTTTCCACCCTTAATTAGCATCATTGGATAACACCCCCGTTTTGTCCAGGGACCGCCGCCCCTCTGCGTTATAAACATTCCGACCATTGGTTTCGCTGACAAAAGCGGCCCCCACCGCCGATACAAGTACCGCCGCGGCGCAAAGCGACAGCGCCTTTGCATAGGCAGCCTGGGAATACACCCTGGTTCCGCCCATCACCTGGCCTGCCCAGTTCATGTCAAGCACAAACCCCATAAGGGGCTGCAGTATGGACGGCCCCAAAAAACCGGCTATATTAAAGGTGCCCAGCGTTATCCCGGCAATATGCGGCGGGTTGACTTCCTTTGCATAAGCCCAGGTGATAACATACCCGGTGGCTGTAAAACCCAGCATAAAAAGCAGCGGGTATAGGAATTCAACCGGCGGCTTTCCATTATTCCACAGCACCAGTACCGACCATACGGCAAGGTTTGCCAGGCAAAACGCCAAAAGGGGGCCCTTCCTTTTCCCCGTCTTATCGGAAATAAGGCCGGAAGCGAGGCTTCCAACCATTACCCCCGCCGTTGCGGCCATTACATAGGAGGAGGCCGCTGCCTTGTCCAAGCCGTAGACAGTCATTATATAGGGCACGCCCCACATGCCGCTGAAGGACAGTATTGACCCAGAAAGCCCGGCGAAGGCAATAAACCCCGGCCAGGTGTGCCTGTTGGTAATGACCGTCCCGATGCTGCTTAATATCCGCGGCCTGTCCGGGGAAGCCTCGAGCTTATTTCCTTCAACTTCGGCCATGCCCGGCAGGCCCCTGTCTTCCGGCTTATTTCTTACCACCATGTAACACAGCACCGCAATCATTATCGAAATTACGCCCATACCTGCAAACACCGTTCTCCAACTGAAATTTGCCACCGCCAGGGCAAGGGGTGTACCTGCAAGCAGCGCCCCGCCGTTGCCAATGAATGCGGTAAGGCCGGATATGGTGGCAAACTCGCTCTCCTTGAACCACTGGGACTGCACCTTAAGTATGGCCACAAACACCACCGACACGCCAAGGCCCACCAGGAACCGGCCGGCATAGCCCATTCCTATACCCGCCGCCCTGCCAAATACAATTGAGCCAATACCCGCCACCAGTGCACCGGTGGAAACCGTTATCCTTGCCCCCAGCGTATCCGCAAGAACGCCCGAGGGTATCTGCATAAAGGTATAGACATAAAAGTATACCGCTCCCAAGCTGCCTAGGGCAGCCCCTGTGACCCCGAACTCGGACATCAGGTTATCCGCCACCACCCCGGTGGCAATCCTGTGGAAAAACACTATGACATAGGCCAGGCACATGGTGCCCCATACCAACCACCTGTACCCATACCCCATAGGCAATCTCGAATTATACTTCAAAAACTCTCCTCCTTAATCCACGCTGTCCTTTTGCGCCCTAAGATAAGCAAATATAAACGGGTCCAAGTCCCCGTCCATTACCCTGTTTACATTCCCCACCTCCACGTTGGTCCTGTGGTCCTTGACCATACTGTAGGGGTGAAATACATAGGACCTTATCTGGCTGCCCCAGGCAATCTGGTTGTACTCGCCCTGCAGGTCCTCTATCTTTTCTTTTTGTTCCCGCTCCTTAAGCTCTAAAAGTTTTGACTTAAGCATTCTCATGGCGGTTTCCCGGTTGCTGTGCTGGGACCTTTCGTTCTGGCACTGCACCACTATACCGGTGGGAATATGGGTTATCCTGACGGCGGAATCGGTTTTGTTCACGTGCTGCCCACCGGCGCCGCTGGACCTATAGGTGTCAATCCTCAGGTCGTCCGGGTCTATATCCACCTCCACCGTGTCGTCCAGTTCCGGCATTACATCCAACGAAGCAAAGGAAGTATGCCTCCTGCCGGAGGAATCGAAGGGGGAAATCCGAACCAGCCGGTGCACGCCCTTCTCCGCCTTCAGGTAGCCGTAGGCGTTTTCTCCCTCCACCAGCAGAGTGGCACTTTTAATTCCTCCCTCGTCGTCCGCCAAAAGGTCCAGCACCTTAACCCTATATCCCTTGTCCTCCGCCCACCGGGTATACATCCTCATCAGCATTTCCGCCCAGTCCTGGGCCTCCAGCCCGCCGGCACCCGAGTGCAGCGAAAGAATTGCGTTTTTATCGTCATATTTGCCATTAAGCAGCGTTTCAATCTTAAGCCGCTCCAAGCGTTCAACAAACCCGGCAAAACTATCCTGTATCTCGGATGCCAGTGCACCATCGTCCTCTTCCTCCACCGCCAGCTCAAGCAGCACCTTTAAATCTTCAAATTCCTTATTAACGGCGTTGTATTTGTCCACTCTCGACTTCAAACCCTTTAAACTGTCTATCGTGGCAGCAGCCCTATCGCTGTCGTTCCAAAAGCCGGGGTCCGCCATTTCCTTTTCCAGCTCCGCAATCCTTTGAACGGCATTGTCCACGTCAAAGGGAAACCCTCATTTCCTGCATATCTTCCTCAATGCTTTCCATCTGCTGGCTGTATTGTTCCAATTCCAACATACATTTCACTCCTTACCTACCACAGCACTTTTTGAATTTCTTGCCGCTTCCGCAGGGACAGGGGTCGTTCCTGCCCACCTTGCCCTCTTTTTTGACCGGTTTCTTGGCTCCTTCCCCCTGGCTTGCCTCCACCGGCTGGGCCACCCTTTCCTTTTTGGCACCTGCTCTATCCTAACCCCGAACAGGTAGCTTACCGTGTCTTCCTTTATTGAATTTATCATTTCCTGGAACATCTCGTAGCCTTCCTTCTGGTACGCTATAACCGGGTCCTCCTGCCCGTACGCCCTAAGGCCAATACCCTGCCTCAGCTGGTCCATGTTGTCTATGTTTTCCATCCACTTCATGTCCACAACCCGGAGCAGTATTACCCTTTCCAGTTCCCTCATCTGTTCGGAGCCAATCTTTTCTTCCTTCTCGTTATAAATTCCAATGGCCTTTTCCATAAGCATATCCTTAAGAATATCCCGGGTTAGGTCCTCGGGGTTTCCAAAGGGCAGAGGGTCTTTAATTACAAACACCTTTCTCGCGTAGGTTTCAAGGCCCTTTAAGTCCCATTCCTCGGGGTACTGGCTGTGGGAGGTATAAATATCCAGCATTGAATCTATGACGTCGCTTATCATCTCGAGGACCTGTTCTTTCAGGTTCTCCCCCTCCAGCACCATTCTGCGCTGGGCATAAATTACTTCCCTCTGCTTGTTCATTACATCGTCATACTGCAGCACATGCTTCCTTATATCAAAGTTTCGAGCCTCCACCTTTTTCTGGGCATTCTCTATCGACTTGCTCAGGATGGGGTGTTCAATGGGCTGTGTGTCATCAAAGCCCAGTTTGTCTATCATGCCCATTATCCGCTCCGACCCGAAAAGCCTCATCAGTTCATCTTCCATGGAAATGTAAAACTGCGAAGAACCGGGGTCCCCCTGCCTTCCCGACCGGCCTCGAAGCTGGTTGTCAATCCTCCTGCTCTCATGCCGCTCGGTGCCTATTACATGCAGTCCGCCCAGTTCCTTAACGCCTTCACCGAGAACTATGTCGGTACCCCTGCCCGCCATGTTGGTGGATATGGTCACCGCACCCCGTTGACCCGCCTGTGCTATAATCTGGGCTTCCTTCTCATGGTACTTGGCGTTTAGAACCTCGTGGGGCACACCCCTTCTTTGCAGCATCCTGCTCAAAAGTTCTGATTTTTCTATGCTAATGGTTCCCACAAGTATAGGCTGCCCAGCCGCATGCCTTTGTATAATGTCCTCTAGCACCGCCTTAAACTTTCCCTCGGTGGTCCGGTATACAATATCCGGCAGGTCGTCCCTTATCATGGGCATGTTAGTGGGTATCTCCACAACGTCCATGCCATAGATAGCCCGGAATTCCTCCTCCTCGGTCTTGGCGGTACCCGTCATTCCTGCCAATTTGCTGTACATCCTGAAATAATTCTGGAAGGTTATGGTGGCCAGGGTTTTGGATTCCCTTTCAACCTTAACCCTCTCCTTGGCTTCTATGGCCTGGTGCAGCCCGTCGCTGTACCGCCTGCCGAACATTAGTCTTCCGGTAAACTCGTCAACTATTATAACCTGGTTGTCCTTCACCACGTAGTCAATATCACGGGACATAAGCCGGTGAGCCTTGAGGGCCTGGTTTATATGGTGGGATATCTCCATGTTCTCCGGGTCCGCCAGGTTTTCCAGGTTGAAATATTGTTCCGCCTTCCTTACTCCCTCTTCGGTCAGCGTTACGGTGTTGGCCTTTTCGTCCACCGTGAAGTGTTCCTCCGGTCTTAGACCCCTTACAAAGGTGTCCACCACCGAATAAAGCTTGGTGGACTTCTCGCCGACACCGGAAATTATCAACGGGGTCCTGGCCTCGTCTATCAGTATGCTGTCCACCTCGTCTATTATGGCATAGTTAAGTCCCCTTTGCACCATCTGCTCCTTGTATATAACCATGTTATCCCTCAGGTAGTCAAAACCAAACTCGTTGTTGGTACCGAAGGTTATGTCAGCGTTGTAGGACTTTTTTACGCTGTTCAAAGTCCGGGCCGACGTAAACCCGACCTCCAGCCCCAGAAACTTGTACACTTCGCCCATCACTGGCTGTCCCTGTTGCTTCCCGGAAGTAATCGTTAACGGTGACTATATGAACCCGCTTTCCGGAGAGGGCGTTAAGGTAACCCGGCAGTGTCGCTACCGGGTTTGCAGCCGCCAGTTTTTCATTTCGGCAATCCTGCCTGGTGCAGCACAATGCCTCCCGCAAGCTGCACCGGGAAATGCCTCATATTTAGAACCCTGACCGACGCCTCCCTTACCACCGCGAAGGCTTCCACCAGCAGGTCGTCAAGGGTTTCTCCCGCAGCAAGCCTTTTTTTAAACTCATCGGTCTTTTGCCTAAGCTGTTCATCGCTGAGGGCCTTCATCTGCCCCTCCAGTGCCTCTATCGCTTCCACCGTTTTGTTGCTTTTTAATTTCCCTCTCATTTAGTATTGCCCAGGATTTTTGATAAAAAATTTGCCATATCCAACACCTCGTCTTTAATTCAAAGTAAATTCTATCATGAAATAAACCAATAGGCAATTAAGAGAAATGTGGCATACCTCTTTAAAATTAAGGTGAGGCGGCACATTAAAAAAACCCCTTAACGGGGCGATATTTAGATTCTGCTTTATATTTAAACATATCATCCGGCTCTGCCTCGCTATTTTTCTTGCAGCATTGCCTTTTGGACAAACAGTATTACTAGGGCAAATAATGAAGTCGCCTATGCTCATCGAGCAGGAAAGGATATGGCGGAGGAAGAACTATTACATCCGCAAGAAAGAGCTTGGTATCCAGGGGTAAGGGGCCTGGTGCGTAATGATACCGCCGGCGGAAATAATCTGTGCTTCTTTTTCAGTCCCGCCCTCTGCAGGCCTTATAAGGATATGGGCATTTGCCCCTCCGTTTATGAATATCACAATGAAATTTAACAGCACACAAGAAAAGATCCACATGGCCGGATGCTCCTGTTGGATATTATCGCTATAAACAGAATAAGTATGACAAGGAATGAAGGTATATACAGTCACTGGCACCAACCTCTATTATACCGGCCGCTACCGCAAACAGGGTTCGAATTCTATTACAAAGTGAAGTATAAACATCCATGGGTGGTGTATTGTCACCTACACAAGCTCTTAAACTTTCCCCCGCGTAATTTGCCTATTATTAGCGAAAACAAGGCGCCTTCAATCAGCACGTTTCAACAACCCTTATCAAATAGTTTAACAAAAGTATCCGCCACCCGGGGATGGAACTGCTTTCCCGCCTGTTCATAATCATCCCGGAAGACCTTCCGCTGTCAACGCTTTTCTGTACGGCCTGTCGTTGGTCATGGCATCAAAGGCATCGGCCCCTCCAAGGATATATGATTCAATGAGCACCCCTTCTCCGCCTATACCGTCAGGATATCCTTTACCGTCATAGCGCTCATGGTGATGCCGGATTATTCTGGAAGCATCCCTTAAGAAGTCAATGTCCCTTAATATATCTGCACCAATGGCGGAATGCTCCTTTATCTTATCATATTCATCCGGTAAGCCTGCGGTTTTTGCAAAACATTGTCGGATATACCTATTTTACCGATATCGTGGAGAATTCCCGCATACATTATATTGTCTATCCTGGCTTCCGAAAGTCCCATCCCCCAGGCTATAACTGTCGAAGATATAAGCTTGCAGCTCGGCATGACCGCTGGTCACCGGGTCCTTGGCCTCAGTGTGTCCACTGGACAGGGCCTGTATGGTTTTCGGAGTAGCTGCTCTTCAATTCGATATACAGTTTAAAGGTATCTTGCCATAAGCAGCGGGCCAAAAATAAAAGTATTCCAAAGTACCCGTAGTTTTGATATGCAATAGCCAGTATTACTCCAAGGGGTGACATTATTAGGTAGTTTTGCCTGCAATTAACATTCTGTTTCCAAATAGACCTGATGGTCTTGTTCAACAGATTTGAAATCAATAGCACAACAGTGGAAGAATTTACCGCCAGGTAAACAAGAGATGCTATTGAAATCGGCAGTATAACACTTGCCAGGTTTATATATCCCCCGGGCACATATAGGTAGCTGTATACTATACCGGATACAACCGATGAAACGAAAGCAGTGCATACATTAAAGACTGTTTTATAAAGGGTATTGAATAGACTGCCCGATTTTCCTTCTCTCTTATACACCAAACATTAAATGGCCAGCCCCCGACTAGTAAACCTGCCGTCAGAGGATTGAACAGCATTACAATGCAAACAAAATGTACGAGAACACCACAGAAACGCTGATTTGGTTAGGTAAAGCGATGCTTAATGACTCGCCTATTGTAGCCAAAACAACAAAAAACACTACTTCTCCAATATCTTTTTCCAGTCCCCATACGTTAAAAGAATATCCCTAATATTATTGCAATAATAACAGTTGCTCCAATTATCAATTTTCACGCTTTCACAGGAAGTCTGTCCATTGTTTATTCTCATTAGGCTGACATAACTCCAATTCAGGCCGGCATAATAGGTTTTATTTCCAACTCCAGCCGGCGCCGCCAGCTAAGTACAGAAGTCATCAACGACAACAGAACGCTTATTACCTTTGCCATGGATATAGCCTCCTTTACTCATTTGTCTGCTTTCACGCCTAACTAAATAATATACCATCTCCGCTTAAGCTATCTGTGCCGGCCTGAATTATAGAGTTATCTGCCCGTTAATTTGGTTATCCTTCTGTTTACCGCGTCTAAAGTTGCTTTGACCACTGCTTCCTTTATATCCCCCAAATTCATAGAAGAACCTATAAGGAGCTGCTCCCCGTTTTTATCGACACACGTAACAGCTACCACCACCACATTTGTTTTGGCTATGTTGAGAGTCCCCACATCCTCCACCACAAAGATTTCCCCGATATTTAAAAAATCTGACAAGGCTTTCAGTGTCGCCTGGGCTATGGTTCTGTTTATGCTGGTAGTCGTGTTAATACCCTTTTGACTGCCGCAGTAATCCTTCTCTCTGTGAAAAGCATAACCTTAACATCAAGCTCCAGCCCCTTGCTTGCAACCTCCATTCCCTTGAATACAATACGCAGGTCCTTTTGCATTACACTGTCACAACTCAGCTGGGCAATGCTTATTATCCTATGGTCAATCTCCAGGTCAAATTTGGCTGTAACAGCCGACTGGATATCCCTCACTATCTGCTTGGCATTCCTAGACTTGTCGGCCAGTGCATGTATTTCTACTAGGTTACCTGTATCATCCAGCTTGACCTTGGAAGAAACTATTACCCTCAATATCATTAATAAGTTCTTGTAAGGCAGTCTCTGTGACATTCTGCTTTTACCACATTGTTTCCCTCTCTTCAGCAGTTATGGTAAGCCGGTATACTTTTCCTTCCCATCAGTCTACTGTTAACTACACCGGTTCCTATTCCAAACGGATATTTATATAATTCTACTTAAATTCATGAATTCCTTTATTTTACCAACAAAAATCGAGTAGGAGGGATGATTAACCCCCGTCCTCTCACCATATAGTACGTGCCGTCCGGCATACGGCAGTTCAGCGAGATATTTAATGGACTAATGAATATCTTTCGGATACTGACTTTTAGACCCAAACTTTTTAGGTATTCATTGGTGATGGATTTAATAAGGATAAAGCCTTTAATGGCTGTATACCAGTAGCTTTTCTCGTGTTGTATACTGCTAAAGCCACTTGCTTGTAGTTATCTATACCTAACCTTACAAGGTTTCTGTGCTTTGTACTAACTTTCTTCCACTGTTTCAATAGCACATTCTTATCCTGCGCCTTATCCACCCGTCAAGTTTAGCAGCTATTGCTTTCATGTCCGCCAGGCTAAAGTAGTTTACAGCCGGTAATGCTCTGGTTCAGTTTAAATATCCTGTATTCCATGCTCATAGCATTACTCCTTGAGGTTATCTCCTTTGTGCTTGGATTTAAGCTTCGTAGTGACCTTGGGTGCACCCTTATCCCTATACCACTATCTTTACGGTAAAAGGAAAACCTAAAAATTTCAGCCGCCATAGCCTGTATCAACAGTACTCTTTTCACGGTTTACCTTAGAGAAGTTTTAAATCGTCTTCGATAAACCGTGTAACACTGGCCATTACCCTTTCTGCTGCCTTCCTGCTTCTGACGTATATGTTTACATCATCGTACCGGCAGAAATTTAAGCCCCCTTCTTTCTAGTTCCTTATCCAGTTCATTCAGCATGATATTGGATAGCAGCGGGCGCCAAGGGGCCACCTGCGGACAGCCCTCTTCCGTTTCCACCACTACTCCATTTATCATTACTCCTGATTGAAGAATTTGCGGATAAGTGATATTACTCCCTATCCTTAACGGTTTTATGGATTAGGCCCATCAATTTGTCGTGGTTTACGGTATCAAAGTATTTCGCAAAGTCCGTATATCCACAGCCCCAGTCGTAGCCTGCTTCTATGTATTCATGCATTTCAATACCGCCTGTTTTGCGTCGCCCGGCCTGAACCGCAAGCTCAATTCCGAGAACACGCTTCTCCAAGATTGGGCTTAATACCTGGGCTATTGCCTGTTGCACTTACTCTGTCCACTACTGTTGGTATGCAAGTAGTCTTTTTCCCGCCAGCTTTGTTATCTCTATCCGCCGCACAGGTTTTGGCTTGCGTAAGTACCCTCGGATACACTGCCTGATTTGCTCACCATTTTTTCTTTCAGAAACTGTAGAAGTTCATCTACTGTCATTCCATCAATTCCATGGCTGCCTTTGTTTGACTTAACCCTCTTGTATGCCTTGTTCATGTTGTCTCGGTCAGAAGTATTTTATCAAGCAAGCTTCCAGCATACTCATTTGCCATCGTTTTGGTCTTTGGAAGACGTAAACGAAATGCTCTACGCTCCATACTTCTTTCAGGTTCCACCTATCCTCACACAGGTAAGTCTTCAGTATGAAGTTGGCTGCGCTCATCGCATTTCGTAGTGTGCTTCACAATACCAAAACATCCTTCCGTTCGGTCCTTCCCATTCCGTATATATCCGGTATGGTACTATGACCTCTTCTTGACTTCTGACAGGCTCGGCCATACATCGCTGCATGGGTTATCATGAGGAAAATTCATTCCCTGCCTGACGTACCCCTGCCAACCCAGACCTCCCGATTAAGAACAGTAACTTTCATCCCATGTCACCGCTGCATTTACACCGTGGAATTCGGGTAGTGTTGGACTTCGTTTTGGTGGCAAACTCGTCCGTTCCACGTATACCTTATGTCACAGTTCCTGTCCGTCAGTGCAGGACTTTGCCTGCAGCTTCCTCAATTTCACCTCACGGTGAACACCCTTGCTGTTTAGCTAATGGTTCCCACTACCAAGCCCATAGCGGACTTTCACCGCCTAGTTACTGCCCATGTCGGGCGAACATAAAAAGGCAGTGGAATATAAATTCCACTGCCACATTTCTCTCACTACATTTAGAACATGGGCTCAATCAAACCGTAATTTCCGTCCTTTCTTTTATATACAACGTTTACCTCTTCGGTATCACCGTTTGAAAAAACAAAGAAGTTATGGCCTAAAAGTTCCATTTGTAGAATAGCCTCTTCTACGGGCATGGGTTTCATGGCGAATCTTTTGGTCCTTACCACCTTCGGCCTATCCAGGTCCTCTTTCCCTGTAGCCTCTATGTTTTCAAAGAGCATCTTGCTTCCGCGAAATCTCTTTTCCAGCTTGGTTTTATGTTTGCTAATCTGGCGCTCCAGTTTATCCACTGCCTTGTCTATGGACGTATACATATCGTCGGTGCATTCTTCCGCCCTTATCAGTACTCCGTCAAAGGGGATGGTGACCTCTATTATGTGCCGGTTTTTTTCAACGTTGAGCGTTACCTGGGCCTCGGTGTCCTTATGAAAAAACTTTCCCAGCTTTCCCAGCTTCCGTTCAATGGTGTCCCTAAAGGCATCGGTTATTTCCATGTTTTTCCCACTCGTAATAATACGCATAAAATCCAGATGCTATCATAATCGTAATGGTTTTTAAGAATTGACATGCCAGATTGCAGTGTTGTTTATTCGTATTGAGGTGTTGATTTTATTATAATCTTTTATTATATTTATATCCAATTGTGTCCAATTAAAACTATTCGCAGGAAAATACAAAAATATTACCACCACCGAATTGTTAAAGTTAAGTATTTTGATAGTCGATTGTTCAGTTTTGTGGAAACAAAAAATGTGGATAATGTGCATAACTATGTGAATAACCCATGTTTCTGCATTAATAGATGTGAATAATGCGTCCAAAACCTGTGGATAAATCCATGTCGAATTATGCTTATTATCATTACTTTAATGTCAACTTTAACCCCAAAAAGGAAAAATATGAAGTAATAAAACGAATAGTGTAAAATAAAAAATAAAGCTTATTCGGCTGACCTGGTCTTTGACCCCACACTCGCCTGCTGCAGGTCTCGCTCCGGCATTACGCCCTCACTACCCCCCGTCTCCACCGGGACCATCCCCGGCAGGCAGGACTTACACCTAAACCGCACCATGCTCACCGGCACTTTTACCGGCTTACGTGGGTCGCTTCGCCTGCGGTTAGCATCGACTTTCAACCACAGACCCGAATAAGCTTTATTCAACTTTAATTTCATTATACCATCGGCAGCGTTTCTCATCAATCTCTCCTATTTTTTCTTATCCAAAAAACTGCCGGATGCCAGGCCCATACCGCTGTCATATACCGCAACGCTTTTTTGCCCGTTCCTTATTTTTCTTAACTTTTCCTTTACCTGGTCCATGGACTCGAGAAGTTTCTTTTGGTTCTCCCTTTCCAAGACTTGTATTTTCTCTATTGTCTCAATGACCATTCCAATAATGTCAACAAGGGCCTTCTTTTCTTCCTTGTCCTCCGCTTCCCCTATGTCCTTAATGGATTTTACCCCCAGTCTTCTTTTGACCTTCTCGAGCTCCTCCTGAAAGGCGCTGTCACACCAGTCTATGTAGTCTATTACTTTTTGTTTTTCCTCAACAAGTGAACTAAGCGCCGCATAGTCTTGGCTGTCAATAGCAGCCTTCTGCTGCATGGTAATCTCTTCAATCTGTTTCAGCTTATCCAGCTTTTCCTCGCTGTACCTAATTAATTTTTTTAGGTAGGCCATCCCCAGGTATCCCCCTATTTCCCGTATTTTATCTGTCTAACGCTTATAAGAGCGTCTTCCCAGGCTTCCCTAAGCCCGGACACTATGCCAAGGGCCTGCTGCAGTATGGAGATTTCTTTCTTGATGTTGCCTTCTATTAGGCAGTTCAGCAAGAAGTCATAAAGGGCATACAACGGCCCGGACATTTCGACATCCATGTCCAGCGAAAACATCAGTTCGCATACAATGTCCTGGGCCTTCAACAGTACCTCGTTGGTTTTTTCGAAATTCCCTTCCTTTATGTATATTTGTCCCTGTTTAATATACTTTTCCAATCCCCTGTACATCAGCACCACCAATTCCTCAGGACAGGCAGTGGTCACCGAGTTTTCCTTATAGCTTTTATACGCATTTGGAATTCCCAATTTGCTTCTCCCCCCGTTTATCAATTACCCCAAAACATAAGCTGCTGTGAAAGCCACATGCTTTGAGAGTACATCTCGTTCAATGCCTTCTCCATGGCAGTGAATTGTCTCCAGTACTTATCCTCAAGCTGGAATAGGTATTCCTCCATGCTTTCAATTCTCTTGTCCATGTCCCTAATTCTTTTACCTATATAGCTGTTGTCATAGGTAATGAGGCTGGTGGAGCTTCCCGCCTTGTCGGACAGCCGGGTAATGCCGCTGTTTACAGCATCGTAGAGTCTGACGGCAAGGCCCCTTTGACTGTCCACCTCGCCGCTTTGGCTAAACAGGCTCACAACACCCTCCAGGTCGTTATTGAGGGCTTCCCTCAGCCTGTTCTCGTCAATGTGGAGCTTGCCAAATTCCTTGTAGTCCCTTGTCTTTATACCTATGGAGCTTAAAGTATTGTAAACCGAACCGGTACCCTCCACCTTTTGATACATAAGGGTCCTCATTTGGCTCACTATCGAGCTCAGCACGGGGTCGTTTCTCAAAAGCCCGCTCCTTGCCTTTTGCTCCCACAATTCCACTTCCCTGTCACTCATGGTTTCCTTCTGCTCATCGGTCAGCGGTGGATAGTCCCTGAACCTTTCCTCGTACAGCTTGCTGTTTATAGTTTCTATTACTTTATTATACTCATCCACGAAGTTCTTTATGGCATCGAAGGCCCCCTGGGTATCCCTTGCCACGTTAATAACTACCGTTTCGTCGGAGGTCTCCTTGAGATAAAAGCTTAAGCCCTCTATTGTGAATCTGTTGCTGTTCTTGTTTATTACAACCCCGTTCAGCTCTATCTGCGAGTTCTTGCCAAAGCTTATGCCGTCGTCAATTTGCAGCGCACCGCCGGCTCCGAAAAGATTTCCCTCGAGGTTTTCTATCGAAACTTCAGCTCCCACACCGTAGTCCTTTGACTTAATTACTATCTTGTCGGTCACCGAATCGTAATAGGCTAGCACTCCAGCGCCAGTGTTTTTGTTTATGTCGCTTAATATACCAGCCAAGGTTTTGTTTTCATCGGCCCCACCTTCGCTTAAGTCATAGGAAAACTCCTGCCCGTTAATGCTAAATCTTATTACATCCCCGGCGTCAAAGAGGTTATTTGAAAGCCTTTCCGCCATACCCTTAAGAGAGGCATTGGGATTAATCCTAAAAGAAGCCCCATCGTTAAAGCCCAGTGCTTCCAGGGCATCGTTTTCACCGCTTTTTAGCGTTACCTGCGGCTTGTAGTCTCCCGCCGGCTGGAAGGTAAGCCTGTTATCGGCTGTATAGCCAACCTTGACCTGGTCTGCACCAAAGGCAGTATCCACTTTATGCTGCAGTTCTCCGGCCATGGCCTCTATACTGTATTCACCTTCAGTGATTGTTATGGTCTTCTCCACACCGTCCAGGTTTATCACGAACTCGTTGTTTGAAGAGCCAATGGATATCGTATCCCCAATGGCCTCCCCTTCCAGGGGTTTTGAAAGGCTCCCGCCGCTTTCCTTAACAGCCTGCTTCGCCAAGTCGTTAACCTTAAGGGTGTAGCTGCCCTCCCGGGCTGCCGACCCTGCGGTAACATCAGCTACTTGGGCACCACTGATGACAGCGCTGTACTTCATGAGAGTTGCCTGGAGTCTCATATCAAACACGGTATTTTTAAAAGTAAGCATCAGCGAATTTATGCTCCTGTAGTCCTCCTGCTGCCATCTAAGGACCTGCCTTTCCTGATAGAGCTTGTCCGCCTTCATCCTTTGTACCCTCATCATATCGCTTACCAGCTTGTCAATATCCATGCCGGAAGCCAGCCCGCCTATCCTTATGGGACTTATCATATCCACTCACCCCCTCTTTCCAGCGATTAATCGCCGTAAACTTACAACCTATATCCTCCAAACCCTGTCACAAACCGGTGCCTTGCACTTAAATTTTCCTATCCACAAGGATACCCGCCAGTTCCCACATCTTCGCCACCATATCCAAAATCTTCTCCGGTGGGATCTCCCTAATTATTTCCCCGGTTTCTTCGTTGATAACCTTTACCATAATCTCCTTGGTACCTTCATGTATGGAAAACTCAAACCTTTTATCCGCACCCCTCAGCGCCTTGTTGGCATTCTCTATGGCTTCAATGAGCTGTTGTTCGCTAATGGACATCGATGACTGCCGTGTATCCCGGAGCATACTGCCGGCTGCGGCAGCTTTTGAGCCTTCCGCCGTCTCCTGCCTGCCGCTTTCCAGTACCCCGGCGTCTGGGACCCTCATCGTTTTCGGCACCGTGTTCACACTCTCCACTTTCACGACATCACCCCCCGTACTTTTTGCTACATAAATCTATTAGTTATATCGTCATACTTTTTGCCATACTTTAGAATGTTCTTCTCCCAAATAACTTCATATTTCTTATGAAATCCCAATATTTTTACCTGTAGCAAACAATAATCTCTTTTTTTTTACATTTTTTTCGATTATTATATTATTAGGTTCTGTCTACCTAAAACGGATATAGTTATTATTCTGTCTTGAAAGGAAGAATAGTATTATGAAGAGAGTGATTACATATGGCACCTTTGACTTACTGCATTATGGCCATATTAATTTGCTAAAACGAGCAAAAGCTTTGGGCGAATATTTGATAGTGGCACTGTCGACAAATAGCTTCAATGAAATAAAAGGGAAAAAATGTTACTTTTCCTACCAGGAAAGAAAAACCCTTCTTGAAGCCATACGATATGTCGACTTGGTTATTCCGGAAGAAAGCTGGGAACAAAAAATTAACGACATTAAGGAATATAAAGTAGATATTTTTGTTATGGGAGATGATTGGAAAGGCAAGTTTGACTATTTGAAAGATTATTGTGAAGTAATATATTTGCCCAGAACGCCTGAGATTTCAACTACAAAAATAAAACAGGAATTGAACACGGGCCGCAGATAGGGTACCCGCGCCTGTTGTATTATAAATCTTCATTACCTGCGCAGGGTACCCCCGGTGTCCTACTTGTCGTTCCCGGCCGCTGGATGGGTCACTTCCCCAACAAACCGCCAATAAAGTCCCAAACTCTTTTACCCGAATTTGCATCTTTGTATGAATGCACAAGTTCCATTACCGTTTCTCTTTCTGTGCCGTAATAATTTCCATCACTTACCGACTTTTCAATCTCCGCTTCAAGCTGGTCCTGGTTGAAGGCCTTAGGCCCCGGTGTCCATTTATCGAAATCGTCCACAAGAAAACCCCTGTTGCGTGCATAATCCTTCCTGTCCGAAGGAACGAAAACTATAGGCCGTTCAAGCAGCAAGAAGTCAAAATAGACTGACGAATAATCGGTGATAAGCAGCGAAGCAGCGTTAAGCACTTCATAGAGGTCCATCTTTTTTTCGTATAGTTTTCCGCCGGTAAGCAGTGTTATATTGGAGCGATTTTTTATCCTTTCAGCAAACTTTCGCTCCTCGGCAGGATGTAGTTTGACAACCAGGTGAAGATTGCGGGACCTTAGAAATTCATTAAACCGCTCTTCGTCAAAACCGGGGAGCCCAAAAATATTGCTCCAGTCCTTATTGCCATCGTTTCGGTCACCACGTGGCGAATACCTGTATGTAGGCATATAAACAATAAACCGCCGTTCGTCCGCATTCTTGATTCCTAACAGTTCTACCAGGGCATCCCTGCCACTGGACCCGAGCAACAAGTCGTTCCTTGGTGCCCCCCAGACCCGATACTTTTCGTCACCGGCTCTTATGCACTTTTCCATCACGCGGTTAAACATCGGGGAGTATGAGCCAATATAATTAATATTAGCCCAAATTGCAGGGAGCGTATTAATGAATTTTTCGCCTTTATCGGCATACCCCATACTTTTCAAGGGGAAACCGTGCCATAAGTCAATCACAATCTGGTCGGGATTAAACAGTTTTTTATCCAGATTGTAGTTACCTTCCGTAACAACAACAACGTCGCTGTTCATGACCGTTCCATAATAATTAGCACTATTGTCTTGTACAACCAGTTCAACGTCAAATCGCCCCTTTATATATTCAGGAACACACTTATAAAGCGCCCAGGTATTGGACCCTGAAAGGCTCGTATAAACCAAGGTTATAACAGGCTTGTACAAGTATTCACCCTTTGCAGCCCTTATTTTATAAGAACCTACCCCTTCCAAATCCGATTCTCTGTATATATGATATGCCGGGTACCGGGTGTTAACGTAGAGTTTTAACCCCAGTGCTGCCGCTCTTATACAAAAGTGCCGGTCCTCACCCCAGAAAGACAGGTTGGGTATCTGGCTAAAACTTACCCCTAATTTGATTGCTTTACGGCTTATAAGGGTGCAAGCGCCCAAACCGCCTACTTCATAAATTCCCGGGCGTTTTAACTTGTTCAGAAAATGCTGTCTCCGCACAAGCACAGTCTCCTGGTTAACTTTTTCGTCCCTAGCCTGCTGGTGCTGTATGTATGTATCCATAAGCCACACCTGGGGCAGCTTGGGTGCATCGGGCTGCCATTTGGTCCAGAAGATGTTCGATATTATGTCTTTATTTGAATCAACCAGCTCACGTAATGTAAGCGGATGCAGGACAAGGTCGGAGTCTATAAAGAATATGTAGTCAAAGCCGTATTCATCGGCAATTTTAATCATCATATCCTTAAATGCCGCAACCTTCCAAATCAGTCTCTCTTTCCAATGATGGGTTACATCATCGCATACGTACTTATCCCCGGTATCAGCCCTGTGTACCATCACATTGGGGACTTTTTTCGAGAAAGTATTCAATATGGCGGATGATTCCGGGTCGGTATTATCATCAACAAACAGGTACCATATATCAAAACCGCTTGTATCAAGTTCCCTTAGGGAAACAAGGAACTCTTTTAATATCGCCGGCTTTTGCCTAATAGGACTGGCTATCAAAATCTTATAACCGGTACCATTGGCATTCCCAGTGCTATCTTGGTCGCTTTTTAAAGCCGGCTCGACGGTATTGGTATCGTGGTGAGAGCATTCTCCACCGGAAGCAGCTTGACCTGCTTGGCCCAAAAGGTCATTCAGATACTCCATGTTATACAGCAAATCGGAATTATCCGGCTCAAGCTTCAAGCCTTCCAGGATAACCTGTCTTGCCTCTTCGAAACGCTGTTCCACCATCAGTATTACCGATTTTATTGAACAGGCCTTCGCATCGACGCCCACAATATCCTGGTACTCATCAAGCAGTACCTTTGCAGCCTCGATATCGCCTCCATTAATAGCATCCTCTATGGTTTGAATAATCTTTTGTTTGTGTAATTCAAGCTCCGATTGCGGTTTCTTCAGAGCATCACTAACTCGCTGCTGTAGTATTTGGATACCTTTTTTCATCTGGTTGTCCACATCAAGGGCTTTTCTCAGGTAACGCACATAGCTTACTTTATCTTTTTGGAAATATTCTTTGGCTTTATACATGTATAGCATAAAGGCATCCGCATTTGTTTTCATAAAGGATACCTTTTCATTATCAATAACATCCCGATTATATAGATTCTTTAGGTTTGTTATACCATCAGCAACGTATTCATCAAAGGCTTCTTCATAATCGCTCTCCGACAAACCGTCAAAAACCAGTATGCTTCGCAGCATTATTACCTTGACGCGCAGTTTTTCAGGGTCCGGTCTTTCACTCCGCCACAAGCCCTGGTCCTTCAGATAGTCCAGCAGTTTACTCGCAAACCTTCTGCTACTTTTTGCCATGTGTTCAAGCAGAGCATTAAGCTTATACTCCTGCAAATCCTTTAAAATAGTTATTACTGCTATATTTTGCTTCATTAACGCCCAGATTAATTCCCCGCAAAAAACAGGTGCTTTTCTCCAATCCAGTGAGCAAATTCTTTCAATAAGTGAAGGAGATATATCATCGGTATCCTCCAAAAGCCTTATTCTGTTTAGAAGCCCATAACCGGAGGATTCACCAGCAAAGAGCTTTGACCAATATTCCTTTTGCTGCGAATTCAACTTCCAGCGATATCCCTCGAAAGCATTCAAGAATACTTCGTCAGAGTCCTCATCTTCTGCAGCCTTGGTCTCATACAATTTTTTCAGGTCTTCAAACCTCTGCTGCTCCATGTATATTTCCACAACGTGCGGAATAATTGACTTGTAAACCGCTTTATCGTTTATCTTTTCAGCATATTCAAGGGTTTTTTGATAATTCTCCAGTCTTTTATATATCACACAAACGTAATGCAGCGCATGTTCATAGAAGCGTACCGTCATATAAGACATGGACAGATCCACAAGCCCCTCGTTCCTTAAGAATTTCTCTACTCCTTCAAGATACTGTTTGAAACTTTTAAGGGCGTCCTTATAATTCCCAAGTTCAAAATGGGACATTGCCCGGAAATAATAAAGGTCAAAATAGCCCTCCCGTAGCCGGCAGCCTTCATTACATACTTCAATGACTTTTTATACATCCCGTGCATTAGATAAATATTTGCCAAAAGTATATAGACCGATATGCGGTGTGGGCTTTTTATCCGCCTTCATGAGGCTATAGGCCTTAATATGGCATCAAGGCCTTTATCCTTATCCCCGTACATACCATAGCTCTGCGCTAACTGATACCAGTAGTAGACATTCTCCGGGTCCTTTTCCATCGTTCTCCAATATCTCCACATTTCTTATATACTTGTATTCCATTAGACCTGCATCGTCGTTCATGTACCCGTAATGAACAGCGCTGGCCTTTATTTGAGCCACAGGCAGCTTGTACACAGGCTGTTCATGGACCGCGCCCCTGAAATGAAATTCCTTGTCTTTTTCTAAAAAGCGTAGTATATGTGAATATGCATACGAATCATTGTTTTCCCTGGACAAAAGATTCTAATCAAAAAGAACGCTGCATTGGCTTTTGTGCCGATCTGAGGTGAAAAATTTATAATGTCCGTATAGTCATCGATAATTTCATCGGCATCTATAAAGAAAAACCACTGCCCCTTTGCGTATTCTAATACGGTATTTCGCATTTCGCCAAAATGACCGGTCCATTCATGATAGTACACCCGGTTGGTATACTTCTTGGCATCCCACCGTCCTGTCGGTGGAACCGGTATCAACTATAATAAGCTCCGAATCCACCTCGTCCAGGATGGGCTTTAATCCCTGGAGGCACTCTTCAAGGTACTTTTCCTCGTTTTTTACCATCATCCCAATACTAAGTAGCATACTACCACCCCTATGCAATGCGAGACTCTGATTTTGACTGAATCGGATATCCTAGAAAAATATTGAAAAAGGAGCGGCGAAACCGCTCCTCCTAGGAACGTCAATACTAGCCAAGCAGTTGCAGCACACTCTGGGGCATCATGTTGGCCTGGGCCAGCATTGCCGTTGCAGCCTGCTGCAGGATGTTATTCTTGGTAAATTCCATCATCTCCTGGGCCATATCTACGTCACGGATACGGGATTCCGCAGCCTGCAGGTTCTCGGCGGCATTATCCAAATTGGCAATAGTATGCTCCAGACGATTCTGCATTGCACCTAAAGCGGAACGTTGTTCTGAAACCTGTTTAATTGCTTCATCAACTGCTTCAAGTGTAGTGTCGAAATCATTTGCAGTTGTAGCTGTACTTATGAAATCAGTAACATCTATGTCGTCGATTTTGAGTGTGGTACTACCCAACTCACTAGCTGCCATGCTTTCGATGTTCAAGGAAACGGATTGTCCGGTGTTTGCTCCGATCTGGAATAACAAACTCTGCCCACCAGTGACAGCAGCAAAAGTACCGTCAAGCAAAGTCTTACCGTTAAATGCCGTTCGCTCGCTTATACCGTCAATTTCATCCACCAGCTGAACAATCTCATCCTGTAAAGCTTGCAGGTCCTCTTCTTCATTAGTACCAATGTTGCCCGCCTGTACCACAAGCTCCCTCATCCTCTGCAGTATGGAGTGGGTTTCGTTCAGTGCGCCCTCTGTGGTCTGTATCAGGGATATCCCGTCCGGGCGTTTTTCGAAGCCATTTTCAGGCCCCTTATCTGGCTCCTCATTTTTTCACTGATGGACAGGCCTGCCGCGTCATCCCCTGCCCTGTTGATCCTGTAGCCCGATGAGAGCTTCTCCAGCGACTTTGCTCCCGCCATAGTATTGATGCCAAGCTGCCTGTGAGTGTTCATGGCCATGATGTTGTTGTTGATTCTCATATTCATTCCTCCCTGAATATTTTTTCCGGCATCCTTGCCGTTTATCTGAAGAAGTGCTTTGCCCTGTACCCGGCCGCAGTACACGTGCAAAACCTTCCTTCATTTGTATTATCGTGCTAAACTAGTTTATACTTTAGCCCTGCTCCTTCGTTTTTTGCTTTTTATCAAGGTATCCAGGTCCTTTATTGAAACCTGCCTGTTAAGGGCGGCCTCCTTGTTTTCCTTTGTATGGCCTCGTAGACCTCGTACCGGTGAATGCTTACATCCCCCGGAGCCGAAATACCCAGTTTCACCTTGCCCTCTGATGTCACCACCCTTATCACTATATCATTTCCGATTACAATGCTCTCATCCTTTTCCTTGTAAGTATAAGCATGACCAACCCCTAACCGGCATCCTTCATGGTACCCATCACCGGATGCCTCATGCTGTACCTTTCATCCTCCAGCACAATCTGGGTTGCCCTGTTGTTAACGGTATTACTACTATGCAGGCCCTTGTGTTTACCGTCATTTTGCTTGTGTCGTCGGGTATTTTGACCACCGCCAGCACCTGGGCGTCCTCCGGCCTTTTTAGCTGCAGAGACTCCACTACTCCCTCGGGTATGTCGAACTCGTAGTCCACCATGACAAAAAGGGGTTCATCACCACAGGCCAGTTCCGGCCTGTCCGCCGACTGCAGCCACTTGAACACCCCGCCCCCGTCGGGGTTATCTATCTGGATAAAACCCTTGCAGTCCTCAAACCCAAGAAGACCGGACGGAAAATGCAAAAGGTCCTCCTTTTCGTATTCAAGTTCCCCGAAAAACCTTGTATTTAGCTTCATCTCGCTCCCCTCCCAGTTATATGGTAGTTTCAAAACCGTCCCTCGTATATGTAATATCTACGGCTGCTTTCTGAAGTATGTACACATCCACGCCGGCCCGGGTGGCGGTAATCTCGGGCCTTGATGTTGCAGCCCTAAGCTGCACGTAACCCATATCCCAGTCTATATCAACGCCGCCGCTGAAACTTCATTTGCCTGCTCTTTGGCAAGGCGGCGACGGTATAGTCCAGCCTTTTGCCCGTTATGCTCTTGGCAAGCGCCGGTATCGCATTGGGGTTTTTGTCCACCCGTGCAAGGGTATCCCCCTTTCTAGCGATGTCCGCAATGGCCTTTAAACACTTGCTCCGCGACTTTGTGCCATCTCCAGCAAATACGTCGGCCGGCTTTAATCCCACCCCGGCAAAACACTGCTTCTGGTCAATACTGACCTGCACATGCTGTGTATCTATTCTTACCCTGGGCAGCCTGCTCCGTGCCTCAACCACCGGCATCCGGCAACATCAATAAGGGCATCATTTGCATTGATGCCCAGCCTTCCAAATCTTGTGTTTGTTCAAGCCCCATGCCCATCACTCTACCTAGAAAATCCACCGGCAGGCTGTATAATCCTTGCCCCTCCAGCCAGGGCGGCCATGTACACGTTCTCCTCGCTCTTAAGCCGGGTGATTACCTCCGCCATGTCCGCGTCCTCGGTCTGGGAAAGCAGCTTGTTGAAGTTCAGGTAATCGTCCTCCAGCCGGTTTACAACAAGCTTCATCCTGTTGACCTTTGCTCCCACCCTCGGCAACCTTTGTCAGTATGTTTTCCATGTGTACATCAATATCGCCTATAATGCCACCGACCGTCCCGAATCGCCGGCATTGAGCGCGTCAATAAAGGACTGCATGTCCGCAAAAGGTCATCCCCGCCGGGTTTGAATATCTCCTGCGCGGTCATATTGCCCTGTAGTATATCGCTTACCCCGACCTGGTACATAATCTTTCCGTCATCCCCCGCATAGTTCAAACTGCCGAAGGCATCCAGCCCAACCGGGGCCTGGTTTGTCTTGTAGCCTGCAAATATGCGCTTTCCCGCATAGGTGCTGTTTCCAAGGGATACAAGCTGGTCCCGAAGCTGTACCACCTCTTCGGCAATCTTCTGGCTGTCCTCGGGGCTTAATACACCGTTGGCGCCCTGGACCGCCAGTTCCCTGGCCCGCTGCAGGACTTCCAATCTGCATTAGTGTGGTTTCGGTGGTTTCAGCCAGGACAGTGCATCCTCGGCGTTCTTTTTAAACTGCCTGTTCTCGTTAAGGTCCGCCCTCAACTTCAGGCTGCGGGCAACCCCCACCGGGTCTTCGGAGGGCATGCTGAACCTTTTGCCGCTGGACATCTGGTTGTGAACCCTCTGCATACGCTTCAGGCTAGAGTTTAAGTTTCTCATCATATTGCTTATAAGCATGTTATTGGTGACGCGCATACCTTAAGCCCTCCCTTCGAGCTACCTACCCACAAGGCCCATCCTGTTTACCAGCATGTCAATCATCTCGTCCATGGCTGTGATAAGCCTTGCCGCAGCATTATAGCTGTGCTGGAACTTCACCATGTTGGCCATTTCCTCGTCTATCGACACCCCTGAGGTGGAAGTCCTCAGCATGCTGGTCTGATTCACCAGTATCTCCTGGTTGTCCCTCATCCTAACGGCTTCCTGCCCGTCCACCCCCAATGCCGCAATCAATGACTTGGTGAAGTCCTCGGGGGTTCCATAAACCGGGAATACATTCTGGTGCCTAAGGCCTGCCATCTCAATGCCCTTCGAGGCGTCCCCCGGTACTGTATCCCAGCTTGCCGCCACTGCTATATGGTTTAGGTCTTCAAATATTTCCTTTGATATTGTAATGTTCTTGGCTGTTATTTCGTTGGCCATCGGGTTCAGTGCCCGTGGCGGCCCCGGGGTATATGAATCCATTGTTATGTCGCTGGTGAAAAAATAAATCATATCCCCGCCCGCATGACTTCCATCGTCAATTAGGTCATAGGCGGTTGTATGTATGTTGTTTATCGCTTCCGCGAAAGTTTTCGCAAAATAGTTAAGCTGCTTCATGTAATAGGGAACCCCTTTGTAGGTGCCCGGGGACCCGTCGCTGTCCCTTATATCCAGAAGCCCCCTCAGCTCTCCGCCCTTGGGGTTAAAATCGACACCGTCGTCCCAAAGTATCTCGTAAAGCCCTCCCGCGTCCACGTCAGGGTTTTTCACCTGGGTGGCCTTGCCGTTGTATGTATCTCCTCTTTCCACCAGCACCAACTGGTTATAGCTGACATGATTTACAAGTAGCCTTCCGCCTATGCTGACCCTGAACCTGCCGTCGGAATCCTCAAAGGTCTTCACGTCGACTATGCTCGGAGAGCTTGTCCACCAACAGGTCCCTTCTGTCCGCTAGGTCGTTTGCATTGGACCCGTCCAGTTCGTATTTCATGATCTGGTGGTTTAGCTCACTTATCTGCTGCGCATAGGAGTTTATTTCTCTAACCTTGGTTTCCACGGCAAAGTTTGCATCGGTCTGTATCTTTTCAAACCGGGCCGCCATGTCGTTGAGGCAGTTGGTAAAGGCTATCGCCGTCTGCCGGACCGTTTCCCTCACCGTAAGGTCGGCTGCCTTTTCACCGTTGCTCAGGTCCTGCAGGGCTGAGAAGAAACTGTTTATCACCGAGTTCAGCCCGGCATCGGAGGGTTCATTGAACACCATTTCTATCTCGGTGAGCAGCTGGCTTTTAGAACTCCATTCGCCAAGCACGGTGTTCTCGCCCCAGAACTTGACATCAAGGAAAGAATTCCTTATCCTCTGAATTTGCTGTATTTCCACGCCGCTACCCAGCATGCCCTTACCGCCCAGTACCTGCATGGGCCTGGCGGTTTCCATGACCGCCCTCTGCCTTGCATAGCCTTCGGTATTGACGTTGGCAATGTTGTGCCCTGTAACGTCAAGGGCCCTTTGCTGAGCATACAGGCCCTTTACTACAATATTAAGCCCGGTAAAGGAACTCATCCGGAATCACCCCTAGTTACACTTTTTGGTCAAAAAAGCTTGCACCCTTGCTCTTGTCCCTGCCCTTTTTTGCATCGTATGTTACATCCTCCGGCCCACCGGCAATAAGGTTAATTGAAAAGTCAATGTACTCCAGGGACTTCTTTATCAGTTCGCTGTTCAAGTCATTTACTTCCTTAAGGTCCTTTAAAGTGTTCTCTATCTCTTCCTTTAGCGCGACAAGCTTTTCTTTAAGCTCATCCTCCGCTTGTTCAACGGCCACGCTTATATTCAGCTCATCCGCCGGAATACCAAGACGACGGGCAAGCTGGTCTACCACTTCTTCTCTCTGCTGCTCGAGACCCCCCACGCTCAGCAGCAGTCTCTGCTCAACCCCGGTAAGCTGCTCCAGCTGGGATACTCTCCCTTCCACAATGGTATTGGTCTTATGCCTGGATAGGTCGAGGATATCCCTGTACAGAGCGCTTTCCTTTTCCAAGATTTCAATCAGCCTTTCCCACAGGCTTTTCATATCCCTCATCCCCGATAAAAGATTTGGCTAAACCCTTTTGTCCAGGAAAAGGCCGTCAAGAATACTGTCGGCCACCTCCCCGGCATCAACCTTGTACTGTCCCGAAGTGATTTTAGCTTTAAGTTCCTCAACTTTCTCCGCCCTGATTTCGGGCACCTGGCCCAGAGCCTTTAGGGCCACTTGGAAGTCCTGGGCGTTTGTGGACAGTTCAATCTTGTCCCTGCCGGCAGCCCCCTTGACTTCGCCTGCCTTATCCGGCCTGGAGGGCTGTATCCCCTGCTTTTTATATATGCCCAGTATCTTTCCCAGTCCGCCATCATTAATCTTCATAACTCATCCCCCACTTTTAGATCCTCATGAATAATATCGTCATTACCCCGGCTATTATTAATACCCTTTATCTTTTTTTCTGCGGTGAGCAGTGTACATTCGCTCCCTTTCACGGTGCTGCGGAAGGTCGGGGTTTCAAAAACCATCCTTAAACTGCTGGTTTCATAGAGAAGGCGCATTCACTGCAGTATCGGCCGGTGGTTATGGCCTGGCCGCATCTCTTCACAGTCCAGCAGCATATTGGTATTTTCCCTGCTGGAGCCCAGCTTGCCCTCCTCGTAAACAAAGTATTTTTTCCATCGGAATATCAAGAGCTTCTGGCCACCCTCCATGTAGGTGCACTTGGGATGGCCATATACTCCTGACCTTTTCAAAAGTCTCCTGTCTTCGTCAATGCACTGCCTGCACAGCGGAATACCGGTGGATAAACAAAAGCTTGCCACCCTCCCGTAAGCAGCAATCTCCCATCTTTCGGTCACTTCCCTTTATTGATGTCCCGGATAAAACGTCAGGAAGCGAACCTCACACGTATCAACTGTTCGTCATCGGGCCTATATATCCTTTACCGGAAGCCAGCGTGAATACGTATACCCTGCCCACCCCGCCTTCCTAAGCGCTCGGGCACACCAAGGATGGCACGCCCTTGCATATATCGTCTATAAGAAGTACATTCTAACGACAGCCTCCTGTTGTTCATGCCGAAGGCCCCCTCCATGGTCCCCATCCTCTGAAGACGGGTCAGCCCGCTAGCGGCGTTTCCGTTTTCTTTCCAGCAATTCCCGAGCCTTTCCCATGCCCAGTTCCCTGCTTATTACGTCGGCCAGCAAGCGGGATTGGTTGTACCCCCTCTGCCTTGCTTTTCCGGTGAGGGGTACCGGCACTACAGTCCACCGCCGGTCCAGCCCCATTTCCTTAATCCTTTTCCACCATCATTCTCCCGAAGGGACGGGCCAGGCAGGACCTGCCGGCATACTTGAAGGAATAAATCCACTCCTTTACCCTGCCATCGTACACGCACAGCGAATAAGCCCTGTCAAAGTAGTGCCGGAAACCACGGCAGTCGCTGCAAAGACCAGCGCGATCAAGCTTTTTCCCGCACAAGCTGCAGCTTTTCTCCCTGACAAATATGAAGTCCTTCCGCAGACCGGGCAGACACCATAGCTGTGCTGTCCCCTGATTTTATCCCCGCACAGGTAGCAGCTTTTTATCACTTTCAGGATAAAGAAGGTCCATAAGGCCTTCCCATACCGCCGGTAGAATTTGCTTCACCGGCACCACCTCCACCTAAAACCTTGATAAAATATCCCTCATCCTCCGGTCAAGGGCCGAGTACCTCCTGGAAATCCTGTTGTTGTCCACCATCCTGCGCAGGTGCTCCTCCCTGCCCACCAGCACCGCCAGCTTTTTTGCCCTGGTAAGGGCTGTATACAAAAGATTCCTGGTAACCAGCATTGGAGGGCCCCAGAAGGCCGGCATAACCACTACCGGGAACTCGCTGCCCTGGCTTTTGTGTACCGTTACTGCATAGGCCGGTTCCAGTTCGTCCAGCTGGTTGAACCGATACGTAACCCTTTTATCATCATCGAATACGACCACCAGCTGACCTTCCTCCTCATCCAGGCTCTCTATAATGCCAAGGTCACCGTTAAAAATGCCCTCGCCCTCCTCGATGCCCCCTCCCGGCAGCGGAGCCTCCCATTTCATGGAATAGTTGTTCCTTATCTGCATGACCTTGTCCCCCACACGGAACACGCAGCTGCCGGACTTTTTTTCCCCCTTACCCCTTGCGGCAGGGTTTAGGCTTTCCCGAAGCCGCAAGTTTAAGTTGTCCACGCCTACCGGTCCCTTCCTCATCGGGGACAGTACCTGTATGTCGGTCATGGGATTGTACCCGTTGTATTTTGGCAGCCTACTTTTGCAAAGGTCGATAATGGTATCCAAGGCCTGCTGCATGTCCTTTTTTTCTATAAAAAAGAAATCGCCGTCCCTTGCATTGGTTACCGGGTAACGTCCCTCGTTTATCCTGTGGGCGTTGACCACTATGGAACTTTCCCCCTGCTGGCGGAATATTGTTCTAAGCCTTACAACCCTTACAACCCCGCTTGTTATAATATCCCTGAGCACGTTGCCCGCCCCCACCGAGGGAAGTTGGTCCACGTCCCCCACCATCACCAGCCTTGTACCCGGCCGTACCGCCTTCAAAAGGTGGTGCATAAGCAGTATGTCAACCATGGATATCTCGTCTATGATGAGTACTTCACAATCCAGCGGGTTGTCCTCGTCCCTGCCGAAGGCTGATGTATGCTCGTCTTCCTGGTACGAGAACTCAAGCAGCCGGTGGATGGTGGATGCTTCCCTGCCACAGGCTTGAGCCATCCGTTTTGCCGCCCGGCCGGTGGGTGCTGCCAGCGCAACCTTGAGCCCCTTTTCCTCGAATATGTCTATTATGGCTTTAATGGTGGTGGTTTTTCCGGTACCCGGTCCGCCCGTTATCACCACAATACCGTTTCGCATGGACTGGATTACCGCCTCTTTCTGGACGTTATCCAGGACAATGCGGTATTTTTTCTCAAAGGCTTCCAGTTCCCTTTCCATGTCCAGGTCAAAGGTATCATACTCCATGAGGGCAAGCTGGACCAGTTTGGCCGCCACCGACGTTTCGGCATAATAATAGGGCATGTAGTATACAACCGGGCCGTCGGGCGAATCTTCAATCTTCAACTGGCCTGCGATGGCAAGGGACGAAATGGCATCCTCCACCTGCCGGGGCTCCACCTCCAGCAGCCCCGCCGCCCGGGAAACAAGCGCCTCCTTCGGCACAAACACATGCCCGGCGCCTGCAAGTTCCGTAAGCACATACTTGGTCCCGGCGTAAACCCTGCCGGGGGAGTTTGTTTCCATGCCCATGGCCATGGCAATCCTGTCCGCCCTCTTGAAACCAATTCCCTCTATGTCCTCCACCAGCCTGTATGGATTCTGCTTTATCAGCTTGATGGTCTCTTCCCTGTATCTTTTGTATATCTTTATAGCAAAGGCGGTACTAATGCCATAGGTCTGAAGGAATACCATCACTTCTCGAAGGCCCCTTTGCTCCTCGAAGGCTTCGGCTATCCTCCGGGCCTTTTTTTCCCCGATGCCCTCCACCTCGGTAAGCCTCATCGGGTTGTACTGGATAATATCCAGCGCCTCTTTCCCCAGTGTATCCACTATCCTCTTGGCCGTTTTGGGTCCAATGCCGGGTATTAGTCCCGACGCGAGGTACTTTTCTATACCCTCCAGCGTTGACGGGACCGTTTCGGCGTACTCGGACACCTGCACCTGCTCCCCGTAAACCGGGTGGTATACCCATTCCCCCTTGACTTTCAACTGTTCCCCTTCCCTGACAAGGGGCATGTATCCCACCAGCGTTACCTGTTCGCCTTCGCAACTAAACCTAACTATCGAATACCCGTTGTCATCGTTTCTGAATACAATGCCGCTTACGGTACCTTCCAACTCCAGCATCAGCCCAACCTCCCGCGCTCTACTGCCAAAAATTATATCACATTTTTTCCCTTAGTTCCCTGATTTCTTTGAGCAGCATGGCTATATCCGACTTGGTGGCGGGGCAGTTGAGGTACTCATCGGCGTTCTGACCGCCGGTCTCCCGTGCGCCCGCCATCTCCCTGTGTACAAAATGGCAGTTGCTCATGTGCTGTTTCAGGCTTTTAAGGCTGTGCAGGCATTCCACCGTCCTGTCGTCCCTCAGTATTACAAGGCAGGCGCCGGATTCTTTCTCCTTCACGTGCTTTATCGCAAAGCAGTTAACATAGCCCCTGGCGGAATCGTTTTTTGATATTACCCGGCGCATTTTAAGCGGTATAAGTATCGTTTCACGGTCAAGGGGTACCGGCACCGTCCTTACACACCTTAAGAGCTTGCAATACTTTTCCTTGGAAGCCTTAAGGTCAATGGCATACTCCCTTGCCGTATTCTTAAGGACCGTTTTTACCGTGCGCGGCACCAGTACCGGTTCCCGGTCAAGGTATATTAGCTCGGTAGCATTCCCGTAAATACTGTGATATCGAGGCACCAGGGCGGCCAAGACTTTTTTTGAAGCACAGTTCTGCTCAAGCAATATAGAATCCTCCTGTTCCATCTTTTTTCTAAAACATTATAAGCGTCCCCTTAACGATTGGTGCAATTTGGGCATACAAAGCCCGGCCCGGCAGGGGTGCCGGGCCGGATTTTACGCACAGCTTAGATGCTTTCCTACTGGACCGGAATCTCGGTTATCTCGGTGGCTACTATTCTCGCGCTGTCAATTCCCGTTATATCTCCACCGCTTGTGTTAAAAATATCGCGGTTTACTATCATGTCCATGGCAGACTGTACTTCCTGCTGCGTGATATCCTCCCGCACATTGTCCACCGATATGGTGGACCTCCTGCCCGCTGCATTTAAAAAAATCATCTCCAATCTCCTGGCCATCCTTTCACCTCCCTCCCTTTTGGCTTTCCCATGCCCGCCCGGCTGGTCTCTGCTGCTAAATGTCTACCAGTTCCACCTCGTTAACCCGGGTAATGAAAACCACCGGGTAAACCTGCAGCCCCGAAAGCGCCACCGCGACGTCATAGGTATCCTGGTCGTCTGCTGTCGGCTTTACCCCGGAATAGGTCCTGGTGGAGTACCTGGGGTTTCCATTATTGTCCAAACCCACCTCGTACCTGATCCTTAACCTGGAATCCATCGGCTGTACCTGCAACGGCATATTTCCACCCCCTTTCAGCTCAATTTTACAGGGGGGACTTGCCATGGGTAAAAAGACGAAAAGGACCGATGAGGCCGGATTCCCGGCAGGGTTTGGTCTCGTTTTGGCAAAAAAAGTACCGGGTTATACCCTATAAGGGCCTTTACCCGGTACTTTAAGACACCTATTCCTTGAATCTACCCGCCGAAGGCTTGGTCTCTCAAGTCCTTCGCCTTATCCGTCCTTTCCCAGGAAAGGTCAAGGTCTTTCCTGCCGAAATGCCCGTAAGCAGCCACGTTCCTGTATATGGGCCTTCTGAGGTCCAAATCCCTTATTATGGCCGCGGGACGAAGGTCGAAATTGTCGTTTATAAGCCTTATTATGTCTTCCTCGGGTATTTTGGCGGTGCCGAAGGTGTCCACCATAATAGAAACTGGTCTTGAAACGCCTATGGCATAGGCCAGCTGCACTTCACACTTTGATGCGATACCCGAAGCCACTATGTTTTTGGCCACGTACCTGGCCGCATAGGAAGCGGAACGGTCAACCTTGGTGGGGTCCTTTCCGGAAAAGGCCCCTCCACCGTGCCTTGCATAGCCGCCGTAAGTATCCACAATAATCTTTCTTCCGGTCAGCCCGGAATCCCCCTGGGGCCCCCCCACCACGAACCTCCCGGTGGGATTTATAAAATACCTGGTATTATTATCTATTAACTCGGCGGGCACCACTTTTTTGATGACATGCTCAATAAGGTCTTCCTTGATGGTCCGGTTGTCCACCTTTGGATGGTGCTGGGAAGATAATACTATGGTATCCACCCTCACCGGCTTGTCCCCTTCATATTCAACGGTTACCTGGGACTTGCCGTCCGGCCTTAAGTAAGGCAGTATATACGACTTCCGGACCTCGGCAAGCCTTTTGGTCAGCCCGTGGGCTAAGTGAATCGGAAGCGGCATCAGCGTGTCGGTCTCGTCACATGCGAAGCCGAACATCATGCCCTGGTCGCCGGCACCTATGGCATCCACTTGGTTGGATATGCCCTGCTTTGCTTCATAAGCCTTGTCCACCCCAAGCGCTATGTCCGGCGATTGTTCGTCTATGGATGTCAAAACGGCACAGGTATCGCTGTCAAAGCCAAATTTTGCCCTGGTATACCCGATATCCCTGAGGGTCTGCCGGGCTATGCTGGGGATGTCCACATAGCATTCGGTGCTTATCTCACCCATCACCAATACCAAGCCGGTGGTAACCGCAGTCTCGCAGGCAACCCTGGCATTGGGGTCCTTCTCAAGTATCGCATCCAGCACCGCATCCGAAATCTGGTCGCATATCTTATCCGGATGCCCCTCGGTAACCGATTCGGACGTAAACAGTTTTCTTGTCATTTACCTATCCTCCTTTTAATATGCCCCTAGAAGTATTATTGCCTTGTCAAATAAAAATAAAAAAATCCTCCTCTGTAATCAAGGAGGTCACCGCCACCTTATCTTACAGAACTTGAAATTCTGTGGGAATTGGCACCGCTGCGCATACTGCGCCGGTTGCCGGGTTTCATCGGGCCCTTATCCCTCCACCTCTCTTGATAAGGCAAATATTTGGTTTTCCGATAAAAGATACTATCACAGCATTTATAATATGTCAATCATATTGCGCCAATAATCCCGTAACTTATAAGCGTAATTATAAGCCCCGCCACGGCATTGCCAAGGAATATGGCCGGAAGCGCATGTAATAACCGTATGTTCAAAAGGGCCGCCGCAAGGCTGCCTGTCCACACGCCGGTGCCGGGCAAAGGTATCGCGACAAAAATGAAAAGCCCCGGCACATAGTATTTCTTAATGCTGCCGGCCCTCTTAAGTGTCCTTTCCACCATTTTCTCGGCAAGGCTTTTAAACAGGCCGGTTCTTTTTACAAAATTAAAAAAGGGTCGAAACACCAGCATTATAACCGGTGAGGGAAGGATGCTGCCCGCAAGGGCGAGAACAAAGGCATGCATCGGGTGCATACCCATCGATATGCCCATTGGTATGGCTCCCCTCATCTCGACATAGGGAAGCATTGCCACGAAAACCACCGCCAGCTCGTTTCCTATGAACTGCAGCACATCGGTTACAATGCCGGTCACGGTTCACACCCCCATACAATACAACACAAAAATTATACCCTATAATGGGCCCCATGTAAAACCCCGCAAGTAGAAACGGCGCAGAAATACTCGCACTGAAACTGCCCGAAGAAAAGCAAAAGCGGTGTTCATGAAGCTCAACTGAATAAGGTTATAAATCGAGTAGAGGGCAGATTAACCCCCGTCCTTCTCTCACACCACCGTACGTGCCGTCCGGCATACGGCGGTTCGAAAAGATATTAATGGACTAATGAATATCTTTCGGATACTGACTTTAGACCCAAACTTTTTAGGTATTCATTGGTGATGGATTTGCTCTCGTGATGCTTGGCTGGCTGTATGCCAGTAGCTTTTCCTCGTGTTGGCATACTGCCATGCCTTGTAGTTGTCTATACCTAACCTTACAAGGTTTCTGTGCTTTGTACTAACTTTCTCTTTCCACTGTTTCCAGTAGCACATTCTTATCCTAGTGCCTTATCCACCCGTCAAGTTTAGCAGCTATTGCTTTCATGTCCGCCAAGCCAAAGTAGTTTACCCAGCCGGTAATGCTCTGGTTCAGTTTAAATATCCTGTATTCCATGCTCATAGCATTACTCCTTGAGGTTATCTCCTTTAGCTTGGACTTGAACTTTGCTATCGACTTTGGGTGCACCCTTATACCTAGCGCCTTCCACCATCTTTACGGTAAAAGGAGAAACCTAAAAATTTCAGCCGCCATGGCCTGTCAACAGTACTCTTCTCACGGTTTACTTTAAGTTTTAAATCGTCTTCGATAAACCGTGTAACACCGGGCCATTACTCCCTTTCTGCTGCCTTCCTGCTTCTGACGTATATGTTTACATCATCGGCGTACCGGCAGAATTTAAGCCCTTCTTTCTAGTTCCTTATCCAGTTCATTCAGCATGATATTGGATAGCAGCGGGCTTATGGGCCACCCGAGGACAGCCCCTCTTCCGTTTCCACCACTACTCCATTTATCATTACTCCTGGGTGATTGAAGGAATTTGCGGATAAGTGATATTACTTCCCTATCCTTAATGGTTTTATGGATTAGGCCCATCAATTTGTCGTGGTTTACGGTATCAAAGTATTTCGCAAGGTCAATATCCACAGCCCAGTCGTAGCCTGCTTCTATGTATTCCTTGCATTTCAATACCGCCTGTTTTGCGTCCCTTCCCGGCCTGAACCCATAGCTCAATTCCGAGAACTGCTTCTCAAAGATTGGGCTTAATACCTGGGCTATTGCCTGTTGTACCACTCTGTCCACTACTGTTGGTATGCCAAGTAGTCTTTTGCCGCCGCCCGGCTTTGGTATCTCTATCCGCCGCACAGGTTTTGGCTTGTGGGCAATTCTCCCGGATACACTGCTCGATTTGCTCACCATTTTCTTTCAGAAACTGTAGAAGTTCATCTACTGTCATTCCATCAATCCCATGGCTGCCTTTGTTTGACTTAACCCTCTTGTATGCCTTGTTCATGTTGTTCCGGTCAAGTATCTTATCAAGCAAGCTTCCGGCATACTCATTGCCATCGTTTTGGCCTTTGGAAGACGTAAACGAAATACTCTGCACTCCCATGCTTCTTTCGGGTTCCACCCTATCCTCATACACAGGTAGTCTTCAGTATGAAGTTGGTTGCGCTTTCATCGCATTCCGTAGTGTGCTTCACAGAACAGTAACTTTCATCCCATGTCACCGCTGCATTTACACCGTGGAATTCGGGTAGTGTTGGACTTCGTTTTGTTATGCAAACTCGTCCGTTCCACATATGCCTTGTATGCAGTTCCTGTCCGTCGGTGCGGGACTCTTTGCCTGCAGCTTCCTCCAGATTTTCACTCACGGTGAACAATCTTTGCTGTTTAGCTAATGGTTCCCACTACCAAGCCCATAGCGGACTTTCACTGCCTAGTTACTGCCCATGTCGGGCGAACATAGAAACGGCGCTTTTTCGCGCCGCTTAAAATTTTGGTGGAGGGAGATGGATTCGAACCATCGAAGTCTCCGACAACAGATTTACAGTCTGCCCCCTTTGGCCACTTGGGTATCCCTCCATGATGGAGCTGGTGATGGGACCTCGAACCCGCAACCTGCTGATTACAAATCAGCTGCTCTGCCAATTGAGCTACACCAGCCCGTGGTGGGCGCAACCGGGCTCGAACCAGTGACCCCCTGCGTGTGGAGCAGGTGCTCTCCCAGCTGAGCTATGCGCCCATCCTATTTAATTGTAAATGGTGACCCCTAGGGGATCTGAACTCCCTGTTACCCGCCGAAAGGGCGTGTCTTAACCACTTGACCAAGGGCCTCGCATGGTCGGGGCGAAGGGATTTGAACCCCCGACCCCATGGTCCCAAACCATGTGCGCTACCAAACTGCGCTACGCCCCGAACCTTTTTCGCGCCATAATATTTATGCGCAACAAGGCTTTTTGTTCAATAGTAATTTGCGTCAATGTTCGCCTACATGGGTTCTCGAAATGAAGCACAGACGGGGAAGAACACATGAGAAACAAGAAGTGATATTAGTGCCAACAAATAATATATTGAGGTTAATACAGACTTACTAAAAGAGTCCGTCCACATAGCGCCTTAAACGACTTATCAGAATTTGACAGAGGCAAAATTAAAGCATTACTGGAAGAAGGTTTGTCTCCAGCACAGATTGCAAAGAGGTTAGGCAGACATCGTAGTACAATTATCAGAGAGATAAACCGTGGACTACCACCCAGCTACGGACGGACCTGACTACATATGAGGCCTACTTTCCTGAAACTGGCCAGGCAGTGTACGAGAGTAACCGCTTATCATGCGGTAAAGCTCAAAGCTCTACAGGTAGAACCTTTTTGCAGTACGCAGAGAAGAAGATCCTTAAGCAAAATGGTCACCCGATGTAGTTGTAGGTGTTGCCAAACGTAAGGGTAAATTTAATAAATCTGAAATGGTCTGTACCAGTTAATTTTGTATAGTTACATTGACGGAGGTATTCTGGTGTTCGTAACATAGATTTGCCCCTTAAAACACGTAGAAAGCAAAGAAAACCCACCAGCAGAAGACATCAAAGGCTACTTGGAAAAAGCATTAGTGAACGCCCTGAAAGCGTAGATAAGCGAAAGGAATTTGGTCATTGGGAGATAGATACTGTTGTTGGTAAACGTTCAGGATGCGCTTTAATGACCCCTTACAGAACGTAAAACAAGAGAGCATCTGGTTTTCCTACTGGAAACAAAGAATAATTTTCAAAGCGGTAGACAAAGTGTTCGCCATATAAAAGAGCAATCTGGGCCTTTATTCACACACTTGTTTAAAAGTATTACTTCAGATAATGGTACAGAGTTTGCCAGCTTAAATAAGCACGTGACTAATATATACTATGCCCATCCATATTTGCGTGGTGCGGGTACTAACGAGCGGCATAATGGTCTTATACGGCGGTTCATACCCAAGGGAAAAGCTATTAAGGACTTAACCCTTTCGCAGATTAAAAGGATCGAAAACTGGTGTAATAACCTGCCTTAGAAGATATTGGGCTATCGTACACCGACAGAACTATTTAACGACGAAATATGTATACATGAGACAGTCCCAGACATGCGGCCTGTTAGTCTAAGCACATACATTCCAACCCTTTACAGAGGCAGTTGGTCTCATGGTATCAAGGAGAAACCGCCTTTGACACCATTTCGCCCGCCTGTTGAAGTATCGTTAAGGTTGGAATGATAAATATCATCGGGTTTCTTTAAAAAAGTGTTGCATTTAATATTGCAATTTAAGAACAATTTACATGGCATATTCCCGTCGCCGACCTGTGTATCATATATTTAATGGTATTGTAACATGCTTGTAACTATCTTACCCTTTTCATTACTATATAATAAACTGTGCAGGCGAGGTCAGAACAAAACGCTTGCCTTTACGTCAAAACCTGTAACAGATGGAGACAGCCCCCGGCGGGAAAAAACTCCCACTGCCCCGCCGCCGGAGGCATCAACCATTATACTTTATTTTACCGGGAGGGATCAATTTGAAAAAACAGCATTATTCACAGCATTATTCCTGTTATTGTCCGTTATTGTCTTCGTGCCTCTGCTGTCCGCAGGACAGGACATAATACACAGTGAAACAGAGGAAATGAGGATAGCACACAACGTGGTTTACAAAACCATCACCCGGTTCACCGACCCGGGATGGGACACAGGCATCCACGTGCTGGAGGCGGACATCTCGGACCGTCACACCCGGCTGGACCTGCTAACGCCTCGGGCGGAGTGGGTACCGCAAGCACTCTGCCGGAAATGGTGAAGGACCTGAAACAATAGCCGCAATAAACGGCGACTTTTTCATTTCCGGGGAAGCCTTACTCCCCAATAGGGCCGCTGGTTAGGGACGGCAAGATTCAAAGCAGCCCTACGTATAGAATGGATGAATTGGCGGTGTTTTCGCTGGACAGCAGGAAGCGTTCATTATCGACTATTGAAAATGGGAAACTGCTTTTTACATAGGGACGGAATTCCCGGTTTCCGCGATAAACAGATAAGCAGCGAATATGCCTATCCGGTAGTTTATACTGAAGAATGGGGATATCGCCTCGCCGGTGGCCTTTAATGACATCCTATACGTTACAGTCCAAAAAACAGGGTAATAGATATGTAATACAGGGCGCTGCCCAGGAAATATCCATAATGGAAAAGGGAATGGTAATAATACACGGGGGATGCAGCCTCGGGTATGATGCAGGTCCTTAAGCCCAACTCCCCCGGTCAGCCTGAACCACCACCTCGACTTTGAGAAATGACCTGCAATAGGCGGAGGCACCATCCTGGTTAAGGACGGGGCTTTATACCCATTCACCCACAGCATTGAAGGTAATCATCCAAGGACCGCCGCTAGGCTTTTCCAGGGATGGCAAAAAGTGCAATCGCCGCTGCTGGTGGAGGAAGAACCAAGGGAGCACGGGGCATGAACCAGGCCGAGTTGGCCCAGCTTTTAATTGAACTTGAGCCTACCAGGCCATAAACTCCGACGGCGGCGGCTCCACCACAAATGTTTGCCCGAAAAGCTCGGCGACGAGGTTGACGCTGGCAAACACTTTCCGATGGGACCCACAAGGATAATTAAATTCACCGCATAAAAAAGTACTGCTCCCAGGGGAAGTTTAAGGCATATTCTTTAAGGCAGAGGACACAAATGTATTTACCGAACGGGCAGAACCCCGGTAAAGGGATGCGACAGCAACTACAACCCGGTTGATAGACATAAATAGGGTTAGCTGGAGTGTTTCAGGGGGTGGAGGGTTACTTTGACCGGGAATGCCTTTACCCTGGTACCGGTAAAGGTATTGCAACCGTAAGCTACATGGGCAGGTCCGCTGATATCACGCTTAAGGTTTTGGATGCACCGGTTATGCTGTCGGCACCGGACGTGCTGAAAACCGACCTGGACAAAAACCTGCCTTTCACCAAGGCGGCAGGAACATATCCGGCTATTCCGCCTCATAGAAAACAGGGACCTTCGCTGCAGGCCACCATAGGGAGGATACAGGGACAGAACTTTCCTGGGCTCGTGCCATGGTGGAAAATTTAAAATAAGAATGAAGCGCCAGACTTGCCTTCTGCAGCTTCAATGAATGTGGCGTCAGCGCGTAGGTTGTGCTGGACAGTTTTGAGGGTATTAAGGGGCAGTTTTACCTCCTATCCTCCTCGGTCACAGGGCATTATACACTGGATACGCGGCATCCCTTCAGCGGAAAATACAGCGGAAAACTGGTCTACGACTTTACCGCAGCCGATGTCACCGCCGCGTCATACCTGAGTTTGACGGAAATGGTATTACGCTGATGCAGCTCCGGAAAGGCTTGGCATATATGCCTACAGCCCGGAGGAAAACAGCCACTGGTTAAGGATGATGGAGGATCCTAAGGGGACCAGCGTAACCCTTGACTTGCCCGGGGAATTGATCGGACCGGGGTATAAATTCTCGGATGCGCTGGCAAGGTACCCCGAAACCTGGTACCTCCAATATCTATAAAAGAGTATATGATAGCGAAACAAACCCAATAATGAACGAGGGAGTAATATACCTGGACAACCTCACGGCGCTGTACCTCATACGGTCCAGCCACAAAACAACGGTTCTTAAAGCGGTCTCCCACGACCCGCAGAGGGTGAAATGGTATTCGACGACCACCGGTTTGCCTTTCGGTGTTCGGGAGTACAGGCATTAGCAGGCTAATCGATATACACGTTGTGAACAGGATGAAACAGAAAGCCGGGGAAGCCGGCGGCCTTGCAGTCTTTGCTGGCGGATAACGGGCGAGCCCTTACCGACCTCGGCATTCCGGTTATATCTACCACGGGGGATACCCATAACAAAGCAGGATAATAATACCTCGTGCAGCTTGACAATAGCTGGGGGCCTGCCTATTCCCCGCAGCAGTGGCACTGGCTGAAACAGCAGCTGAAAATATAGGGTAGCGGCAACCTGTTCGTGGTGCCGTGTTCCCCGCTCGGTCTGGGGACGGCAAAGGGTTTACCGATACGCTGGAGGCGGAACTCCTTTGCCGTTTTCGACCTTTACGAGAAAAGGGATCAATGTATACGTCCTTACCGGCGGATGGAGCGCTTTCTCACCAGTGATATTCGTGGGACGGAATAAGGTACATCGGAATAAACGGTACCAATTTCCCTGCCAAATTCTTCGACCTTGAGAATCACAGCTTTTTAAGGTTTTATATCAGCGCGGACGGTGCCGTAACATACTGCGTAATGCCGCTGTTTTGAAACACAGCCGGCACCGGGGGCCGGCCGCAGTAGACAAAGAACGGCTGCGGGGAGCCACAGTGGATAAAATGGCAGTGAGTACCGCCGCGCTGGTACCGGCAGACGGGGGCAGGCAGCGGCGGACGCTGTCGGGTACAGTATAAACTAATCACTAGCGTATACGACTTTAATAAGGCGTCCAGCCTTTCCTGCCTTCGTCAAACCTTACCGCGCAGCATCCTGTACATCTCAAGGTTTTCCTGTAGGTGACGCCGTCCTCCAGCACAGCCATTATCTAAGAAATTCCTCCATGCTGCAGCGACGAAAAGGTAACCAGCCAGCTTGTCTTTGCATGAAAGCGGGACGAGATAGCCTTAACGTACTGCCGCCCGACAGCAAAACTTTGATCTGCTTTGCCTTTGCGCCGTTCGGCATCGGTTGGCCGTTTTTAACCGGGTCTTTCAGGCGAAGCGCGCTGGCGTCCGGTCGGCCTCATCCAACCCCGGGGGCACTGCTTCTTCTTCGGCGTAATCCGGGTTGGGGTGAAATGTTACAAACGCTGTCACCACCTGCACGTCGCCGCCGGTGGATGCCATTACATGCTCATCGGCCGGCTTTGGCCGCGGCGTGTCAGGCGTGATATGAAATACTAGAAACATTTTCTCGTTTGTTTTTATGATATATTTGTTATTCACCGCCGATATGGCACTATACACCAAAACAAAGAATACGACATACAAGGCGTAATTACTATATAACCAAAAGACATTTAAAGCGCATACGATTAATTTATCCTCCCTGAAAACTTCTTTCTGGTATAGATAAACAAAGATAAATGGTTTTATTCAGAAATTCCAACGTAAGAATAAGGGGTGAATTGCTGAGTCCAATAACCTTGCGCCCAAAACAGGAAATAGAAGAATACAGGAAGCTTTCTGAAGAAGAACTCGCCGCGGAAAAACCATACTGACAGCGTTGAAAAGGTTATTGAGCTAGCCTACAACCGACAAGCTCATAGCAACATTGAATATATTGGCAATAAATAAACCTGATTATTAATAACCCGGATTGAATCGGCGGCCTTAACCGCTCTTATTATTCATTATCCACAAGACCGAACATCAGTTGGCCGGAGGCGGCCACCTCACCGTTAACTGTGGCCTTCGCCTTCGCCTTTCCTATTCCTCATGGCGACAAGCTCCACCTCCATCAGCAGCCTGTCCCTCGGGAACCACCTGCCTCCTCATTCGCATATTGTCAATTCCGCAACACCGCCAGCTTCGTTTTTGTACTTCCTTTGACAGTATCGCCACCGCATTTTCTACCTGGCCATTGCTTCAACAATAAGCACCGGGCATTATTGATTGGAAGCGAAAATACCTCGGAAAAGGGCTCGTTTATCGCCTGCGCTCCCAACCCCACCGCCTTAACACCTCCTGTAGTTCCAGGATGGAATCCACCAGCAAAAAAGATACCAGGTGGGAAGAATCCGCTGGATTTGTTTTATATCTAGCATGCTTTAACACCGTCACTTTCAATATTTTGCGAAGCTGCCGGTACAATAGGTCGGCAATGCCTGTGCCTTCGCCCATTGAGATTTTCCGGCTGCGCTCTCCGTCCAACATGGAGGTGAAAATCTCTTCGCCCAGGCTTTCCTTGATAAGCCCGTCCCAGTACTATGGTGGCCCGCATCCTTTGAAGAACGGTATTAATGAAACCGCTTCCATTTCCCGGCACGCTTCTTTAAGCCTTTGCCTATCCTCTTCGTCTGCGCTTTGTTCAGCAGGTCCTCAAACTCCGCGGCGTAATCCTGCTGCATTTGTGCGTGTTTTTTATTATATCACTGCCGTATCCATTTATTCCAGCTGTTTTCAAGGAGTATCACCTTCACTTGCCACTTTCCGTGTTGTTATTATCTGCAGCATCTCATCGGCGGTCTGGACCGATTTCTGACCAGATCTGCATGCCTCTGGCGGTTATCGCGGATTACCCTCCACCACCTGACGTTGGAGGCTTCAAGGAAACTTCAGGCCATTCAGACCGCGACACCCGGCTCCGCCAATGGCCCCGACGCGGTGGTAGGCCTGTACAGGTTCGACCAGACACTTTCAAGCCCGGCGGGGCTTAAAACCTCACCAGGTCCACTATGCCTATTTCATCCAGCGTGCCGTCATTCCTTCTAACCATAAGCATTCCGCTGTCATCGATGGTTATTTCGTTTATATCGCTGCCAAGCCCGTGTCCGCGCCTTCAACCTGCACGAAATACCCGGCGGAAGTGACAAGGTTTGCTTCTTCACCGTCAATGCTCACGGCGCTTCCATCCCTGGTGTAAAGAAGGCGTCGTTCTGGTCGCGGGCACTCACAAAGAAGCTCCTCGCCGTCTATCGCAAAGTCCAAGGGATTGCCGGTGGCTTGCATGCTGCCCTGGGTGAAATTTTTGACTATGGCCGAAGGCCTCACGCCGTGGCCTACCTGCAGGCCCACGGCCTGCCCTGGCCGTCCACAACCTCCGCCCTGAACAGTGACACGTAAAGCAGGTCCTTAAACTCCGCCCTCTCCTTTTTATAACCCGTGGTGTTTACGTTTGCCAGGTTGTTGGCAATGGTATCCACGCTGGGCTACAAAGGTCATCCCTGAACTGGCTGTCCAAAAGCGTCTCTTTACCATATCGCTCACCCCTTCTTATCTTATACCCTGCCTACCCTCGTTAACCGCCTTGCCCATTATTTCGCCGCAGCCATGACAACCTCTGATTGGCTTCATAGGTCCTGAAGGCGGAAATCATGTTTACCATTTCCTTAACCGCATTTATGTTGGAGGTCTCCAGGAAGCCCTGCAGTACCTCGCCTTCTATGCCGTACCGGTAGCTGCTATATTCCCTGGCCTCGTAAAGGTTATCCCCCACCTTGCGCAGCTCCTTTGGCCGGTCAAAGGTTACGAGTTTAAGCCTGTCCCAGAACAGGTCACCGGAGTAAATCTCCCCGTTGGTTCGTATGTCAATCTCTTCATCACCTGAAGATATATCGCCCATGTCTCCTACCACCCTGTATCCCTCTGCCGCAAGCGGACAGGTATCCCTCCGAATCAATAACAAAGGAACTGTCCCTGGTATACTTTTCCTGCCGTCAAATCCTTTACGCAGAAATACCTGTCTCCCCTTTATGGCCAGGTCCAGGGGCGGTTGGTTTCCTTCATGTTGCCCTGCATGAAAGAGGTGACAACTTCATTGAGCACCGAACCACCGTTTAGGGTTCCTACTACGCCGGGGGCGGTAAACATCCGCAGCCTGCCCACGGGTTTCCGTAAGAATACACGCTGCCGCTCTCATCAATGTATAGTTGCTCCGGACTTCGACCTGTATCCTGCCGCTTTCCCCCAGTACATAGTTTCCGCTGGTGGTTACAAGGTAACCCTCGTCGCTCACAGTTAAGGCGGCTTCGGTGGCATAGCTTCTTCCCCTGCGTTTCGATAACCAGGAACCTCCCGCGGGTCTCCACCCTTATCCTGTCACCCCTCCGCCTCCGCCGTCAGGCCGCCCGCCCTTGTATGAATGCTGTGGGGCGTGTCATCGTTTATCCTGGATATGAGCACCTCCCTGAAGGGACCCGTTATTACCCGGTCTCCCTTGTAACCGTTTGTATCGGCATTGGCAACGTCGGCGTCATTGTCATCTTCACCTCTTTTACCTCGGTAACCATTGCGCTGGCAGCCATGTAAAGTCCCCTGAACATCGCAAATCACCCTTACAGATAAATATCGTCACTGCCCGTATTAAACTTTAGAAAGCAAAAACTCTAATAATAAAAAAACGCCGGGCATACCGGCGTGCTTCAGTTAGCGTCCTTTTGCGCTGACCAGTCGGCCTTCCAAAACATCCATGGCTTCCAGGGCCTTACCCGTCCCTATTGCCACGCAGGAAATTGGGTCATCCGCTACCCGGACAGGGGTGCCAAGCCTTTGATTGAGCAGCATATCCTAGCCCGTGCAGCATGTTCTCCACCCGTCAGCACTACCCCACTGTTGCTGATGTCCGCGGCAAGTCGGGAGGGGTTTTTTCAATAACCGAATGTATGGTGTCCACAATGGCTGCAACAGGCTCTTCCAATGCCTCCACCATTTCATTGGAGAACACCTCGTGGGTTTTGGGAAGTCCCGTTACGAGGTTTCGTCCCCTGACCTCCATCGATTTACCATTTCCGCTTTCAAAGGCGGAACCTATACGAATTTTCATTTCCTCGGCGGTTCTTTCGCCAATGAGCAGGTTGTACTTCTTTCTCATGTACCTGATTATGGCTTCATCGAATTTGTCCCCGGCGATTTTTATGGAGGCGTTTACCACTATTCCGCCCAGCGAGATAACAGCAACGTCGGTGGTCCCCCCCCCTACATCCGCAATCATATTGCCTGAGGGTTTTGCAATGTCCAGCCCTGCACCAATAGCGGCAGCAACAGGTTCTTCAATAAGATAGGTCTTCCTTGCCCCTGCCTGGTTCGCAGCATCGATAACCGCCCTTTTTTCCACCTGGGTCACTCCGCTGGGCACGCATATTATGACTCTTGGCTTGAATATCCTGCGGGTTCCGCATGCCTTCTGTATAAAATGCTTGAGCATTCTTTCGGTAATTTCGAAATCGGATATGACGCCGTCCTTCAAGGGCCGTATAGCTACTATGTTCCCCGGTGTCCTGCCAAGCATCTGCCTTGCCTCTTCACCCACGGCAAGAATTTTATCGGTGTTTTTGTCCAGTGCAACCACCGACGGTTCGTTCAAAACTACGCCTTTTTTCCTGACATACACCAATACACTGGCGGTACCGAGGTCAATTCCCATTTCCACGTTAAGGTCAAACATGCGTTTCCCCAGCCTCCCGGTTTTTTCTTATGTTGCTTTATTACTATATAAAATTCTATATCATCCTAAAAAAACCTTTTTTTTTAGGTTTTTTTTGCTATGTTTAAGAAGGTATGGCATTTTTGCCCTGGGCCTTTATGTATTTTTCCCTGGTGGCCTTTCCGCCCCTTATGTGCCTCTCCGCCTTGTTGTAGGCCAATACCCTCTTTACTTCCTCTGCAAGTGAAGGATTTATCCTTGGGAGCCTGTCTGTAATGTCCTTATGTATGGTACTTTTACTCACTCCAAAAACCTTTGCCGTTTCCCGCACCGTAGACTTTGTATCCAATACATATTTTGCAGCAGCTATCACCCGTTCGTGTATATAATCCTTCAATTCTAGGAACCCCCTTTTTTCGTGTCTTTCTATATCATCTATATGCGGTTAAACTATGTTATAGAAGGATTTTAGTCGTATATATTCATTTAGTGCGGGTAGCATCGGAATATTTAAGGGTATGTACTATAAACCAAACACCTCCCCTATTCTCTTTATCTCCACCCCGGTATAATAGTGTTTTAATATCCTGTCATAGGTATCCCCCATCCTTGCCATCCCGTCTGCCCCGTACTGGCTCATGCCGACGCCGTGTCCGTATCCTACGGTGGTAATGACCACCGTATCCCCCTCGCAGCCAATCTTAAAATTGGTGGAGTTCAAATCCAGGGCAGCCCGAACCTCGCGCCCGCTCAGGGTTTTATTGCCTATCCTTACGCTTATTATCTTCCCACCCCGGCTTAGCTCCAGTACCTCTATCTCAGAGGGTATATCCTTTGAATTTATTTTAATGCCTTTAAACTTCTGTTCCAGTGTCCTTATAAAGTCCGATACCTTCATTTCCACCCGGCTTGTCAGCTTGGGCGAATGTTCCTCGTAAGGGCTGGATACGCTTCTGAGGTATGGAACCATCGCGGAAAAAACCTGCTCGGAGTTTTCCGTAAATCCCCCGCTGGTGGAGTGAAACAAAGGGTCAATGACCTGGTCCTGGTATACAAGTATAAGGCCTCGGGTATCTTCCACCGCCTTGGATACATTTTCCATGTATCTCCTATAACCGAATATACCGAACTGTTTCCTTAGGTTTTGCCGGAACTGTTCTTCGGAAATCCACGCCTGGCAGTGGGTGGAATTGGTACATACGTCCACCTCGGGATGGTCGGGGTTGGGGCTCCCCCCCAGTGAAGTCATCCTCTTTACGGTATATGTCCTCGCCGCCACCGCCTGTGCCTTTAATGCTTCCCGGTGAAAACTAGCCGGCATTTCCGCCGCCACCACCCCTTTGATATATTCTTCAAGGTCCATGCTCCTTATTACCCTGTCCCCGTGAAAATAGACCACCGTTTCATAGGGCTTTTCGTCAAGATAGCCCTTTTCAGGCCCTTTGAACATGTCGCAGCCCTGCGTTATAAACACCGGAAGTACTATGGTGACGATAAACATGAATAATATTACCAGCACTATGGTTCTCATACCCACCCTCCCCTCGGGACTCTTTAAATAATATTTATTATTCAAACTAATTATTACAACGTATTTTTTACTATTTTATGGACATACTACCGGATGGAGGTGATAAATAGCCATGAGTTTCAGAAAGAGGTTTTTTAGGAGCCGGTTTTTTACCGCCGTTAACAGGGACAGTTTTTATATTGTACTGTTCTTGTGCTTGGTTTTGCTCGCAGCCTACCGCTGTCTGGGTAACCAGAGACAATATCAGGTATTTCAGCCAAAACCAGTTGCCGATAGAGGAAAACAGGATACAGGAAGAATACCCTCCGGAAGAGACCGAGCCTTTGGAAAACAGCCCGGCGGTTTCAATAGAAGACGGGCAGGAGTGGCAGGATGCCGAAACCGAACAGCCGCAATCTGAGGTCGCTGCCGTCCAGCAGCCGGAAAAAGAGACAGCCGAAGCCCCTAAACAGGCGGCTGCCGCAGTCTCGTCCCAGGCACAGTCATCCGGTACAGCCGCTGAAAGGATGCGGGCTCCGCTGCTGGGAAAAATAATAATGGACTATGGAAAGGACAACCTGGTTTATTCCAAAACCCTGGAACAATGGACCACACATCATGGTATAGACATATCGGCTTCAATAGGAACCCCCGTCAAGGCTGTGATGTCGGGTACGGTTACAGAGGTTACCAACCATCCAACGCTGGGAATAATGATTACTATTGACCATGGCAACGGTCTTGTAACCCGTTACGCCAATTTGCAAAACGGCAATATGGTAAAGGAAGGCCAGAAAGTGGAACAGGGTAAAGTAATAAGCGGGGTGGGAAACACGGCGGAATTTGAGATAGGGGATGTACCCCACCTGCATTTTGAAGTGCTGAAAAACGGGGAGCACCAGGACCCAAAGCTTTACTTGCCCAACATGTAGCCATCATAGAAACAGGTATAAAAAAAGAGCCATAAGGCTCAGTAAAATGGGGACATACCTCGGCAAGGAATACCAGCGTAAGCAGAGGTGTGTCCCCATTCCTCTTTTTACCATGCGGCTACGGTCCCGTCCGCCCTGGGCTCGGTACCCCCGACCAATGTGCCGTCCTCCATCCTCCAAATAATCTGCCCCCGTCCAAAGGATGCAATGTTTTCATACCGCTGCACCTCATGGCCAAAGCCTCTAAGGGCCTCTGCCAAAGGCTCCGGGAACTGCGGCTCAACGTACACCTTTTTGCCCTCCACCCACTGCCAGCGCGGGGCATCCAGTGCGTCCTGGGGATTCCTGTTATAGTCCAGCGCATTGACAATAACCTGTACATGCCCCTGGGGCTGCATGAAGGCGCCCATAACCCCGAAGGGGCCTATAGGTTTTCCTTCCCGGGTTAAAAATCCCGGTATTATTGTATGGTACGGCTTCTTACCCGGCGCTATGCAGTTGACATGGGCCCCGTCCAATAAGAAACCGCTTCCCCGGTTGTGAAGGCTAATGCCGGTATGTGGTACCACCAGCCCCGAACCAAAGCCCCGGAAATTGCTCTGTATGAAGGAAACCATGTTTCCTTCCCCGTCCGCCGCCGCCAGGTAAACGGTGCCTCCCCTGGGAGGAGTTCCCGCCGCCGGCAAAAGCGCGCTCCTGTCTATCAGTTTCCTCCTTTGAGCCGCATATTCTTCCGACAAAAGCGCTTCAACGGATACCTGCATGTACCGGGGGTCGGACAAATACTCAAAGCAGTCCGCAAAGGCAAGCTTTACCGCCTCTATCTGCCTGTGGCAGAAAAGGGCTGCGTCCCCGTCGCAAGAGTCAAAACCCTTTAGAATATTAAGCGCCATCAGGGCAACTATTCCATGCCCGTTGGGAGGCAGCTCCCACACATCATAGCCCCTGTAGTTTACCTTAACCGGTTCCACCCATTCGGGGCTGTACTGCTCCAGGTCTTCCCTTCTAATATATCCCCCGTACCTCCTTGAGAAGTCATCAATCCTCTGGGCCAGCTCTCCCCTGTAAAAGTCCTCCGCACCGGTTGCCGCTATTTTTTCCAGCGTCCTGGCATGGTCCGGCGACTTCCACGTCTCCCCCGGCCTCGGCGGCTCGCCGAAAGGAGCAAAGGTATCAAACCAGTACTTGTACTCCTCTCCCTTAAAAGTCTCCTTGTACAGGTTAAAGGCCTTCGCCCAGGCATCGGCAACGGTAGGGGATACCGGATAACCCCCTGCGGCATACTCGATGGCAGGGGACAATAGCTCGGCAAGGGACAGCCTGCCGAAACGCTTGGACAGGGCAGCCCACGCCGAGGGCGCCCCGGGCACGGTAACGGGTACCCAGCCCGATTGGGGCATCTCTTTGTACCCCGCTTTTCTCAGCACTTCCGCCGAAATGGCCCTGGGCGCCGGGCCGCTTGCATTAAGGCCATACAGCTTCCCATCCGTCCAGACAATGGCAAAGGCATCGCCGCCTATACCGTTGGAGGTGGGCTCCACCACCGTAAGGCAGGCTGCGGCGGCAATGGCCGCGTCAACTGCGTTTCCGCCTTTTTTGAGCATGTCCAGCCCCGCCTGGGCGGCAAGCTGCTGAGACGTGGCCACCATCCCCTTTCTGGCATATACCACGTTCCTCCTGGACGGGTAATCAAACCGCACCGGGTCAAACTCCATTTCTCATACCTCCTAAAAACAAGGGGACGGTTCTCTTGTCTATTTTCCATTCCCCGCATCCCCTGTCACCTCTTCCCTTGTCAACTCTCAGGTAAGCCCTTCTTTTCATCAAGTCCTTCACACACATATTATAGTATGAAGCAAAGGCCTAAGTCCACCGCTTATTATCCGGCGATAGCGTCAAGATACTATGGGTTTTAAAAATAAAAGT
>JAXGPT010000019.1:0-34901 GCA_040766775.1 Bacillota bacterium | reverse complement strand
CTTTCTTTCCCGGGTCAGGAGGTCCTTGATTGCCTCCGCCGCCAGTATTAGACCCGCCGCCGATGGTACAAAGGAAATGCTGCCCGGTACGTTCTTTCTTACAGCACCATCCATCTTCTCATCGCTTCGCCCGTCCCCCGTCCCTTCGTCCCGGCTGCCTGACCTTTGTGGCACCGGGTTTTCAACGGAGTATACAACCTTCAGCGCGCCGACGTTTCTTTTCCTCAATTCTTTCCTTATTACCTTTGCCAGCGGGCATGTGCTGGTTTCATATATATCCGCCACTTTGAAAAGTGTCGGGTCCAGCTTGTTGCCGGCACCCATACTGCTTATGATGGGTATGCCCATTGAAGTACATCTTGTAATAAGGTCCAGCTTTGCCGTTACCATGTCTATGGCGTCTATGACATAGTCATAGTCTTTTTTAAGCAGCGCACCGGCGCTGTCCGAATTATACAGCATCTTAATGGCGGCAACTCGGGCCTCGGGATTTATGTCCAGTATCCTATCCCGCATGACCTCCACCTTTGCCCTGCCCACCGTGCTGGTTGTGGCATGTATCTGCCGGTTTATATTTGTAACACATACATCGTCATAGTCCACCAGTACCAAGGTGCCCACGCCGGACCGTGCCAGGGCCTCGGCCGCAAAACTGCCCACACCGCCTATGCCGAACACCGCCACCCTGCTTTTTGCAAGTATATCCAATCCTTCCCTGCCTATTAGCATTTCGGTTCTTGAAAACCTATGTACCACTTTCCCATTCCCCCGTATCCAAGTTTGCCAAAAGGACACAAAAAATCCCCACTATGCCGTGGTCGGTTGTTTTGAACCTGCGAACGCAGGTGGGTATCCTCCTGAGTACTTTACATTTCCACTCTATGGAGGCCTATGTGCCATACTCAGAGTACAGATTCCCTATGTCAAGATGTTGGCTCAAAACTATACCGATAGTCACGCACACAGCAGGGCTGCTCCCGTTTTTCAGTTTTATAATAACACAGCGGTTTTTGATTTTCAACTAATACAATTTACCATAACAGCCGCTGGTAATTGCTATGGTCTTATTATACGCATTCTCCGGCCCAAAAATGCAGCTGTGTGCATGGCTATCGTTTTTTTAGGATAGTTTTTGCTCCAGCCTTGCCCTGTCAAAACCGACTATAAATTCGTCACCGACAGCAATTACCGGTACGGCCATTATCCCTCTTTCCATCAGTTCTTTCCTGGCCTGGGTGTCCTGCTGAACATCCTTTTCCTCGTACTCCACGCCTTTTTGCGAAAGATACTCCTTCGCCGTAATGCAGTGGGGTCATGTCTTAGTTGTATACACAACAACCTTTTCCATTTCATCCCTCCTTGGTTCAATGATTAGACTGCCTGTTTATTAATAGAATACCCACAATCTTAAAAATATAACGCAAACCGATATTGTTTTATTCCATGTCCAGCTTAATATGAATTTCTTTTAGCTGACCCTCATCCGCCTCCGCCGGCGCTCCCGTCATCAGGCAGGCAGCATTCTGGGTTTTCGGGAAGGCAATTACGTCCCTTATGTTTTCCCTTCCCGCCACCACCATGACCAGCCGGTCCAGCCCGAAGGCTATGCCGCCATGGGGCGGTGTCCCGTATTTAAAAGCCTCAAGCAAAAACCCGAACTTTTCCTCCGCCTTTTCCCTTGAGAAGCCCAGCACTTCAAACATTTTCTGCTGAAGGTTGGTATCGTGAATCCTTATACTCCCTCCCCCCAGCTCCATTCCATTTAGCACCAGGTCATAGGCATTGGCCCTTACCTTACCGGGTTGGCTGTCAAGGAGCGGTATATCTTCACTGACCGGCGAGGTGAAGGGATGATGAACCGCCACGTACCTGCCCTCTTCCTCGTCGTATTCCAGCAGCGGGAAGTGGGTTACCCACAGGAAATTGAAAGCGTGTTCGTCAATAAGCCCCAGTCTTCTGCCAAGGTCCAGCCGCAGCTGTCCAAGGGAATCATACACAACCTTGGGCCGGTCGGCAACAATAAGCAGCAGGTCCCCTGCCTGGCCGTCCATCCTTTTTATTATAGCATCGGTCTCTTCCATGGTTAGGAACTTGGCTATGGGAGACTTCACCCCTTCTTCAGTCACCACCATCCAGACAAGCCCCTTTGCGCCGAACTGTTTTACATACTCCACCAGCCGGTCTATTTCCCTTCGGCTGAAGGTTTTGCCGCAGCCCTTCGCGTTTATGCCGCGAATGTCGCCGCCGCTTGCGGCGGTATCACTGAATACTTTAAAAGCGGAGTTCGCCACAAGGTCGGCTATCCCGACAAGTTTCATGTCAAACCGTGTATCCGGCTTGTCCGAACCGTACTGCTCCATTGCCTGCTGGTAAGTCATCCTCTTAAAAGGTATGGACAGCTTTAAGCCGAGGTTTTTTTCAAACACGTGGGCCATAAGCCTTTCATTCAGCGATATTACGTCATCCATGTCCACAAAGGACATTTCAATGTCTATTTGTGTAAACTCCGGCTGCCTGTCCGCCCTCAGGTCCTCGTCCCTGAAACACCGTGCAATCTGGAAGTACTTGTCCATCCCCGAAACCATCAGCAGCTGTTTGAAAAGCTGGGGCGACTGCGGCAGTGCGAAAAATCTTCCTGGGTTTACCCTGCTGGGTACCAGGTAATCCCGTGCCCCCTCCGGTGTGGGCCTTGTCAGCATTGGTGTCTCTCTTTCCAGAAAACCGTTTTGATCGAGAAACTCGCGCACATCCATGGTAACCCGGTGGCGCAGTGTTAGGCTTTTTTGCATGGACGGCCTTCTAAGGTCAAGGTACCTGTACTTGAGGCGAAGGGCTTCGGTGATGTTGTTATTATCCTCTATATAAATGGGCGGGGTCTGGGCCTTGCTTAAAATCACAATCTCTTCCGCCGCTATCTCTATCTCGCCGGTCTTCAGCTTTGGATTAACCGCATCCTCTTTTCGCCTTACAACGTTACCCTTAACGGCAACCACAAACTCGTTCCTTAAAGCCTCGGCCGTTTTAAAAGCCTGCCGGGACACTTCCCCGTCCGCCACCACCTGCACTATTCCCGTTCTGTCCCTTATATCAAGGAATATGAGGCCGCCAAGGTCCCTTCTTCTTTGTACCCAACCGTTTATCAACACCCGGGCGCCGCTGTCTGCTGCGTCCAACTGCCCGCACATGTGAGTTCTTTTCAGTTCGTGCATATCCTTTACTCCCCTTTTTTACTTAAGAATTATTTGCTTAATTTTTTGCGCATCCAGTTCTACTTGCATCTGTCCGTTCCCCGACATAGCCTTTATGGCTGCAACGCCTTTTTCCAGTTCGTCGTCACCCAGTACAATAGTGAATTTAACACCCAGTTTATCAGCGTATTTCATTTGCGCCCTTAGGCTTCTACCCATGTGGTCGCACTCCGCCGCGACCCCGGCGGCCCTTAAGCTGTACACAAGGCTTACCGCTCTTTTTGCAGCCCTATCCCCAATACTTGCAACAAACAGGTCAAGGCCTTCCTCTTTTGGTATGTCGATACCCTGGCTCTCCATCGTGAGCAGCAGCCTTTCTATGCCAAGGCCAAACCCGATCCCCGGCGTGGCCGGCCCGCCGCATTCCTCCACCAGCCCGTCGTACCTGCCGCCGCCGCAAACGGTGCCCTGGGACCCAATATCCTGGGACACTATTTCAAAGGCGGTTTTTGTGTAATAGTCAAGGCCCCTTACTATGGTCGGGTCAACGATGTATTCAAGACCCATGTTTTCCAGGTGTTCCTTTAGGCTTTCAAAGTGTTCCCTGCACTCGTCACAGACAAAATCAAGCATCAGGGGTATCCCCTCCGCCGCCTTCTTGCATTTGTCCTCCTTGCAGTCGATAATCCTCATTGGGTTTGTGTAGAACCTATTATTGCAGGTTTCACACAATAGGGGCAGCTTATCTTTTAAAAACTCCCTCAGCCTTTGGCCGTATTCCTTCCTGCATTTGGGACAGCCGACACTGTTGATCCTAAGCTCCAGTCCCTTCAGCCCCAGCCTTTCAAAAAACAGCATCGCAAGGGATATCACGTCGGCATCCGCCGAGGCGTAGGGCGACCCCAATATCTCTATGCCGAACTGGTGGAAAGCCCTAAGCCTTCCCGACTGCGGCCGCTCATACCTGAAACATGGAGTGGCATAGTATGCCTTAACCGGTTGTACATCGGCGTACAGCTTGTGCTCTATGTACGCCCTAACCACCGGCGCGGTTACCTCCGGCTTCAGGGTTATGCTCCTTCCTCCCCTGTCCTCAAAGGTGTACATTTCCTTTTGAACAACATCGGTGGTCTCCCCCACGCCCCTTTGGAACAGCTCGGTGTTTTCAAATACCGGCGTCCTTATTTCACGGTATCCGAACTGGCTGCATATTTTTCTGAACATATCCTCAACATAGTGCCATTTGTATGATTCCCCCGGCAGCACATCCCTGGTACCCCTCGGTGCTTTTATTGCCATAACTATACCTCCCTTTTTCCTTCAAAAAATGATAAAGTCCCCAATGACAGGCCGAAACCGTCATCAGGGACGGGATTTTCCCGCGTTGCCACCCTGCTTGGATAATATGATATCCCCCTCGTTGAATATAACGCATTTATGCGTTTCGGCTTACTACAGGTTTTCAGCCGAAAGACTCGGGAACGTCTTTCACCGTCCTAGCTGCGCCCGGGGGCTCTCAGTCACGGCCACCCTTCCCTGTACGCCTTCACACGGCTACTCTTTCCGTCATTGTCTTTAGCTTTATGGATTTTAAAACCATTATAGTCCACAACCCCGCCGGTGTCAACTACAAACAATTGGCATGGCAGTGCCTTTCAACAACTTCCTCCTTTTCCCTTGCTATATCCATGCCCCTTTCCATGTAAAGCTGGAGGCTTTTGGGGTTTTGTATTCTTTCCAGCCGGTCCTCCGAAAGGATAACCAGCTTAGATACCGCCCCGGCTCCCAGGCCCAGCACCGTTTGCCTTTCCTCCATTATCTGCATATTATAAATCCCTTCGTAACCCGGAAAGCAAAAGCCTATGTTTTCCAGGTTTCCTACCATGTACTTCTGGCGGTACAGGTAATAGGGTTTCATGCCCATACGCTGCAAGTACTCTCGGGCGCATTTCATCATGGCTTCCACCTCGGATTCTTCAACCATGGCAGCGTCGAAGGCTTCCTCGTGCAGCTTGGAGGCCCTTTTTACTGCCAGCGTATGCACCGTGACTCCCTCTGGTTTAAGAACGCCGATATGCTCCAGCGTGTGCATAACCATACCCAAGTTTTCCCCCGGAAGGCCCATTATTATGTCCATGTTTATATTATTGTGCCCGGACTGCCTGGCAAGGTCAAAAGCCCTAACAATATCCTCCGGGCTGTGCTTCCTGCCAATGGCCTCCAGCGTGGAGGCGTTCATGGTCTGGGGGTTTATGCTTATTCTTGTGGCCCCATACCTTTTTATCAGTTCCAGTTTTTCCCCATCCAGCGTATCCGGGCGGCCCGCCTCAACGGTGAACTCCCTGGTATCAGGGCTGATAAAGGCGCACCGCACTTTATCCAAAAGCCGATCCATCTGCTCCAGGCTGAGAGAGGTTGGAGTGCCTCCGCCAATGTATACCGTGTCACAGGTAATCCCTTTGCTTTTTAGAGCGGAGCCGGCTGCCTTTATTTCCCCGGTAAGGCAGTCCATGTACATTTCGGTTAAATGCCCCCATCTTGTTATTTGGTTTGACGGAAAGGAACAGTAAGAGCACCGGGTAGGGCAAAAGGGGATGCTGATGTATATGCTTACTTTCCCGGGGTCGTTGGGAAATATGAATTTTCTTTCGGTAAGGGCAATATCCATTCCAAGCCGCGCCTTTTCGGGGTCAAGCCGGTAAAATTCCACAAGGTGTTTCAAAACTTCTTCTTGTCCCAACCCTTTGTCCATCAGTTTATGTATCATCTTCACCGGCCTTATCCCGGTCAGTATCCCCCAGGGAAGTCCTTTTCGGAAAAACCTCTCGGCGGCCTTAAGCAGGTTATGCTTTACATACCTTTTATACTGTTTCCTTATTTCCAGGGCACTTCCACCGGCCGGTTCAAACCGGTCCTCTTGGACTACCGGTCCCTCTTCCCCGGTTATGGTGCATTTTGCAATAACGCCGTCCTTGTCGGCTGCTAATTTGCTGTGCACAAAAAGACCCCGGCCCTTGGCCGGGACCTTTTCCCTTAAAAATTCTATTTCATCCCGGCGACAGTAATTTGCCAGGATATCCGCGACCTCGTAAAAATAATCGTGCCCCTCGGCAAAGACTTTTATCATGCTAGACATCCTTTTCTATTTCTTTTGCCAGCCAGCCCACCGCTCTTTCGGTTATACCCAGCTGCTCTGCAATCTCCATGTGGGTAAGTCCCTGGTCCATCATGTGATAAAATTCGTAAAAGTCAATATCTTCAATGGTTTTGTCCATACCCGTCTTTGCATACCTATTTAGTCCCTTCATCATAATCCTCCCGGACACATTTTATTATTGTAACCACTGCGCCCGGGGATATTCCCTTAATTTACGTGCTTTAAAGCGGCAAAGGATGTTTTGCCCGCCACGACTTGGAATACACCCGTTTCGGTTCCATCCTTATATGCCTGTCAAGTTCTTACAGGTAACCACCGGTAAGGAAGGGATTTTTCTTTCTCCCTTTCTATGGTTGTTGCAATTCCGTGGCCGGGTAGCTTGGTATCCCCGGCAGCACCGCAAGCCTTGTTTTTATGGAATGCATAAGGCTGTCAAAGTCGCCCCCCGGCAGGTCTGTCCTGCCTACTGACCCGGCAAACAAAGTGTCCCCCGCTTAGCAAAACGCCATCGCCTATCTTAATACATATCCCGCCCGGTGTATGGCCGGGGGTGTGTATTATTTCCATTTCAAGGTCTCCCGCCTTAAGCAGTTCCCCGTCCTTTAGCAGCACATCGGGGGAAACCGTTCCGGAACTGCTCCCTACCAGCGCTGCAAGGCTTTTGCCCGGGTCTTCTAGCATATGCGCATCCCCGGAATGTATAGCCACCTTCGCATTTGTCCGGTCCTTTAACTCCTTAAGGGCCCCGATATGGTCAAAATGGCCGTGGGTAAGGATTATATACTCAATATCCAGGCCGTTTTTTCCCACCGCCTCGTATTATGCTGGTCCGCGTTCCCTCCGGGGTCACTACAATTCCCTGCCTTGTATTCTCGCACCCAATAACATAGCAGTTTGTTGCGTATATACCCGCGGTTATCCGATCAAGTATCAAGCCACTCACCTCTTTTTGAAGCATAGGGAAGCAGAGGGAAGGTTCTTCTGCTTCCGTCATTATATTATAATTAAATAAATTATATCACACAATAAAGGATAAAATGTACTTGCTCGCCGTTATTCTGACTTATATATCCGACTAAATCAAATTCGTCTTCTGCAGCAGCCTCTGTATTATCGTCGCAGCTTCCGCCCTTGTGATACTGTCCCTTGGAGCGATAAAGCCCGCATCCCTTCCGGATACAATACCTGCTTTTATGCATGCGGCTATACCGGTCTTTGCATAGGCCGATATATCGTTCTTATCCCTGAACTGCGAAAGAATCTTTTCTGTCTCATCGTTACCCGGTTGCACATCCAATCCGACAAGCTTCATGGATCTGGCTATAATGGTCATTGCCTGCTCCCTGGTGATTGTATCCATCGGCCTGTACCATCCGCCTTTATCCCCGGATACAATACCGTATTGATAGGCCGCTTTTATGCAATCTCCGTACCATGCCGTTTCGGGTACGTCGTTGAAAGGATTGTCTGCCGTTTCCGGTTTTAATCCCAATGCCCGTACCATTATTGCCGCAAACTCCGCCCGGGAAATGTCACGGTCGGGTGCAAACAGCCCTTCGCCGACACCGCCAATAACCAGCCTTTTTCCCATGTCGGTCACAAGCTCCCGGGCCCAGTGGCCGGCAACATCGCTAAACTCCATTGTATTCCATATAATTGAGTAGGTGCTGTTTGTAAGGCTGCTAATCACGGCATAATAGCTCCCGTTCATTTCAACAATTCGGGTCGGTACATGGGAAAATGTACCGTCGCCGTTTAACACTACAGCCGTTGTTACCTTTGCCGGGTCAACGTTATCAGGCAAAGCTACCGTCCTTTCCACAAAGCCGCTGAACCTGTCCAGCTCTACCGTTTTACCACCGTAGGTGCAGGTTATTTCAAACTCGATAGGCTCCATAACAAGCTGTAAGTTCCCGGTACCGGCAATTTCTTCAATCAGCCTTACAGTGTCTTCCGGGGGTTTTGAGATCCGAAACTCAACCCTTATATCCGAGAGACGGATATCCTGTCCGAACTGGCCGGATATCGCATCCATATCTATATACGAAGCCGGAATGGAATAGGTGACCGGACCGGCAACGATTTCCAGTATTTCTCCGGCTGTTCCCATATCCTTAATTACCTGCCCACTTATCTCAATTTCTGTTCCGTCAATTAATGTGTTTGTTACTTTCCTGCCCCTGTCTCTGCCGCCTGAACCGGGAAACCCCACCCTTACCAAATAGTCCCGAGTGCTGCCATCCGCCGCCGTCACGGTGTATATAACAGGGCGCGAGAAGTCCTGCGCAACCCCCGGCTCCGGTGTTATGTCAACACCTGTATAGGTTATGTCCGGCACCAGGGCTTTTAAATCGGTACCCCCCGGCACAGTCAGCGATATGGTATTGGTGCGGGCGTCAATCACCCCTGTCACAGCGGGCGATAAATCCTCAAAGGAGAACCCGGTAATTGTTTTGGGTTCCCTTGCCTTATATCCGGGCTTTGGATCTCTGGACATTGTTTAAAAGAAAAGGGTAGGAATAGTGGGTCGGTGTGTTGACTATGCCCACACCGCACTGGTACCGTTAAATGTCCAGCCTTCAAAGGTCTCAATCTCTTTCATCTGTGCTGTGTTTGCCGGTATCCCCTTCCCGGTATCCGAACGGCCGGAAGTTATCGAGTCATAATAGGAATGGGCTACCGTAGGGCTGTTTGATATCTTCCCGATTAGGCCGCCAAAGTCATGATAATAGCGGCTAATTTTTCGTCAACTCCTCCCACCGAGTAAGCCCTGCTTATGGTGCTGTTATCGGCTAGCCCAATCAGGCCTCCGGCTTCGTTATATCCAAGTACAATTCCTGTGGCATAGCAATCTATAAGCTCTGCGCCACCTGCGATGCGCCCGTTTAAGCCCCCCACCTTGTTATTACCATCTACATCTCCGGTGGCATAGGAGGCGGCCATTTTAGTTCCGTTACAAAGTCCCGCCAGACCGCCGACATCGTCGTTGCCCGTCACATTCCCTTCGGTATAGCAAACTCTTATAGTACCTTTTAATATATAGCCCATCAAACCCCCAACCCTATATACACCGTTAACATTCCCCGTAGTATAGCAGTTTTCGATTACCCTCTCCCGGCTGTCGGCATGGAAAAATCCCACCAGGCCTCCTAGATCCGAGCCGCCGCCCTGGACGGCCGCCGCGGAGTATGAATTGCGGATGGAACCGAAACAGGTGCCCACCAGACCTCCGGTCTCGTTGGCCCCGTATACCCTTCCTTCGACTCCGAAGCTGTCTATTTCGCCATAACAGTACCCGGCCAAAGCGCCTACATAATAGGCACCGCTTACATTAACGTCTGTCAGTCTGCCGTTATAAATCCTCGCCTGCTTGTCTGCATAGCCGAACAGGCCCTGGTAGTTATTTGTGTTCGAAGCCGGCCTGTCAATCATAAGCCCTTTTATTGTCTTGCCGTTGCCGTTAAAATCCCCGGTGAAACGATTTGCTGTTTCAGGCCCACCTATGGGTGACCAGCCAGCCCCCGTTGTCCAGATTGTCTTGTTGAGCAGGTGCTGGTAATCCCCGTCAGAACCGAAATCAAGGTCGCTTACCAGTACAAAGTGCTTGTCCAGGTATCGCCTAATATTGCTGAGGTGCTCCAGCTTGGTAATCCGGTAGGGGCTTTCCTCCGAGCCGTCTCCCCCTGCGAACTCGGGCTGTACCGAAAGAGTATAGGTGACCGTGAAGGTCCCGTCCTCGGATGTCACCACCAGCCTGTTACCGTTTACCACAGGGTCGCTAAGGCCGGCATCATCCCAGCTTTGCCCCTCCTGTCCCTTTGCCAGCTTTGCCAGAAACTCCGTTTTTTTCATACCTTCGGGTATATTGATAATTTCCTCCGTCTCCGTCCCTGCTGCGCTGACCGCAAAATAGTCAGAGGTCACGGTGGCTATATTTCCTGCCTCCTTTATTGTAACCGTAACCGTATAGTCCTGCGTACTGCCGTCCGAAGCAGTAACGGTATAGGTTACCGGTCCGGTAAAGTCGTTTGCCTCTCCCGAAGCTGGCGATACGGTTTCGCCCGCATAAAGGATGGGCGGAACCAGTCCGGTTACATCGGTGCCGTAGGGTACGGTTAAGGATATGGTTTTTGCTTCCTCTATACCCCGTTAACCGCCGGCTCCAGCCCTTCAAAGGAAAAGCCCAGTATCACTTTCTCGTTAAACCTAGGTACGGATAGCCGCTGTTTATACCCGGTTTTATACCCCATATTTTGACAAAATCCCAGCCGGAGTAAGTGCTCCGGGTTTTCATCTCTGAAGTAGTCCTGGGAATTCCTTTGTTGTTATCCGAAGCCGTACCGGCAGTATTCTTATCATAGTATGAATTGGTGTATTTATTGCTCATCGCCCTATTGTCTCCCACCAATCCTCCTATATCCTCCCCGCTGACGGATCCTGCGGCATAGGAATACTCTGTTTCTCCTTCTCCGTCTGCATCACTGCCTACCAACCCTCCTGCAATCTGCCCGGCCGAAACGCTGCCGGTGGCATAGCAGTTGCTTATTTCTCCCCTGTTTACCCCGGCCAGGCCTCCGCAGACATTGTGATTTGTGGAGACATCCCCCGAAAAATATGATTTTTCTATAACTCCATAATTATAGCCTACAAGGCCACCGGTAAATATGACACCACTGCCGTCAGAACGAACTGACCCTTGGGCGCCCCAGTTTTCAATAACCCCATTGTTATACCCCGCCAGGCTCCCGGTGTAAGAGCGGCCGGTAATACTCACATTCTTCAGCCCGCCGTTTTTTACTTCCGCCCCGCTTCCAATATATCCGAACAAACCCTGATACCCGGCGGTCCTGTTAATCATTAGGTTGCTTATTGAATGGAACCGGGCATCAAAGCTTCCTGTAAATGCTTCACCCGATGTCCCGACCGGCGCCCAGCCCTCCCCTGACGTCCAGGCGGACTTATTCGCCGTATCCATGTAATCCGATTCGTCGTTAAAGTCAAGGTCCTTCATCAAAACGTAGTGCTTGTCCGGATAATTTCTCATATTGCTGAGGTGCTCCAGCTTTGTTATACGGTAGGGATTCTCCGCCGAGCCATCCCCCCCTGCGAACTCCTCCGGAGTCGTCATTGGCATATGGGTTACTTTTGTTATGTCTTCCTGGTATACCACCCCTGTTACGGTGGGGGTTAATCCCTCTAAGTCAAAGCAGGTGATAGCATTGGAATACCCCTTCGCCCCTGCCGTGCCGGCCAGCAGAAGGAAACTTAGTATAAGTGTTAATAAGAACAAAGACCTATTAGCTTTTTTTATCACTGCTGCTCAATCCTTTCCAGGAATTTTACCTTCCAGGCCTCTTTCTGCCGGGAGGCTTTTAAAAAATTAAAAATAAGACTAAAAATTCCACTGCTTGTAAATTACTAATTAATCATACATTCTTCGGCTTAATTATACATTCTTCGACCCTTCCCCGCCATGTACCCAGGTACAGTCTTAAATCAAAAAAAGTACAGCCATCAAAATAGGACTGCACTTTTTACTTTAAGACTACTAACTCATCAGCCGTCGGTCCCTTTACCCGCTATTAGACCGGTTCTTGCTGCGTAGGCGATCACCTGTGCCCTGTTTTCAAGATGCAGCAGTTCAATAATCCTATCCATTTGATACTTCACCGTCCGCTCGGTAAGACCCAAGGCTGCCCCTATTTCCTTGTACATAATACCTCTTGCTACCATTTTGAGAATCTCCAACTGCTTACCGGTGAGCTTGGCTTCCCTCTTTTCCCGGGCTGCACTCTTGAGAGTATTGGGGCCGGCCGTATCGCACCCGAATTCGTTCAGAATCCTGGATGCAAGGCCGGGGGAAAGAGGCATTCCTCCCTTATATGCATCCGACAGCATACCAACCAGCTCACCTGCGTTTATGTTTTTCAACAGGTAGCCCGCCGCCCCGTACTTCATAGCATTAAAAAGGTCCTCATCCTCATCGGAGGTAGTCAGCATAATAACCTTAATATCCGGCATTTCGGCCTTAATTAACCTTAGCAAGTCCAAGCCGCTGTACCCTGGCATCCTGATATCCATTAGTATTATATCCGGTTTGAGTGCCCTGGCTTTCTCCAGTGCATCAAGGCTGTCTTTTGCCGTGCCCACAACATTGATTTTGTATGTCTCTAGCATGTAATGAAGGCCTTCCAAAAATAAAGAATGGTCATCCACCAGCATCACATTCATTTGCAGCTTCCCTTCCTCTCTTCGGTGATTGGCACATGCAGGGAAACCCTACTTCCCTTTCCCGGATTCGATTCAATCTCAATTCTCGCATCCATTTCGCGTGCACGCTCCCGCATTATTCCAAGCCCAAACCCTGTATTTTTGCTTCCATTAAGCCGTCCGGCATCAAACCCCGTCCCATCATCCTCTATTTCAATGCCCAGTAGTCCTTGCTCAACAAAAACGGTTACCTTCACATTTTCGGCTTGTGCGTGTTTCCTTATATTATTCAGGGCTTCCCTGACTATGTTTAGTGCATTGGACCGTATATCGGGTATGAGGCTTTCCCCAGGGAATTCCTTGGGAATACTGAGTTGGACCTTTATTCCGCTTTGTTCCCGGAAATCGTTTATATACTTTGAAATCTCTGCAGCAAGGTCAATATCCCGTAGCACTGAACCCCTGGCATTTTGGATGAATTCCCTCAGCTCGTCATGGGCTCCCTGGGCAGCTTTTGCCAGTTTATCAAGCCTGTGGGATACAATTTGAACCCCTGAGTTTATGAGTTCCTGCCTTATGCCCTGAGCCTGGAAAGCAATAAAACCCAGAACCTGCCCCAGGTTATCGTGTATGTCTTTGGCTAAGCTTTCCCTCTCCTCTTTGGCCGCAAGCAGTCTCTGCTGATACATATACTCCTGCAGTGACTTCTTTCTCTCGGTGATATCATGTATAACAATAAGCCTGCCTATTAATGCCCCGCTGTTGTCGTTAAGCGGAGAGAGCAGCATTTCAAACGTCCTGGGCACTTCTTCAACTCCAACTGTAAATTCGCTGTGGCTTATGCTTTTGTCTGCACAGGCATGAATTATTTCGGGTATTTTTCCGCAAACCTGCTCCACCGGCCTGCCCAGAACCGCCGAAGCGTTAAGCCCGATAGTTTTCTCAAAGGCGGGATTAGTATCCAGGACCCTATTTCTTTCATCCAGCACCATAACCCCCGCGTCCATTGTTTCTATCACCGTAGCCCGCGCCACCGGTATTACATCAAGCATTCCAAACCTAAATATACCCCAGGCAATTATCAGCCCGGCTGGTCCAAAGAATGCGGGTGTAATATCAAATCTTCCCACCGGCCCCAGGCCTGTAATATACATTATATTCGGAATAATTATTAGGCTCATTCCCAAATGCAGCGCTGCCGCCTGCTTCCTGTATAAGGCTTTCCTTGAAATGGACGTCCTTGCCACCATCAGCCACGCCAGAATATTAATAGCATGTGAGTACAGCGCATGGACAAAAAAACCGGGACCATATTTTTTGACTATAACAGGAAAGGTCCCGCTGTAATCCATATGTATATCATACCTGATAAGGCCGTGAAAGCTGTCTGTCCATACCAGCATTAGAATAACAGTAGGGATAACCAACAATGCAAGCGTTTTTTTCCCGCCCATCCAGCGGTCATAACCGGTAAACTGCATGCATAACACAAGCAGTGCCACAGGGGAGTAACAGTAGGCAATATACTGCATATTTGCCCAGAACAGTTTTGTATTAATATCAATGCTGGACATTTCCAAAGCATTGCCCGCGGACCATAATGATACAATCAACATACTCACTATAAAGCTTCCGGCACCTCTTGTGCCCCTTCGTCTAATCAGTGCATATACTCCCAGCGACATCGAAGTGCCAGACGATGCAATCAACGGCCATATGTAAGGATTGTATTGATATGCCAAGCTCTCCCCCCTAACCACCCTATTCCTATGATATGGTTTGACACCCAACCTGAACTTCACTAAGGTTATTATCGCAAACCATGCCCCTGTTTAGGAATTATCATGAAATAAAAGAACCGTCCCTATATTTCTATGGGGCAGAAAAACTGCTCCTAGACTTCTCTTTTGCTGTGTATAATAAGGGTTACCGGACCGTCGTTTATAAGGGCCACTTCCATGTGGGCCTGGAACTGCCCGGTCTCCACCGTTACACCTTTTTCCCTGCACACCTTTACGAATTCCTGGTAAAGCTCTTCGGCCTTATCCGGGGGCGCAGCCTGGGTGAAGCTTGGCCTGCGGCCCTTCCTGCAGTCACCGTACAGGGTAAACTGGGACACAACCAGCAGCTCCCCTCCCACGTCCTTCAGCGAAAGATTCATCTTTCCGTCGGCATCTTCAAACACCCTTAAGTTTACAACCTTTTCCGCCATGTACCGGACGTCCTCCATATCATCGTCTACGGATACCCCAAGCAGCACCACAAAGCCCTTTCCTATACTGCCTGTCTCCCTGCCTTCCACCGTTACACTGCCCTTTGAAACCCTTTGTACCACTGCTCTCATTCAAAACCCTCCATATCTATCCCTTCATTCTGTATACTTCGCTAACGCTTTCCACCGTTTTAAGCTTCTTAATAAGCTGGTTTAACTGCGTGGTGTCGTTTATTGCCAGTGTCATGTTAATTGTTGCGGTATTGTCCTTGTTGGCCCTTGCATTAATAGCCTTGACCGGCAATTTTGCCTCGGTTACAATCCCGGTAATGTCTGCTAAAAGGCCCGAACGGTCGAAGGCCTTTATCTGCAGGTCGGTCATGTAGGATACGCCTTTACTTTCATCGGTATACCATTCCACTTCTATCAATCGGTGTGGGTCTTCCAGGTGCTCTCCCACATTTGTGCAGTCCAGCCTGTGCACCGATACCCCCCTGCCCCTGGTTATATACCCTATTATTTCGTCCCCAGGAACCGGGTTGCAGCACTTGGCAAATCGCACCATTATATTGGTAATTCCCTTAACCACAACTCCCGTTTGCGGGTCGGGCCGTTCCTTTTTCTGCTGGCTGTCCGGGATCACCGTTCCTATATCCGCTTTTCTTTCCTCAGCAGCCTTTTCCTTTCGCATTTCCTCCTTGAATCTTCCCAGCACCTGGTTTAATGAAAGACCGCCGTAACCCAACGTTGCGTAAAGGTCATCCATGTTATGAAGCCCGAATTTCTTAAGGACCTTTTCTATCCATTCGGGACGCAGTATTTCACTTGGAGTATACCCCTGCCTCTTTAATCCCTTTTCAAATATTTCCTTTCCCTTTTCCAGGTTCTCTTCCCTTCGCTCCTTCTTGAACCACTGCCTTATCCTGTTTCTGGCAGAGGAGCTTTTGACTATTTTAAGCCAGTCCCTGCTGGGGCCGGGCGAGCTTGCCGATGTTAAAATCTCTACTATATCGCCGTTCTTGAGCTTGTACTCCAGCGGCACGATTTTTCCGTTCACCTTTGCCCCGACACAGGAATTGCCCACGCCGCTGTGTATTTTATATGCAAAGTCTATCGGCGTAGAGCCGTTGGGAAGGTCAATAACCTCCCCCTTGGGCGTGAACACAAACACCTCATCGGTGAAAAGGTCAATTTTGAGCGTTTCCATGAACTCTCGTGCATCCTTTGTGTCCCTTTCCCATTCCATAAACTGCCGGAGCCAGGAAAGCTTTTTGTCAAACTCATCCTGGTTCTTCTTGCCCTCTTTATACATCCAGTGGGCTGCAATACCGTATTCGGATATCCTGTGCATTTCCCAGGTTCTTATCTGGATCTCTAGCGGTTCCCCCTTTGGCCCTATAACCGTGGTATGAAGCGACTGGTACATATTGGGCTTGGGCATGGCAATATAGTCCTTAAACCGCCCGGGAATGGGCTTCCACATCGCATGCACAGTCCCCAGTACACCGTAGCAGTCTTTTATGGTGTACACAATAATTCGTATTGCAGTTAGGTCGAAAATCTGTTCGAAGGTTTTGTTCTGGTAAACCATTTTTTTGTATATGCTGTAAAAATGCTTCGGCCTGCCTTCTATCTTGCCGGATATGCCCATCTCGTTAAGCTTTTCTCGAAGTTCAGTAATGACCTCTTTGATGTATTGTTCCCGCTCCAGCCTTTTTTTTGCCACCTTTTCCACCAGCTCATAATAACCCTTCGGGTCAAGGTGCCTTAATGCCAGGTCCTCAAGTTCCCATTTTATTTTGGACATACCAAGCCGGTGGGCTATCGGGGCGTATATCTCAAGGGTCTCCTTGGCCTTTTCCTTTCGCTTGACTTCCGGCAGGTATCCCAGCGTCCTCATATTGTGCACCCTGTCCGCCAGCTTGATAAGAATTACCCTTATATCCTTCGCCATAGCTATGAACATCTTGCGCAGGTTTTCGGCTTGCTCTTCTTCCTTGGTTTGGTATGATATCCTTCCCAGCTTTGTTACGCCGTCCACAAGATGCGCTATCTCGCTGCCAAATTCCCTCTCGATATCCTGCATAGCGGAAGTGGTATCCTCCACCACGTCATGAAGCAGCCCAGCCACAATTGTGTTAAGGTCCAGTTCCAGTTCAGACAGGATCATCGCCACGTGGGCGGGGTGGTTTATATACGGGTCCCCGGATATCCTTTTTTGCCCCTCATGGGCCTGCTGGGCATAGTTATAGGCCTTTATTACCAGCTCCAGGTCCATATCCGGGTTGTACTGTTCAATTTTGTTTATCAGCTTTTCCAGCATTTTTTCTCACCCGCTGTTTTTGATGGTCTCGAGGAATATTATACACCATATATACTTGCTTTTACAGTTTCATAGCAGTTTATAGCTGCGGCGGCAACGGCTTTTATTATTTTGATGGGCGGTGCGTCTTGAAGGTTTACCTTGTTTTGCGGAGCTGGCTCCGGCACAATACCGCCGTTTCTTTCCGCTGCCAGGCCAAGGGCAATGAGGCTTTCTATAGCCATCACCGCAGAGGCAGGGCTTATGCCTTTTATTACCGTCCGCCTTATAACATCGTCAAAGCCCAGGCTGCCGTCCTTTTTAATGGTTCGGTATATCATTGCAAAGATATCCCTGTCTGGAATAAGGCTTAAAAGCTCCTGGCCAAGGCCTGGTGCTTTAGTGTCGGTCAGTATAACACGATGCTTTGTTTTAAGTTTTCCTATCGACCGAAGCTGCATTGGCATAATCGAGTGCGCAAAAAAGCACAGCTTTCCGCTGCAGCCCTCCGCCCCTTCAAGGGAATAGGGGTGTACCACTACATAATTTCTATCGGCACAACAGCTTTCAATGCGACCAAACTGCACTTCTACGTTGGGATATAAAAGCAGCATGGACAGCACATCCAAAACGTCCGAATAACCGTTTACAAGCACCAGGTTTCCGGTGGATTTGCGAAACAATTCCATTAGAACTTGGTACCCGCAGCCGGATTCCATTTTCTCAATCCCGGCCAGTTCAAAGTCCCCTGTCGGTACCAGGGCTCCATACCGGTCCAAGTCAAGAATGCTTTTATACCAAGCCCTAAGGAAGCATTCCTCCTTTGAAAAGTCCCTTATATCCTTTATTGCAAGCTGCAAGCTCTCCCTTCCGAGACATTGGGTAACCTGCGGGGTAAACGCCAAATCGGTCCTTTGCCCGGCAACCGGCCAGTAAGCATCCATCCAACGAAAGGCTATACAGTCAAGCCTCCCAGCCCAATCGCTTGCAATCGCCTTTAAATGTTCCCGGCCACTGCCCACCCTTTTTACCCCGGCTATGCCCACCCGACGCTTTATAAAAAGAGGCGTCGGATTGCCGCAGCCGAAGGGCTCAAGCAGCTTAAGCGATTTGGCATCTTCCGCCGTGACCTTTACCCCGGTCAAATCCCCATCCGCCCATATAACAGGCTTTTCTTCATACCCTTCCAGCACACCAGCCGCGGCGGCGTTTACCTCCCGGGCAAAGTCCTCAAGGCATCCCCTTTCCAGGGTAAGGCCCGCCGCCTGTTTATGTCCACCAAAACTTTTATAGTAATGCCGGCACTTGGACAATAGTTCATACAAGTCCAAGCCCGGTACACTCCTAGCAGACCCCCGGGCTTCGCAGCCTTCTATACTGAACAAAATGGCGGGCTTGTTATACCTTTCGGCCATCTTTGAAGCCGCAATACCAATAACCCCGGGATGCCATCCCTCAGAAGCCAAAACCAGTATACTGTCCCCTTTTCTTTTTTCCGCCATTTTCAATGCCCCTTCAAGGATCCGGTTCTCCACCCTCTGCCTCTCCCGGTTTCGCTCATCCAATTCCTTCGCCAGCAGCAGGGCGGTCTTTTCGTTCCTTGATAGCAGCAGCCGTACAGCATTCTTGGCATCCGCAAGCCTCCCGGCTGCGTTAAGCCTGGGTGCCAGCGCGAAGGCAACCTGCCCGGAGCTTATAGGCCCGTCCTGTAACCCCGCAACCTTTATAAGCGCCCTAAGCCCTATGTTCTCGGTAACAGCCATTCTTTTTAGTCCCAGGCTCGCCAGTACCCGGTTTTCCCCCGTAAGAGGCACAATATCCGCCACCGTACCAAGCGCCACAAGGTCCAGCATGCTGTCCGACAACGACTTCCCCGGTGGCAAGCTGTAGTTCCCCCCGCCCCAGAGCCTGGCTTCAAGCGCACGGCACAGGTTATACGCCACCCCGACACCGGCAAATTCGCTGAACGGGTAGCGACTGTCGCTGCGCTTTGGGTTAATAACTCCCAGCGCCGGCGGAAGCTTTTGCGGGCACTGGTGGTGGTCGGTTACTATTACATCCATGCCAAGGGAGCCGCAAAGTTCAATCTCTTCATGGGAAGAGGTCCCACAATCAACCGTAATAATGAGGCTTACCCCCGTATCATGGATTTCCCGGACCGACATTTCGTTAAGCCCGTACCCCTCCTCCAGCCTTCCAGGTATATAATAAGTAACATCCGCCCCGGCGGCGGACAGTACTTTCATCAAAAAAGAGACTGACGTTATGCCGTCAACGTCATAGTCCCCGTAAATACAAATCCTTTCACCGCTTTCTAGGGCACGGATTATCCTGTCAACCGATACGCCCATATCCGGCATCAGGAGCGGGTCGGCAAGATGACTTAACTGCGGGTATAGGAAACGCTCCGCTTCTTTAACGTCGTCAATTCCTCTGCTTACAAGGACCATTGCAAGAATCGGTGAAATTCTCAGCCTATCGGCCAATCCCTTTATTTTGTCTGCATCCGGGCTGTCGCATACCCATTTTTTATCATGAGAAGCATGGCTGCAACTCCTAAAATTTATATACTCTATTATAGATTAAACCGTAGTCCATATCAAATGCCCGGAATGGATCGGCGCGGGCGATGCCGCCGCAACGAAAAAAGACACCGGAACCGTCCCCATGTCTTTTCCGTGTCTTTTTATATCTATTCCTTGATTTCTCCGTTTTTCCCGTTCCGCCAGGATACCCTCCAGTTCCTTTATCCGGCTGTCCCTTTCCATGATGCCGGCTTCGGCTTCCGCCAGCCTTAACTCCGCCTTGGTGTTCTTATCACCATTTCATTTAACTGCTCCTCAAGCTTTTTTATCCTTGCATTCATCTCCCTGGATTCCAAAACTTTCCTTTACCTGCCGGAAAGATTCCCAGAAGCCCAGTATTACCGCCCCGCGAAGGCGGATAGAATTACCAAGGCCAGCGAAATCTGAAACTCGTTAAATATGAAATCCACCGTTACCGGCTGCGCGTTAGCTTAGCGCAAATGTACTACCACCATCGCAAACAAAAGCGCCAGAATATAGGTAAGCTGCAAACATACCACCCCCGCCACAGAATCATGTTTTAATTAATAATTCGCCGACCTATTGCGGAATCCTTCCACAGATAGATAAGACCGAACGCTAATTAAAACAAAGGAAACAGTAAAAAGCCGTACCCTGTCCGGAGAATTACTCGGGAAGGGCGTAAAAAACGGCTTTCGCCGCTTTTTACGCCCTTCCTGCCCTTGGTTTTTCCCTTCCTTTCCATATCGCCCACAGCGGGCCGGCTATTAGGACCGAAGAATAGGTGCCTGCCAGTATCCCCACAATAAGCGGCAGCGCAAACTCCTTAATGGCGCTAACCCCCAGTATATATATCATGCCGATTGTCAAAAGGGTTGTAAGGGAAGTATTTATCGAGCGGGCAATGGTCTGCTTAATGCTTAGGTTCACAAGGTCGACCAGGGAAGTTCCCTTTTTCATAAACCCGCGGTTTTCCCTAATCCTGTCAAATATTACGATGGTAGCGTTTATCGAGTACCCCACTATTGTCAGCATGGCGGCGATAAAAGACGTGTTTATTGGTATCTGCATTATTGCATACACCGCCAGCGCATAAGCACATCGTGAAGCAGGGCTGCCGTAGCCGCAATGCCGAACAGCACCAACCTGTACGTGATATAAATCGGCATCCCTACCGCCGCCGCCGCCAGCGAAATAACCGCCTGCTTTTTTAGCTGTTCCCCTATAGCAGGGCCCACTTTTTGTATCGACAAAAGGTCTTCATGGTCAAGGTCATACTTGTCTCTAAATTTGTCGAATATTTCTTTTCTCTCCCTTTCTGAGAGGTCCAGCTTTGTTTTTATCTGCACTTGGGTCCTTTCCTCCCCGGCGTAGGTAATGGACGCCTCCTTGTCAAATCCGTCGGTTATTTCCCTTATTTCCTGGGTAGTGAAGCTTTTGCCAAGGTCAATCTGGATTATGGTGCCCCCGGTAAAATCTATCCCAAGGTTAAGTCCGACCGTCATTGTAAAGATTAGCCCAGCCAGTATTACCAGTGCGGATATTCCCAGCCAAAGCTTGCTTTTTTCAACTATTTTCATTGGTTTCACCCCCTACGCCCCATACAGTTTGGTGTTCCTTGTAATATTCATCCCGACCATCAGCTTCAGCAGCAACCTGGTAATAACTATGGCTGTAAACATACTGGTAATGATACCGATGGACAATGTCACCGCGAACCCCTGTATCGGGCCGGCGCCCAGGTAAAACAGCACCGCCGCGGCTATTAATGTGGTCACGTTGGAATCCAGTATTGTGGTAAAAGCCCTTTTGAACCCCGCATCAATTGCCGGCCTTAGACTTTTTCCGTTTCTAAGCTCCTCTTTCAGCCTCTCAAAAATGATTACATTGGCGTCAACCGCCATGCCAATGGAGAGCAAAAGTCCCGCCACTCCCGGCAGCGTCAGTGCCGCATTAATGGAAACCAGCACCAGAAGCACAATTATTATATATACCACAAGGGCCAGGCTGGCAGCCAGTCCGGGTATCCTGTAGTACAGCACCATGAACACCATCACCAGCAGTATCCCAATAAAGCCTGCCCTTACGCTTCTTTCAAGGGAATTGGCCCCGAGGGTGGGACCCACCGTCCTTATTTCCACAGCCTCCAGGTCAACCGGCAGTGCCCCAGCTTTAATCAGCGTAGCAAGCTCTGCGGCCGCCTCTATGTCAGGCATTCCGTCTATTACCGCCTTGCCGTCGGTGATATGGGCCATTACCTCCGGCGCGGATATAACCTCCTCGTCCAGTACTATGGAAATTGCCCTCTCCGGCTGGTAACCTGTAACATCGGGTATTTCCATTATCGCGCCGGTAACATCGGCAAAGCTATTTGCACCTTCTGAATCCAGCTCCAGTGATACCACCGGCCGCTTGAGGCCTGAGGCCTCCGTCTGGTACACTGCTTCTGCGTTTCGCACGTTTTGGCCGGTCAGTACCTCTTTTCCGTCGGGGTCCAGGAATTTAAGCTGCGCGGTTTTCCCTATCATCTCAATAGCCTTCTCACTGTCGGCCACATCCGGCAGTTCAACCCTTATCCTGTTTTCTCCCTGTTTTACAATAACCGGCTCACTTACCCCGAGGGCGTCCACCCTGTTTCTTATAGTGGCAACAGCCCGGTCCAGCATATCACCGGTTACCGCCTCCCCTTCGTCCGGCCGTGCTTCCAGCACCACATACACCCCGCCCCTTAGGTCCAGGCCGTATTTTATTGCATCCCTAACCGGAACCACTTCATAATCGCCGATATTGTCCTTAAAGACAGCGCATAGGCCGAAAGACCTATTATTAATACCACGGCTATAAAGATAGCCGTCCGCTTAAGATTCATGTATTCCTTCCCCCTCGCATCTTCGGTTGATAGAACAATTATATTACTGAGGCACCGGTGCGTCAATCAAAGTGCCACATGTTCCCTGGCCAATTCCACATAGTGCAGGGCACTGTTTTTTATGGCCTCCTTATCCTCCTCGGTAGTCCGCCTTACGATTTTCCCTGGAGAACCCATAACCACCGACCCGGGTTCGATTTTCATGCCCTGAGTTATGAGGGCTCCAGCCCCGATAATCGAGTAATCACCGATTTCCGCACCGTCCATTATTATCGCGCCCATTCCGATAAGGCAGTTGTTCCCTATTTTACAGCCGTGCAGCACCACCCCGTGCCCTACCGTAACATAATCGCCCAGGACGGCGGGAAAACCTCCGCTGCAGTGTATAAGACAGCCGTCTTGTATATTGGTATAGCTGCCTATACTTATGCTGTCCACGTCCGCCCTGGCTATTGTTCCATACCACAGGCTGGAATATTCGCCCATGGAAAAGTCGCCCACTATTATTGTACCCTCTGTAACATAAGCTTTTTCACTGATTTTGGGCATGGCCCCCCTGTAATCCTTAATCACTTTTCTTCCTCCTTTAGCCTTGTCAGTATTTCCAGGGCTATGGCACATTCTATCCTTTTTTTCTCCATTACGCAGCCAACCCTATAGTTCTTCCTTATACTCCCCGCTGCCTTGTAGCAGCTGGCATGGCACCCCCCGCTGCACCAGAGCCGTGCCCAACAGTCCCTGCAGTCCTCCTTGTTATAGACATGGGCATCCCTAAAAGCGGCGGAGATACCCCTGTCCAGTTCACCGTCAAAAACGTTTCCCATAAGAAAAGCCCTATCTCCAACAAACTGGTGGCACGGGTATAGGTCCCCTTCCGGGGTTACCGCCAGGTACTGGTTCCCCGCGCCGCACCCCGAAAGCCTTTTTATCGCGCAGGGACCGTTATACAGGTTAACCCTGAAATGATAAAAACTGAATTCATCCGGTGTCCCGGCCCTATTAAGGCATTCGTCGAACAACTTGTCGTATTCGTAAAGCACAGTATCAAGGTCCTGTTCCCGTATTGAATAGGGCTCCTCCGGCCCCGCCACCACCGGTTCAACCGAAATCTCTTTAATCCCAAGGTCCGCTATATGCAGCACGTCTTTAGAAAAATCTAAGTTTTCCCGGGTAAAGGTACCCCTCACAAAATAGCTCCTGTTTTCCCTTCTTTGGACAAAACCCCTTATGTTGTCCACTATAACCCCATAGCTGCCCGTTCCGTCCCCAAAGCATCTCATTCGGTCGTTTACCTCCGGCCTGCCGTCCAGGCTTAATACAACGTTATACATGTTTTCGTCTAGGTATTCGGCGGTATCCCGGTCGAGGGCCACCGCGTTTGTGGTAAGCGTAAACCTAATATCCTTACCGGCCTCTTCTGCCCTTTTTTTACCGTATTCCACCGTGTCCTTTACCAACGGGAAGTTTAAAAGGGGCTCACCGCCAAAAAAATCAATTTCTATGCTGTGCCTTTTACCGGACTTTTCGATAAGGAAGTCCACCGCCCTACGGGCCGTTTCCCGGTCCATAAGCAGCCTCTCCCCGTTGAAGTTTCCCTGGGAAGCAAAGCAGTACCTGCAGCTTAAATTGCAGTCATGGGCCACGTGCAGGCAAAGGGCCTTTATTACTTGATCGTTGTACCTTTCCGCTGCAACTCCCTCATAAGCATCCTTTGAGAACAAAAGCCCGTCGGCCTCCAGCTTTTTTATCTCTCCCAGCCCCTCGGCAATATCCGCTTCATCAAACTCGTTTTTAAGGCTGTCAATAACAGCCTCATCGCTGTGCCCCGGATAAAAATCCAGTATTCGGTACACCAGCTTGTCCGTTACATGAACGGCACCGCTTGCTACATCCAATACTATTGGTATCCCGTTCTTAATAAATTTATGAACCGCCGTCATCTGTATCCCTCCGCAAAGTCTGCCCCATTCTTTATTACTGAAAAAAAAGCAGCCTAGCTGCTTTTAGATTTGCCTTTCTCGCATTCCTGGTTGCCGACGGTACACGAGGTCTTGCATGCCGACTGGCAGGAAGACTGGCATTCCCCGCAGCCCCCTGTTTTGGCCGTATCCTTGAGTACCGCTCCTATTATGGTTTTTATATGTTTCACTTGAAAACCCCCTTGTCCGTTTGTTGTTATTGATAGTTCGCAGGTCCCTTCAGCCTATACCCGTCATCCGGCACCTTGCACCCATAAACGGTGGTCGATTACTATGTATTTCCCATAGAATTATAACACAATGTAATGCTTTATAAAAGTGTTATTCTTTATCGGATGAGATTTATTCCTATCATGCCTCCTATGGCGCCCACCGCTACACCCAAAAGGACCTTGGACAATACGTATTTGTCAAAAGTAAACCCGTCCACCGCGACCCAGCTCACAATTACAACAATGCCAATAAACAGTATGCCACAAATAATGCCGTACAGCCAGCCCTTGGACTTCGCCCTCATTGCCGCTCCCGCACCGGAAATGGTAAGCCCCATGATTATTATTCCCTGGGTAACCATGGGTACAATTCCCTCCGACAGTCGTGTATAGGTAACAAGAAGGGCAAGAATCAAAAAACATATCAATGAGAAACCGTATCCGATACCCACGGATTTAAGAATAATGGACATGCGCAGCCTATTGTCCGCCCGGTTATCCTTCATGGCAATCCCCCCAAAATAAATTTCCTATGACAAACTTATGCTTTTTCCGAATTTTATACATTACATAAAAAAAGACATTCCGCATGCTCTTTTTTTTGCATTTACTGTCCTTTTCTATCACGCTGCCTTCACAGCCCATTTTGCAAATTTAAGCTTTACCTTGTCGGAACCCACTTCCACCGTGACTACATCCTCTTTCACCGAAACGATTTTGCCCATTATACCCCCTATTGTTACTATCTGGTCCCCTTCCTTCAGGGCTGCTCGCATCTCCCGTATTTTCTTTTCCTTTTTTTTCTGGGGTGCTATAATAAGAAAATAAAAAACAACCAATAATATTATTGGCAACCCGAACGATTGTATAAACTGCTCCACCTATACTCCTCCTTTGATATTATTTACCCCTTATTATATTCTCCAAAGGCAATGCAATTCCTCTAACAATGTATTATTTTCGTTCAATAACAGTATTTTGCAAAAAATTCATTCCTAAATTCCGGCAGGTAATTGCCCTCTATCGCTTCCTTTATTTTATCCATAAGCCTCATTGTAAAATACAGGTTGTGAAAAGTTGTAAGTCTTAAACCCAGTATTTCGCCCGCTTTCAGCAAATGCCGAATGTACGCCCTTGTATAATTTGTACACGTATAGCAGTCGCATTCCGGGTCCAGCGGCGAAAAGTCTTCTGCGTAAGCTGCGTTCCTTATTACCACCCTTCCTCTGGATGTCATCGCGGTACCATTTCTTGCTATCCGGGTCTGCAGTACGCAGTCAAACATGTCAATCCCCCTTATTACACCCTCTATAATAGAGTCCGGGCTGCCCACCCCCATCAGGTACCTGGGTTTGTCGGCAGGCATAAGGGGAACAAGCTCCTCCAGCATTTCATGCATGACGTCCTTTGGCTCACCAACGCTCAGCCCCCCCACCGCATATCCCGGAAACCCCAGTGAAGTTATCTGCCTTGCGCTTTCCCTCCTTAGGTCCTTAAAAACCGACCCCTGTATTATGCCGAACAGGGCCTGCCTCCCGGTATTTTTGTGCGCCTTAAGGCACCTCTCCGCCCACCGGGCGGTAATATTCATGGATTCTTTTGCGTAACTATACTCACAGGGATAGGGCGGGCACTCGTCAAAGGCCATCATTATATCCGACCCAAGGGCGTTTTGGATTTCAACAGCCTTTTCGGGCGAAATAAAGTGCCTGGAACCGTCTATATGGGACCGGAAGTACACACCCTCTTCGCTTATATCCCTAAGGTCCGCCAGGCTGAACACCTGGAAGCCGCCGCTGTCGGTCAGTATTGACCTGTCCCAGTTCATAAACCTATGCAGCCCGCCGGCCCTTTCCACCAGTCTATGTCCCGGTCGCATATATAGATGGTAGGTATTGCCCAGTATTATCCCTGCCCCCATTTTTTTCAGTTCCTCCGGAGTCATTGCCTTTACCGTAGCCTGGGTGCCCACCGGCATGAAAACAGGGGTATTTATTACCCCATGGGGCGTTGTAAGAAGCCCTGTCCTTGCCCCGGTTCTCTTGCATTCTTTTAGTACCTCGAATTTTATGGCCATACAAACCTCCTGCGCCTTGTCAGCCTGTCCTTACAGAATAAGCATTGCGTCCCCGAAACTGAAAAACCTGTACTTTTTCTCCACCGCCAAACTGTACGCCCTTAAAATATTTTCCCTGCCCGCCAGCGCACTTACCAGCATGATAAGGGTGGATTCCGGCAGGTGGAAATTAGTTATTAGTCCATCCACCAACTTGAATTTATATCCCGGGTATATGAATATATCCGTCCATCCCTCCCCCGGGATCGCTTGTTTTTTTGATGCAACCGTTTCCAGGGTCCGGCAGCTGGTGGTCCCCACCGCAATAATTCTTCCTCCCCCGTCTATGGCCTGATTTATAACCCTGCATGTCTTTTCGTCAATGCGGTAATACTCGGAGTGCATTACATGCTGCTCCACCTCTTTTGCCTTAACCGGTCGGAAGGTCCCCAAGCCCACGTGCAGGGTTATGTATGCCGTAAGTATTCCTTTTTGCTCAATTTCCCGCAAAAGGTCCCGGGTAAAATGAAACCCCGCAGTGGGGGCGGCGGCGGAACCTTCCTCTCTTGCATATACCGTCTGGTACCTTTCCGGGTCATCCAATTCCTTTCTTATGTATGGGGGAAGCGGCATGGTGCCAAGCCTGTCCAGCACATTTTCAAAGACACCTTCATACTCGAAACGGACAATTCTCCCACCGGCGGGGGTGCTTTCCAGGACCTCCGCCGTCAATTGGCCTTCCCCAAAGATGAATCTTGAGCCTGGCTTTGCCCGGCGCCCCGGGTTTACCAGCACCTCCCACCGGTCTCTGTCTATTCTTTTTAAAAGCAGAAATTCCATCCGACCGCCGGTGTTTTGTTTATATCCAAACAGACGGGCAGGCATAACCCTCGTATCGTTTAATACAAGACAATCCCCCGCCCTCAGGTAAGCGGTCACATCCCTGAAGGCGGCATGTATTATCTCCCCCGTTTTTTTGTCCAGTATCATAAGCCGGGACATATCCCTTTGGTCTAGGGGTTTTTGAGCTATTAATTCCTCCGGCAGGCAATAATGGAAGTCCCTGACCTTCAATATCCTTTCATCCCTTCCCCTACTGTACGACACAGCCCTGGTAATAGTATTGTAAAATATCTACATAGCTATACCCTGCCTCCGCCATGCCCTTTGCGCCCCACTGACTCATACCCAAGCCGTGGCCCCAACCTCTTCCGTTAAATATAAACCGGGTAGGGTACTTATTTACAGTTGCATGGTCCCTTCCGCTGCTAACCGTCAGTATGTCCGGCCCCTGGTCAAGCGATTTTATCCCGTCGGCATTTATAGCCTTTGCCCCCACCGCTGCCACTTTCCTGACCGGCCGGCCTATCCCTTCCAGCACGAACAGGTCCGCATCGGTCTCAACGGTAAAAAGGGTGCTCTTTAGGTCGTTATACCCAAACACCGCTCTGCTCCTTTCTTTTTCCAATACCGTGCTGCCCCTGGACCCCTGTATGGTAAGGGATAGAGACCTTCCTGCAGGGGTATAGCTGTCCACCTTTATATCCTGGATACTGCCTATATTTATACCGTGCTCGGCCAGTATGGAGCTTATCTGCCCGCTTGTGTAGACCTTCTGCCAGCTTTGGTGCGGAGAACCGGCATCAAAGCTGTCCTCCACCGCCTTAATATAGGGCAGTGAGATGCTCCACACGTTCTCGCAGTTTTCTGTATGGCCGCCGCTGCTGGCATGGTAAAATGCCGTTATCGGTTTTCCCTGGTAGTATATCATTTGCCCGCAGGTTTCATCCACCGCGGCATTGGTTGACGGGCTTTCGCTGTCAAGACCGCCGTAAACCTGGCAGTCGGTCCCTGAACACACGTCAAACCCGTAAGCCCCGTGCTTGTTCAAGTTTACCGCAGCAAAGTTCCTGGCAGCCACCGCCTGGGCTTTTAGCACTTCCATGTGCCAGTCCGGGTTTACCTCCCTTGGCACCACACCGTACAGATAATGCTGCAGCGGCAGGGAGTTGACCACCGTTATATTGCCTCCCCCATGCCTTTTAAATTCGATACTGCCTCTGAATCTTTTCCCGTCCACATTAATATGGCTTCCATCAAGGGGCCTGGATACAAGGAATTGATTTGCACCTTCAAACATGAACAGCGGCTTTCCTGCATCGTCGTTAAGCTGCAGCCGGTCGCCCGAAGGGTATACGGGATAAACCTCGTAGGCCCCGCCAAGCTTGTCCCTCAGCTTAAGCCTATGGCCTTCCATTTCCTGCTCTGTTATGTACCTGCCGGTCCACACTCTCCAGCCGTTGTCGTATACTATAAATCCTTCCAATCCCTGCCCGGCAATCTGCTGCAGTACCATTTCTGCCTGCTGTCTATCCGGGAAAACCTCTGAAACCTGTAAGTGATAGGGCCCGAAAGTTAGTCCGGACGGGGGCGCATCCGCACTGTTTATCTCTATTAACAGTCCTTTGCTGTCAGCAAAATAACCATCCTTCCGAACATGCACATTTCCCTTTCCGGCGTGGATATACAGCCCTATAAAACCACTGCCGGTATTTATCCCGAACTCTATTCCGCTGCTGGAGCTGACCCTCACCGACGACGGAGCCGTTGCATCATATTTTAGTCCGACTCTAATGGTATCCGGAAGGCCGGCCCATACCTGTATTGTTAAAGAAGCGATTACTACTATAATAACAGCAGCAGCTGCCGCCATCCTTCCTGCCATGGTATATCCCCTCCTGTAAGGTTTGCATCATAGGATAATTCGACAACAAACCTCTTACTCCTTTTAAATATGCGAAATATCGTCCAAATAATCGCTGTTCCGTGTACAAGTTTATTACCGGCAAGAGCTTTGCAAAACGTTGCGAAAGGAAGAAGTTTATGATATAAAATTATTAAGAAGAGCGATGTTAAAATTAAGACAAAGTTTCTATATAGTTGTTATTAATTTATTCGGCATTTCTGTTTCAGTTGTACCGGCTTTTCTAACCAACTGATAGGGGGTATGTTAATGCAACGTACCAGCAAAAAGGTACAAACCGCAGTGCTCTGGCTGGAAACTATTTTTGCCGTTTTTGTTATAATCAGCGTTGTTATCGGCGGAGTAGAATTGTTTCAATACGTGAAAATCATACTATTCGCGCAGCCCCCGGACATATACAACATGTTCCGGGACATGCTGGGTTACTTGCTGCTGCTGGTTATAGGGCTGGAACTGGCGCTTATGCTTATTCGCCACACTCCGGGAAGTGTCATAGAAGTGATGTTTTTCGCAATTGCCCGCAAAATTCTCATTTATACCACCGAAACCTACGAGTTTTTGATTGGAGTTGTTGCGCTGGCGGGACTGTTCGCCATAAGGCGCTTCCTGTTTGTTCCCAAAATATCCGACATCGGCGGTACCACCCTGAGTGCCGCAACCCCCGTTAAGGATGTAAACAGAATAATTGGCAGCCATATACCCGAGGACTTGGCAAATACCCTGGGCGGAGTCATAGCCCACCTGGCGGAAGCCTATGAAGAAAGTATCGAGGTAGGAAAGAACTTCCATATAGCCGATGTCAATATGCAGGTGGTTGCAATTACAGGAGGATTAATAGAAAAGATTAAAGTGGATAAATTGGACACTCAAATCAGCTGAACAATGGATTGTTAGCTATTGGAAAATCCAAGCAATAAAAGAAACCGGCGCCCCGTTTACCGGGGCAGCCGGTTTTTGTCAAATAATCGTTTCAGTATGTCCCTTACCATTCCAGGCATTTTGTTATCGGCCGGGTGGCTCACCTTTGCTTTCCCGCTGTTGTTTTGTTGGTCTTTACTGTTCCCGTCGTTTTCTTTTTTTCTATTGTTCCTGTTATCGCTTTTTCCCTTTCCATTGTCTTTACCGTCCCTGTCATCATTTCCCCTGCCGCTTTTCTTGCTGTCTCTGTCGTCATTTCCCCTGCCGTTGTCCCTGGCGTCATTGTTTTTTCTGTATTTTTCCCCGCTATCCCTGTCTTCCTCATTTCTTCTATCACTGTCCCTGTCGTTCCCGCTGTCCTTTCTTTTTCCGTTATTCCAGCTGCCCCTTTCATCGTCTCTTCTTTTGTCGTTATCCCTGCTCCCAGCCCTACTGTCGTTTCTATCCTGCTTACTGTTCCTGCCGATAACTTCGTTATTATCCTTGTCATTACGGTTGTTTTTTTGGTTCCTGTAGCTGTTTTCCCGGGCCTCATTATCACCGCTTCTTTTGCCGTCCTTTTCCCTGTCGTTGTTGTCCCGGTCTCTTTGGTCCCGCAGCTTTTCCCGGTTTTTCTCCAGCAATTCCGCCAGTTCCTCCCTGGTTTTACGGGCTTTCCTGAGGATACTGGGCAAATCTCCACCGGCCTTGTTAATAGCTGAGGATATAGAGGATTTCTTCACATCCTCCATGTCCACCTCCAATTGTTCTTCCTTTGCCTGCAGTGCAATCAGGTATTTTCCTGCGGATACACCCGCCTTTTCCGCCTCTTCCTTGATCTCCTTTGTGGCTGCCAGCACTCCCGTTTCGACTGTAAGTTTATTCTGCTCAACGGTCTTTTCCAGCGTTTCGGATATTTTTTGCTCCAGTTCGGTATTCTGCTCCTTCTCCATAACGGTGGTGGCTATTACCGCTCCCTCTTTTCCCGGCGTCGCATACCCCAGTTCGCAAGACTTTGCTACGAAATACTCTATACCGTATTCAATTTGCCTACCCCTTAGGTCTGCGCCTTCAAGCACCAAGGCGCCCTCTTCATTCAGGGGTTTTGCCTTTATGATTTTTTCTCGACCGTTAATGGAAAATTCGGTACTGGGGTTAATGTCCAGCGTCACATAGGCATATACGGAGGTATTAATGGATATTGTCGTAGCTACCACCGGCAGAATCACCGCAATAATAAGCACAGCGGCTACAGCAGCCAATCTCCTAGTCCCCGGTACCAGCCACCTGCTTATTAAACTTTGCTTGGTGTCGGCAGTATCTATTTCCTGCCCGATGTCATATTCGCCCTCCGGCAGCACTGCCTTCACAAAATTGCTATCCTTGGTCAGTATAACAGCTTCCCTGCCCGATATGCTCATTATAACTCCCTTGGGCATATACCCCACCTCTATCCCTGAATGTATTCCCTGAGATAATGATAGTCTCCCGATAAAACCAGCACTATTGCAATAATATACTTCCTGTGCCTCTCAAGGGTCTTTCTACTAAGGCTGGTTTTGTCCAGGATATCCAAAAGCGGCAGCTGCCTGTTTTTCATAAGGTATTCCAGAAGCTGCGGACTGCCTGCAATTATTCGGGCCACCTCTACCGCCCTGGACCTTGCATCCCTTTTTTTAGGCGCTGCACCGACAAGACTGTCAAAGGAAATGTCAAATTCCTTAAGTGCCCTGCTGTATTCGTCAATCTCAAGTTTCCTGTTTTCCTGTTCGGTGGTTTGAGTATACCGGTCCAGGGATACACCGTATTCTAAATAGGAACTCTCGTCCTCCAGCGTTTGCATGGATATTTCACAAGACTTTCTGTTTTGCCTGCTTCTATAGTCCATAAGGCGCCTTCTTATTACCACCCTTGCAAAGGTAAAAAAGGACACACCCCTCGTGCTGTCAAAACTGTCTATTGCCTCATTAAACGCAATAAGGCTTACACTGTATTCCTCATCGATTCCTTGGTTTATATACCGGCCGGTGAGGTCGGATGCCGTCTTTAATATGAATGGGGTGTACTTGACGATAACGCTTTCCCTTATTTGTTTATCATACTTGGCCTTTTCTACGAGGGCTGCTATTTCTTTCACACCCCACACCTCGCTTATTATACTATTCTATATAAAGACGGATTTTTTGGGGGTAGGGTTCCCTTTATCTGCGAAATATGAGGTTGAGAATAATCGTAAGCACCAGGCTTACTATTAGAGATGTGGCCAGCGGGAAATAAAAGGTAGTGTTTCCCCTTTGGAAAAAAATATCCCCCGGCAGCTTTCCCAGCCCAAGTCTGCCAATAAGCAGCAGGCCGCCTCCAACAAATACCATAATTAGTCCAAAGGTTAGTATCATTTTCCCTATGGTATCAAACCCCATATCTTTATTCCTCCTTCACCTTCTTACCCATATGCTCGTAAGCAAGGGGCGTGGCTACTCGCCCCCGGGATGTCCTGTTTATAAAGCCTCTCTGCAGCAGATAAGGCTCAATTACATCTTCAATAGTAACGCTTTCTTCTCCCACCGCCGCGGCAATGGTGTCCAGTCCCACCGGGCCCCCTTCAAACTTTTCGATTATGGTACCCAGTATAAGCCTGTCCAAATCGTCAAGGCCCTTATCATCAACCTTCAATAGGTCCAAGGCCTCTCTGGTTATCCTAAGGTCCACAGCCCCGTTGGCCCTTATCTGTGAATAGTCCCTAACCCTCTTTAGTATTCGGTTGGCTATCCTGGGCGTGCCTCTGGAACGGCTCGCAATCTCCCGGGCCGCCTCTTTACTTATATCTATATTCAGGATACCGGCTGAACGTATTATTATTTTCTCCAAGTCTTCAATGCTGTAAAAGTCCAGCCTGGACATAATGCCAAACCTTTCCCTCAAGGGAGAGGTAAGCATGCCCGCCCTGGTGGTGGCGCCTACCAGCGTAAACTTCGGAAGGTCCAGCCTGATGGACCGTGCGCTGGGCCCTTTTCCAATGATAATATCCAGCGCAAAGTCCTCCATGGCCGGGTACAGTATCTCTTCCACGCTCCTATTGAGGCGATGGATTTCGTCTATAAACAGCACGTCATTCTCGCCGAGATTGGTCAGTATAGCCGCCAAATCCCCGGTTTTTTCTATCGCCGGGCCGGAGGTTATCCTTATGCTGACCCCCATTTCATTTGCAATTATTCCGGACAGGGTGGTCTTTCCCAGGCCGGGAGGACCGTACAAAAGGACATGGTCAAGGGCTTCATTTCTTTTCCTGGCCGCCTCTATGAAAATTGAAAGCTGTTCCTTAACTTTATCCTGACCAATGTATTCCGCGAGGAACCTCGGCCGGAGCCCGGAGTCGAGAATTCCATCCTCACTCAGGTACTTTGCTGAAATCATCCTTTCGTCCACTTTAATCTCCCCCCACCCTTCACGGTCTTAATCCTTTCAGACAAAGTTTTATTAGCCGGGCGGTATCGGCTCCTTCTTCATCTATGCCGGCCAATACCCTGCGTACGCTGGCGGCTTCAAACCCCAGCGAAACCAGCGCCTCCATCGCTTCCCTCTTGCTATCGGTTACCGGTTCCGGTGAAAAACTCCCGTCGCAGTATATGTCCAGCTTATCCTTCAATTCAAGGATAAGCCGCTCCCCCGTCTTACGACCAATACCGGGTATTTTCATAAGGTCCTCTATCCTTTCTCCCACAATAAGGCCGGCAAAATCCGCTGGCGGCATACTGGAAAGGATTGAAACGGCGGCTTTCGGGCCAATGCCGCTTACCGATATAAGCTTTTCGAAAAGGTACAGCTCCTCCTTATGAATAAATCCAAACAGGGACACCGAATCCTCCCTCAGAATCATTTGGGTATGCAGTTTTACCAATTCCCCTAGCGTTAACCGGCTAAGGGTGGACTTTGACGAAAACACTTTATATCCTATGCCGTTTACGTCAATTTCCACAAAGTCCCGGTCAATGTCTTCCACCCTTCCCTTGACAAAAGAAATCATGACCTCAACTCCTATCCAGTATATGCTGGAGTTTACACGAGCTGCCGTGGCACAGCGCCACCGCCAGCGCGTCCGCCACATCGTCCGGCTGGGGAACCTCATTAAGATTAAGAAGCAGTTTTACCATGGCCTGAACCTGCCTTTTCTGGGCCCTACCGTATCCAACCACCGCCTGTTTTACCTGCAGCGGCGTGTACTCGAATATTTCCAGCCCGGCATTGGCGGCAGCAAGTATTGCTACCCCCCTTGCCTGCCCGATTACCATTGCGGTTTTGGCGTTTTTGTTGAAAAACAGCTCCTCAACGGCGGCGCACTGCGGCTTGTATTCATAAAAAATCCGTGTAAGGTCATTATATATGCTCACCAATCGCCTGCACGTATCCTGCCCGGCTTCGGTGGTTACTTTACCGTAGGCAATTGGTTTATAGCTGTTTGCGTGCTTATCTATTATACCATAACCGGTAATCGCAATTCCCGGGTCTATC
>JAXGPT010000018.1:0-36172 GCA_040766775.1 Bacillota bacterium | reverse complement strand
CCGACGCTTACAGCCTTTGCATCGGCGGATATGTCCGCTGTCCGAAAACCGAGGATACGGGCAAAATAGTAATCGGATTCCCTTGTAACATTAACATAGGCGCTGCCCTCCGGCTGCGAGATTTCAACCTGCGCCTCGTGGGCCTGGACCCCGTTAAGGTGGAGGTACTCATAGGCCTTATCCCGGGCAACGGAGGGGTCCTGCAGCGCGTCCTGGGACGCCGCCAAGGCCGCTGCCTGGGCGATATTCTGCAGCCTTACCTTTGACCCGTACTGTATGCCGAAGTCCACCACCATAGCGGCGCAGCCAAGGACCACCGGCATCAGCAGGGCAAACAACATCAAAACGGCACCGTCTTCTTTTTTGAAAAACTTACGCATGCCGATACCTCCTCATTCCACCCGCATGGTAAGGCTTCCCGTCACCCACTTGGGAGTGCCGGTAATCTTATTTATAATAGGTATGTTTATATCCACCGGGTACTTCACCGTGACCGACACCTCATGGCTGCTGGTCCTTTCAACCTCCGGGTCGATATCCACCACCAGCTTTGCATCGTCAAGGACAAGCGTGGCCTGCTTTACCTGTTCTATTATGGCACTGTCGTTGGCACCCAGCGCCGCCACCCGTGCCCCCTCGCGGGCCCCGAAATTCACCAAAAGCAGGGCGCCCCCCAGCCTGGAAAACTCCAGTATCCCGGCGATAATAAGGAGCAGCACCGGCAGCGACACCGAAAACTCCACCATGGACTGGCCCTTTTCACTGCGCCAAAAGCTCTTAAACATATCCCATCACCCTTAGGCCCAGGGCAAGACCTGTCCCCAGGGAAATGGCTACGGCGTAGGGGAAGGTGTCCTGCCCGTCATGGTCACGGAGGTAGTAGAATGACCGGGTAAAAAGGAACATTCCCAGGTTCTGCATGAGGGAGCCCGCTTTTTTGTGCCGTACAAGCAGGTATAAGGAAATAACGCCCCCTACCATCGCCGTGCAGAGGATGGCATGAACGGCGAACCGCCAGCCGCCGAAGGCGCCGATTATGCCGGTCAGCTTTGCGTCCCCGGCCCCCATCCATCCCAGCAGGTAGGGGACGAAAAAGAGCGCGGTACCGGCGGCAAGGCCCTTCAGGGAGTCAAGCAGCCCGCCTGGGCCGCCTTCATGGGCGTTAAGCAGCAGGGCCATGATAAGGCCTAAAAGCAGCACCGAGTTGTGGATTTTTTCGCTCCTTTATGTCGGTTATCGTGCAGATTGTAAGTATGTTGAGAAGCAGAATGTATTTCATCAGGAATACCTCCTGTATTTCTAAAAAGTCCTGCCGTGTGGCCAAGCAGGACAAGGGGGAATTGTTTACGGGGTCACTGTATCCATATCTTCGAGTTGCTCGCCAGCTTTTGTAAATACCGCTGTAATTGCCCTCTGAATGCTACTAAAACGATTAGAGCAACGCAATAACTCCAATAATCACAGCGTACTCGGTTGACGCCTGGCCCCTTTCATCCGCCAGAAGCTCTTCATGGATCTCAAGCATTATCGCTACACTCCTTCGTTTTAGGGTTGGTGATTAATATAATACCACCGGCGGAAGCGGCCGGTATCGGCCCTTCGACCTATTTTGGCACTTTTTGGTCTCATTTTAAACATGGTCCAAAGGTCCCATAAAAAAATAGGACCCGTCCCACAGGGACGAAACTCCCTGAAAACCTCAATCCCCTTTATCCATTAGTTATATAATATTCCGTTTCATCGCCACCACGCAGGCCTCGGTCCTGTCCGACGCATCCAATTTCCGCAGTATGCTGGTCACGTGGTTTTTTACGCGTCTTTTCGCTTTATAAACAGCTCCTCGGCTATTTCCCTGTTGGTCTTGCCTTTAGACACCAGGCTCAGCACCTCGGTTTCCCTTTCGGACAGCGGGATGCGTCCCTTACCTCCGCCTGCCGCGCGAAGCTGGTGTACCGGTCTATAAGCCCGGTGGCTACCGCCGGGTCTATGTAGGCTTGCCCTCATGTACACCCCTTATTATCCTTGCAAGGCTTTCCAGGTCGGTGTTTTTCAGTATGTACCCTTCGCCCCCGCAGCCAAAGCCTCGGTTATCCTGTCAATCTCCTCGCATACCGTCAGCGCGATGACCTTTGCACCGGTGTCGCACTCCTTTATCCTCCTGCAGGCCTCTATACCGTCCATGTCCGGCATGTTAAGGTCCATAAGCACTATATCCGGCCTGTGGATTTTTACAAGTTCTATTGCTTCCCTGCCGTTGGAACCCTCGGCGACAACCTTGAAGTCGCTGATCATTTCAATTAGCTTTATAAGGCCCTGCCTAACAATGGCATGGTCGTCCACCAACATCAGCCTTATTGCACCCATAATCCCCCTCCTTTAGCCCTTAATGCAGTGAACCGGGCACCCGCCTGCATAAGCCCGCGCTATAGGTGAAGTGTTACACCCTACCCGATGGGAATCTCTATGTAGAAAGAGGTGCCCTTGCCCCTGGCCGAATCGATACTTATGTTCCCTTCCATCAGGTTAACCCTCTCGGTTATCCCCTTCAGCCCGAAATGCCGTATAGTCCACCTCGTCCGGGTTAAAGCCTATACCGTTGTCCTTTACCCTTACCTCCAAGACAAGTGGCGATATGTTGAAACTAATCCCGATGGTGTCCGCCCCCGAGTGCTTGCGCGCATTGTTCAGTATCTCCTGGATTATCCTATATACGGAAATCTCGGTATCGTCGAAGCGCCTGTCACAGCCGGTATGCCGTACCACAACCTTTATGCCCGTCCTCTTTTCAAAGTCCTCGCAGTACTTGCTCACCGCGTATACAAGCCCCAGGTCGTCAAGGTGCATGGGTCTTAGGTTGAATATAATCCTTCTTATATCCTCCAGGCTGCTGTTTGCCGTCGCCACCAGCCCCTCCAGCTCTTCCAAAAGGTCCGGCCTTTCGATCTCAAGCTGCTTGCATATCTCCGCCCGTATCACCACATTGGAAATGGCCTGGGCCGGCCCGTCGTGGATGTCCCTGGCTATCGCCTTTCGCTCTTCCTCCTGTGCCCTTATTATAGCAATTACCATGTCGTCCTTGCCCTGCAGTTTTTTTACATACCCCGACATGTTCTTAAGGCTTTGGGCAAGGTATTCAATAACCTCGGTAATCTGGGCCGACAGGCTCTTTGCCGCTGGTAGCGGAAAGTTTCCTGTACCTAAGCGGTCAGCTTGTCCCGCTCCTGCCGAAGCTTTCTTCCTGCTGCTGCAGTTCCTGGTAGCGGTCCCCAGCTCCATAGCCGCTTTATAGGCTCTTTCATATCCTCTTCATCATGGACATGGAAGTCCCTGCTGGTTATGAAAAGCTCGTACCGGGCCAGCTTTTCCTTGTACTGGAAGCTGTCCACCTTTTTAATAATCTGGTTTACCTTTTGGCTTATTTCCTGGAGGTCGTTTTTCAGTTTCTCGCACTCGTCGCTTACCTGCCTGCTTATTTCGTCTATTTCACCCTTGCCTTCCTGTATCTTTTGTATGGTTGAGTTTAGTATGGCATACAACGTTTTAATATCAAAGTCCTTCAAAGCAAGAGCCACCCCCGCACTGCAAATTTTCCCCTAGTAATTATATCGGAATATACCGTTAAAATGATGATATCCCATCTATCAATATGGGTATATGTATACTATAATTATAGTACATAATTATACTACATTTTTGCCATGCACATGCTTCAGCGGCGAAATTGCAGTTTTTTGGCAAATTTGCCAATGTTATTAGTGCCACGTATTGAAACTTTATGAAATCTCTAGTAAAATATGATAAAATGGGTACTTGAGTAAGGCAATTGGGGGTATGCTTAATGGGTGTTGAAGTTTTGACGCTGGGGGATTTTGATATTGTAGAATCCGGCAGGTCCCTTATGATGGATGGCAGCAGGGCAAATAAGCGCCTGGAGCTGCTGAAATATTTCATTACCTACAGGGATAAGAAGCTTACACCGGAGTATATTGCCGAAAACCTGTGGAGCGATTCGGATATTGCCGATCCCAAGAATGCCCTTAGAACCCAGGTGTTCAGGCTGAGAAAAATGCTGGATGACATGGGGCTTAAAAGTGATGGCGAAGGCGGCGGTGAAAACCACCTGGGTATATCCTTTCAAAACGGTTTTTATGTACTAAATATCGGGAAAAACTGCTTGATTGATGCCGCACTGTTTGAGGATAACATAAAAGCTGCCGACAGGGCAAGGAATAAGGACCCCGACCAGGCGATAGAAAAATACAAGGAAGCCATTCGCCTGTACAGGGGCCAGTACCTTGCGGACATTTCGGACAGGGAATGGGTATTTACCATAAGAAACCGGTACCACCGGCTTTATGTGCATTCGCTTATAAGTCTGTTTGAGCTTTTGAAAACAAAGGGCCGCAGCCGGGAAATCGTTGAATACTTCGAACATGCCGTGTCCTACGAGCCTTTCGAAGAGGCCCTGCACGTTTTCTTCCTGGAAGCGCTTCTTGAGCTGGGTGAATACAAACACGCCCTCAGCCATTACAACTACATAACCGGAAGGATGTACAGGGAGATGTCGGTAACGCCGTCACCCGTCCTTAAGGGCATGTACAGAAGGATAGTGGCGGGGGGCAGGGACATCCACAGCACCGACATATCAGTGCTTGCCAGGAATTTTTCCTTTGATGACGATATGGAAGGGGCACTGTTCTTATGACATAGAGTATTTCCGAACCATATACAACCTGGAAGAGCGAAGGAGTATAAGAGCCCGAAGCAAGGGAATGCCTGGGCCTTGTCACCATTAATAGCCGAAAACCGGCAAGCCGAAGACGAGCTTAATGAGGCTGCCGAAACACTCGAAAGTGGTACCCGCAGAATCCCTGCGCAGGGGAGACGTGTGTTTTTACGCAGTGGAACGGGCATCAGATGATTGTAATGCTTACCGATGTTCAGAGGGATGCCCTTGATTTTGATAAGCAGGCGGATTAGGAAAAGGTTTAACGACAAAATAGGCGAAGAAGGATTTTCAGTGGACATCTCCTTTAAGCTCATAGCAGCCGATAAAAAACCCTTCTTTTGCATAATAGGAAAGTAGAGGAAAAGTAAGCCCCCGGGGAGTTCACGTTAGTACGGAACCCCACCCGGGGGTTTTTGTAATTGAGTTGTAATTTGATTGTGCGCAAAAAGTGATTTTCGTGTGCGCAGGCGGTAATCGGCCTGAACGTCAAATATAATTCCTTGCTGCTACAATTAAAGACAAGGTAGGACACAATGGCTCCTGTTGAGGGGGGATATCATGCAGAACACACCGGCAATGGGAAAGGTAACAAGCGCGATACCAGGAACCAGCCCTACTTTCCTTATAAAGGTGGTTTATGCGGAGAACTTCAGCATCCAGGGCTATATACGCTGGATAGAAGAGGGAAAATCAGTACCTTTTCGAAGCTACATGGAACTCCTACATTTGATTGAGGAGGGATTGCACATCAGCAAGAGTGAAATGACTATCGGCGTCCGGCATTTGAAAAAAGAAGGCTTGGTAGAGGTAAAACAAAGTAAGGGAGATACTTTAAAAAGATCACGGCATTAGTGCTAACCATGGTTTTGGTTTTCGGTGCTTTCGGAGCAAGCGTGGCCTATGCGGATGAATTGCCTGTCGAAGAGCCTGTCGAAGAGCCTGTCGAGGAGCCTGTCGAGGAGCCTATTGAGGAGCCTGTCGAAGAGCCTGTCGAAGAGCCTGTCGAGAGCCTGGCTGAGGAGCCTGTCAAGAGCCTGTCGAGGAGCCTATTGAGGAGCCTGTCGAGGAGCCTGTCGAGGAGCCTGTCGAGGACCCCGTCGAGGACCCCGTCGAGGAGCCTGTCGAAGAGCCTGTCGAGGAGCTCTGTCGAGGACCCCGTCGAGGAGCCCGCCGAGGAGCCCGTCGAGGAGCCCGTCGAGGAACCCGTCGAGGAACCCGTTGGAGGAGCCCGTCGAGGACCCCAGTGATCCTTTGAATCCTGAAGACCTCGTTAAATCCGGAAACTCCGCTGGAACCCGAAGACCCGTTAACCGGAAGCTCCGCTGGAACCCGAAGAATTACTACCGGAAGAACCTCATTGTTATGTTACCGCCGACAGTTGAAATAAGCCTTCATTATCGGTGGATATCGACGTCGAAAATGACAGCTATATGCAGGGGAAACCGTTATATACATTGTAACGGTTGCAAACGACGGGGATACCGACCTGTACGATGTGGTGGTAACCGACCGCCTTTCAGGGACCGATGTGAGAATAGGTACCCTGTCCGCAGGGGACTATGAGGAGTTCACCGGCTGGTATTATATTGACCCCGAGTATGACGAAGAGGAAATAAAGATAGTAGTTGATGCTATGGCGATTACGACGTCAAGACTTTGATGGCGAAGCAGCCTACCTGGTAGGTAAAGAAGGGTACATACAGTGTGGAGGTTGAGGAATCATTATACCTTTTGTGCTTTATGGAGCTTGTCCCAGATATACCTACAGGTTTTATCAAAACATCGGACATTCCGGCCAAGGCATCCGGCAAGGGTGTTTCCGCACCAAGCGGTTTAAACTCGAGTTCGATGTTTGGGCTCGATATGCAGACCAGTAATTTACCGGATACTATAGAGGTTGCTAAAACCGCCGAAGCTGTGGAAGGCTGCAGGGCATACGAGGTTAATCTGGAAATTACAGGGACGCCGGTTGAGTTGCCACTTGACGTAATACTTGTTACGACAACTGTGTAGCACAAACTGCTTGGAAACCTTCATCCATGTATTATGCGGAAGGAGGCTGCTAAAGATTTTGTACAGCAAATATTATCCTGAAAATGATAACAGGGTCGCAGTGGTAACTTCATATGCGGGTTTTGGCGTCCCCTTTGGGGTTGGCAGAGTGGGAACCTGGACCGTGACAGCCAAATAAATATTGGATTTAACAGCAACCAAGACCAGGTTATTAAAGTGCTATAAACAATATCTCCACACAAACAGGAACCAATACACAGGCGGGCTTCAGGAGGCAAAGAACCTTATGAATAGTGATGGCAGGGCTGGTTAAAAAAGGTTATTATATTACTCTCTGACGGCGTAGCGAATGTCAGCATAGGCAATCGGCCAGGTGACAACTTTCCAACCAGCCACAATGTCCATACAATAGCTGCTCTGCGAGGAAGGCCAAAGCTTATGGTATTGCCGATGTATATACCATCGGACTGTTTGAGGATTGACCGGCTATTCGCAAATCGCGCAACAGAAGCCTGGATACCAAAAAGCGCAGAACGCAGGGTACTATGAGACAACATTTGCCAGACCTTTCGGAAATATACATGAAATAGCAGGATATATTGGCGTTCCAGCAAAAAACGGCAGTGGTAACCGATGAGATGTAAACTCCACTTTGACTTTGTTCAAGGAAGCATCGTAACTTAATCCTGATGTGATTTGTTCCATGACCTATTACCCACACAATTACTCCGTGGGAACCCGAACCATAGAAGAAAGCGCGCAGCTTACATAAGATAAGAGCCATGGCAGATTTCTTTTCAGAGGGATAGTGTTCCCACAAACGTAAGCGCAGTACTTAATTACACTGATGTAAACGGGAACGATAACGTCAGTAAGACCTTCCCGGTTCCAGAAGTGTACGTACCGGCGCCGTTTTCGGTGGATGGCGGGAATGCCAGTATATTCATAGGCGAAAAGCGTAGATTTGGGTGAGTATATGAATGTAAGCGGCGGATACCCGGATTACAGCTACGAGTGGATCTGTGATACATTTTTTTCATGGAGTTCAATGAGGCTAACCCAACGGTGGCACCCGGAGAGAAGGATATTCAATATACAGTCACCGTAATCGACGTCGATTACGGCTGCACCAAAAGCGGTACCGCTTGAGGTTACAAGGACGGGTACCATTATTATCAAAAAAGAAGGCAATGAAAATTCCTCCAAGGAATTCATAGTCCGTGCGGAAGGCCCCGACGGGAAGAAACGGAACGTATCCATAAGTGATGGCGAGACAAAACGCATAGAGGGACTGTGGCCGGGCGAATACGAAATAAGAAACGGTGCCGATGGACGAGAACTAAACAATATAGACAATGCTAATGTTGAATAAGCAGCGGTAATGAAACCGCTACCGTAACTGTAACAAACATCCGAAGCAACTACGGCTGGTTCAAGAGCTACGATGAAGAAGACAACAAACTTACCGTAGTACAGTTCGCTGGAGGAGACGCCTACTGGAAACGGGGACGGCGAGGAAAACCGTTATAATGCAGTTTAGCACCGACGCGATACTGCTTGGAGTACAGCAGCGAAGACTTCCCGGGCGAGACAAATGCAGACGATAACGGAGAGGATAACCAGTGAAAAAGGACATCTGAAAAGTACAGCTTCCATAGCGGCCAAGACCGTGGTAATAGCATTAACCGTTGCCGCACTTGTATTGACCTTTTCACTGGCTCAGAGCAAGGTGAAAGGCGGGAACCGTCTGTGCTCGGCTACCAGATGTATACAGTGTTAAGCGGCAGCATGAGCCCCGCCATAGAAACCGGGAGCATTGCGGTGGTAAAACCCGTTGCCCCGGAAAGCATCCAGGTGGGAGACGTGATAACCTCGATGGTGGAAGCAGCAGCGTCACCACCCATCGCGTGACGGCGGTGGGGAATGAGGATGGGCTCTCCTTCCGAACCAAGGGGGATGCCAATGATGTGGAAGACCCCCTCCCGGTGAGTGCAGGTCGGCTGGTCGGAAGAGTAATGTTTTCAATACCCTATGCCGGATATGCGTTCTCCTATGCAAGGACAAGGAATGGGTTATGACCATACAAAGTGTTTCGGCAACGGCGATTATTCTCGCAGAGCTGGTAAGGACCATAATCCGTGAGAATAGAAAGAAATCACGGCAGGAAACGGGAAAGCCCAACTCTGATGTAAAGCAGAAAAGCACTATAACCAAAGAAATGAAATATGCAAGGCCAAAAATATAATATTTATTGGGAGGAAATTTAAATGAAAAAATCATTACTGGTTGGTATGTTGGTATTTTCACTGGCAGCACTGCTGGTGGTAGGCGGTACGATGGCGTGGTTTACGGACAACGCAACGGTAACCAATTTGTTTACCGCAGGTACGGTGGAAATTGTCAGTAGAGATGGTGCCAAAGATAGTATTATTGAAAACTGGAACCCGGGCGATACTATCGACTATGATGTCTGGGTTAAAAGCCTTGGTTCAAAGCAGACCTATGTAAGAGTAATGTTGACCCCGGTGTGGTATGATGGTGAAAATAAGGCTGGAGCGATGTGAATGCAGATAACGTAGAGCTTATTCTTGACGCAGCAGATTGGGAAGCTAATTGCAAATCCGAAGGATGGTACTATTACAAAAAGATCCTTAATCAGCGTAGAAACCGAACTGCTGCTTGATGCAGTTTACTTAAAAGGCGAAGATACAGGCAACAAATACCAGGGTCTCACTCTTCGTGGATAGAAGTTGAAGCGGATGCAGTCCAGGCTTCAAATGGTGCTTTTAAGGATGCGTGGAACCTTGATGAACTTCCGGATGGCGTAGAAGAATGGGATGATGGTGAAGAAGTTGAGTGCCGAAGTATAACCGGAAACGGTATTTCCCTACCCGGGCGATAACGCGAGAAGGTGACGGATTATTGCCTGGTATACAGGAGAAAAATCCCAAATAGAAGTATCGGAGAGCGTTCATGACCGGATGCGTAAAGTCATAAGCATAACATGCCTCTCTAATGATTGGAATTGAGGGATGTTTTATGAGAAGATCATTATTGATAGGCCTTGCGGCTTCTCCCTTGCAGCCCTGCTGGTGGTGGGCGGCACAATGGCGTTTTTCACTCGACAACGAGAAGTGGAAAAATACCCTCACTGCCGGTACGGTAGAGGCCGAAATCAACGAGCATGAAATGAAGCATGTCGAACCGGCAACCGGGGGGAACCGAGAACAAGGATGTAAGCGTAAAAAGCACAGGATCAAAGGGAACCTATGTCAGGGTATGCCCGTGCCGCAGTGGCTGAATGAGGCCGAACGGATGTGGATGGTCAACCTTTCGGTGGGAACGTAATACTTAACCTTGCATCAAATTGGGGAAATAACTGGGTATATGCTGATGATGGTACTACTATAAACAGAAGCTTTAGTGGGAAAATGGCGACATCCCTACTGCTGGATCTAGTGACACTGGACAGTTCAACCACCGGTGAAGAGTACAGCGGCAGGACTCATGATAAAGGTGATTGCTGAAGGCGTCCAGGCTTCCCATGACGCCTATAAGCGTGTATGTAGTATTGATGATCTGCCATGGTAGCCATAATCCTGTGTTTGGCTGGCAGTGCATACCCTGAAAAGGAGGGTAGTAAAATGAAGAAGGGAAAAGACGCACCCGTATCCTCAGCAAAGGTATTGCTTGCAGTGGTTGTGGCTGTGCTGATGCTGTCCTGTCCTCTGGGTGCCCTGGCCCAGGTTTCCACAATTGGACCTGGAAGCGACCCGCAGCGGCTTTACGGAGGATGAGTTGTTTGACTGGGATAACCTGAACCCGGGGGATACGATAGCAAAGACCATAAAGATAATAAACAACCACAGCAGGGTAGTACTGCTTACACGAGCCGAGATTGAAGGGGAATAAGCAGTGACTTCATTGACTGCATAATGTTGACCCCTTACATACGATGGCGACGTGATATATGAAGGCCCGGCCAGCGGGAATCCGCAGCCGATGGGACCGGGGACCATACAGGGGGATTGACCTGGGCAGTATACCGGCGGGATGTTTACCAATTGGAGGCTGAAATATTCCTTGACGGAAACCAGATAGGCAACGAGTTTCAGGGTGCTTCGGGGAAATCAGGTGGATATTCACAGGCAAGTTTGACGAGGCAAGACAGCAGCCAAGTCGACCAAGAAGACCGGGAAGAACACCCGTGGATGAGCCGATAGTGGTGGAGCCGGAAGAACCCGTTTATACACCTCCTGAAGAGCCGGTAGAGGTTCCGGGAGGAACCCCCGGTAGGGGAACTGCCGGGTATGCCAAAAACCGGCGAGGGACTGCCCTACCTGCATACCTGGCGGGGGCCTGTGCCATCGTGGCAGGAATTGGGCTGTTAAGGAACAAAAGCAAGAGCTGAGGGGAGTTTCCCCTCGGCTTTTCTCTTAAAAACATGGGGGCATAATGATGAAAAGGGCAGTAGCAGTTATTCTGATAATAGCAGGTATTGGTTTATCGCGTACCCGAAGCTGCAAGAGTATTACTGACCGAAAGCAGGCGCAGCTTTTGGAGGCCTGGCAGCAGAGCTTGGCGGTTCTGGAACAGGGACCGAGCAGGTGGAAGACATACCGGGCGATATCGGTGCCGGCAGCGGTGAAGCCGGCTCTTCGGAGGACTGGCGTATAAAATACAGAGTAGAACATGGAAGGCATACTCAAGATAGACAAAATAAACCTGAACATGCCAATCCTAAAGGGTGCTACCGAGAAAAACCTGCTTATATCGGTATCAAGCCTTGAGGGTACCGCCGGCCCCGGTGAGGCTGGCAACCATTGCATAGCCGGGCACAGGCATGAACCACCGGCAGGCATTTCAACAAGCTGGACCGGTTGGATGAAGGGGACATAATCGAGGTGATTACAAAGGATGCCTCGTATCTCTACGAGGTTTTTGAAAACATCATAGTTAAGCCGGAGGATACGGGTGCTGGCGCCCCAGGGCGAAGAAAGGCTTATAACCCTTATAACCTATGACCACAGCGAAGAACCTCGCTGGTGGCTCATAGTTCGGGGAAGGCTTAAAACCGAGGAAGAGGGTTCTTCTTGTGGGTGATAGAAGGCTTTATCCCGGCTGGAAGCACGGGAAAAACGAGGGCTGTATACTGGGAAAACGAAACAGCTAAACAGGGTAAAAAAGGCAGCGGTGGGGGGCCGCTGCTTTTTAATAAGGAGGATCTGAATTGTACAGCTTTGGGGGTATATTCTAATAAACCATTGTCGCCTCGGTCCGGTGGGTTTTGGCAAACTCCTCCGGCTCCGGGTCGAAATATTTATCCGAAGGGGAGGAAACAACTCCCCTTTTTTTATGTATCCCGCATCCCAGGTGGTATCCACCATGACCCACCGCCCGTCGACGTACAGTTCGTTCCAGGCGTGAAGCTGTGCGCTCCAGCCGCCGGCATCCTTCGCGTTACCGTATACAACCTTTGCCGGTATATTCACCGCCCGGGCCAGGGCAGCCACTACGAAGGAATAGTCCCGGCATATACCCTTGCCGCGTTTTATGGTCTCGCTGGCGGCACGCATCACGTTTTCGCCTTCAAGGTATGCTTCATAGTCGTATTCTATATTGGAAGTAACCCAGCGGTGATGGCCTGTATTTTTATTGATTTCGGTCATGTCAGAATGGATGAGCTCCTCCAAGAAGCCTTTATGTCCTCATGGTTGCTGTCCACGTAGGCGGAAGGCGCCAGGTAGCGGGTGTCCTCCGCACTCGGTAGCTTTCACTTCAAAGCGTATCTTACCGTCGAATCTCTCCTGGGGTTGTCCCCCGCCCAGACGGCATAGGTGCCCCTGCCGAACCGTAAGCTTATTTAACCTTGAAACTTCCATCCTCGGCCTTGGCCGGGTAGGTTTCCAGCTCTCCCCCCGGGCCCCTTAAGCACAGCCAGACCTCGGGAAGGTCGGTTTTCCCTTCCACCATGAGGCTTCCGTCAAAGGAAAGGCCGTTTCTGCCGGGCGACGTGATTTCAATGGATGCCGTTTTAAAGCCGATGCTGTAGGCGGGCCTTCGGCGGTCACGCCGGTGCCAAGCAGAAGGCTTGTACAAACAACAAGTATTAAGATGGTTTTTAAAAACTTACTTGACCTCATCACTTGCTGACCCCCATACAAATAAGGGAAAATAAAAAACCTGCGCGCCAGCGCAGGTAATATACGAAACGATATATACCGGCAACTGGCTGGCATAGCGCCTGCCGGCGCCAGTAGCCCCTTTAGCTTTGCGTCACCGTCTTCGACGGTTTTGCCTTTATCTTTTTTATATATAGGTGTGTGGCCACACCGCTACTAACGCGGGTATTCCTTGCTGCGGAATGTCCCTGATTGATAGTCTCTCGGGCCGGGACGCACCGCTGCTAAGGCGGGTATTCCCTTTTGCGGAATGTCCCCGCAACAAGAAAAACCCGCACGCCAGTGCGGGTAATATACATAATGATATACTCCGGCAGCTGGCTGGCATAGCGCCTGTTGGTGCTGTAGCCCCTCTAGCTTTGCGTCACCGCCTTTCGGCGGCTTTGCCCTTATCGGTACTCTATATACTTGTACACATATTATATACCCAATTAGAAAATATTGCAAGATTATGTAGAAAAATTTCCAAATATTTTTTTACTGCGGGCAAATAATAGAATTATAGGCAAAAAAGCTAGGAGGTGTTAACGTGACAGCGCCTAAAATGCAGGTGAAATGCGGAGTTGACAACTGCGAATACTGGAGGAACCATTACTGCACCGCAAGCGCGATTGAGGTAAATCCAATGGGGGACGGGCATGCTAAGACAAGCGAGGGAACATGCTGCACCACCTTCAGGGACAGCGGTCTCAAGGGATAGGACAAACGGGCCCTGCGGGCCCTTTGTCTCCCCGGAATTACCTATTGCATTGGCTATGAAAATATGCTAATATACACTATGTAACCGCCAGCGGCGGTCATATATGCGGGAGTAGCTCAGTGGTAGAGCGTCGCCTTGCCAAGGCGAAAGTCGCGGGTCCGAATCCCGTCTTCCGCTCCATTCAAACAGGCCAATTCATTAGGTCTGTTTTTTTTACATTGCTTGTTATAAATTAGCCGTTATGTTATAATGTCTTAGTCAAATCGGGCTGTAAAAGGCCCTGTACATAAATACTATATATTTGGGGACAAAAAGAGTGCCCATTGACCTTAATGACAAGGAGGAGCATATATGAATTCCAAGTTGGAGAAAATAGAGAAGAATACCGCCACACTGGAGATAGAAGTAAGCGAGGAGCAGTTTGAAAAGGGTATCCAGAAGGCATACAAGAAAAACGTGGGCCGGTTCAATATACCCGGTTTCAGAAAGGGAAAGGCGCCCAGGGTAATTATTGAGAGGTACTACGGCGAGGGCGTGTTCTACGAGGACGCGATAAACGAGGTGTGCCCCGAAGCCTACCAGGCGGCGGTGGACCAGCACAAGCTCCATCCTGTGGACCGGCCGGAGATTGACATAGTACAGCTTGAGAAGGGCAAGCCTTTCATATTCAAAGCGATTGTCACGGTAAAACCGGAGGTTGTCCTCGGCGATTATAAAGGCATAAGGGTGGAGAAAAAGGAATATCCTGTTACAGACGAAGACGTGGATAAGGAACTGGAAAACATGCGGAACGCAAACGCCCGGATGGTGGCGGTGGAAGGCCGGCCCGCGAAGAAGGACGACATGGTCATAATCGACTACAAGGGCTTTGTCGGCGAAGAGCAGTTTGAAGGCGGCACCGCCGAGAACCAGCCGCTGGTGCTGGGCTCGGGTCATTTCATCGAGGGCTTTGAGGACCAGCTTATCGGTGCAAAGGCCGGGGACAGCGTCGAGGTAAAGGTCACTTTCCCGGAGGACTACCATGCGGAGCACCTGGCGGGAGAAGAAGCGGTGTTCAAGGTGGACGTCAAGGAAATAAAGGAAAAGGAACTGCCCGACCTTGACGACGAGTTTGCAAAGGACGTTAGCGAGTTTGAAACCCTTGAAGACCTTAAAAAGGATATAAGAAAAAAACTGGAGGAAAGGGCGGCCCACAGGGCAAAGCACGAGACCGAGGACGAGGTAATAAAAAGAGTTACCGAGCTGTCCGAGATTGACATTCCGGAGGTAATGATAGAAAAGCAGATAGACTCGATGGTCCGCGACTTTGAAATGCAGCTTATGTACCAGGGGCTGAAGCTGGAGGGCTACCTTGACTATTATAAGAAGTCCATGGAGGAGTTCAGGGACGGACTTAGGAGTGAAGCCACCGAGAGGGTAAGGACGCAGCTTACGCTGGAAAAAGTTTCGCAGGCGGAAGGAATTACCGCCTCCGAAGAAGAATTAGACAAAGAGTTGGAGGAAATGGCCAAGAGGTACAAGATGGAGGACATTGAAAAGTTCAAGAAGTCCATGGGCGAGGATGAACTAAACTATATCAGGGAGAGTATAATAATAAGAAAAACCGTTGACTTATTGGTCGGCGAGTTAACAGAAAAATAATTGCAGTTTCAGGGAGGGTTTAAAAAATGTCACTTGTTCCGATTGTTGTAGAGCAGACCAGCCGCGGTGAAAGGTCCTACGATATATACTCGAGGCTTTTGAAGGACAGGATAATTTTCCTGGGCGACGAAGTAAACGACATCACGGCAAGCCTTGTGGTGGCACAGCTTCTGTTCCTTGAATCCGAAGACCCGGACAAGGACATACATCTTTATATAAACAGCCCGGGGGGGTCCATATCAGCCGGGATGGCCATTTACGACACCATGCAGTACGTCAAGCCTGACGTTTCCACCATCTGCGTGGGCATGGCCGCTTCGATGGGCGCTTTCCTTTTGGCTGCAGGCGCAAAAGGCAAAAGGTTCGCGCTGCCCCACAGTGAAATAATGATTCACCAGCCCATAGGCGGCACCAGGGGCCAGGCGGTGGAGATAAAGATTCATGCCGAAAGGATAATAAAGCTTAAGGACACCCTGAACAAGATCACGAGCGAGAGGACCGGCCAGCCGCTGGAGAAGATTGAAAGGGACACCGACAGGGACTTTTTCATGACATCCGAAGAGGCCTTAAAGTACGGTCTTATAGACAGGGATTCTCACGTCCAGGCGATAACAAATCAAGAGAGGTGTAATAATGACCAGGTTTGACGACAAGAAGCAGCTCAGATGTTCTTTCTGCGGCAAAACCCAGGAGCAGGTCAAGGGCTGATTGCGGGCCCGGGGGTCTATATTTGCGATGAGTGCATAGACCTGTGCCAGGAAATAATCGAAGAGGAATTCGAGGACGACCTGGACGAAGTAATAAAGGACATACCCAAACCTAAAGAGATAAAGGAATTTCTGGACCAGTACGTCATCAGCCAGGAGGATGCGAAAAAATCCATGGCGGTGGCGGTGTACAACCATTACAAGAGGATAAACCACACCTCCAGGGACGATGACGTGGAGCTGCAAAAGAGCAATATACTGCTTATCGGGCCCACCGGCTCGGGAAAAACGCTGCTGGCGCAAACGCTGGCCAGGATGCTTAACGTGCCCTTTGCCATTGCCGATGCAACTTCGCTGACCGAGGCGGGGTACGTGGGTGAAGACGTGGAGAATATACTGCTGAAGCTGATCCAGGCGGCGGACTTTGACATAGAGAGGGCCGAAAAGGGCATCATCTATATCGACGAGATAGACAAGATAGCCCGGAAGTCCGAAAACCCGTCCATTACAAGGGATGTAAGCGGCGAGGGCGTACAGCAGGCGCTGCTTAAAATCCTGGAGGGAACGGTAGCCAGCGTGCCTCCCCAGGGCGGCAGGAAGCACCCGCACCAGGAGTTTATACAGATTGACACCACCAATATACTGTTCATATGCGGCGGTGCCTTTGACGGCCTGGAGAAGCTGATACAAAAGCGGACCGGCAAAAAGACCATAGGCTTCGGGGCGGAGATTGCCGGCAAAGAGGATTCGGACATAGGCGCGATACTGAAGAAAGTCCTGCCCGAAGACCTCTTAAAATACGGGCTTATACCCGAGTTTGTGGGCAGGGTACCGGTGATAGTGACGCTGGACCCGCTGTCCAGGGATGACCTGGTATCCATACTCAAGGAGCCCAAGAACTCGCTGGTCAAGCAGTACAAGCAGCTGTTCCGGATGGACGACGTGGAGCTTGAGATAGAGGAAGAGGCCCTGGAGGTAATAGCCCAGAAAGCCCTGGACCGGAAAACCGGGGCCCGGGGATTAAGGTCCATAATGGAGGGCGTTATGCGGAACGTGATGTACGAGATACCCTCCAGGGACGACGTGGAAAAATGCGTGGTGACCAAGGAAACGGTGGAAAACAACACCGACCCGACGCTGGTGTTTGTAGACCCGGGGCTTAAGAGGAAGTCCAAGCAGAAGTCGGGCAGAAAGAGCACCAGCAAGACAAACGAAACCGCCTAAAAGGGACAGGGGACGGTTCTTTGTCCCTTTTCCTTTTTGACAAGGGGATAGACAAGGGGACGGGATAGACAAGGGGACGGTTCTCCTGTCTATGCGGGGCCTAAAGGCATAGACAAGGGGACGGAGTCGTGGGAAAGGGACCTGTATGGGACCAGACACGGAGACAGAGCCTTGTCAACCAGGGAGACGGCTCCGACGGTTTTAATTGGCAGTAAAACGCCCCGGAAAACCAGGGTTTTCCGGGGCGTTTTTGATTCACAGGCCCGGCTGTAATCCAACTATTTCCGCTAATTCCAATAATCTAATGCCTTCCAACCTGCTAAAAAAACCGCGCTTGTAAATAATAAGTCTAGACGGCAAGGATGGGAGGTCATTTCTTCAGGTGTCGGATATTCTTTTTTTAATCCAGTTCTTTTTTGCGGTGGTTATAGGCCTGTATTTCCTTAACCTTCTAAAAACCAGCAGGGCAGCAGGAGTGCCATACAGCGCGAATCCAAAAAGGAAATGGAAAGGCTGGAAAAAATGCGCCGGATTTCCTTACCCAGCCCCTTTCGGAAAAGACCCGGCCCTCCGACTTTAGGCGAAATACAGGGGCCAGGAGGACGGTATCCGGGCCCTTAAGGCGGCCCTTTGCAGTCCCAACCCGCAGCATGTGATAATATACGGCCCGCCGGGGGTGGGTAAAACTGCAGCGGCGCGGCTGGTGCTGGAGGAGGCAAAAATCCTCCCTTTCCCCCTTCGGCGATGAGGCGGCCTTCGTGGAGGTGGACGCCACCACCGTCCGGTTTGACGAGCGGGGTATCGCCGACCCGCTGATGGGGCCGTGCGCACGACCCCATATACCAAGGCGCCGGTGCAATGGGGGTGGCGGGCATACCTGCAGCCAAAGCCTGGCGCAGTCACAAAGGCCCACGGCGGCATACTGTTTATAGACGAGATTGGGGAGCTTCACCCGGTACAAATGAACAAGCTGCTGAAGGTGCTGGAGGACCGCAAGGTTTTCCTGGAAAGCGCCTATTACAACCCGGAAGATGACAACATCCCTACTCATATACACGAGATATTCAAAAACGGCCTGCCGGCGGATTTTCGGCTGGTGGCCGCCACCACCCGGTCGGCGGAACAATTGTCCCCGGCGCTGCGCTCAAGGTGCATGGAAGTTTTCTTTAAGCCTCTTAACCGGGAGCACATAAGGCGTATCGCGGCCAACGCGGCGCAAAAAAGCGGCTTGCGCATAACGCAGCAGGCGGTAGACCTTATCGCACGGTTTGCATCAAACGGCAGGGAGGCGGTGAACATGATACAAATGGCGGGCGGCGTGTGCATTACCGAGGGCAGGGATGAGATTGGCGCGGTGGACATTGAATGGGTGATAAGCTGCGGCCGTTACTTGCCGACAGTTGAAAACAAGCCCGGGGAAAGGCCTCAGGTGGGATTTGTAAACGGGCTGGCGCTGTATGGGGCGAATTGCGGGGCGCTGCTGGAGATAGAGGCTTCGGCAATCCCCGTTGAAAAGGGAAGGGGAACGGTGACGGTCACCGGCATAGTGGACGAGGAGGAAACCGACACCGGCGCCCGGCGGTTCAAAAGGCGCAGCACCGCCAAGGGTTCGGTGGACAACGTGATAACGGTTATAAGGAAGTTCCTTGAGGTGGACCCCCGGGACTATGACGTACACCTTAATTTTCCAGGCGGCGTGCCTATAGACGGTCCATCGGCGGGTACCGCCATTGCGGTGGCCATATACTCGGCCATAATGGAAAAGCCGGTGGACAACATGCTGGCCATGACCGGGGAGGTGTCCATCCGTGGAGAGGTTAAACCGGTGGGCGGCGTGCCGGCGAAGCTGGAAGCGGCGGCACAGGCGGGTATAAGGAGAGTTCTCATCCCCGAGGCAAACTGGCAGGATTCCTTCGCACGTTTTGGCCTTGATATAATAAGGGTGACTAGGATAGAACAGGTAATCGGGTTGGCGATGATGGAGAAAAACATACCGGGCGGTGCCAAGGCGGTGCCGGACTGCAGCCGGTTAAGCGCCTCGCCGCTGAAATGAAACCCTCAGATTACAGGCCGACTTGCAGTTCGGTCTTGATTGGCCGTGAACGCTATTCGGCTGCAACCGGAAGTACTAAATAAACTTGAAAAGAAGCCTCACTACAGTTATTATATAATAGAGTTGTAAACGGCATGTAAAAATAAGGGTATCAATGAATTACTTAAAGAAAAGCGGGAGTGATTGGCATGGAACAACCAAAAAAAACCAGGGTACTGCCTCTTCTTCCGTTAAGGGGTATATCGGTTTTTCCATACATGATGCTTCATTTTGACGTGGGCAGGGACAAGTCCATCAGCGCGCTGGACGAGGCCATGGTGAAGGACCAGCTCATCTTCCTGGTCAGCCAGAAGGATGCCGCCACCGACGACCCGTCCACCGACGACTTTTACCAGGTGGGCACCGTGTCCAAGATAAAACAGCTTTTGAAACTGCCCGGGGATACCATCAGGGTACTGGTGGAAGGCATGCACAGGGGCAGGATAATAAACCACATAAAGGACGACCCCTTCTTCGAGGTGGAAATAGAGGAGTTTGTCGACCAGGAGGATTTCGAAAAGGATATAGAGACCGAAGCCCTTATGAGGGCCATATTCGACAGCTTTGAGGAATACATAAAGCTCACCAACAGGACGGCGGTGGACACGCTTATTACCATAAGCGGCGTGGAAGAGCCCGCCCGGTTCGCGGACATTGTTGCATCAAATCTGTCCCTCAGGATCAGCCAGAAGCAGCATATACTGGAGGCCTTTGACCCGCTGGAAAGGCTTAAAAGGCTTCATGCGATACTGGTGAAAGAACTGGACATCCTGAGGGTGGAAAGAAAGATAAACCTAAGGGTAAAACGCCAGATTGACAAGATGCAGAGGGAATATTACCTGAAGGAACAGCTTAAGGCCATCCAGAAGGAACTGGGCGAGGACGACGGCCTGATGGCGGAGGTGGAGGACTACAGGAAAAGGGTCAGGGAAGCCGGGCTGCCGGAGGAAACCGAGGAAAAGGTGCTGAAGGAGGTGGACCGGCTTATGAAGATGTCCCCCGGCTCGGCGGAAACCGGGGTCATAAGGGGTTACCTTGACTGGATACTGGAACTGCCGTGGAACGTAGAGACCGAGGACAACCTGGACCTGAAATACGCCAGGAAGGTGCTGGATGAGGACCATTACGGGCTGGAGAAAGTTAAGGAAAGAATCCTGGAATACCTGGCCATTAGGCAGCTGGCCGACGGCATGAAGGGGCCAATTCTCTGCCTTGTGGGCCCCCCCGGCGTGGGAAAAACCTCCATCGGTCGCTCCATTGCCCGGGCTCTAAACAGGAAGTTTGTCAGGATGTCGCTGGGCGGGGTGCGGGACGAGGCGGAGATTCGCGGTCACCGGCGCACCTACGTGGGCGCCATCCCCGGCAGGATAATATATTCCATGCGCCAGGCCGGTTCCAAGAACCCGGTGTTTCTGCTGGACGAGGTTGACAAGATGAGCCACGACTTCAGGGGCGACCCCGCGTCGGCCATGCTGGAGGTGCTGGACGCGGAGCAGAACAACGCGTTCCGGGACCACTACCTGGAGGTGCCCTTTGACCTGTCCAAGGTGGTGTTCGTTACAACGGCCAATACCACCGACACCATACCGCGGCCGCTGCTGGACCGCATGGAGGTAATATATATCTCCAGCTACACCGAGGAGGAGAAATTGAACATAGCCCTCAAGTACCTGCTGCCCAAGCAGCTTAAAGAGCACGGTCTTAAGAAGGAGAACCTGCTCATCTCGGAAAACACCGTGAGGGATATAATAAACTATTACACCCGGGAAGCGGGGGTAAGAAACCTGGAGCGAAGGATAGCCGACGTGTGCAGGAAGGCCGCTAAACAGCTGGTGGAGGAGAAGAGGAAAAGGGTCAGGGTGACCGGGGCAAACCTTAGCAAATACCTTGGCATACCCGCCTACCGCTACGAAAAGGTTAAGGAGGGTACCGAGGTGGGCATTGCCACGGGGCTGGCATGGACACCGGTGGGCGGCGAGACGCTGTCCATAGAGGTGACCACCATGAAGGGCAGCGGGAAACTGGTGCTTACCGGCCAGCTGGGCGACGTGATGAAGGAATCCGCCCGGGCGGGCATAAGCTATATAAGGTCGCGGACGGAGGAACTGGGGATTGACCCGAACTTTTACCAGGACCTTGACATACACATTCACATACCCGAAGGGGCCATACCCAAGGACGGGCCGTCGGCGGGCATAACCATAGCAACGGCGGTGATTTCCGCCCTTGCCAATGTGCCGGTCAGGAAGGACACCGCAATGACCGGGGAAATAACCCTAAGGGGCAGGGTGCTGCCGGTGGGCGGTATAAAGGAAAAGAGCCTTGCGGCCAACAGGGCGGGTATATCAAAGGTGTTGATTCCCGCGGAGAACGAGAAGGACCTGGAAGAGGTGCCCGCCAATGTTAAAAGGAAACTGGAATTTGTAACGGTGGACCACATGGACAGCGTGCTGGACCACGCCCTCGTGAGGGAATAATAGAGGCGTGTCGGAGCATACGCCGGCACCGGCACGGACCGGTGCACGGGACATGGGTCGGCTTGGGATAAGGAATGATTTTATGGAAATAAAGATTAAAAAGGCGGAAATGGTTATAAGCGCGGTGGCACGGGGCCAGTACCCCGCCGAAGGGCTGCCGGAGGTGGCAATAGGGGGCCGCTCCAACGTGGGCAAGTCCTCCCTTATTAACACCCTCCTAAACCGGCACAATTTTGCCCGCACCAGCTCCCAGCCCGGCAAGACCAGGACCATTAATTTTTACCGGATAAACGATGCCTTCTTCCTGGTGGACCTTCCGGGCTACGGGTTTGCCAAAACGTCAAAGTCCGAGCAGCTAAAATGGGGCCGCATGATGGAGGAATACCTGAACACCCGTACCACGCTGCGGGGCGTGCTGCACCTGGTGGACATAAGGCACCGGCCGACGCAGCTTGATGTTATGTTTTACGAGTGGATAAAGCATGCGGGCTTTCACGGGATAGTGCTGGTCACCAAGGCGGACAAGGTACCGAGGGGCAAGAGGAAGCAGCGATTTGATGAAATAATAGAAGCCCTCGGAATGGAGGGCGACGATTTGCTTATACCCTGCTCGTCGGCAACCGGCGAGGGAAGGGACGAGGTATGGGAAGTGCTGGCGCAGCTCTGTGACCTGGCCTAGGGCAGGGGGTGCACAGGGCGCCGGCTGCCGTGCGGCATACCGGCAGCCAAAGGAACGGCTTCCCGGTTACCGGGCTTTTTCGGAAGCGGTGGTACCGCTTCTTTTTGGTTTCAGCGACGGTTTAAACTCCGCCGCCACCATGCCCGCCAGTATAAGGGCGCAGCCGACAAGCTGCCTTGGGGTGAGCAGTTCGCCCAGCATAATGTAGGCAAAGGCCTGGGCAAACACCGGCTCCCCGAGGACTATAAGCGCCGTATGGGTGGGGCTGGTATGTTTTTGGGCAATGTTTTGCACTATGAAGGCAAAGGTTGTCGCAAGCAGCGATGTTACAAGCACCGCAAGCCACACGCTGGGCTGTGTCGGGATTACCGGTTTTTCCAGCACAAAGCTGAACAGCGTGCTTAATAGGGCCACCACCGTAATCTCCACCGTAGCCAGCAGCATGGGGTCCGACATGTGCGTATAGCGGGAAATCATTATTATCTGCAGCGCGTAGAAAAAGGTGCAAAACAGCGTGTACAAGTCCCCTATGTTTAGCACGAAACTGTCTCCCAGCGTCAGAAGCCCAAGGCCCGTCACCGCAAGCACAACCCCCGCCAATGCTGAAAGCTGGGGTTTTTTCTTTAGCATTATCGCGGAAAGGATTGGCACTATAACCGCGCTAAAGCCGGTGATAAATGCCGAATTGGAGGCGGTGGTGTAGTTAAGCCCCACCGTCTGGAAGGCATAACCGATAAATAGCAGCAGCCCAAGTATGGCACCGTTTTTTATCGTAACCCGGTCCAGGCCGGGCAGTTTTTTAATAGAAAAAAGCAGCAGCATCAGTACCGCTATCCCAAACCTTAACATCAGGAAGTTGTATGTTTCGATATGCTGTATCGCATCCTTTGTAAGCACAAAGGTTGAGCCCCATACAATAACCACCGACAACAGGGCGAGGTCCGCCTTAAGCTGTTTTTGCATTTCTTCATCTCCTTTACCACTGCCAACTATTATAACATTTTAAATAGTGTTTGAATAGCTATCACTTTATGCCGGTACTTATAAATACGCTATGGTATAAATGATACGCGTGGCATTTTTATCCGGGGGTCTGCCGCAGTCCTGCTTATGTTTCGCCCGGGACGGGTTTTGGCGCGGCTGCAGGCCGGATTCAACTTGATTATAGGGGGAAGGCATATGGCTCGGGTTTGCATTATCCGGGGTGGTTCCGCGGCGCGTCGCACATAGTAAGCGCCCTGAGGGCCCCGGAGGAGGCGGGCCAGTTTTCAAAGATGGATAGCGGGCTCCAGCGCGGGCAGTATTGTTGCTTCGCTGTATGCCACCGGCATGACGGTGGGATGAAATGGAGGATATGCCTTGCCGTACGCGCCGTACGTGCTTGATATTGACTTTGCCGGGGCGCTGGGGGCACTGTTGCGGCTGTGCTCGCTTTTCAGGGGAAACCGGTACTGGAGCGGCCTGGCAAAGGGAGCAACGCGAAAGATTATATACAACCTTGACCGGGGGAAGGACCATGGCCCAGGCCGATATCCCGCTGGGCCATAACCGCCACCGACATAAACGATGGCACGCCCATAAAGTGTTTACTTCAGAAAGGCTGGACCGGCGGGAGGCGGGAACACGGTTCTTTGCAGCAGTGTCCTTATCAGCGAGGCGGTCAGGGCAAGCATTGCGATACCGGTGGTGTTTCGGCCCAAGACGGTGGAGGTAAGGCAAAAAGAGAAGGCTGGTGGACGGCGGGTGGTGAAACAACTCTGCCGGTGGACGTTTTGAGGATGATGGGGGCGGACAGATAATAGGCATAAACCTGGGGTACAGCGGCCAGAGGCAGGAACAGGTGGACAATATAGTGGAGATTGGCAGCCAGGATTTGGTGGACATTATGATGTACCATATCACCAAGATGAGGAACCGCAGCGAAAACGTGGTGGAGCTTATGTACAACAGTCGCCACACCGTGTACCCGCTTAACATGAACCGTGAAACGGTGGTGGTAAACCCGCAGATCTACGACGTGTCACTGTTCGAGATGAGGAAGATACCCGAATGCATTGAAAGGGGCTACGCCGCGGTAAAGTCCCGGCTGCCCGAGATAAAAAAGGTCTTGAAGCTGCAGTAATCAGGGGGACGGTTCTTTTGATTACATGCTCTATCAGGGCCGGTGGAAACGGGTTGTCCTGCCGGCCTTTTAAATTATATAATGTAACGGGAATTGAAAAACAGAGGTGACACAATGATAAAACGCTTCATAAGCACATAAGCCCCACTGCCTGCTGCTGGTGGTAGACTTTTCGAATGAAGCAACAATAAAAAACATACAAGGAGTGGATAAGAATGGGTCTTCTTGACAGTTTCCTGAGTTTACTTCCAACCAGGATAAAATTCGACCGGGATTGTGAATCTAACTGCCGGCGAACTGGAGGCGCTTTAAAGGTTTCAAAAGGTACTGATGGTTACCGATAGGGGGCATTGTCAAAGCGGGGCTGTTGGATAAGGTTACAAGGGTCCTCAAGGACAAGGTGCGGGAGCTTACGGTATACGACGGGGTTGAGGCCAATCCAAAGGACCGCAATGTCGAAGAAGCCGCGGACCTTGCCCGAGGGCGGGTGTTGACTATGTAGTCGCGTTGGGGGGAGGCAGCCCCATTGATGCGGCCAAGGCGGTGTGCGCTGGCCCTGCAGGGGGGCAGGGCAGCGATTACGTGGCAAAAGTGGAAAGATTAAGGACAAATGCCTGCCCTCGTGACAATACCGACAAGGACCGCCGGCACCGGAAGCGAAGTCACCTTTTCGTCGGTTATTACGGATACCGACGAGAACTACAAGTTTACGATAAAGAGCTCGGCCATAGCCGCCAGGGTGGCAGTAATAGACCCCGAGCTGACACTGACGGTGCCGCCGGCGGTTACCGCTTCCACCGGCATTGACGCCCTTACCCATGCGATAGAGGGCTACACGGTAACGGTAACCGAACCGATGCCGAGTGCACTGCCTTTACGCCACGGAGCTAATCGCCGCCAATATAAAGGAAGCGGTCCAAAACGGCGGCAATATCGAGGCCTGGACCGGTATGATGCTGGGAAGCCTTTGCCGGATTATCTCTTCAGCCATTCCGATGTCGGGTCGGTGCACCGTACGCGGAAGCGCTCGGGGAATGTACGATGCGCCCCACGGGCTGTGCAATGCCATACTGCTTCCTATGTCATGGAATACAACCTGCCGGAAGCGGTGTACAAATACGCCAGGATTGCCAGGGCCAGTATGGGGGTGGAGCATGACGATGACGAACAGGCGGCGGTACTCGGCATAGAGAGTGGATAACAGACCTTTCGAAGGAGATAGGGCTGCCGGCCAGCTCCCGGCGTGAAGGAAGAGGACCCGAGGCGCTGGCCGAAATGTCCGCCAAGAACAATTTTGCACTGACAGCAATCCCAGGAAAATAGACAAAGAGGGTACCTGGCCCCTTTAGGAAGGGGCTGATGTTTCGGTGACCTGTCCCCAAATAGGCGGCCTATGGTGTGAAATAGGCTGCCCACGATACCCGGTGACCTGCCTCGTAAATAGGCCGTCCCGGTGAACGTTACCGGGCCTAGCACATTTCGCGGGATAAGAAAGGGACAAAGAACCGTCAGATCTAAAGCCAAATTGGTAAACTATGCTACATGGTTTCATTAAATCACAGCCTCTATAATGCGTCCTTTGTACCAGTTATTGTTAATATGTGGCCTAAAGAGGTTGAAAGAGTAAAACTTTCAATCTCTTTTATTATTTCTTTAACACCCAATATATTTATTGAAACTTTTCATGTTGTAGGCTAAAAAGGCCAAAGAGCCTTGTCTTTACTCGACGCCAACCCTCTTGTCAGAAAATACGATAATCCCCAGCCCCTTTTTACAGTACCAAAGGGATGTTCCACAATCATTTGCCTGGTTTTATATAGCTCTTTATTACTGTTTGTCCTTTGTCAACAGTATCAAGGAAATCCTGGTCTACGGCTCTTGGCCAACTCCGTCCCGTTTTGTTTTTAGTACACAGGTCCTTGCATTTGCACTCGCTGCAGGCTTTGCTGTTTTTATATTTTAGTCTCTTTGTTCCTTTTCTTTACCAACAACCTTTCTTCCTGGTACAGCTTTAACTCATGCCCGGCAGGACAGATATGACATCCTTGTCTTTGTTGTAAATAAATCTGTCAGGGTAGAGCCCTTTCCCCTGTAGCATTTGAAAATACCTGCTTTGCTACATAGGTTTCTATGCCTTCCTCGTTACATATTTTGAGGTCATCTGCGTTGTAATACTCCCCTTTTTTATCGGCCAATGCCTTTATACTGTCCACACCATGGCATTCATTGCCTTTTTACCCATCTTACTTAACTGCCCCTGGTCTGACGGGTTATTTATTACATCACAGTCCACGATAAGACAATGCTTACTGTCTACGGCTGTTTGAACGTTGTAGCATACATCTACTCCGTTATTATTAACACTCATTAGCCTCGCGTCTTTATCGGTAGTTGATATTTCATTTATGCCTTCATCTTCAAGTTTATCCTGATAGCCTTCATAAGTCCTTTTGCGGTTTGACAGTTCCCTAATACGCTCCCTTATTTCCTCTCTATCGGGCTTTCGACTGTCTACTTCATTGGCATCATTTTCATCAATCATGTTCATGTACTCTTGAAGTTTTTTGTCAATGTGCTTTATTCTTCGCTCAAGTTTCTTTTTATTGTAGTTATTCTCCTTGGAATTTGAAGCCCTGAACTTGGAGCCATCAATTGCTATGACTTTGCCAAACAAATCCCAGCCCTTACACAGAGCTACCAGTTGATGAAATACCTTGTATAGCTTCTTTATTCACTCTTCTTAAACTCGGCAATTGTCCTATAGTCAGGTTTTAGCTTTCTTAAAAGCCAAATTACTTCAATATTTCTTCCAGCTTCCTTTCAAGGTCCCTTGACGAGGTGGTTTTATTCATGTATCCATACAGGAATAATCTCAGCATATCTGCAGGGTTATACCCTGGTCTGCCATTATTAGATGGAACAGCCCTTTCAAAGCCTAGCTGCACTAAATCCAATGAGTTCACAAATGTGTCTATTACCCTTACTGGGTTGTCCTTTGTTATAGTCGTCTAAATATTCAGGATAAGCCATTCTTCTTTTCCTGCTTATACCTTCGATATATCTCATAATTCCACCCTCTTTCTATATTTAACAAGTGGATTATACCATATATCGATTGGTTTATGTTAACCAATTGCTGGGTTATCAGCACAGTCTGCCGTCCCTTGTCCCTTTCCCATGTCCCTTTTTCGTTTTCGGCTAAATAACCCAGGACAAGACATTGTCCTCCCGGGTGAACTTTCGCTTTACCACCCTTGCGGGGCACCCGACGGCGGTGCAGTTATCCGGTATAGAATCAAGCACCACCGAGCCCGCACCGATTTTCACGTTATTACCAATGGTTATGGGCCCCAGCACCTTGGCTCCCGCGCCTATAATGGTATTGCTGCCCACCGTGGGATGGCGCTTTCCCTTGTCTTTCCCGGTACCGCCAAGCGTGACCCCGTGGTACAGGACAACGTCGTCCCCTATTTCCGCCGTCTCACCAATCACTATCCCCATTCCGTGGTCTATAAAAAGCCTTCTGCCTATCCTGGCACCGGGGTGAATCTCTATCCCTGTAAGAAACCTGTTTATATTCGAAACAATCCTGGCTAATAGGAACAGCCCGGCTTTGTATAGCCGGTGGGCAAACCGGTGCATTATCAATGCATGAAGCCCCGGGTAGCACAGGAGCACTTCCAATACGGACCTGGCCGCGGGGTCGTTCTTGAACACGGCCTGGATATCTTCCCTTAACTGCTTGAACATGACTTTTCCCCCCTTTAATAAAGGTTCATGCTTAAATATCTTTCCCCGGTATCCGGGGCTATGGCCAGCACCCGTTTCCCGGCGCCCAGTTCCTTGGCTACCTGGAGAGCGGCCCGGATCGCGGCCCCTGAAGAGATGCCCACCAGCAGCCCTTCTTTAGAGGCCATGCCCCTCGCGGTTTCCCTGGCATCATGGTCGGTCACCCTTATGATGCGGTCAACTATTCCCCTATCCAAGACATCCGGCACAAAGCCCGCGCCTATGCCCTGTATGCCATGGGTTCCCGCCCTGCCCTCCGACAGGACCGGTGAACCGTCGGGTTCCACGGCAACTACTTGGATGCCGGGGACCGTTTCCTTCAGCACCCTGCCCACGCCGGTTATTGTGCCCCCGGTACCCACGCCGGCAACAAAGGCATCAACTTTCGTTCCCAACTGCGCCAGTATTTCCGAGGCGGTAAACCTGCTGTGGGCTTCAGGGTTTGCGGGGTTTTTAAACTGCTGGGGCATGAAATAGTTCGGGTTTTGCTCGACCAGTTCAAGGGCTTTGTCCACCGCACCCTTCATGCCGTATTCGCCGGGGGTAAGCAAGAACTCTGCCCCGTAGGCCCTCATAAGTTTGCGCCTTTCTTCGCTCATGGTATCCGGCATCACAAGCAGCAATTTGTACCCCCTGGCGGCGGCCACCATGGCAAGGCCTATCCCTGTGTTGCCGCTGGTGGGTTCCACTATTACCGTATCCTTGTTAATAATGTTTTGTTTTTCAGCTGCCAGCACCATGTTGAGCGCGATCCTGTCCTTTATGCTGCCGCCGGGGTTGAAGGATTCCAGCTTAACCAGGACCTCCGCATCCTTTTTGCCCGGCAGCCTGTTCAGCCTGACTATGGGTGTACTGCCTATAAGCTGGGTTACATCTGCGAATACTTCCACTAATATCTCCTCCCATTATTTGATGAAACAAGGTGGCGCATATAAGCGGAAAATCAATCAAAAAAACTTTCACCCCTAAAGAGGCGAAAGTTTTGGTTTCGCGGTTCCACTCTTGTTTATAACTCAAGTTCAGGCACAATACTATGCCCTAACGCTGTAACGGGCGTTCCCGGTAAGGCCTATACCGCGTTTCGGCCCACGGCTCCGGAGCGCACTTCAACCGGTCTTTCCGTAAAGACGCTTTCAGCCGTGGCGTCTTTCTGAACGGTCCCTCCGGTCTACTTTACTCCTTCACTGCCTTTAATTCCTAGTAAAACTGTCGGAATACTATAGACACCAACCTGCGCTAATTGTGAATGTCAACACCTGATTTTTACAGTTCTCCCCGAGGCCTATATCTTCGGCCACTTTCTGCATACCCTTGATGGTGTGGTCAATCACCTCGGTAAGGTCCATCCCCAGCATATCCACGCCCCTTCTGGATAATGCCGCGGTCCACACCGGTTGCGAAGCGCCGCTCCACTTTTTCTTTACCGATTTGGGCGTCAGGTCCAGTATGTTTTTGTTGGGCCGCATAAGGGCGGTGGCGTTTATAAGCCCTGTCAGCTCGTCTATTGCATAAAGCACCCTCCATACGCTCCACCGGTTCCACGTCGCTGCAGATGCCTCAGCCGTGGCTTTGTATTGCCCGTATGTAGTCCTCCGGCCATTTCTTTCGGTGAGGCTTCAACCTTCGGCAAAGTACCCTCGCGGATACCTTTCATAGTCGAGGTCGTGCACAAGCCCTACTATTCTCCATTTTTCAACGTCGCTTTCGTTAAAAAGCTCCGCGAAATGAACCATCACCGCCTCAACGGCCAGCGCGTGGCGTATCAGGCTCTCGCTCTTGTTGAATTCTTTCAAAAGCGCAAAGGCTTCTTCCCTGGTCGGTACCACTGTACCCATAGTATTACCTCCTTAATGTTTGGCAGCAAATTCTCGTGTCCGTGCTGTTTGTTCTATATTGTAATGAACATGGGACGGGGAGTCAAGGCGGCGGCCCGCTACACCCCGGAATAGGCGCTGAAACCGCCGTCTATTACCAGCACGGTCCCGGTCACAAAGCTTGCCGCATCCGAGCAAAGGTATATGACACCGCCCACCAGCTCCTCCGGCAGCCCGTACCGGCCCATCGGCGTTCCGGCGATAATCTTCCTGCCCCGCTCGGTGGGGTTGCCCTCTTCGTCCTCCAGCAGGTACTTGTTCTGCTGCGTAAGCAAAAACCCCGGAGCAATGGCGTTCACCCTTATGTTCTTGGAGTATACCTGGTTAAAGTGCACGCTCATCCACTGCGTAAAGTTGGATATGGCTGCCTTTGCCGCGCTGTAAGCGATGGTGTTGGTAAGCGGCGTAAAGGCCGCCATGGACGAAATGTTAACTATGCACCCGCTGTCCTGCTCCGCCATGATGCGGCCGAAAACTTGGGTGGGATATATGGTGCCAAGAAGGTTTAGGTTCACCACCCACTGTATCGCATCCTGGGGCAGGTCGAAGAAGGAAAGGTCGGGGCTTGTGGTAGCCTCCGTCTTATTGCCGCCGGCGCCGTTTATTAGGATGTCTACCCGCCCGTAATGTTTCATAACGGTATCGCGGGCGGCCTTTAGGCTGTCAATGTTAAGCACGTCGGCTTTCACACCGATTGCTTCCCCGCCCTCGGCTGTAATGGAATCTGCCAGTTTCTTGGCCTTTTCTTCATCGCGGCCCAGTATGGCAATTCTTGCCCCGGCCTTGGCCATTTCCCTGGCCATCGCGGAGCACAGCACCCCGTATCCACCGGTTATAACTGCAACCCTGCCGCTAATATCAAAACTTATCATTTTACAAGTCTCCTTTTTCAATTTATTTTACCCAAAAGACACAGAGGGACAGGGGACGGTTCTTTGTCCCTTTTAAAACTTGCCGTCGGTGGTCTCAAAATGGGTCGGCGCGTTTATAGTCTCACCGCCTTCCAAGATCCAGTCCGCCACCATGTCCATCATTTTCTCAAGGGGCATATTCGGGTAGCCCAAGAGGGCCGTCATTTTGGCCGTGTTGCTGAACACTGCGCGATTTCCCTCCTCGCCGGCAAACAGCGGCTTCTTTCCGAAACGGGCGCCGAACCACTCCGCCGCCCAGCGGGTGGAGATGGTCTCGGGTCCGGTGACGTTAAGCACCGCCGGCGGTACCGAGGTGTGCAAGAGGGACCGAAGGGCATACTCGCATACGTCTCCCTGCCAGATGCAGTTGAATACCGGCTGGCCAGAGGCTAACAGGCCTTTCATTGTACACCGCGCTGGCTATGTCGTACAGCACTCCGTACCGTACATCAATCGAATAATTAAGCCGGAAAATCAGCATGGGAGTATTGTCCTTTTTTGAATAATACTCCATGATTCGCTCCCTGCCCAGACAGGACTGCGCGTACTCGCCCTCGGGCTGCGGCTCGTCCTCCTCGCAAAAGCCCCCCGAGGACAGCGGCGCCATGCCGTAAACGTTGCCGGTGGAGAAGGCTACAATATTTGCCCCGGGGAAGCGCTCGCACACCTTTGACGGAAGCAGAGAGTTTACCTGCCAGGTGAGCGCCTGGTTCTGCGTGGTCCCAAACTTTCGCCCTATCATGTAGATAATATTTCCAATATCCGGCAGTGCCTTAAGCTGTGCCGGGTCGGATATATCCGCTTCGTAAACCTCAACCCCGGCTTTACGCATTGCTTCGGGCGCATCGGGGTAATCGAACAGTGAAACCGCCACAACCCTTTTGTCAAGGCCCGCGGCCTCAAAGGCACGCTTGGCGGTAATGGCAAGGCTCGGGCCTATTTTACCTCCCGCCCCCAGGATCATTATATCCCCGGCCAGGGTCTTCATGTCGGCAGCCAGCCTTTCGCTTGGCCTGGTCATTAGGTCTAAAACCTGTGAAATGCTTTTCATGGAATACCTCCCTTTATTGTTTGTGTATATTTTATACAATGTCACCCTTGCAAAACCGTGGGTTCACCGATACAATTAAACTGTTGTTAGACGTAAAACAAGGGGGAGTTCCGTATGAGTGCTCGAAAAGGCAAACGCTCAACCATAACAGACGTGGCAAGGCTCGCCGGGACATCGGTTACCACCGTATCACGGGTGCTGAACAATTCCAAGTACCCGGTAAGCCCGCAGCTGCGCCAAAGGGTCAAGGATGCGGCCGCGGCGCTGGATTATGTACCAAATGCCATGGCGCGCTCCCTAAGGGGCAGCACCATCTGCGATATAGGCATTGTCATACCGAACATTACCAACCCCTTTTACCTGCAGACCATACTTGGCATAAACAGCGTTGCCTATGTAAACGGTTACAGCCTGCTGCTTTGCAACACCATGCGCCAGGTGGACAAGGAACGGGAATACCTGCGCAAGCTCTTTGAACGCCAGGTGCAGGGCGTAATCCTTTCATCGGTGGACGAGGACGCGGATATTGTACGCGAGTATATACGAAAAGGAATGAAATTCGTCCTGCTGGACCAGCGCATGGAGAATATCGACTGCTCCTGTATCAATTTCGATTCCCGAAAAGGCGCCCGTATGGCGGTCAAGTACCTTATCGACCAGGGTCACCGCCGGATTGCCCTGGCCACCACGCCCCTTACCCGCTGGACCCGTAACGAGGTTCACAAGGGTTACAGGGAATCCCTTGTAAGTGCCGGGCTTGATTACGGTGACGAATTATTGTATATTTCCGGCCCCGAGCGGGAGGACGAAGGAAACGATTACGAACTTGGCGCCGGTAAAGCCCTGGCCAAGAAATTTATCCAAAACCGCAAAGACGCTACCGCTGTACTGTGCATAAACGATATGGTGGCCTTTGGCTTTATTAACGCCCTTGCCATGGAAGGAATAAGAGTCCCCGATGACGTTTCGGTTATCGGTTTTGACGACATCCCCTTCGCCGAGGCCTTTTTGCCGCCTCTTACAACCATCAGGTATCCTTCCCATGAAACCGGAAGGCTTGCGGCGATGATGCTGCTGGACAATATACAGAACGGGAGCGAAAGGATGCCGCTGGACATGAATCTTGTGCCCCGTCTTATCATAAGGGACACGGTAAGGCGCATAGAGGCTGACTAGGGTCCTTTGCTGCGCCCAACCTAAACCGAAACGTCCCGGCCCGATGCAAGGGACCTCATTATTGCGTCCATAAGCCGGACCGAAAACAGAAGCCTTTCTCCGTCGGGACTTTGCTTCCCTGATACCACGTCAAAAAAAGGTCTTCACGCCGTGGAAATAGCATTCCTTGTCATCCAATACGTATTCAGCATCCATAGTCACCGCCGCCCTTTCAACATGGGGCGCGGAAAAAATCCGAACCTTCTTGCCGGGATAGTATACATCGGCGGTTACCTCCGACCCTGAGAGCTTTGCGCAGACACTGTAAGCGTCCGTTCCGCATATTGCTGCGCAGAGGTCTGTGAGATGGCTGCCGTAAAAATACCAGCCCCCGTAAGGGGAGAGGGGTCGGCACGGTACGATACCTTGATAAACGGCGAGGCCGGGCTTTTCCGTTTAAGGTCCGGTATACAGGGCAGGAAACAAAGGGTGGACCCGCCGGTAAAGGGGGTCCCGGTGCGAACTGCCGTGTTTAAAATGGTAACCGCGTCCTTCACGCTGCGGGTGAAGGGCTTGTCCACGAATACCGGCTTGTGCTTCTCCAGGCATTCCACCGCGTATGCCGCATGGGTGCCGCCGTCCCGAAGGGTTATAAGCACGGCGTCGCAACTGTCCACCACCTCGGAGGGGTACCGGCAATGTTTTCTATCCCGACAGCGGCGGCACGCTCCAGCCGCTCCGGCGCATCTCCGCCCCATATGTACTCAACCCTTGCGCCGCCAAACAGCGATGACTTGTTTATAAGCTCGCCAAAATATTCCGCGTGCCTGCTTTGTGCACCAATAATCCCGACCCGCATGGCCAACAACTCCCCGGTATGCTCCAGATTCCACACTTATAGTATAATCCGGTTTGGCTTTATAAGTCAATGAAAAAGAAAACGTTTTCTATCAAAATAGAGCTTTTGTTAATTAAAAAGCCTTGAACTAAACGTATTTACGGTATATAATCAAAGTGAGACAAATTCAATAACTGTTGGCAATAAAGGCCATGGGCGGCACGTATTTCTTAATTTAAGCGGTTGACTGTGTATACCGCCGTCAAAGCTATTGGATTATAGCAAACGTTTACTATATTGAGCCGGTAATTCACACCTGTAAGGACTATGCCGAATCTTAGTTTCGGGGTTTGCGCATTGTAAATGCGTTAAAATAACCTAAATCAATTAAGAGGGGAGATCTGGCTTATGAAGAAACTGGTTACATTGATTGCACTGATGATGATAGTAGCAATGGCTACTGTAGCTTGCTCACCCAGCAGCGGGCCCGCAAACGACCCGGCAGACGAAGGGGGCGCCAAAGAGCTTGAACCAATCAAGCTTGGCAATATCCAGGACCTCAGTGGTACCGCCTCGGAGCCTGGTACTGCCAATGCGTGGGGTGCCGAGTACGCCGTTAGGGTAATCAATGAAGCAGGTGGAATCAACGGCAGGATGATCGAAATCATAACGCTGGATTGCAAAAACGACGTCCAGGAGGGCATAAACTGCTATCGCCGACTGGTGGACGAATACGAAGTAGACGCCATAATCGGCCCGCCGCTGTCCAACCCAGCCCTGGCATGGGTTGAACTGGCCGAGGAAGACAAAATCCCCATAGTGGGACACTTTATGGACGAACGCTGCACCACCAACGAGGAAACAGGCGAGCCGTACAACTTCATGTTCCTGGCAGAACCCGGCTGCGCGGTTCAAAGCTACTGCATCGCAGAATACGGCCTGAAAGAGCTTGGGCTTAAAACCTTTGCTACAATGTATTGCGAAGGTAACGCCTTTGCCGTAAAACATGCCGAGCCCTTTATGGCATATGTAAATGCCAAGGGCGGAAAAGTAGTGGCCGAGGAAACCTTCCAGTGGAGCGACGTTGACTACCGCGCCCAGGCTACAAAGATTGCAAGCGTAAACCCTGACGCGGTATTCCTTTCGGACTATGCAGCCCAGGCAGCCCTTTGTTATGACCAGCTTCGTGAGGCCGGCTACAAAGGGATAATCCTTGGGGCCAACACTCTTGCATCGGCATGGCCTTCGCTGGTAAAGACAGAGATCTATGACGTGTACTTACTCCAGAACTACGACCTGCTGAATCCCGAATCGGAATGCTATGAACTGATGCAGACCTTCATGAAAGAAGACGGCAGGGAGTATCCGGTGACAAACGCCGGCTTTGGTTATGACGCTGTTATGGTTATGGTAGATGCCATGAAGCGTGCAAAGGACCCCACCGACGGTGTTGAGGTTGCGAAACTGCTTGAACAGTGTAAAGATGTTCAGACCTCTGCAGGGCCCATTACAATAGATCCGAAAACTCACCGTCCGGTAGGTATGGGTATGTACATTGCTGACTATGACGAAAACACAAATCTACGTGTACTTACCAAGATATACCTTGACGAGTCTTCCATTAATTAGACCAAACCATCCGGTGTCGTCCATACTAATGCGGCACCTCATTCCAAAGCTACGGGCGGGCGGCATATGCACCCGCCCGTAACATGGGAGGAAAAAACATGAACCTTCAATTAATCATTAACGGAATATCCCTGGGTGCTGTTTACGCGCTTATTGCAGTGGGTTTCGCCATAGTGTTTAGCGTGCTTAAGTTTAGTAATTTCGCCCACGGCGGCATGATAAGTGCAAGTGCCTATATAGCATTCTTTTTCCAGAGGTCCTTCGATACACCCCCGCCGCTGTGGGTTACAATTGTATTCACAAGCGTGATGGGCATGATTATTGCCCTGACGGTGGATACGCTGGGCTACAGGCGAATC